>JAFYNR010000006.1 GCA_017548045.1 Clostridia bacterium | reverse complement strand
CTTCTCTATTATGATGGACAACCGATATATGTGGGCTTCAATTTCATTGGCTCAGCTTCTGCTTGCCCACAACGCTTTTTTTATTCATTCCTCGTTCATTTCAGTTAACGGCAAAGCAATCCTCTTTTCCGCACCTTGCGGCACGGGTAAAAGTACCCAGGCTGCTCTTTGGGAAAAGCATCGCGGAGCAGAGATAATCAACGGTGATAAGACAGGCGTTCTTGTTGAAAACGGCGTTTACGCCTGCGGCGCTCCGTTCTGCGGAACAAGCGGAATTTGCAAAAACAAAACTCTTCCGCTCGGCGCAATCGTTTTGCTCGGTCAATCAAAAACCAACAGTATAAAACGTCTGTCGGGAATTGATGCATTACAAAAAGTTCTGCAAAACATCTATCTTGATCTTATCGCTCCGAATGAACAAAAAATGATTGTTGATTTGCTTATCGAGCTGCTGAAAACCGTTCCCGTTTATTCATTGGAATGCACTCCCGATGAAAATGCGGTTATCTTGCTCGAAAAAACTTTGCTCGACGGAGGTGTTTTCTGAATTGGGATTGGACTATGATCTCTTCATAATGAATCTGTTTTCAAAAGCAGACGAAAAATCAATTCCCCTTTCGGGTGCTTTTGAGCTTACCTCCCGATGCCCTTTCAATTGCAAAATGTGTTACGTTCATCGGAAGGAAAATGACTGCGAAGCAATAAAGCAAGAAAAAAGCACGGAATGGTGGATAAACCTTGCCGAGGAAGCAAAGAGCGCCGGAATGCTTATGGTTTTGCTGACCGGTGGCGAACCGCTTTTGCGAAAAGATTTTGAAGCAATTTATCTTCACGCCAAAAAAACCGGATTGTTGGTATCGGTCAACACCAACGGCCTTTTGATTGACGATGAAAAAGTTAAGTTCTTTTCTGAAAATCCGCCGCAAAGACTGAACATTACCCTCTACGGTGCATCCGAAGAAACTTATCGCAACCTTTGCGGCAACGGAGCGGCATACGAAAAGGTAATCGAAGCGATAACCAAGCTCAAGCAAGCAGGCGTCAGAGTGAAGCTTAATTTCACGGCTACTCAATATAACGCCCACGATGCTGAAAAGATTTTTGAATTTGCAAAAAATCTTGAGCTTCCGATTCAATCGGTAACCTATATGTTCCCGCCTGCACGAATAGGCGGCGAATCCGAGAGAATGGCTCCCGAAGAAGCGGCAAAAGTTCATTTCGATTGCCGATTGGCTGATATGGGTCAAGAAAAGCTGAAACGGCATCTCGAAGCAAAAGAAAAACGCAAAGCAGACCCTGTGCCATCCGAAGGCGGTGAAAAAATCCCCTGCCGTGCAGGTCAGAGCACCTTCTGGGTAACCTGGGACGGCAAAATGACCCCCTGCGGAATGATGACGAAACCTGCGGTTGAAATAAGCAATTTCAACGACGCCTGGGAATTCGTCAAAAAATCAAGAGAAAATATTTATCTGCCCGTAAAATGCAAAACCTGTGAATTCAGAAAATATTGCGATATGTGCGCGGCGATACCGCTTGCAGAGAATAACGAATTCGGAACGGTTCCCGAATACGTTTGCAAAAAAGCGGCGGAATACAAAAAATTATGCGACGAATTTATGAGCGGTTAGCTCTGCGGAAGGGATTAAACTCCCCCTTGAAAGAGGCGAATAAAACTCGTCAAAACATCAAAAATCATTATCCGAAAATAATTTCAAAAACAATTTTTGGATTTAATATAGATTTTCTCAGCAAATTTTATGGAGGTAACTTTATGAAAAAACACGCAAAAAAGATAGTCATTTTGCTGCTTACGGTTGCAATGCTCATTCCGACCGTTGCAATGATTTATTCGTCGGCGGCACAGAACGTTACGGTTGAGCTTGGTTTCAACAACCTCTTTTTGTTTGAAAACTGGGCAAACAACGCTCTTTCATCAACCCTCATCAAAGACGGCACACCTATATCGGGCAAAGATGCAAGTGAAGGCGGTACTATTGACATCAACGTCAATAACGGCAGCATCACAATGGCCAAAACCGATATGTCAATTGGAGAACTTTATACGGCTTTCTCCAACAGTGCCACTAACGGTGCTCAGAACGCAGGCTATTATGAAATTGATGTCAAGGCGAACACCGATTATAAATTCTCTTTCAAATACTCGGGAACTTCAAAGGCATTCTTCCCGTATATTTTCTTCTTTGACTCATCAAACAAATGTATCAGCCATATTAACTTCTCTGTTAGCGAAGCCGGGGACCAGAGCTTTGTGTTCACAACCCCTGCCAACGCAACTCACATTCAGGTTCGTTTCACCGTCGGTGATACCTCAGTAACCCACCCCGGTGTCAGCTCGGTAAATGCCACAATCGATACCATCAAGCTCAGCGAGGTTGTTGAAGAACAGTCAGATAACCTTTTCCGTTTTGACGATTGGGCAAACTCACTTTCTGGTCAGATTACATCCGCCGGCAACGGTACTCTTACAACCGACCTGGTTAACAACACCATGACCTTGAATAACACAGGCGGCGGTGAGCTTCATACAGGTTTCTCAATGTTCACCGACCCTGCGGGAAATGCCGGTTTATACACAGTCGATGTTCAGCCCGAAACCGAATATTCTATTTATTATGAAACCTTTAATTCCAACAGCAAAAGTGTTTATCTTCTGATTTTCTATTTTGATGCAGAAAACAAATACATATCTCATATTACAACCTCGTCTGAAAGTGAAATCAACCAGGATAACTCAAAAGTTGATCCCACCTATAAATTCAGACACGATTTTGTTACGCCTGCGAATACAGACCGTATCCAGATAAGATTCAATGTCGGCGGTGTGGGCAGTGCCAGCCTCAGAAACATCGTTGTCTGCGAATCTCATCTGTTAGGCAATAACCTGTTTGATTATGACAAATGGGCAGCCACATCAGGTACAAACAACGGTGGTATAAACGGTTATTACAACGGTGCTACTTTAACGAAAGACACAAGCAACCAAGGTTTTACCCTCACTGCTACCAAAAGCGACTGGCCCGGTCTGACATACTTCGACCTGGGTGCATTTACCGACACTTCTGCTTTTGTTATTCCTGCCGAAAAAGGTAAAACATATACCATCACATATGACATCACCGGCTTTGGCGGCGGTGTAACGAGCACACGTCAGGTTGAACTTCTTATTCCCTGGTACGACTCAAATAAAACCTGGACCAGTTCCTATGCCGAAACTTATCCTAACACCGCAACCAGAAACTGTATTTCTTTCACAACCCCCTCTGATATTGACGTCAAATACTTCCAGATTGTTTTCGGTATATACACTTACATACCCGGATCTTACATATCAATCGGCAACATCGAAGTTTACGAAACCGATATCAGCGAATACAATTTGTTTGAAGAAACAGGCGAAAAGCCCGTTGATATCCACCGTCAGGTTTTCACCTACACAGGCGGCAACGAAACCTACGGTAACGGACTTCCCGTTCCCAACGATATCCCCGATAATTATGTTTTCGCAGGCTGGTACACAGGTGAAAACGGAACAGGCGACCTTATTGATGCCAACACACCCGTTCACTATGACAGCTTGACTGTTTACCCCAAATTTGAACCTGCTGTTGACAGCCTTGCGGTTGCAACAATGCCCACAAGAGTCACCTACACCGTGGGCGAAAAGTTTAACCCCGCAGGTCTTGTTCTTAAAGCAACCATGGGCGACAGCACCTTCAACGTTTCATCAGGCTACCGTTGCTCGCCCGAATACCTGACTACTGCCGGAACTCAGACAATCACCGCTGAATACGGCGGAAAAACCGTTACATTCAACGTTACTGTAAGCTCTCACAACGAGTCAAGCATAACCGTTAACGGTGCCGCACAGAGCGTTCAGGTTGCAAACAACAAATATACCATCGACTACACCGCACCCTCAGCTTTCAACCGCTACGAAATCACATATTATTCCGATTCGTATGTAAGAGGTGTCATCACCTTTGACGGACCTGACGGTGATACCGAAGAATTCTTCCTTGAGCCTTCAGACAACGGCAGCTTCGCTTCTTATATCGACAACTTCCTCGTAGGCCATAACCATTACGGCGTTATGACAATTGAGTTCACCTGTCTTAACAAAGAATACGGCAATTTTGAGCTTTATACTCTTTCAACAATCAGCGCTACCGTTCCCTCAAGCACCGTTCAGTATTACGAAAACGATAAGTATAAGGTTGGTATTGACCTTGCTTTCGGCGGTGTTATTTCTTACATTGAATGTCTTGAAGGTTCAACCGCCACCCAAAGCACCGTTACGGCGGCAACATACACAGAAAACGGCAGAACCATCACCAAGGTTGACTATAAAGACAAGCTGCCCCAGGGCGCAATTGCCACTGTTGAAAGCGTTAACCTTATCAACACCAACGATAAAGGTCGTTACCTTCAGCAGTCATATTACGGCACAGATCAGGCTCCCTTCGTAATGGGTGACTATAACGGAACCCCATGGAAATACAACCCTGTTCAGGGCGGTAACCTTGACAGCATCATCACCGGTAACGGCGGCGAATCAAGTAAGGTTATCGATTACAGAATCACTCATAACCAGATTTACGTTAAGACACGTCCTCTTGACTGGGGTAAAAACTCCATTGACTACGGTCAGGAAAAAAATGACCCTGCATGGAACACACCCTCATACATGGAAGCATGGTACACCTTCACAACAAGCGACAGCGATCTCGGTGCAGGTCTGATTCAGGGCACCTGCCGATTTGTTGACTATTCAGGCTACCCCTCAAACGTAACCGACCAGGAGCTTCCCGCATTCTACACAATCGAGCCTCTTAACCACTATGTTTATAACAACGTCACTGCAGACAATGCATGGAAAGCTTCTCAGACTCAATTCAAAAATGATTCCTACAGCAGCGACACCACAACCACAGGTGCTCAGAACATAGAAGAGCCCGAATTCTGGGGTATCAATCCCAACTATGCAAATTACGCCCCCAACGGTAAGAATGTTGACAACGACGTTGACTGTTACGAAAACTGGGCAGCTTTCACAGCCAGTGAAGATAAAGACAGCTTCGGTATCGGTATTTATTCTCCCGGCGTAACAGACTTCACCTACGGTTGCTTCCTTCCGAAATATAAGGAAAGTCAGTATAACGCAAAAGATGAATACGGCAACACAGAAGACGGTGAATATATCGCAGCCAAAAAAGCAGGCACTCTGAGTTCTTACACACACATTGAAAATTACAGACACGCAGAAACTCTTAATCCTTCAGCGGAAATGCACACCTCATATATCGCACCCGTCGGCAGAATGGAGTTCCAGAGCTACACTCCCATCACCTACACTTACTACGTTTCAACAGGTACTGCCGATGAAATCCGTGAGGACTTCAGACTTGCAAAGACCAACGAGGAAAATGCCGAAAAGGATGCTACCAAAATTGCAGTTCCCGAAACCGTTTACCTCAACCCTGCAAACAACAAAGACGGTCAGTATTATGTCAACAACATTCTGAACGACTTCAATATTATCGAAACAGTTGCGGAGTCAAACGACAAAATGTATGTCGGTCTCTATGCTCTTGATGCAAAAACATTCAGTGTTAAGGTTACAAACGTAACAAACCCCTCTGATGACATTGAATTATATAACCTTTCATCAGGCGCAGTTGTTGAAGGTCAGACAATTTCATATCCTGCCGACAGAAGTTACATAGCGGATGAAACCTACGGTCTGCGCTTCAAGACAACGGGTCTGAGCCACGGCGAAATAGCAACCGCCAAGTGGGAAATAACCGTCACCCAGAATGACAACACAACCAAGACCTACACGGCTTACACCGTATTGTATGCACCCGAATACACCGTCGGTGCCGTTGCAGAAGCCAAAAAATCGGACAACGATAACAACGAAACAGGCACCTGGATTACCGGCGCAACCTCAATGGTAACCGATGCCGACGGTTCACATGTTCTGACCCCCATCGGCGGTAATGTTTATATCGGTAAAAACGGTTCCAAAAGTTCAGGTTACTTCAAGCAGGATCCGCTTGTTTATCCCGAAAAAATGACCACAACATCCACGGACAACACTTCAAACGACCATATCAACGTAACCACAGATGCAACAGCTTATGTTATGCAGACCTCCGTTGGTAATAATGACCATTCAAGAGCCAGAAGCTATCTCGGTTTGCTGACTATCGACCAGTCACGTTATTCAAACACAAACCAGATTCCCAACCTTAAACTCGGTTATGACGTTCTTCACGTTCACAGCGGCAGAAACGACGCTCTTAAACAATACTACACCAGATATACCCTGGGAACGGCAGAATCCTTCAACCCCAGCGGCGGCGGTGACTCAGATATTCAGTCATCACCCAGCGGATGGTCAACAGACGGACTTGTCGGCAACGGCTACATCAGTGACTGGAAAAAAACAGGCTACAACACTCCGTACAGACAGGTCATAGTTCCCGATTACGCCGTATCGGATTCCATGGACGGTCAGTATCTCCACACATTCTCACAGGGTAAGGCTAACTACCTCGGCGACCGTACTTACGGTACATCAGTTGCTTCGGTTATGATTAAGATAACCGATAAGAGCGAGCTTCGTGATGCGGTAATGGAAGGCTACGGCAAAACCGACGGCACTCCCCTCTTTAACGAAAAGCTTCAGAATGCCGCAACGGTTCTCGGTGACCCCACCTCAACTCAGGAAGAAATCGACCAGGCAAAGAAAGAGCTTAACGACGCTCTGAAATTTGTTCTGAGATACGACAACCTTTTCAGCTCCCTTGAGTTCTCACAGCACAGTGGCAACCAGGCTGTTGTTGGCGGCGGTAATGTTTCTTATGGAAACAACACAATCATCATCAAAAACGGCACTATCACAAACGGCGAAACTTATACAGAATACAGCTCAAGCAATAATTTCTATAAGATCGCTCTTAACCCCAACACAGAATACGTTTTTGAATATGACGTAACAACAACCGTTGAATCTCAGGCATTCCTTTTCTTCTATAATTCAAGCAACGCAAGCTCCGAAAAGGCAACAAATATTCAGGTAAAAACAAACAACGGCTCATGGACTGCAAAAACAGAATCCAGCGCCCATATCGGTAACTATCAGAAATCTTCGGGTACAGCCCACTACGCAATCAAGTTCACAACAGGCGCAACAACAACTCAGGTTGGCTTCCGCTTCGGTAACACAACCAACAACGCCTGCGAATCAACCTTCTCAAATATCAGGCTGATCGATTCAGCTCACTATTATGAAGATGCAACATACGAAAAGACTGAAGCTACTTATGCAAAAGATGCTTCCTACGGCACACTCATCACGCCCGTAAGACCCGGTTACAAATTCGTTAAGTGGGTTGACGCAGACGGAAACACCGTATCAGGTTCAAGTGTTGCGAAAAATCATCTGACTGTTTACTCCGTATGGACCGAATTCAGCTACACAATCGTCTTTAACGCAAACGGCGGTACAGGTTCAATCGCAAGCCAGACAGTTACATACGCTCAAAGCGTTACTCTGCCCACAGAAGGCTTCACTAAAGCAGGACACAGCCTTATCGGTTGGTCAGATAACAAGAACGCAACCACCGCACAGTATACACTCGGTCAGACCGTAAGCAAGCTCACAACCGAAGATAAAGGCACCGTTACCCTCTATGCGGTATGGAAGCTTTCGGGAATCAACGTCACATTCGACAACCTTATTGATTTCAGAGCATGGAACAAAACAGCAAGCAACGGCGCCGTTTCCAACGTAACCGACACAGGCTTCACAATCACCTGTAACACAGGTTCGGGCGAAGCTTCTTCAACTTCACCCTTCTTCCCTGTAACCGCAGGCAAGCAGTATAAGGTTGAGGCTGATGTCACAGGTAACGCCTGGGATGTTTACATCTTCTTCTACGATTCAAACACATCAAGCGGCGAAGGCATCGGCTTCTCTGACAGCGGAAACAGATTTGCGGCAAACGGCGGCGGCAACACAACTCAGATATTCACTGCTCCCGCAGGTGCAACAAGAGCTGTAATCCGTGTTGATTCAAACAACAGCGGTAACGTCACAACCTTCAACAACATCCGTGTTTATGAGCACGACGGCATTGATATCAACGTCAAGCCTGTTAACAAGACTGTGGAAATCGGCGGAACCTTCGGCGCTCTCCCCGTTCCCGAAAAAGCAGATCACACCTTCCTCGGCTGGTATGACGAAAGCGGTAATCTGGTTACCGAAACAACAAAGGTCACTCAGACTTCAACCGTTTTCCTCACCTCAAAGTGGCGTATCAATGACACTGCTCTCGTAAGCGACACTGCTGTTATTGAATTTGCAACTCCCATTGCAATCTCTCCCCTTTCAAACGACGAAACCTATAACAAATTGAAGACAACTTCAAAAACCTTCCTCGGCATTGCGGCTGACAGCACATCAACTCCCGGCAATTCAGTCAACGGCACTTACGGTACATTCACATTCAGCAACAATACCGTTACCTACACACCCACGGTTGCTGTTGACGGCGTTGAAGAAATCTATTATTTCACATCAGTCACTGCCGACGATACCACAACCACAATCAAAAACAAAATCACCGTTGCTCCCGCATCAAACGTTCTTTATGAAGACACGTTCTTCACAGCAAAAACAACAACAAGCAACAGCTGGAAAACTGACGGAACAGCAACAAACGCAAATCAGAATGCAACAGATGCCGTTTACGGTTATGATGAAAGCTATTACAACACCAATAACTATTCAGGCGGTTCGGCATACAAAGTAACTGTTGATTCAACAAACAGAAGCTCAAATATTATGGAATTCACCTTTAAGGGCACAGGTTTTGATCTCAACAGCGTTTGCGGACCTACAACAGGCGTATTCATTATTTCTGTTAAGAATCTTGATACAGGCGCATTCCTTTCACCCTACGTTATCGATACATATTACAGCGACGTAAACTACGGTAACGACGATAACGGCAACCTTTATCAGGTTCCCATTCTTCACGCAACAGATCTTCCTTATGCTAAATACTATGTTCAGGTTTCATCATCATATCTTCCCACATATTCAGGCGCTATCAAGAACCCCAACAACGTTCAGCCTCAGGCTCTTGACGGCACAGACGGTATGACAGTAAGCACAACTTCTGTTTATGATGACGAAGTTCTTCGCGCAACTTTCATTGAGATGGGCATGGAAGAAGCTCTTGAATCAGGCGAAATCAAGCTTGTATGGTTTGATGAAGATTCAGTTCTCAATGGCGGTGTGGGTGCTGCTACTCCTGCAGACGGCGTTGTTGAAACTGCATCAACTGAAGAAATCAAGCTTGATAACTACATTGATTCAGTAAGAGTTTATAATCCCATCACAAAAGATGACGCTAACAGTTATTATGTTGCAACTGAAAAGAATGCAACGTATATCAACGTTATCAACAACCTTCTTGAACAGGATAAACTTACAGGAAACGGAATTGTTGCTTATGTTTCAGGTAACTCGTATGTTGAGGGCACAGACGTATACGACATCTCACTCGATTCATACAAGTTGCACGGTCCGAAGGATGAGCTCTATCTTGCAAAGAATACTGTTTCAACAAGCGGTAACGGTATAGCATTCACAATCAAAGATTTTGAACAAATCTATACAAGCGGCACAAGTATTATGATAAGCCTCAGAGCTGCTTCAGGAACTCCCACACTCAAAGTTAACACATTCACAAGACCTATAACCAGTAAAACAGAAATGTATTATGACATAACAGAGGCTGTTGTTAACGGTAACGGCACAGTTGTTATTCAGAATACAGCACCCGGCACTCTTCTTGCTATCGGCTCAATCAAGATAACAAGCGAATCTTTTGAACCCGCTTCAATCTCATCAGACGTTGATCTTGAACTTGCAAAAGCTATGATGTTTGCCGTTGCAAGAGACGTTGATCCTGACTCACCTGTTTTAACTGAACCTGTAGAGCCTGAAGTTCCTGTAGAACCCGAAGTTCCCACAGAACCCGATACCCCCGCAGATGATAACAACGATACAACAGATGAACCCGAAACTAATGACGGCGCAGCAGACGACTCAAGCGAATGCTGGCTTATTAGATTCATAAATTGGGTTATCGAAAAGTTTGTATATTTCTTTAACTTGATAAAAAGTTTTTTGAATATTTAAGAAAGGATTAAGAGAATGAGTAAATATACTAAACCTACAATTTCAGTTCTTAATGCAAACGCTATATCCGGTTCCACATCATCTTGCTCGGGTAGTTCAACTGATACGAACGCAGTTATCGCTATGCTTAAAGATATGGGTTATGATGTCAACACCTGCTTTGGTGCGTATGATGGATCAGCTTGTCCGACTCCAATCACTTTTGTTGATTATTGCAAGTTTACATCAGGAGTTCAGATCTTCTATTCGTAATAATGTTTTCAATGCCTGTACGGTTAATTCCGTACAGGCATTTTCTTTTGCTTTTTTCTGTCATATATTAAGGAAAATAATAAAAATATATAATATTATGTTGACTTTAATATCTCTATTATAGTAATATATATAGTGTATAATTATGTAGTAGTGGAGGTGCGCCATGGTTGATATTCACTGTCATATTCTGCCGGGATTTGACGACGGTTCAGATAATATTGAAGAGTCTCTTCGTATGGCTCGCATAGCTGCCGGCGGCGGAACAAAAGCTATGATTGTCACCCCCCACAGCAACATTCCGAATTCTTATCAGAACTATCTCGATAAGCTCTATGTTGACACGTTCAAAGAACTTAAAGCAAAAATCAAAGAACACAACATCCCGATTGATATTTACCCGGGTCACGAAATTTTTGCAACGGACGATTTGATTGAACCGATAAAAAGAAAAAGGCTTCTCACTCTTTGTAACTCCGATTATCCGCTGGTTGAATTCGGCTTCAAAGAGCGTTCGGAATCTGTATATAAAAAGCTGCAGATTCTTGTTGCCGAAGGGCTTACCCCTATCGTTGCTCATCCCGAAAGATATGCTTTTGTTGCAGAAAACGGTTCGGCTCCGCTGATGCTCAAAAAAATAGGTTGCCTTTTACAACTGAACAAGGGAAGTTTAAAAAACAAATTCGGTGAAAATGCTTATGCCGTTTCACAAGCAATCATCAGACACGAAATTGCAGATTTTGTTGCAAGCGATGCGCACAGTCCTTATATGCGCACTCCCTATCTTGCCGATGCCTATGAGATAGTATGCGAACTGCATTCGGTTCAATATGCCGATTTGCTGCTGAACGTAAATCCCGAAAAAGTTCTCAAAAACGAAAAAATCAAATGATCATAAGGTGAACATAATGAAAGCATTCAAAATAATTGTTGTAATCGCATTTGTTTTTATATCAATCGCTTCTGCGGCTGTGTTTATAAGCGAAAAAATCAACACAGATAAAACAATTCCGCAGATTACCGTTGAAGAAGAAATGATAGAAGTTAGTCTCAAAGCAAAAGATGAAGAGCTTCTCAAAGGATTAACAGCCTTCGACGAGAAAGACGGTGATCTTACAAACAAAATCATCATCGAATCAATTTCAAGATTCACTGAGAAGGGCGTTTGTAAAGTCAGCTATGCAGTTTGCGACAGCAACAACAACGTTGCAAAAGCAACAAGAATGATAAAATACAAAGGTTATAAGTCTCCCCGATTCCAGGTTTTGGATAATCTCTGTTTCTCGCTTTATGAGCATATTGATATAAGAAATCATATACGCGCCACAGATTCCCTTGAAGGAAATATAACCGATCAGATTGTAGTTACATCAGAAAACTATTCAGTTTCCATCCCCGGTATATATTCTCTTGATGCTACAGTTACTAACAGCAAGGGCGATACTTCAACAATCAGACTTCCACTCATCCTTGAAGATATTCCTCTCTCTGCACCGAAAATAGAACTTACTGAATATCTTGTTTATGCTGAAAAAGGCAAGACAATAGATTTCAAATCCTACATTGTTGATGCTCTGGACTCAAAAGAAGCAAGTCTCAAAGACAAAGTTACAGTTGAATCGAAAGTTGATTTCAACAAACCGGGCACATATAATGTTCACTATTATGTAACAGACAGTCTTGGCGTCAGAGGACACAGCGTACTGGTAGTTATTGTTGGAGAATGATAAATTATGAAAAAAGATAAAATTACAATTGAATTATACAGTCTGCTGAAAGACGTTGTAAAAAACATCTGGGTTGTCATACTTTGTGCGATTATAGGTTCGATGGGATTTTTCCTTGTTACCCACGCATCATACAAACCCATGTATACTTCAACAGCAACGCTGACTGTTCTCAACAGCGGTTCAGTTACAGCTTCATATTCGACGTATACAATTTCGACCGAAAAAGCCAACGTTCTTGTCAACGTTTTTACGGAGCCCACAATCAAAGAATATGCTGCCGAATATCTTGGAGTTGAAAAATTCGCCGGCACCATTTCCGCCAGAGTTCTTGAATCAACAAATTTCATTGAGCTTAAAGTAACATCGGATCATCCCGAAAAAGCATATAAGCTTCTCAATGCGGTTATAAAATCACACCATAAAGTTTCAAACAAAATTTTCAAAAATGCAGGTATTGCGGTTATCAGTAATCCCACAGTTCCGGCCGGTCCGTCAAACTATATTTCAAGTTCAAACCGTAATATGGTCATTACGGCTTGCACAACACTTTCTCTCGCTTTGGTTATTGCATTCTCGCTTATGAGAAACACAGTAAAAAAAGAAAGCGATTTTGATGATAAGATTGAATCAAAGCTCATCGGAACAATCGCTCACGAAGACAAAAGAATGTCTCTCAGTGACATAAGAAAGAAAAAGAAAAAGGGTCTTCTTATTCACAGTAACGCTTATGTAAGTCTTAGATTCACAGAAAACTTCCATAAAGTTGCTGCAAAACTCGAGCACATAAAAAACCGTTCCGATGAAAAGGTTTTCGCAATCACCAGTGTTGCTGAAAACGAGGGTAAATCCACTTGCGCAGCTAATATTGCCGTTTCTCTTGCTGACAGAGGCAACAAAGTTATGATACTGGATCTCGACTTCAAAAAACCTGCTCTCTATAAAATTTTCAGCGAAGAAACAATAGAAAACGGCGAGGTTTCCGATTTGCTTGCCAAAAAAGTTACTTATGAAAATTTTGCTTTCAGACAGTTCAAGAAAACTTCACTTTCCGTTGCAGTTAACACCAAAGCCGATGCCGAATATCGCAAATTTATCGAAGACGGAAGTATTGCTGAATTGATAAAAAAGCTCAAATCAGAGTATGATTTCATAATCATCGATACTGCTCCTCTTTCTCTTGACTCAACCGTTACGGATATCATAAAAATGGTTGATAAAACCATTCTTGTTATAAGAACAGATACTGTTCATACAACCGTTCTCAACGATGCAATTTCAACAATCAGTAAAATCAGTTCAAACCTTGCGGGATGTATTCTCAATGATGTTCATATGAACATTCTTCCCTTCAGCTTTACGGGAAACGACGAAAGCACCCGTTACGGCGGATACAGATACGGCAAACACTCGCATTACGGCCACTACGGCAAATACCCTGCACCAAAATATGATATTGAGCCTATACCTGAAGAAAACGAAACTTCAGTTCAGGGTGCTCCCGAAAACAACGACACATCAGCTGAAGCTGACATCACAGAAAAAATTTAACAGTAATGCATCAAATAAATTAATTGAAAGAAAGATTTAACAATGAATCAGACCACAAAAAGCAATCAGAAAAATGAAAACATAAAAGATGTTTTTATTACGGTTTATCTGAACGACATCATAAAAGCATTGCAAAGATTCTGGTGGGTCTGTGTTGCCGCCGCAGTTTTATTCGGCGGTTACAGTACGATAAATCAGAAAATCAACTATGTTCCTGAATATCAATCAAGCGTAACGCTTACGGTTAATACTCAGAACGAAGTCGGTGCAATCACCGGTGTTTCGGTTTATTCGTTCTACTATGACTCAACCACCGCAATGTTACTTTCTTCTACTTTCCCATATATTCTTAACTGTAATCTCCTTCAGGAAGCTGTGTGTGAAGATCTCGGTGTGTCATCTTTGCCTTCTAAACTCAGTGCTGAAGCTGTATCAGGAACAAATATGTTCACACTTACCGCAAGCGGCAGAGATCCGCAGCTCACTTATGACGTTTTGGTTTCGGCACTTGAAAACTATCCGTCTGTTGCTAAATACGTTGTCGGTAACATAACATTTGAAATCCTCAAAGAACCAATGGTCGCAACATATCCTTCAAACTCAATAAACTATTTGAGCGAAGGTGTTAAGGGCGCAATTGTCGGCGGTTTCTTCGGGCTGTTGTTTATATTTGTGTATATTCTTCAGCGCAGAACAGTTAAAACAAAAACCGATATCAAAAACCAGCTCAATCTTGATTCTCTTGCAGTTATTCCGCAGGTTTCGTTCAAGAAAAGAGCAATGCCCGGTGACAAAACCCTTCTTTTCAATAACCCTGATATCGGAAGCGGTTTCCCCGAATCGTTCCGTGTTCTCAGAAACATTTTCGTTTCATCTCTTAACGAAAACGAAAAAATTATCATGACAACAAGCTCTGTTCCGGGCGAAGGTAAAACAACTATTGCAACCAACCTTGCGGTTGCTCTTGCAGACCACAACAAAAAGATTCTTCTTGTTGACGGTGATATCAGACACCCGAGTGTTGCTCCTCTTCTCGGAATTGACACAGAAAGCATCGAATACGAAACAGTTACCGATCTTTATAAAATTGCATATCTTGAAAAATATAAGCTTCATCTTCTTATCCCCACTCCTGCAGAAGAAGAACAAAGCGGATATTTCAATTCAAACAACATAAAGCAAATGTTTGAAACTTTCAGGGATTCTTATGATTACATTCTTGTTGATACTCCTCCCTGCGGACTTATTTCAGACGCATTGTTTATTGCTCAGTATGCGGATGCCGCAATCTTTATAACCTATCAGGATGCGGTCAGAATTTCAAGAGTTAAAAACACTCTTAACAGCCTTATGTCAACAGATATCCGTATTCTCGGCTGTGTACTTAACGGTACGGTTCAGGGCTTCTCGGGCTATGGTTATTATGGCTACGGTTACGGTTACGGTTATGGCAAATACGGTTATGGCTATGGTTACGGCTACGGTAAATACGGCTATGGCTATGGTTATGGCTATGGCGAAGACCATAAACATCACAAACATAAGAAAAAAAGAAGTCACAAGAAATCAAAACATACAGATACAGAAACCAAAAACTAAAAGGATTTGATTGATTTGAAGTTATCTAAAACACCTTCAGGCAAAAGAAAATTTCATATAAAAACATGGCAAATCAAAGCAGCATTTCTGATGGCTTTTGATGTTATGGCAATCAATGTCTCATATTTTCTTGCATTATGGATAAGATTTGACGGTGTTTTCAGCGAAATTCCCAAAGAATATCTCATGCCTTATGTTAACTTCATTCCGATTTATACGGTTTTAAGCCTTATTATTTTCTTCATCTTCCGTATGTATCACAGCATATGGGAATATGTGAGCATAAGAGAACTCATGCGAACTGCCATCGGCAGTATCATTGCTTCGGCTCTGCATTGTATTCTTATTACGGTTATCTTCGAAACAATTTCCGTTTCGAGTCACGATAGAATGCCTGTTTCATATTACCTCATCGGTTCTTGCTTCCAGCTTCTTCTGTTACTCGCATCAAGATTCTCTTACAGAATTATTTCCGCATTCCCTCAACTGTTCGGAACCGATACGGGCGAAAACAGCTATCACCGTGTTATGATTATCGGTGCCGGTGATGCAGGCAGAATGCTTCTCGAAAACATTCAGAAAACAAGAGCCAACAGAGATAAGGTTGTTTGTTTTATCGACGACAACCCCGGCAAACGAAATCTTTATTTCAACGGCGTTCACATTGTAGGAAACCGTGACGATATTCTTCACAACGTTGAAAAATACAGAGTTGACAGAATTTATATCGCAATGCCCAGCGCTTCAAAAGAAACTATCAGAGATATTGTTAACATCTGTAAAGAAACCGGATGCGAAACAAAAACTCTCCCCGATTTTTATCAGTACGTCAACAGCGGCATCACCGCAGGCGCTCTTAAGGAAGTTTCGGTTGAAGATTTGCTCGGCAGAGATCCCATAAAAGCCGATATGAAGGGCGTTTATGACCTTATAAGAGGCAAAACAATCCTCGTTACGGGCGGCGGCGGCTCAATCGGCAGCGAACTTTGCCGTCAGGTTGCGGCTCATGCCCCCGAAAGACTCATCATTCTTGATATTTATGAAAACAACGCTTATGCAATTCAGCAGGAGCTGAAAGAAAAATATCCTTATATGAATCTCGACGTGCTCATCGGCTCGGTACGAGATTCGCGAAGACTTGATTTCATTTTCAAAAAATATAAACCCGATATCGTTTACCATGCAGCGGCTCACAAGCACGTTCCCCTTATGGAGGACAGCCCCTGCGAAGCAATCAAAAACAACGTTATCGGCACATACAAAACAGCTTATGCCGCAATGGTGAATAACTGCGACAGATTTGTTCTTATCAGCACAGACAAAGCCGTTAACCCCACAAACATTATGGGGGCAAGCAAACGTCTTTGCGAAATGGTTGTTCAGGCATTTGACAGAAAAATAAAAGAAAACCGCCAGAATGAAATACACAGAATGTTCACTCATCACGAAGAAGAAGGTTCTGTTACATACAGCGGAGTTCCCGGAAACGTTAAAACAGAGTTTGTTGCGGTAAGATTCGGCAACGTTCTCGGCTCAAACGGCTCGGTTGTTCCCCTTTTCAAGCATCAGATTGCAAACGGAGGCCCCGTTACCGTTACACATCCCGAAATCATCCGCTATTTTATGACTATCCCCGAAGCGGTATCTCTCGTTCTTCTTGCAGGTGCCGATGCAAACGGTGGTGAAATTTTCGTTCTTGATATGGGTTCACCCGTTAAAATCGATACTCTTGCCCGAAATCTTATTAAGCTCTCGGGACTTAAGCCTGACATTGATATAAGAATCGAATACACAGGTCTTCGCCCCGGTGAAAAGCTCTACGAAGAAAAGCTTATGGCAGAAGAAGGTCTTCAGACTACACCCAACAAACTCATACATATCGGAAACCCAATTCAGTTTGATACTGATTTATTCCAGAAACAACTCGATGAGCTTATGCTTGCCGCTTATGAAAACAGCGCAGACATAACCGAAAAGGTAAAAGAAATGGTTCCCACCTACAAAGCAAAATAAACCGAAAAGAGGTTAAGCAATGGCAAACATACCGTTCAGCCCTCCCGATATTTCAGAGGCAGAAATAAACGAAGTATGCGAAGCTCTCCGCTCGGGCTGGATAACAACAGGTCCCAGAACAAAAGAGTTTGAACGCAGACTTGCAGAATACTGCGGCACAGAAAAAGTTGCGTGCCTTAACTCCGCAACTGCGGCACTTGAACTGAATCTGCGTGTACTGGGCATCGGCGAAGGCGACGAGGTTATTGTGCCTGCTTATACATACACCGCTTCAGCATCTGCGGCAATTCACGTTGGTGCAACGGTTATATTCATCGACAGCAAACCTGATTCATTTGAGATGGATTATGACCTTATGGAAGAAGCGATAACCGAAAAAACAAAAGCAATTATTCCCGTTGACCTTGCAGGCATAATCTGCGATTACGACAGAATTTTTGCCGCAGCCGAAAACAAAAAGCATCTTTTCTGCCCTGCAAACGAAATTCAGCGTGCTATGGGCAGAATTGCGGTCTGTGCAGACTGCGCTCACGCTCTGGGTGCAACCAGAAACGGCAAAAATGCAGGTCAGATTGCTGATTTCACATCATTTTCATTCCACGCGGTTAAAAACCTTACAACGGCAGAAGGCGGCGCCGCAACCTGGAAAAATATTGACGGCATTGATAATGAAGAACTTTATAAACAGTATATGCTCTACAGCCTTCACGGTCAGTCCAAGGATGCTCTGGCAAAAACAAAGGCAGGTGCCTGGGAATACGATATTGTGGGTCCCTGGTACAAATGCAATATGACGGATATCACCGCTGCAATCGGTCTTAAACAGCTTGAAAGATATCCGTCACTTGTTGAAAGAAGAAAAGAAATAATTGCACAATACGATAAAACGTGCGATTCTCTCGGCATTATGCACCTTGACCATTACGGTGAAAGCCATTCTTCATCCGGTCATCTTTACCTGACGAGAATCCCCGGCATAACCGAAGAAGAAAGAAACGCAATCATAACCGAAATGGCAGAAAGAGGAATTGCCTGCAACGTTCACTATAAGCCTCTGCCTATGATGACAGCTTATAAAAATCTTGGCTTCGATATTGCCGATTTCCCCAACGCATATGAATTTTTCAGCAACGAAATCACCCTTCCCCTGCATACAAAACTTACAGATGAAGATGTTGAAACGGTTATCGGCATTTTCTCTGCGACAGTAAAAAAATACATTTAAGGACGATGTTTATGATACTGCGAAAATGGGACAAGTTGCCCCCTGAAATGCAGATACCCGAAGTAAAGGTATATTATGATATACTCAAAAAAAGGAAGTTCAGCCTTTTTATGAAACGCTTGTTTGATATAGTTGTTTCATTGATACTTCTTATACTACTTTCTCCCATTTTTGCAATTCTCGCAATCGCAATCAAGCTTGACTCCAAAGGCCCTGTATTTTACAGGCAAACCCGCGTTACCCGATACGGTGAGAAATTCAGAATTTTCAAATTCCGTTCAATGGTGACGGATGCGGATAAGGGCTCACTCCTCACCATAGGCGGCGATTCAAGAATCACAAAAACGGGCAGATTCATCCGTAAATACAAGCTGGACGAATTCAGCCAGCTTATTGACGTTTTCAGAGGTACAATGACCTTTGTAGGCACACGCCCCGAGGTTCCCAGATACGTTGAAAAATATACTCCCGAAATGATGGCAACCCTTCTTCTCCCTGCAGGCATAACATCCGAAGCCAGCATTTATTATAAAGACGAAAATGAACTTCTCGATGCGGCTGAAAACGTTGAAAAAACATATCTTGAGGTTGTTCTTCCCGATAAAATGAAATACAATCTTGCCGCTATCAGGAGCTTCAGTTTTATCGATGATATAAAGGTTATGGTTTTAACCGTACTTGCAGTAATAAGGTGACAAAATGAAAAAAGCAGAAAAACAACATCTTATCGCACTTTTAACAAACAATGACGATGACATTTATTGTTTCAGAAAAGAACTGATTGAAGAAATAATCAATTCAGGCTATGAAATGCTCATATCCTGCCCTTACGGTGAGAAATTCGAGCTGATGAAACACCTTGAATACCGCTACGATGACCCCGTAATCGACAGAAGAGGCACAAACATCGTTGCCGATATGAAGCTTTTTCTCCATTATTTCGATCTTTTCAGAAAGAATAAGCCATCGGTTGTGCTTACATACACCGCAAAGCCCAACGTTTATGCAGGCATTGCCGCATATCTGCTCGGAATTCCCGTTATCAGCAACGTTACGGGCTTCGGCAGTGTGCTGAGCGAAGGCGGTCTCAAGCAAAAACTGATAATGTCACTTTTCAGATTCTCCTTCCGACGCTCCGCCTGCGTTATGTTCCAGAATTCAACCAATATGAAGCTTGCTGAAGAATCGGGTATGGTAAAGGGTGAGCATAAGCTCATTCCCGGCTCGGGCGTAAACACGGAAAGATATCCCCTTCAGCCTTATCCCGACGGCGGTAACGGAAAAGAGGGTGAAAAGGTTGTTTTCAACTACATCGGCAGAATTCTTCACGATAAGGGCGTTGACGATTACATTGAAGCCGCAAAAAGAATAAAAGCCGAATATCCAAACACAGAATTCAATATGCTCGGTTTCATCGAGCCAACCGAAATACACTATGAAAAGATTCTTTCGGAGCTTGAGGAAAAAGACGTTATAAAATACAGAGGCAGTCAGAAGGATATAAAGCCCTTCGTTGCCGCATCCCACGCAACAATCCATCCCTCAACCTACGGCGAGGGTATGAGCAACGTGCTTCTCGAAAGTGCGTCAAGCGGCAGACCGATTATTTCAACGGACAACCCCGGCTGTCAGGAAACTTTTGTTGACGGCAAAACAGGATTCCTCTATCACGGCGGAAACGTTGATGCTCTCTGCAATCAGATTAAAAAATTCCTTTCTCTCCCCAATGAAGAAAGAAGATTGATGGGCGAAAACGGAAGAGAATATATCAAATCAAATTTTGAACGCAAAAAGGTTGTTGAATCTTATCTCGAAAAAATCAACAATCTTTGCAGATAAGGAAGGATAAGCTATGTATACAAATCTTTATGAAAAAATTCTCGCAAAAGAAGAAAAAATTTCACTTGTAGGTCTCGGCTACGTAGGTATGCCCATCGCTGTTGCTTTCGCAAAAAAAGTTGACGTTATCGGCTTTGACCTTAATGCAAAGAAAATCGAACTTTACAAAAGCGGCATTGACCCCACTCTTGAAGTAGGCGATGAAGCAATCAGAAACACAACAGTTGAATTCACTTCAGATGAAGCAAAGCTTCGTGAAGCAAAGTTCCACATTGTTGCTGTTCCCACACCCGTTAACGATGACCACACTCCCGACCTTTCACCCGTTGAGGGTGCAAGCCGTATCCTCGGCAGAAACCTCACAAAGGGTTCAATCGTTGTTTTTGAATCAACTGTATATCCCGGTGTAACAGAAGACGTATGTGTTCCCATTCTTGAAGCGGAATCAGGTCTCAAATGCGGCGTTGACTTCAAAATCGGCTATTCACCCGAAAGAATCAACCCCGGT
>JAFYNR010000032.1 GCA_017548045.1 Clostridia bacterium | reverse complement strand
GTGCTGCTCAGATGGACGGCGCTATCCTTGTTATCGCTTCAACAGACGGCCCCATGGCTCAGACTAAGGAACACCTTCTTCTTGCTCGTCAGGTTGGCGTTCCCAGAATCATCGTTTTCATGAACAAGGTTGACCAGGTTGACGATCCCGAACTCCTCGAGCTCGTTGAAATGGAAATCCGTGAGACACTTGCTGAGTACGGCTTCGATGAAGAAGCTCCCATCATCAAGGGTTCAGCTCTCAAGGCTCTCGAATATGCAGGCGCTGACACATCAGACGCTTCACTTGCTCCCATCTGGGAACTCATGGCTGCTGTTGACGAGTACATTCCTACTCCCGACAGAAAGGCAGACCTTCCCTTCCTTATGCCTGTTGAAGACGTATTCACAATCACAGGTCGTGGTACTGTTGCTACAGGTAGAGTTGAAAGAGGTCAGCTCAGAACTTCAGAAGAAGTTGAAATCGTTGGTCTTTCAGAAGAAAAGAGAAAGACAGTTGTTACAGGTATCGAAATGTTCCGTAAGATCCTCGACTACGCAGAGGCAGGCGACAACATCGGTGCTCTCCTTCGTGGTGTTCAGAGAACAGAAATCGAAAGAGGCCAGGTTCTTTGCAAGCCCGGTTCAATCAACCCCCACACAAAGTTCAAGGGTCAGGTTTACGTTCTTACTAAGGAAGAAGGCGGCCGTCATACTCCCTTCTTCAACAACTACCGTCCTCAGTTCTATTTCAGAACAACAGACGTTACAGGTGTTATCAACCTTCCCGCAGGTACTGAAATGTGCATGCCCGGCGATAACGTTGATATGGACGTTGAACTCATCACTCCCATCGCTATTGAAAAGGGTCTCCGTTTCGCTATCCGTGAAGGCGGCAGAACTGTTGGTTCAGGCGTTGTTATCGAAATCAACGAATAATTAAAAATTGACTTTTGGGGAGCAACCTTCGGGTTGCTCCTTTTTTTTGCAACAAAAATTCCCGAGCAATAAGTTGCTCGGGAATGCTTTATTATATAAGTTTTTCAAATTCTTTTGTATGGTGGTATTTCTCAAATCTGTACCTTTTATTAAATCTTAACCATGGTTTTTCTTCAAGAATTATTTCCGCAACAGATAAAGGAATCATAAAGGCAAGAAACTGTACAACCACAACAAAAAAAGCAACAGTCAACTTCGTAAATATCAGGTGCTCCGCAATTATGAAAATTAAACTAAATACAAAGAAAACCGTGTGTGTATAGAAGTAATTGATAATTTTATTACAGAATTTTTTTGCATGCAGACAATGTTTTTTCTGTGGTATCAGCACAACTTTTTGCCAAAAAGTATATTCTTTCATAATTTTTTTACAGGCAGTTTTACTTCTGTGAACACGAAAAAGCGTATCTGTAAGACTAAATGCCCAGAGATAAAAAATAAGATAGAATAAAATCAGGAAAAATAAAGTTAATCCGAGTGAATTTGAAAATGTGTTAAATAAATTCAACACACCTTTATTAAGAGCATTCCAATCAATTTCCATTCAGAATGACCCCTTTTTCAACTGCCGTATGTGCGCAGATTTTAAGGATTTCCATTGTCTTTTTATCAACATCGGGCAGTTCAAAGGTGTTTTCAAGAATTGATCTGCCGAAAATCATTTCGTAGAAGCAGGCACTTGCAAGGTAACAGCCCATATCGTTGCCGTGATAGCCGTCAACAGTCAGAATATCACCGATTGTGTTGCGTGCGGTCTGCCACGCTCTGCCGCTGGGTATAATAAAGTCAATATCCGCCTCCATAGCGGCATCAACATATGCCTCCGTCAGCGCACGGTACATTTCCTGCTGGCTGTTTTTATAGTTTGCAAACCCGCCGTGGGCACAGCCTTCTTCGTATGCCCAGGTCTGATGAAGCATAATTTTTGCCTCGGGCTTTACCATTCTGCAATATTCCGCAAGCTCCGAAAGATAAGGGGAGTAGGTTTCGGGAATACCGCTGAAATGGCTGCATTGCTGTAATGTTATAATGTCCCAATCCTCATCTTCAACCGCTTCGTGGAGTGCCACGTCGTCGGCGCGGGTCATCTCCGTTTCACCGGGAAGATAGATTTCATAGTCATAATCTGTTTTTTCTTCCCGCCAGTTGTTCCAGTGCTGTTCAAGGGAGCAACCGCCTATAAAGAGGTTGCAAAGCATTATTTCGTCACCGTCAGCTTCAATAATCCGGGGTAGAAATTTGTGAGCGTTTGTGGAAAAGCTGTTACCTATTGATAATATGTTCATTGTTTTTCTCCGTTTGTTTATTCAGATAAATAGCGAATACCGCCTGTGAAAGGCCAAGCACCATCATAAGATACTGCAAGGGCTTCAGACCGTAGAAAAGGCAGTCTGTCATACCGCAGAGAACGAAGCCTGCAACAGAGGCAAAAAGAGTGATGGCATATTCTCTGCATCTGTTCTTGAGCTTGTAAAGACGAACGATATTGATGAAGAACACAAGAAAAACGGCAACAAGAAGAAGCACGCCCAAAATACCGTTTTCAACCCAGGCTTCAAGGAAAATATTATGAGCGTGAGGCTGTTTCACATTATATACATTGTGAAGCATCTGCCTTACGTTATCAAAGCCCGTGCCGTAGCCCAGTATGGGCTTGTCGCTTATCATATCAAAAATTCCGTCCCAGATGGCTTTTCTTGTGTTGACGGAAATATCCTTGCCGCTAAGCAAAGTGAAAAGTCTTTTTACGGTGCCGCTTGCAAAAATCATTACGATTCCGCCTGCCGTAACACCAACGCCCATAAGCTTAAGAGTTTTCTTTCCGCCGTAAAGCAGAAGGATTGCACATACCGCTACCGCAAAAAGATAAGGTCCTCTTGAATATGAGCAGGCAACACCGCCGATTGAAAGCATAAAGCAGAAAAATCCGATTATGCGCCTTTTCAGCGTAGGGGCACAAAGGAACATATACGCCGCAAAGGGCAGAAGCATAACCTCGATTGCCGCAAAGAAAAGGGGATTTGAGAAGGTGCTGCACGCTCTTGTGTCAAATGAATGGAAGGTAGTTGAACCCATTTTTGAAGTGATGAATTCGGGCAGAAACACTACCAGCTTTTCAATCAGCAAGTTAAGGAAACGCCAGAAGGGGTTGAAGGCGTTGCTTATGCTGCTGTCAAAGTGGTTGCCGATATGAAAAAGGAACATCTGGCCGATACCGATTGCGCCTGAAATACCTGCCGTCAGAGAACCGCAGTACATAACTGTGTCAACCCTTTCGGCAGTGTCAACGGTTTCAGTGAAGAAATAATATCCGGAAAACATAAGAAGCCACAGACCGATGCTTGCAAGAGAAGAAATAATTGATGAGGAATAGAATGTGCCTGCAACCATCCAGGCCATATAGGCGATTATACATATTCCCATATCCCCGAAACGGGGCTTTTTCTTTTCTGCGGCACGCTTTTTCAAAACGGCGGTAAAGCCCGCAACTGTGAAAAAAGGTGCTACGTATTCGGGCATAAGTCCTGCAAGCAGGAATGCCGCAGGCGCAAACATATAAAGCTTATTCTTTTCAGTTTTCAACGTTGCCTGCATCCTGTTCAGCATCCTCTCCGGTTTTAATTTTATCCTGCTTTGAGGTGATTTTATTGTAAACTGCGCCGCATACCACACTGAGAACGGTTGTGATTATGAAAGCGGCGGCGGCAAGAAAATAATTTTTGCTGATAAGCTGTTCACCGCACCAGGTTGATACAAGAATTGAAGGGATTCTTGCAATACCCGTAACCAGCAGAAATTTTTTCATATCAAGGTCTATAATGCTTGCGGCATAAGTAAGAATATCTTTGGGAGTGCCCGGAATAAGATAGATAAAGAAAAGTGTTTCATACACTCTTTTTTTGTTCTGAAGAAATCTGAGAGAATCAATTTTATCAACCGGAACAAAAATGTTAACAAGCCTTCTGCCGAACACTCTTGAAAGAGCAATAATAACAAGCGAGCCAATCATTGAGCCTGCAAGGCAAAGTGCGGCACCGCCCAACGTGCCGTAAAGGTAGCCCGAACCGATTTCAAGCGGCTCGGCAGGGATAATTTTGATAACCGTCTGAAACGCACGTATGGCAACGAACACCCATTTGTCAAAGCCGTGGAACTGCGAAAGAAACAGTTCAAGATGCTCCGAATCGCTGAATATGGCGGCAATTTCATTGCCGTATTTCAGATAGCAGTATAAGAATACTCCGAGAAATATGCAACAAACCAAAACAGCCCCTGTGATTTGCAGGAGCCGCATTTTATTTTCAGATATCTTTGTTTTCTTCAAAAAATTCACCGAGCCTTCCGCGGTAATTTTTTTCGCGCCAGGGTTTGTGCTTGCCGTTGAAGTGGATAATAACCGTGTTGCTTCTTACCCAATCAAGGTCAATCTTTTTTTTGCCCGCGCCTGTGTATGAGTATACGGAAAAGGTCTTTTCGTCAAGATTGTAAAGTCTTTCGTCAATGCAGAGCATACTGTCCTCAAACATAACGTTTATAACGTCCTGATCTGCCAGGAAAAGCTTTTTGATGTTTGCCGTGATAAACTCAAATATCTGCCCCAGCGTTACGGTTTTCCGCCACATATCAAGGTCGATAAGCAGAACGCCTGCGTTTACGTAGCTGCTTGATTTTTTCATACCCAGCCTTGCGAGATTTATTTTTTTCATAAATCCGAAAAGGTGAGTGCCTGCGGCAACGGTTTTGCCCTGCATATCAAGGTTATAAAAACCTTCAAGATTGCCGTTTATAACGATATCCGGGTCGAGATAAAGAAGCCTGTCGACGCTTTCGGGCAGAATATCCCCGATAAGCAGACGGTAATAGGTTTCTTTACTGAGCCTGCCCAATACGGGCGCGCCCTCAAAAATCTTATCGTCAACGGGAACCCTGTGAATAAGCGCATCCGTACCTGCAAGAGCAGATTCCATACGGCTGAAATCATCTTCCGTCAGCGAAGAATAGGCAACGTAGATGTCAAAATGCCCGTGGGGGTTCGTTTTTGCAAGTGAACGGAACATCACGCACAGAGGATATATGTAATTTGAATCAAGACTGACGAGTATGTTCATATTTATGCCTTTTCAAATTAAAGTAGTATTTTATAACATTATAACAACATACCATTTCAAAGTCAACAAACGTTACAAGATTGTAAGATTTATAAATTTATTTATGACAATACTGTAAACTTTGGAAAAAGGTCTTGATTTTTCCTGAAAAAGTGGCTAAAATACAAATTAGCACTCGATAAGCAAGAGTGCTAAAATGATAAATATAATTTTGGAGGTAATAAATATGACTATCAAACCCCTTGCAGACAGAGTTGTTGTCAAGGCAGTTGAAGTGGAGGAAACAACGAGCAGCGGTATTATTCTTGCAGCCGCAGCACAGGAAAAGCCCCAGATTGCTGAGGTTGTTGCCGTAGGACCCGGCGGAATGGTAGACGGCAATGAAGTTGAAATGTATATCAAGGTTGGCGATAAAGTAATTACAAGCCAGTATTCGGGCACTAAAGTCAAGCTCGACAGTGAGGAATACACCATCGTTAAGCAGAGTGATATTCTTGCAATCGTTGAATAATCAATAATTTCACTTTTCATTATAGGAGGATAAATCAATGGCAAAGCAGATTATTTACGGCGAAGAAGCCCGTAAGGCTCTTCAGGCAGGCGTTGATAAGCTTGCGAATACAGTTAAAATCACCCTCGGACCCAAGGGCAGAAACGTTGTGCTTGATAAGAAGTACGGCGCTCCCCTTATCACCAACGACGGTGTTACAATTGCAAAGGAAATCGAGCTTGAGGATCCCTTTGAGAATATGGGTGCTCAGCTCGTTAAAGAAGTTTCTACAAAGACAAATGACGTTGCAGGTGACGGCACCACAACCGCAACTCTTCTTGCTCAGGCTCTTATCAGAGAGGGCATGAAGAACGTTACCGCAGGTGCAAATCCCATGGTTGTCAAGAAGGGTATGGCAAAGGCTGTTGCGGCGGCTGTTGAGGCTGTAAAAAATAATTCGAAGCCCGTTTCAAGCTCAGAGGATATTGCAAGAATTGCAACTATTTCAGCGGCTGACGAAGAAGTGGGCAGATTCATTGCAGACGCAATGGAGAAGGTTACCTCAGACGGTGTTATCACTGTTGAAGAGTCAAAAATTGCAGTTACCGAATCGGAAGTTGTTGAAGGTATGCAGTTTGACAGAGGCTATATCTCACCCTATATGGTAACAGATACAGACAAGATGGAAGCGGTTATTGATGACGCTCTCATCCTTATCACAGATAAGAAAATCTCAAGCATTCAGGAGCTTCTTCCTCTTCTTGAGCAGATTATGCATGCAGGCGGCAAGCTTATCATTGTTGCTGAGGACGTTGAAGGCGAAGCACTTTCAACCATTCTCGTAAATAAGCTTCGCGGCGTATTTACCGTTGTTTGCGTAAAGGCACCCGGCTTCGGTGACAGAAGAAAGGAAATGCTTCAGGATATCGCTATCCTTACAGGCGGCGAGGTTATCACTTCAGACCTTGGTCTTGAGCTCAAAGATACCCAGCTTGCACAGCTTGGCAGAGCCCGTCAGGTAAAGGTTTCAAAGGAAAATACAATTATTGTTGACGGTGCAGGCGACAAGGACGGCATCGCATCAAGAGTTGCACAGATCAAGCTTCAGATTGAAAACACAACGTCAGATTTCGACAGAGAAAAGCTTCAGGAAAGACTTGCAAAGCTTTCGGGCGGTGTAGCCGTTATCAAGGTCGGTGCCGCAACCGAAACCGAAATGAAAGAAAAGAAGCTTCGCATTGAGGATGCTCTTGCCGCAACAAAGGCTGCCGTTGAAGAAGGCTGTGTTGCGGGCGGCGGTGTTGCTCTTCTCAATGCCGTAAACGACGTTAAAGCACTGCTTGACACAACAGACGATACCGATGAAAAGACAGGTATCAAAATCGTGCTCAAGGCTCTTGAGGAGCCTGTACGTCAGATTGCGGCTAACGCAGGCCTTGAAGGCTCAATCATTATCAACGCTATCCACGAAAGCGGTAAGGTCGGCTACGGCTACGACTTTGCAAAGGATGTTTATTGCGATATGGCATCTGCAGGTATCCTTGACCCCACAAAGGTAACCCGTTCGGCACTTCAGAACGCATCATCGGTTGCGTCAATGGTGCTCACAACAGAAAGCCTTGTTACCGATAAGCCCGATCCTGCGGCAGATGCGGCTCAGGCAGCTGCAATGGCGGCTCAGGGCGGCGGAATGTATTAATATTTGTCATAAGGCTGCTTCGGCTTACTGCCGGAGCAGTTTTTTTGTTTGCACAAATTGTAAATAATTAACATATTTTGGCACTGATTATTGTGTAATTATCCGAATTTTATGAAAATGCACATTTTCTATTGATTTTGCACACCGAAAGTTCTACAATATGTGACGGGTCGTCACCATGGAGGAGATGTTGCAATGTACAAAGCAGAAGAACAGAGTGTAGCTATGGAGGACGGTGTAAAAATTCTCTACGGTATATCGGATGAAAACCGGTTTTACTGTGAATTCACCGACAGCAGAGAAACTGCCGAAAATGTGGCAAAGCTTCTTAACGACAATGAGGTTGAAGGCTGTCACGTATCCGAAATAATTGAAGATTTATTCTATTCAGGCTGAAAAATTGTATCTGAAGGTGTAATATTTACCGATTATTAATATTTACCTGCCCATAACGGTTTGACAATCGAAAAAAATTGTGATAAAATGCAACTACCAATGATTTTTTGAAAAACAGGAGGACAAGAAGATGAAAAAAGTTAAGTCACTTCTTTCGCTTATTCTTGCAGTTCTTATGGTTGCAGGTTGCCTTGTAACAGCAGGCGCAACAGAGGCAAGGGTTGAAACCGAAGCCAACGACACCGTTGCAACAGCAAACGAACTTGAAGTAGGCGAATCAATCACAGGTATGCTTGAAAATGCAGACGATGCAGACTGCTTTGCATTTGAAACCGTTAAGGCAGGCAACGCAACTGTTAAGTTTACACACAACAAACTTTCAGCAGATGCAACATATTTTGAAGTAGCTGTTCTCGATGCTGACGAAAAAGAGGTTGCCGTATTTACTTCAGCCGGCAACAGTGCAGAAGACAGCGCATCCTTCAGCGTAGGCGAAAAAGAAACATATTATGTTGTTGTTAAAGCAGGTACTGTTTCAGACTCAACACTTGGTTATGCAGTTGCAGTATCCGTTGCAGAGGTTACATATTCCGAAGCAGAGCCCAACGATGATGAGTCAAAGGCTACCGTTCTTCAGTATTCACCCTCAGGCACACCTAAGGAGTATTACGGCTCAATCGGTGCAAATGACGTTGACTACTATAAGGTTACAATCCCCGCAAACGGCGTAATCAACCTCTATCTCTACAACTATGCCGCAAACAAAGGTAACTACAAAGCAACTCTCAAGATGTACGTTGAGAAGAACGGTGTTCAGGAGCTTGCAGACGTTACATCCATTGAAATTCTTGCAACAGAGGCTTCAAAGGTTGGTGCAAGCGTAGGCCTTGCAAAGGGTGATTACTACCTTGCAATCGAAGGCGTTGAAGGCAGCACAGGCAGCTATAAAACAAGAGTTCTTTTCAGAGAAGTTGCAGACGTTGAAACCGAAATGAATGATACAAACGCAACTGCTGACGTAATTTCAATCAGCAAAACATACAAGGCGACTCTTGATGAAGAAGGCGACGTTGACTGCTTCAAGTTCACCGTTCCTTCAGGCAACAAGGGCTATGATTTCGAGTTCAAGTCAACAAATGCAGGCTCATGGACTTTCGATATTCTCAAGGCTGACGGTTCAAAGGTTGTTGACCCGGTAAAGCTTAATGCTACCGACAGCAGCAAGACCGTAAAGGCTGAAACTCTTCCTCTTGATGCCGGTACATACTATGTAAAGGCCGCTGCAGTTGCAGAAGGCTACGATGAAGGTATCTATGAGCTTAAAATCACAGAGAAAGCAGAAGTTCTCGATGACGGTAAGGAAGAAGAAAAGAGCCTTATCGACCGTATCAAGGAGCTTAACTGGGGCGGTCTCTGGGAGAACTTCTCAGGCTGGATCGGTGAAATTAACTTTATGGGTCTGATTTCAAGTATTGCAGGCAGTATCGCAAAGATCTTCACATACTTTGGCTCAATGATCTGATAAGGATTTGATGAAGGAGCTGCTCTGTGAGCAGCTCCTTTTAAGCATATGAACGATGATTGGAGAAGAATTATGGCATTCGATAAAAATTTCAAACCGATTCTCCGCTTTCTTGTTGTAAGCGACGTTCACTACGGTGACGAGCGCGAGGCGGAATATGAAAGAATGGAAAAGGCACTCAAAACGGCATATGAGCTCAGTGAAAAAGAAGAATACCCCAATCTTGATGCGCTCTATGTTGTAGGTGATTTTTCAAAACGAGGCACCGAAAAGCAGATGTATGCTTTCAAAAATACTCTTGATGAGTTTGTCAAGGAGGGCACCGAGGTTGCGGTATCTCTTGCAAGTCACGAGTATATGAATGACGGTGAAGAAAAAGCTCTTGAAAATTTCGGCAGAATTTTCGGTATGGAGCCCGACACACACAAGGTTATCAACGGTTATCATTTTATCAGCATCACAAGCACAAAGGGATGTCATTTTGATGAAGCAAAGCAGGCATGGGCTGCCGCAGAGCTTAAAAAAGCCGCAGCAGATGACCCCAGAAAGCCTATCTTCTTCTTCCAGCATCCTCACATTATGGGCACTGTTTACGGAAGTGCAAACTGGGGTGAGGATGAGCTTACCGCAATTCTTATGAATTATCCTCAGGTTATCGATTTCTCGGGCCATTCCCATGCGCCCATCAATGACCCCCGTTCAATTCATCAGAGACATTTTACCTGTCTGGGCACAGGCACACTCAGCTATTTTGAACTTGATGAATTCGATAAGGTTTACGGCACCGTGCCGCCCAACGATAATAAGGCTGCACAGATGCTTATTGTTGAAGCGGATGCGGATATGAGAGTAAGAATTTATCCTTATGACCTCATCACTTCAAACTTCTTCCCCTTCACCTGGGAAATAGATTCCGCCTGGGACGTTGAATCGTATCTCTACACCGACGCACGCTACAAAACAACGGATGCACCTTATTTTGAGCAGGATGCAAAGGCCGTTATTTCCGACATGAAGGAAGATGGCTTTACGGTTACTTTTGATCAGGCGAAGATTGACAGGGAGTACGTTGACGATTACAACGTTATCGTCAAAACCGCCGACGGTATAACAGTGCGTAACTCAACTGTGTGGAGCGAATATTATTTTTACGATATGCCCGATACCATTACAGTTGCCTTTGACGGACTTGAAAAAGGCAAGGAATATCAGGCGTTTATCTATGCCAACAGCTTCTGGGATACACGTTGCGAAAAGCCCCTCACAAGCGAAAAAATCAAGCTTTGATTTCAAAAAAATAACTGCTTCAGGCATATTCGAGATTTTTTCTCGAATATGCTTGATTTTTTTTTAGTTATAGGTTAGAATACAGGATGATAAAATAGGTTTACTATGAAAAAGTGTCACTAAAATAAGATTTTTCAGAGGAAGGTGATGTAATGTCAGAGGATGTAAAAACAGTTTCTGCGCCTGAAAATGACAGTGAAGCTGTCAGACGTCAGGTTGATCAGCAGACCAAACTTTACCTCAGCCCGAAGCATTATGTAGCTTATATTTTGTCGGGTTTCGGCGATACAAACTGGAATTCATTCAGTAAAAGACTGTTCTTTTTTGCAACAACATTCCTTGGTATAAAGGCTTCAACCTGGGGCGTTGCAGAGTCTGTAAGTATATTCATAGACACCATTGACAACGCTGTTTCGGGTCTTATAATTGACCGCACACGAACCCGTTGGGGCAGGGTGCGACCCTATATTTTATTGACCTTGCCGTTCTGGTTTTTCTCAGCGTTTACACCCTGGGTTCTGCCCGGCGGAATGTCTCAGACGGCGCTTCTCGTATGGTTTTTTGCCTTCAATTACGTGGGCTCCATTGCCAACTCGTTTTATAATACGAGTTATCAGATTTTGCTTTATAACATAACCCCTAACGTAGGAGAAAGAAACAGACTCATAGCCACGGATGCCTATGCGGATCTTACGGGTGTGTGGCTGCCTTCTCTGTTCCCGCTTTTCGTTGATTTGCTTAAGGTTCCCACCAGATACGTTTATATGGGCGGTGCATTTTTCTTCATCGCGTGCGTGCTGTTTTTCAGAACCTACGGCTTCTTTGCTCTTAAGGAGAGAATGCCTCTTGCGTCACGAGATGAAATGAAGCAGATGGGTCTTATTGAAACTCTTAAAACCGTAGGCACCTGCCGTCCCATGTGGGTTCTTCTTGTGAAGAATTTCTTTGCGGTAGGTAAAAGCACGGGTACGATGGTTGAGGATTTCTTCTGGCTTAACTGTATGGGTAAGCTTTCAATCGGAACCATCGCAGGTCTCTTTACGGGACTGCCCAGCTATTTTGTTCTTCCCCTGGCACCCAAGCTTACAAGAAAATTCGGGCTTCGCAATCTTGCGGCAGGCAGTTATATGTTCTGCGGCGCTTGCTACTTCATAATGTGGATTGTGGGCTACAAGCCCTTCGGCGAAGACCATTTTATTCTCAATGTTGTGTGGATAGTAATTGCACTTACCTTCTGCGGTTCTCTCAACAGTATCCAGAGATACTGCAGCACGGCTCTCAACGGCGACCTTTATGACTACGTTGAGTGGAAATCCGGTGTGCGTAACGAAGCAACCATTACAGCCGCCACCGAGTATTTCAAGGTGCTTTCAAATATCGCTGCAAAGCTTATCAGCGCGGCGGCAATCGGTGCAATTCATTACGTACCCCTTTTCAATGCCAACGGCATCAACGTTCCCCAGACGGACCCCGGTATGCTGGCAGGCATCTGGACCGTATTTGCCCTTGCTCCCGCAATCGGCAGATTTATGAAGGGCGTAACCCTTCTCTTCTTCAACGTTCACGGAAAGACAAGAGACACAATGATGTATGAGCTTGCTAAAATCCGTGCTTCAAAAGTGATTGATTCAGGCTCAGCTGAACAATAAACACCTTTTAATTTGTTTCCGGATATTTTTCCTATATTATATATAAATAAAATTATAAAATATACTTGAAATTCCGAAAGCATTATGATAAAATAATCTGTACTATATGAAAGTGTCGCTTGTCGGCTTTCAAGCACTAAGGAGGAAAAAGCATATGACACACCTTAAGAAATCATTGGCAGTGCTTCTTGCGATTGTCATGATTTTCAGTTCTATGTCGGTTGCCGCTTCTGCAGCATTTGACCCCAAGGTTGACGGTGGTTTCAATCTTGGTTTTCAGGTCAAGTTTTTCCGTATGGAAAGAAATGAAGACGGCTTTATCATCGACAAGGACGGCAACGTAGTTGGAGATGAAAACGATGAAATCCCCGACGAAGTTTACGTTGACGAAGACGTTAACTGGATTGAAACAGACAGAGCTAAACCCGGTGAGCACGTAAAGGCAAGGGTTTACATCGGAACAGATTTCTACACCTATTCCGCTAATATGGCTCTTCTTTTTGATTCAAGATATCTGGACAACCCTCTGTTCACAGACGGCGGACGCAGAGAACTTGTTACAAACAGCAAGTATATGAGCAGAACCGTTAGTCTCAAGGTAGACAGCGCGGGCTGGTATTCCGATGAAACACAGTTCAGCCAGTATTCAAATGAGGACGGCACTCTTGTTGAAAGAGGAATCATTGATTCAACTTATTTCGACAATTATGATATCATTGCCAACTCAATTACCATAAAGACAAAGTCAAACACAACAACCCTTATGGATATCAGCCAGTGGGCAGTTGAATATGACCTTGAGGTTTATGACAATACGCTTACAAGAACTGTAAACAGTGAAGGTACCGCACGAGTTCCCAAAGAGCTTGCCGCTTCAACAAAGACAGGCTTCCCCATGTTCATCAGTTTCCCCAAGGGCGAAGCAGGAACAAGCTCCGCAGCTCAGATGTATGACTGGGACGCAAATATTACATCTCCCGAAGGCAAGATCACAACAACTTCAAAGGTTGTTCTCAATGCAAACGGCGGTTACTTTACAGAGGGCGGCGAATATGTTCTCACCAAGGATGTTCCCGGTATCATCGGTGAAGGCATTAAGGGCCTCGGTTCTTATAAACCCAGCAAGACAGACTACAACTTTGCAGGTTGGTCGAAGGTTGCTGTTCCCGAGGACGGTAAGTTTACCGACGAAATCAAGGAAGCTCTCAAGCTTACAGATGAAGATGAAGCAGCTCAGGGCGGTTATCTTACGGAAGCACAGATTGATGCTCTTTGCCTCAGCGAGGCAGACATCGCTTCCTACGAATACGGCTATGAAAACGATACTTTCTATGCTGTATGGAAGCCCTCACAGGAAGGCGACAACTTCTACACCTATCAGGTGTTCTATATGCTTGCTGACGGAACCTATCCGGATACCCCCGATCACACTCAGGAAATCCCTGCTGTCAACGGTTCCACAGCTACTCTTCCTCGGACTCCCGTTGAAGGCTTCACATTAGACCTTGAAAACAGTGATGCTTCAATCACTGTAAAAGGTGACAAATCCTCAGTGCTTAATGCTTACTATGCAAGAAATAAATATTCGGCAAATTACATTTACGTTGATAACTCAGGCGTAACTCAGGTTCAGACTCACGAAGTTTTCTACGGAGCAGATGTTCCCGCTTTTGATTCAACCGAACTTCCTGCAGGTATTCCCGTTAAGGAAGGCTACACATTCGAAGGCTGGGAAACAGAAGACGGTCTTTCGGTTCCCAAGAAAATGCCTATCGGTGATTTAGATATTGTTCCTGTTTATGAAATCAAGACTGTTACATTTATCTTTGATGCACTTCAGGGTGGTACATTCGAGTCAAACGGCGAAAGAACATATTCATTCGTTTACAATTATGGTGATGTACCTGCTGACTTTACAGAAATACCTGTATTCCCCGGTATGGAATTCATAGGTTGGAGTGAAGATATCCCTGCAAAAGCAACAAGCGATATCACTTTTGAAGCATATTACGATGATGTAGAATATACAGTAACACTTATGGACGGCAACGATGTTGTTGATAAGTTCCCTGCATTCTACAACGACAAGATTTATGCATCAGATATTCCCGAGGGTTACACAGAGGAAGATTCCTGGTATATTCTTAATGAAGACGGCTCAAAGACAGTTGTTGAGTTCCCCTATACCGTAACAGGTGACGTTGTTCTCAACGCTATGGATTCAGCAGATATATTTGCTGCGGATTTCTATGTTGACGGCGTACTTTACAAATCAGTTCCCACAGTGTTTGATGAGCAGATTGTTGCTCCCGTTGCACCTGAAAAAGAAGGTTACACCTTCATGATGTGGGATCCCGAAGTCAGCATCATGGATGAAGAAGGCAAGAGATTTGATGCTGTTTATGAAATCAAGGAAACAAAGATTACTTTTGTTGATACAGGCAAAACAGTTATCGATCCCATTATCGGCGAATACAACTCAGATGTTACAGCAGTTATTCCCACTCCCGAAAAGGATGGATATTCATTCAAGGGCTGGAATACTCCCGTTCCCTCAAAGATGCCTGCGGAAGATCTTGAGATTTCTGCAATCTGGGCAAAGAACACCTACTCAATCAGATTTGAAAACCACGACGGTTCACTTATCGATGTTGTAACAGGTGAATTTGAATCAGAAGTAACAGCTCCCGCACTTCCCAATGAAGCAGGTTTCACATACGAATGGAATACTGCGGTTCCCAAAACAATGCCTGCCGAGAATATGACAATCGAGGCAGTGCGCACACCTATCAAGTATTCAATTACATTTGATACAAACGGCGGTGTTCCCGAAGAAATCGCAGCTATCGAAAACGTAGATTGCGGTGCTTCAATCACAGAGCCTGACGAACCCACGAAGGAAGGCTTTGAATTCGGTGGTTGGGCACTTGTAACTGCACCCGACGTTCCCGTTAAATTCCCTGAAACAATGCCTGCCGGCGGTCTTGAGCTTATTGCAATCTGGAACACAACCAAGCACGATGCATATTTCAATGCTAACGGCGGTAAGTTCGCAGACGGTAAGACACTCAGCATCGTAAAGGGTGTTGAATACGGCGAGGAAATCACACTTCCTGCAGCTCCCACAAGAGACGGATATACCTTCGAAGGTTGGTCACCCGTTCCCGATGTAATGGTTAACGAAGATATGTACTTCGATGCAGTATGGGAGCCCGTTTCAGTTGAAGGTATCGACTATATTATTAATGTAATAACAATCAATCCTGCTGACGGCTCCGAAATCACAACTCAGGTTGCAACAGGCAGTGTTGAAGAAGGCAGCACAGTTGAAGTAATCCACAAGGGTGAAGCAGCAACTGCTGACCACAGCTATACTTTTGAAGAACTTATCGATTCAGTAAGCAATGTTCTTGATGAGGACAGAACTTCAAACACAAAGATTACTGTTTCAAAGAACGGCGAAAATGTTATCAACATCTACTGTAAGCTTGCAGATGTAACCGTAACATTCCTTGCAAACGGCGGTAAATTTGCAGACGGTTCAGACAAGATCGTTGTAAGCGGTAAATACGGTGAAGAAATTGATGTTCCCGCAGATCCCGAAAGAACAGGCTATAAGTTTAACGATTGGGATAAGGATGTTGAGGGTGCAACCTTCACAACCGATGACACCTACGTTGCTCAGTGGGAAAAAGAAACTTATTACGCAATCTTCAACATTAACGGTAAAGAATACGTGAAGGTTCCCTACGAGTTCGGTGAGAAAATCAAGGCTCCCGAATATGTTCCTGCGGAAGATGAAACATTCAGCGGTTGGGATATTCCCGAAAATACTGTTATGGGCCCCGGCGACATGACATTTGACGCTAAACTTACAGTTAATGAATATACTCTCAGTTACAGCTATTCATCAGCACCTGCCGGTGCACAGCTTCCTGCAGCTTCAACAGGTCTCTTCTACGGCGACACAGTTGAACTCGCAGCAGCTACAGAAATAGAAGGCTATACATTTAACGGCTGGGTATACGAAGGTGTAACATACGCAGAGGGCGACGATTTCACAATGCCCAACGGTAACGTAACCGTAGTCGGTTCATACACGGCAACCGAATACTCAATCGATTACGTAACAGGCTTTGACGATGTTGAAGTACCTGAAGATGCAACAGATGCAGCAACCGTAGGCACAGTGTTTGAGCTTCCCGTTCTCAGCAAGGACGGCTATGAGTTCAAGGGCTGGAAGGACGGTAACGTAAGCTATGCACCCGGTGCAAGCTTCACAATGCCTGCAAATGAAGTTGAGCTTGAAGCAATCTGGGATGAAATCCCCGCAGATCCCGATGAATACACATACAGCTATTCATGGACAGGTGATATTCCTGCCGGTGTAACGCTTCCTGCAGGTGACACAGTTGCAGTTGGAACAACAGTTGCAGTTGCAGATGTTCCTGTTGCTGACGGTTATACATTCAACGGCTGGATTTATAACGGCAGACTTACCGAGAGCTTTGTAATGCCCGGTAACGATGTAACAATTACCGGTGAATGGACAAAGGATCCCGTTCCCGCAACAAAATATGACCTTACCGTTGATGCAAACGGCGGTACATTCGCAAACGGTGAAGAAGTTTACACCGCACAGCTTGAAGAAGGCCAGACAGTTACTCTTCCCGCAGGCCCCACCTACGAAGGCTTTAAGTTCATCGGTTGGGTTGACGCAGAAGGTAATGCAACAAGCATTCCCGGCACAATGCCTGCAAACACAGTAAGCCTCAAGGCTGTATGGTCAGAGCTTTACGATATCACCTACAATGTTGACGGTGAAGCCTATGAAACAGTAACAGACGCAGGTGTTGAAGGCGACGCACTTCCCGTTCCCCAGAAGGGCGAACCCGAGAAGGAAGGCTTCACATTCGGCGGCTGGGCTGATAAGGACGGCAACATTGTAACAACAATCCCCGAAGGCAATGCAGTTCTCGAAGCAGTATGGGTTCCTGTTGATCCCACACTCTATACTATTAAATACTATGACGGCTCAACTCTCCTCAAGACAGAGCAGTATGAAGCCGGTGCAGATATCGCAGATTTTGCTCCTGCAGCCAAGGAAGGTTACACCTTCAACGGCTGGACAGATATGCCTGCTGACAAGAAGATGCCTGAAAAAGACCTTGTTGTTCATGCAGACTGGTCAGCAAACAAGAACGATATCACACTTAATGCAGGCGAAGGCGAATTTGCTGACGGTACATCGGTATTCACAGAAACTGATGTTGAATTCGGTGAGAAGCTTTCAGGTATTGTTCCCGCAGAACCCACAAGAGAAGGCTACGACTTCAAGGGTTGGGTTGATGCACAGGGCAACCCTGCAACAATTCCCGCAACAATGCCCAACGCTCCCATTGACCTTACAGCAAAATGGGAAATCAAGTCGGCAACCGTAACATTTGACGCAGGCGAAGGTACATTCGCAGACGGTTCCTCAAAGGCTACCGATAGCGGCGATTACGGCACTGATATAGAACTTCCCGCAGAACCCACAAGAGAAGGCTTTGACTTCAAGGGCTGGTCAGGTCTTCCCGAGGACGGCAAGATTCCTGCAAAGGATATTACCGTAACGGCTATCTGGGAAGCTAAGCCCGAAACAAAGACGTACAAGCTTGTAATCGATGCTGCAGGCGGTACGGTAGACGGCAAAGCAAAGATTGAAAAGACTCTTAAGGAAGGCGAAGCAATCGGTGAGGTTGCAGATCCCGTAAGAGAAGGCTATAAGTTCACAGGCTGGGATAAGGACATTCCCGATACAATGCCCGCAAACGATCTTACCGTAACTGCTACTTGGGAAGAGCTTACCGTACCTACACACACGGTAACCTACTATCTCAATAAGGGTGACTCAACACCTTATGCAACAAAGACCTTCGAAGAAGGCGAAACAATGGTTCATCCCGTTCCCGAAGCAACAGGCGTTGTATTCAAGGACGGATGGGTAGATGCAGACGGCAACGCACTTCCCGAAACGATGGGTAACAGCGATCTCGTTGCTTATGCTGTAATCGACCACCTTGAAACCTACAAGGCAACCTACGTTGTTGACGGTGCAACATATGATGAGTATGAAGTAACCTTCGGCGCAGAAATTCCCGTTCCCACAGATCCCACTAAGGAAGGCTACCTCTTCGCAGGCTGGACTCCTTCAGTTCCCTCAGCAATGCCTGCTGAAGACCTTACCTTCACGGCAGAATGGGAGAAGGTTCCCACAGATGGCGATAAGTATGCGGCAAGATTTGTTGTAGACGGCAAGACAGTGGAACTTTACATCCTTGAAGAAGGTCAGGCAATTCCCACTCCCGAAACACCTGAAAAATTCGGTTACGTATTCGCAGGTTGGGATCCCGAAGTTCCTGCAACAATGCCCGGTCAGGATATGACATTCGAAGCACAGTGGGAAATCGATAAGGATTTCGTAACACTTGTTATCGGCGGTGTAGTTGTTTCAGGTGCGGTTATCGGCACAGCAATCGGCATTAACGCAGCTATCATCACAGGCGTTTCAATTATCGGCGGTATCCTTGTTATCGTTGGTATTTCAGAGCTTGTTAAGCATACTCACACCGTAACCTTTATGGTAGACGGCGAAGTATACAAGACCTACAAGGTAGTTGAAGGTACAAAGATTCCCGTTCCTGCAGATCCCGAAAAGGACGGCAGCATCTTCAAGGGTTGGGATCCTGAAATCCCCGAAAAGATGGGCAATGAGGATATCACCTTCGAAGCACAGTGGGCAAGCGAAACAGACGTTGTAATTCCCGATACAGGCTCAGCAGCAGGACTTGCAGCATTCGCAGCAGTTTCAAGTGCAGCCGCAGCAGCATTTGTTCTCGCAACCAGAAAAAAGAAGGATGAAGAATAATCCTTAATAAAAATTTTTCAGAGGGTTACCGTAAGGTAGCCCTCTTTTTTGTAACAAAATCTTCGTTTTGTCAATATAATGTAATTGATGAAACGGAGGTTTTGCTATGGATAAAAGAGATATGGAACAGCTGATGGATAAATATAAGGCAGAGATGCTGGAATTCAGTAAGAGGAATAATATATCGGGATATCCGCAGATAAACGGCGAAAAAAACGATAAGCGTGAGCAGGATATGCAAAATGCGCTGGAAAACAATGAGACTTTTGAAAGAGATAGAAGTGACCCTTTATCGGATGCGGAAGAAAAGCGGGAGGTGCGTGCCGTTCAGGCTGTGCCTGCACAAACGGATGTGCCTGCCCAAAGAAATGTTCCCGTTGCTGCCGATGCTTTAACAGACGGTGCGCAGGTTCTCCGCCGTTTGTGTGCAGGTGTGAACGATGCATCAACTCCCGAGCAACGGGCGAGATGCAAGGAAATAAATGAATTTCTTGCCGCAAATCCCGACAGCGGCACGTTGAAGGTTGAAACCTATGCTTCGGACAGAGCCTTCGGAGTGGGCAGTGCAAGGGTAATGGTTTTTCTGGAACTGCCGAGCGGCAACGTTGCTGTTTTTGACGGGCTTACCGATATTGACGGCGTAAGTGACACGGTAAGGCTTCCTGCACCGCCAAGGGATATTTCCCAGTCACCTCAGACGGGCAATAATCAGCGTCTGCCGTATTCGGTATACTCTGTCTACGTTGAGCATCCGTCTTACGTCAGAGCATTGTTTACCAATGTTCCGGTTTTTTCGGGCACAGAATCCGTCCAGCCCGTGCGTATGCTGGCAAAAGCACCGGGGCTTCAGGAACCCGAACCCATTGTTGTTGACGAAAATACGGTCAACACGTTAAGGTAGGAGGTTGCTATGGCTGTTACACCCGTAATACCAGAATATATAACAGTGCATCTCGGTACTCCGAGCTCAAACGCAAGGAATGTCCGGGTGCCTTTTACCGAATACATTAAAAACGTGGCTTCCAGTGAAATTTATCCCACCTGGCCCGAAAATGCAATAAGGGCAAATATTTATGCTCAGGTTTCCTTTGCGCTTAACAGAATTTTTACTGAATACTACCGCAGCCGAGGATATAATTTCGATATAACAAATTCCACGTCCTACGACCAGGCATACGTTGACGGCAGAGAAATTTTTTCCAACGTTTCACGGATAGTTGATGAGCTTTTCAACGATTACGTGACAAAGGGAAATCAGATTCAGCCCTATTTTACCGAATACTGTGACGGAAGAAGCGTAACCTGCCGGGGACTTTCACAGTGGGGCACCGTTACACTTTCAAATCAGGGCAAAACGCCCTATCAGATTTTGCAGAATTACTACGGCAACGATATAAATATTGTTAAAAATGCTCCCGTAAAAAACATACCCGAAACGTATCCGGGCACACTTCTGAGGCTTGGCTCAAACGGCGAGGATGTACGTACAATTCAGCGTCAGCTTAACAGAATAAGACGTAACTACCCGTCGATTCCCGCAATTCCCGACACAAACGGAATTTTTGATGCATCAACACGGGCGGCTGTTCTGCAGTTTCAGAAAATTTTCAATCTTGCTCAGGACGGTATTGTAGGCAAAGCAACCTGGTATAAAGTCAAGCAGATTTACAATGCGGTCAAAAAAGTATCCGAGCTTTATTCCGAGGGTATAACAATCAGTGAGGTTGAAAGAATTTTCAGCGAGGTGCTTAAACGGGGAAGCAGAGGCACGGACGTAAGGTCGGTGCAGTATTATCTGAATTTTATCGGCTTTTTCAATGACAGACTTCCTCAGATTGCCGTCGACGGTATTTTCGGCCCTGCCACTGAAAATGCGGTGCGTGCGTTTCAGCGTGAATACGGTCTTACGGTTGACGGGATTGTAGGCAGAGCAACCTGGTATGCCTTGCAGGACGCTTACTATGGCATACTTAATTCTCTGCCCGATGAATACCGTTCATATTCGTCCTTGCTTTACCCCGGTTATACCGTGACAACCGGTGCAAGCGGTAATGTTGTTACCCAGCTTCAAACCTTCCTTCGTGTGATTTCGCAGAATAACAGGGCGGTACCTTCCGTAACGGTTGACGGTATTTACGGCAATCAGACCAAAGCGGCCGTAACGGCTGTGCAGAAGCTTTCGGGTCTTCCTCAGACGGGCGCGGTAGGACCTCTTACCTGGAATGCCATAGTCAATCTTTATAATGAATACCGATAAATAAAAAGCAAATAATAAACGGTGACAGCAGATGTCACCGTTTTTATTTTATCGGGGGATTATAATGGAAAAAGTTTTATCGGATAATTATTGGCTTAATATTTCAACACTGGATTCCGAATTCAGAATCAAAGAAAGCTTTGATCTTGTGGGCAGAGAGGTGAAAATCGGCAAGCGGAATTCAAAAATTTATTTCGTTGACGGCTTTTGTAAGGACGAAACAATGGCAAAAACCATGGCTTACTTTATGAAGGCAGACGAAAAAACAATGAAAAGCTGTCAGACAACGCGGGATTTTGCAAACGTATTTATTCCTTACGTTGAAACCGACGTTACCTCTAAGGTTGACGATATTATAAGGGCGGTGCTTTCGGGTGCGGTGGCAATGCTTGTGGAGGGCTTTTCCGAAGCGATTGTCATTGATGCACGAACCTACCCTATGAGGTCTGTTGAGGAGCCGGAAAACGACAGAGTTTTGCGTGGCCCTCACGACGGTTTTGTGGAAACTCTTGTTTTCAATACGGCACTCATCCGCCGAAGAATAAGGGATACTGCGCTGACAATGGAGATTCATACCGTAGGTGAAAAATCAAAAACAGACGTGGTTATCTGCTTTATGCAGGGCAGGGTCAACGATAAAATGCTCAAAGCACTGCGAAAGAAAATTGATTCCGTTTCCATAAATTCTCTTACTATGAGCCATCAGAGTCTTATTGACTGCCTTGTGCCGAAGCAGTGGTTTAATCCCTTCCCCAAGGTGCGTTATACGGAACGTCCCGATGCGGCGGCGGCAAGCGTGCTTGAGGGCAGTATGGTGGTTATCATTGATAATTCGCCTGCGGCAATGATAATTCCGTCGGGTATTTTCGATTTTTTGCAGGATACCAACGATTATTATATGTCACCTGTAATCGGGTCGTATATGCGCATTGTGAGAATGATTATTTTTGCAATGACAATGCTGCTTATTCCCGTCTGGTTTCTGCTTGTGCAGAATCCCGGTTATATTCCGCCCTGGCTTGATTTTATAAGAATTGAAGAGCCCAACAGCCTTCCTATAGTTGCACAGCTTTTTATTGTTGAGCTTGTAATTGATGCAATCCGCCTTGCTTCAATCAATACCCCTCAGTCTCTCAGCGGTTCATTCGGTGTAATCGGTGCTTTGGTGCTGGGTGAATTTGCGGTGAATGCAGGCTGGTTTGTGTCTGAGGTTGTGCTTTATATGGCTTTTGTTGCAATGACAAACTTTGCACAGCCCAGCTTTGAACTCGGCTATGCCTTCAAGCTTTTCAGAATGATGCTTATAGCCCTTACCGCGCTTTTCAACGTATGGGGCTTTGCGGCAGGCATACTGATTATTGTTATCGAAATCGCTTCAACCCGAACCGTAACGGGTCAGTGCTATCTTTATCCTCTCATACCCTTTAACGGCAAAGCGCTCGCGAGCCTTCTTATAAGAAAACCTTTAAGCAAAAGCAACAATTAAAAAACGGCACCGGATATTCCGATGCCGTAAAACTATATTTCACCCATACAAAAATCGCCGTCAACAGCGGTGATTTTTGTTTTTACAATGCCGTGAAGGCTTTCGCCGCAGGCTATTCTGACGGGAGTGTAATTTTTGGTATATCCCTGTGCATAGCCGTCATGATATTCCTCAACAAGTATCTCAAGGGTTTTGCTGACCTGATTCTCAAGAAAATCTCTGCGGATTTCCTCGCAGGCGTTGGTCATTGCCGCCGCTCTGCGTTCTTTTTCGCATTTTTCAATCTGATTTGTCATCTTTGCCGCAGGAGTGCCCGGTCTTATGGAATAGGGGAACACATGAACCTTTTCAAAACCCACTTTTTTTACAAATTCAAGAGACTTTATAAAATCCTCATCCGTTTCACCGGGAAAACCAACCATAACATCCGTTGTAAGTGTGGTATCCTCAAACCCATTACGGAGTTTTTGACAAAGGGAATAATATTCGCCGCTGTCATAATGCCTGTTCATTCTTTTCAGCGTTGCATCGCATCCGCTTTGCAGAGAAATATGGAATTGCGGGCAGAATTCGGGTATTTCCGAAAGTCCGTCAATAATTTCATCCGTAATGTGGTCGGGCTCGAGTGAGCCGAGACGGACTCTTTTTATGCCCTCGAATGAAGCGGCAAGCTTTACCGCGTCAACAATATTTTTATCCGTACCCATGCCGTAGGCTGAAAGGTTGATGCCTACAAGCACTATTTCGGAAAATCCGTTTTTCTCAAGCTGTGCAATCTCGTTTTTTAGCTCATCAAGGGGCTTTGAACGCACTCTGCCTCTTGCATAGGGGATTATGCAGTATGAACAGAAGCGGTTACATCCATCCTCGATTTTTACGTTTGCTCTTGTTCTTTCTCTGAAGGAGCTTATGGTATCTCCTGCAAAGGGGTCACCCGTTTTGTGAAGATCAACGGCAAAAATTCTGCCGCTTCCGTTAATATATTTTTCGATATATTCACCGAGCAGACGGTTGCTTTTGTTGCCCATAACGATATCCGCTTCGTCAAGCTTCTCTCCGTATTCGGGGAATGCCTGAGTCATACATCCCGTAAGCACAACAATGCTGTCAGGATGAAGCTTTTTGAATTTGCGAACTGCCTGCCTTGTTTTTCTGTCACTTTCCGCAGTGACGGTGCAGGAGTTTATAACGTAAACGTCGGCATTTTCGGAAGGGTCAACAATAATAAAGCCCTGCTTTTCAAGGCTTTGAGCCATTGCCTGAGATTCATATTGATTAACCTTACAGCCGAGAGTATGGAATGCAGCTTTCATTTTATCACCCAAAAAATAATTATAACAGATTGCAGGGTGATAATCAATGCTGATTGCAACATATATTCTTTTGAAAGGAGAGTTTGATATGAAAAAAATACTTAAATCCGTATTATCTTTGATTTTATCCGTTGTCGCTGCTGTTTCATTATGTATATGCGTATACGGCGCTGAGGAAAAGCCGCCTGTTGAAATCAAGGCAAAGGCGGCGGTGCTTATGGATGCGTCAACGGGCAAGGTGCTGATGAAATATAATGAAAATCAGCGTCTGTATCCCGCGTCGGTAACAAAAATTATGCCGCTTCTGCTTGTTACCGAGGCTATCGACAGCGGAAAAATTGCGCTGAATGATACCGTTACCGTTTCTGCAACCGCCGCCGCAAAGGGAGGCTCGCAGATATGGCTTAAAGAGGGCGAGCAGATGAGCGTTGATGATTTACTTAAAGCAACCGCCGTTTACAGCGCAAACGATGCCTGCACCGCCTTGGGCGAATACATAGCGGGCAGTGACGAAGCTTTTGTGAAAATGCTTAACACCAGAGCAAAAGAGCTTGGTATGACAAACACGAATTTTGAAAACTGCACAGGTCTTGACGACACAACGGAAAATCACCTGACAACCGCTATGGACGTTGCGATAATGTCCAGAGAGCTTCTGCAACACGAGCTTATCATCAACTACACAACAATCTGGATGGATTCTTTGCGTGAGGGTCAGACGGAGCTTGTGAATACCAATAAGCTTGTACGCTTTTATGACGGCACAACGGGTCTTAAAACCGGAACAACCTCAAAGGCAGGCTGCTGTGTTTCGGCAAGCGCAATGCGCGAGGGCACTCATCTTATAGCTGTTGTTATGGGCAGTGACAACAGCTCAGACCGCTTTGAAACCGCAAAGGCAATGCTTAATTGGGGCTTTGCAAATTATGAAACCGTAACACCCTTTGTTGAGCCTTCGCTGATACCCGACGTTGCGGTAATAAACGGAGTAACCGATAAAATCACTCCCGTGCTTTCGGAAATCGAACCTGTGCTTATAAAGAAGGGCAGAGAAGAAGATATAAGCCGTACAATCGACCTTGCCGTAGACGTTGCCGCACCGGTTGAAAAAGGTCAGGTGCTGGGCAAGGTTACGTTTACCCTTGATAATGAAGTTATCGGTGAATATAATCTCACCGCACCCGAAGAAATCAAGCCCCTTACATTTATAATAGTTTTCACAAGAATTCTCCGTGCCATAACATCTTAAAAACCGTTTGCAATATGTTATGAAATATGATAAAATGTAATCAATAAAAGATTCGGTAAAAAATTTTGCACCTTTTGAAAGAATTTCTTATAAAATTTACTTTTTTCTGTTGCAATCATCTGCGGAATAGGGTAAAATATATTAAATAACTTCACAGCATTTTATAGTAGGGGTGCAAAAGAGAACATGGCGTTAAAACTCAATCTCAGGTACGCAGGTGATTATGCCTGCAAAGAAAAGCTTGAAGCGATGCAGAGTGAGGTTTCAAAGGCTCACGTAATGCTTCACGACGGAACAGGTCTCGGCAACGATTTCCTCGGCTGGATTGACCTTCCCGTTAATTATGACAAGGCAGAATTTGCACAGATTAAAGAATGTGCCGAAAAAATCAAGAAGGATTCAGAGGTTCTTGTTGTTCTCGGTATCGGCGGTTCTTATCTCGGTGCAAGGGCTGCAATCGAATTTGTTAAATCAAATAACTACAACCTTATCAAAAAGGATACCCCCGATATCTATTTCGGCGGCAACACAATAAGCTCTGCTTCTGTTGCGGAACTCAAGCAGCTTATTGAAGGTAAGGATTTCTCAATAAACGTTATTTCAAAATCCGGCACAACAACAGAAACAGCTATTGCTTTCAGAATCTTCAAGAAGCTTGCCGAAGAAAAATACGGCAAGGAAGAGGCTGCAAAGAGAATATACGTTACAACCGATAAGTCAAAGGGTGCGCTTAAGGCTCTTGCAGATGCAGAGGGTTACGAAACCTTTGTTGTTCCCGATGATGTAGGTGGCAGATATTCCGTTCTCACTGCCGTAGGCCTTCTTCCCATTGCAGTTGCAGGCATCGATATAGATGCCCTTATGCAGGGTGCCGCAGATGCAAGAGAAGCCTATGCAAAGGAAGATATTTTTGAAAACGACTGCTACAAATACGCGGCAATCAGAAATATTCTTTACAGAAGCGGAAAATCAGTTGAGATGATGGCGGCTTACGAACCTTCAATGACAATGTGGTGCGAATGGTTCAAGCAGCTTTTCGGCGAAAGCGAAGGCAAGGAGTTCAAGGGAATTTTCCCCGCTTCTGCAATTTTCTCCACAGACCTTCATTCTCTCGGCCAGTATATTCAGCAGGGTGAACGCAAGCTGTTTGAAACCGTTATGTGGGTAAACGAACCCAAAACGGACGTTGAGATTGACTTTGACGACGTTAACGGCGACGGACTTAATTTCGTTGCAGGCAAAACCGTTCATTATGTTAACAGCAAGGCTTTTGCAGGCACTGTTCTTGCTCATACTGACGGTGACGTTCCCAACATTCTCATTGAAATTGACAGGCAGGATGAATATCATCTGGGTCAGATGATTTATTTCTTCGAAAAAGCCTGCGGACTTTCGGGCTATATTCTCGGCGTTAATCCCTTTGATCAGCCCGGCGTTGAAAGCTATAAGAAAAATATGTTCGCTCTTCTCGGTAAGCCCGGCTACGAGGCTCAGAAAGAGGAACTTGAAGCAAGACTCAAATAAACACACAGGAGGACTTCAAAATGGTAAAACTTATTATCGGTAACAAAGGCTCAGGAAAGACAAAGAGACTCATCGAACTCGTAAACGGTGCAGTTGAAAAGTCAAACGGCAACGTTGTTTGCATCGAGAAAGAAAGACTTCTCACTTACGATGTAAATTACAGAGCAAGACTTATCGAAACAGATCATTATAAAGTATCGGGCTACGATGCATTCTACGGTTTCCTTTGCGGTGTAATCGCAGGCGACCACGACATAACAGATATCCTTGTTGATGCAACTCTCAAAATCGGCGGCAGAGATTACGAGGAACTTGCAAGCTTCCTTGAGAAGGTTGCAGAGCTCAGCAAGATTTCGGAGCAGGACATCACCTTCACTGTTTCCTGTGATGAGTGTGACCTTCCCGAAAGAATTTTTACATTCTGCGAAAAAATCTGAATTTAAATCGAAAATTTAGTTGACAAATCATTCTTTACCCTATATAATATTTTGTGCGTGATTTTCAGGTGAAATTTGATGATATTAGATTTAGAGCCTATTTTCAATAATGAGGGTATGGTGCGTGAGTTCAGCTATGAGCTGGATTTGTCCGATTGCGAGCTCAGCGGTGTAAGGCCTTTTACGACTCCCGTGAAGGTCAGCGGCAGTGCAGGCAATTATACGGGTATTGTTGAGCTTAACGCAAAGGCAGAGTTTGTTCTTGAAATGAACTGTGACCGTTGTGCAAAGCCTATAAGCGTTCCTTTGGAAATTGATGTTTTCCACACTCTCGTAACACATCTTAACGATGAAAAGAACGATGAGCTTCTGCTTGTCAATGAGCTTCGTTTTGACCTTGATCCGCTGGTGGAGGAGGATATTTTCCTTGATTTACCTGCAAAGTTTCTTTGCAAGGATGATTGCAAGGGAATCTGCTTCAAGTGCGGTAAAGATCTTAACACGGATTCATGCAGCTGCAAGAAGGATGTTGACCCCAGGTTGGCGGCACTTCAACAGCTTTTGGATAATTAAAATAACAAACCTCACGGTTTAATAAAGCACAAAATTAAGGAGGTGCTTAAGGCATGGCAGTACCCAAGAGAAGAGTTTCTAAGACCAGAAGAGACAAGAGACGCTCCAACGTATGGAAGATGAACGCTCCTCAGCTCGAGAAGTGCTCAAACTGCGGTGAGCTCAAGAGATCTCACAGACTTTGCCCCGAGTGCGGTTATTATAACGGCAAGCAGGTAGTTGTTAAGGAAGCATAAGTCAAAATAAAGCGGCAGTGGTATTTATACCCCTGCCTTTTATTTTTATGCGGAGGATATTTTTATGATAAAAGAAATGCTTGAAAAGCTCAACGTTCCGTCAGCGCTTGACGTTGGAGGCAAAAGAGCGAAAACAGTTGAAGAATGGGAAAATATAAGACCTCTCGTTCTTAAAATGATGCTTGAAAGTGAATACGGTTATCTTCCCGATGCACCCGAAAAGATTGAGTTCAGAGTTGTTGAGGAAGATAATGACAGATATTGCGCAGGAAAAGCGTCTTATCTGAAGCTTGAAATAGTGTGCACGCTGAACGGCAAGGAATTTTCGTTCCCCTCAACCTACGTTTATCCGAGAAAAGACGGAAAGTTCAAAACCTTTGTGCATATAAATTTCAGACCCGACGTGCCGGATAAATATATGCCCACCGAAGAAATTATCGATAACGGCTTTGCCTGTGCATCCTTCTGCTATAAGGATGTGACGAGTGATGACGGTGATTTTTCAAACGGTCTGGCAGGTGTTGTTTATAACGGAAAAGAGCGCACAGCGTATTCGTCGGGCAAAATTGCAATGTGGGCGTGGGCGGCAATGCGTGTAATGGATTTTCTTCAGACCCGTGACGAGGTTGATAAGGATAATATCTGTGTTTGCGGTCACTCAAGGCTGGGCAAAACAGCTTTGCTTACCGCCGCTGTTGACACACGCTTTGCGGCAGCACATTCAAACTGTGCAGGCTGCAGCGGTGATTCTCTTAACAGAGGCAAAGGCAAGGGCAACGAAACCATCGGTGATATAATTGACCGTTTTGAATTCTGGTTCTGCGAAAATTACAAGAATTACCACGGTAAGGATAACGAAACTCCCTTTGAACAGCATTTTCTTTCGGCACTTATTGCACCGCGCAGAGTGCATATAGCTTCAGCCGCAGAGGACGTGTGGGCAGGTCCCAATCTTGAATTCCTTTTCTGCGTTGCATCATCAGAAGTGTATGAGCTTTACGGCAAAAAGGGCTTTGTTTTCGAAGACGGCGATTACCTTAAAGCGGGCAAATATCTTAACGAAGGCAACGTAGGTTTTTGTTACCGAAACGGCCGACACTATTTTTGCCGTGACGATTGGCACGGACTTATGGATTTTATGAGAAAATAACAAACAGCAGGTCACTGGTAATGACCTGCTGTTTTCTTATTTATTTCTTATTGCGTTGCTTATTGTTCCGATTAGAGAGCCTACGGTGTAGGGTATTGCCGAAAGGCAAAGACTTAATCCGATTTCAAAGCTTCCGTAAACGAAGAACGGAAGAAAAATATGAGAAAGAATTGCAAGTAGCCCAACGGGAAAGAAGTACGGAGAATTCTTTGCCGAAAGTAATGCGGATAAAATCAGAGCTGTCAGCGGCATTATCCCATAAATTACAATCAGTCCGTATCCCATTTCATCTCCCGGTCCCATATTGAACCCCCATACGAGAAAAACGATGAACTCTGTAAGAATAACCGAAAGAGAAATAATACCTGATCGGTGTTTTTTCATATTTATCACTCCTTATGCAAAGTAAACAGCAAGATAAATGATAATCATATGCAGGGGATAGAATGCGTAGAAGCCATATTGCAGAATTTTGCTTGATTTGCCTTTTTTGCCGCCGTAAAGCCAGATGGGAATAAGTGAAAATACAGCAAAGCCCTGAGTTGCAAATTCAAAGCTTTTTCCGAAAAGATCAACGATGATAAACTGACCTTCAAAAAGCTCGCAGTTGATAATAACCATAGCCGCAAGCTGTGCAAGCCAGGCAAATGGAAAATCTCTGAAAAGATAGAACATTATAACAATCAGGAATCCCCAGAAACCGTAATCCACAAAGCCGATGAAGGATGCAAGGCTAAGCAGAATCACAAGCAAGGCAGACTTCGCAATGGTTTTTGCATCTCTGCTTTTCTTCGCTTTGTCAATAAGCATTATTGCCAGCAGACCGAAAAGCAGGGTGAACATAACATTCTGATGGTAGGGGTAAAACCAGCTTCCGCCGTAGAAAAGGTTAAAGGGAATTTCGGATATCAGTGCAAAAACAAGCAACCTTGATATATATTTTTTCAGGTTTGAGGTGTGGATGAAGCCTTCTGAAATCATAAATGCGAATATGGGGAAGGTCATTCTGCCCACATAGGTCATCCAGTCATTTCCGGGTACCACTTTTGCCCAGAGGTGGTCGCAAATCATAAATGCCATAGCCAGAATACGGAGCATATTTGAAGTAAGACCCCCAAAGGGAATTTTGATGAGAGGGCTGTTTTCAGGAAGTTTTTTCATATTTGCGCCTCCTTTAGGGTGACGAGAAACTGTGAAAGCTCAACTCCGTCAACGAAAATTTCGTTAAGGCTTATCTGCCCGAAAAGTACGTATACGGATACGGTTATTTTATATTCATCCGAAGCTGTCAGCTCTGAGTCGAAAAGGGGAGGATTGGCGGTTTGCGCCATTTCAAAATGCCGGGAATCAATAACTTTTACGGGTGGATCAAAATAAAACGTATAGTCACCTTTTGATTTGACGTAGTTTTTATCCGAAGGCTTATCATAGGTTGTTTCCGATAAATAAGAAAGCCCGTTTTCGTCTGTTTTGATTATTCCGTAAGTGCCTTTTGAGCCTTCAGGGTAATCTTCTCTGAGTCCGCAGCGAAGCTCAACCTCGCCGTTAAAATCACCGTAGCAGTCAAGATAGTCAACGTCAAAAAGATATTCGGTGCCGAAATTTCGGATAATAATATTTTTTGTTGTTCCGCTTGAGGCGAGAATAAGTGTGAAAACAAGCTGAATGCACAGCAGGATCATAACGGGGCGTCTTTTACGCATTTTTCTCAGCCTCCTTTGCCTTGAACATTTTTGAAAGCCTGAAATTGATAAACAAAAGAACAAGACCCATAACAACGCAGGCAATACCGCCGTAAACAACGTCAAATTTACCCATAATAAACGTTGCAAAAATAATGACGCAAATCATAACAAGACCAAGGTTTACGGTGAGAAGCTTTGCTTTTTTTATGCCTGCGGCAATCAGAGTAATACTTACCGCAAGAGAAAGAATAATTGTTATTACCGATACAGCGGTTTCGGTATCATCCGTGTAATATTCAGCTAAAATTGAACCTGCGGCGCACAGGGCACTGCCGACGGCAGAGCAGATTATAAATGCTTTTTTCTCTTTGCTGAAGGGATTGTTTTTTCTGCCGTAAATTATTCCGGCAATCAGTGCCACCGCAGAAACAAAGGGCGCATTGCCGGGATTCAGCAGATTTACGTCAGAGTGCGGATAATAGTTGCACATACCTATCACATCGTCTGAGACGAAGCAGAGAAACGAGAATAATGCGGCAACCGAGGGCACCGCAATATAGCGGAAGGGGTAGGGGAAATCGCCTTCTCTGTCAGCGGCATAAAGACCTGCCAAAACGCCGAAAATCATACACAGCACGGCGGCTTCGCCACGGTCTGCAGTGTCAAGCCCTTTGAAGAAAAGAACAACACAGGCAGAAATAATTGCAATCCATACCGCAAACTTGTGCCTTGCATCTGCATTGTTCATTTTCTTTATGCGGAAAATGCCGAGAATATAAAGAATTAAGCCCACCGTAATAGGAATAAGATTTGCCGCTTTCAAATTCAGAGGGAAAGAAATAATAAGATAGGTTACGATAAAGAAATATGCGGTGAGTGGGAAAAGGGTGTTCATTATATATGCCACAGGCAGAGTAAGCAGTGCAAGGGCGGTGAACAGAATTGAGATGTCAACGTTCACAGAGAACATTGAGCACACAAGTGCCGTTGTTGAGAATAAGCCTGCACACCACATAACGCAGGCACCCTCCGTCCACGCAATGCTGTCTTTCTTTTTGCCGTAAACCCACAGTGCGGCTATGCCGCCTGCAATAAGAGGCAGAAAGCTGAGTGCCGCAAGAAAGATTTCGGGAATACGGTCCCAGAAAGAAACGAGAATGATTATAAGACCAGTTGCGGTAAGCAGTGAGCCGAGAGTAGCAAAAACAATGTTCATTATTTTATGCTTATCGGTTTTGGGTGCTTCAAGACCGATTTTGCGTTTTTCGCCGTATATGAGTTCTTCAATTTCGGTGCCGAAAGCATCGGCAAGAAGCTCAAGCATATCAATATCGGGCTGAGTGCGCCCGTTTTCCCAGGATGATACGGTCTGCCGTGTGACGTTTATTTTTTCGGCAAGCATGTCCTGGGTCATACCTCTGTCGGAACGAAGTTTTTTTATGTTTACTGAAACCTTTGCCATAGGCGGCACCTCCTTACATTCCGATTAAATCATATTTTTATCAAAAAGTCACGCTACAATATGTTGCATCGGCGGTTTGGTTCTCTTAAAGAAAAAAGGCATACCTCTGCGGTATGCCTGAAATTTTTATACGCCCGAGTAAGCGGAGAAGCCGCCGTCAACGGGAAGAACAACGCCTGTTACGAAGCCCGAATATTCCTCGTCGCAAAGGAACACAAGGGCACCCGTAAGGTCGGCAGGCACGCCGAAACGGCGCATAGGTGTGTGAGTGATAATCTTGTTTGAACGCTCTGTAAGTGAACCGTCTTCATTGTAAAGAAGTTTTGCATTCTGGATTGTTGAGAAAAATCCGGGTGCAATAGCGTTGACTCTGATACCCACGTCCGCAAAGTGAACAGCCATCCACTGAGTGAAGTTTGAAATAGCCGCCTTTGCCGCCGAATAAGCGGGAATTTTTGTGAGAGGTTTGAAGGAGTTCATTGAAGAAACGTTAAGGATTGTTGCGTTTTCTTTGCCTACCATATCCTTTGCAAAGCACTGGGTTGTGAGCAGTGTACCGAGAAAGTTAAGGTTGAAAACAAAGCTTATGCCCTTTGCGTCAAGGTCGAAGAAAGTCTTTACATCATCTGCCTTTTCAGCCATATCCTTAAGCTCAAGTGTTTCTTTTGTTGTTGTGCCCAGAGGCGAGTTGCCGCCTGCACCGTTGATGAGAATGTCACAGGTGCCGAGCACAGCGTTAACCTTTTCTCTTGCCGCTTCAAGGCTTTCAGCTTCAAGCACGTTACAGCCTACTGCCAGAGCAGTGCCGCCTGCGGCGATGATTTCATCAGCAACAATCTGTGCAGCCTCTTCTCTCAAATCAAGCACAGCAACCTTGACACCCAGTGATGCAAGGTCCTTTGCAAAACCGCTGCAAAGTACACCGCCACCGCCTGTAACGACTGCGACTCTGCCTTTTAAGTTTTCGTGAAACATTTTATTTGCTCCTTTCGATATGAACAGAATTGCCTGTTTTTGAGGATTCATAAGCGGCGGCAACAATTTTTGCTGCTTTGCCGCCCTCGTAGGCATCGATTATGAATTTCTCGCCTGATTCAAGGCAATCGTAATAATCATTGATAAGCGTACTGTGGCTTGCACCCCAATAGCTCTGCCCGTGGTGTATAACATCGGATCTTTCAAGAATTTCGGTTATTTTACCGTCGGTGCCGATTGAATAAAGCATTTCTCCTTCAAGACGGAGCATACCTTTTTCAAATGCAATCTCAATCATAACACCCGAGTTTTCCGCATAAGCAGTGGTGGCATAAAGAATTGCCGTTACTCCGCCGTCAAGCTCCATAAGCAGGCTTGCGGTATCCTCAACCTCAATAACTCCCTTAAGGTGGTGGTTGGATACCGAAGCAGTGACCTTTCGGCAGTCGCCGCCGAAATACTGAATAAGGTCAACGGTATGGATTGCCTGATTTATAAGCACACCGCCGCATTCCTTATCGGCTGTGCCGTGCCAGTCGTCGGAATAATAATCCGCACCTCTGCTCCAGGTTACAAAGGCTCTGATTGATTTTATTTTGCCCAGAGAACCGTTTTCAATTATATTAACCACATACTGTACGCAGGCGTTATATCTGTTCTGAAAGCATACACCCACGCTTTTGCCGCTTTTCTGCTGTGCTTTGCGGAGAAGGTCAACTTCATCCGCGCTGACGGAGCAGGGCTTTTCGGTAAGTACGTTTATGCCTGCCTCAAGGGCTTTGATTGCCATAGAGGTATGCAGATAATGGGGGGTGCAGATATGGATGCAGTCGGGCTTTTCGTTTGAGATAAGCTCGTCAAAATCGTAGTAAGCCCGTGCGCCGTATTCTGCGGCGGCGGAATCTGCTCTTTCGGGCTTGATATCCGCCACTGCGATTAATTCTGTTTTCGGATTTTCTTTAAGTGCTTTAAGGTGCATCTGTGCAACGTTTCCGCACCCGATAACAGCAGCTTTCATATTAAAATTCCTTTCGGGATATCAGAAGGTTGACGACATATCCTGCTGAACGGTTGCAACAACGTTGTCCTTTTCAGCCTTGCCTGCGGCAATTTTCTTCTGAAGCTCTGCGTAATAAACGTCTTCGTCAACGGGAAGCTCGATTTCTTTGCCCAGCCAAGCGGAAAGATGAGCCGCATTTGAGATTGAAAGACCTCTTATGCCTTCTTCGCCTCTTGCAACAAGCTCTTCGCCTCTGAGAACGGCTGCGGCAAATTTATTGCAAACCTCGCTGTGCTGCTTGTTGCGTCCGTCGGTTTCGACGTCGATCCATTCGCCTTCAATCCAGCCGAAACCTTCTTCAGCGTTTGCACAGTGCTCGCTGGTAAGACCTTTAAGCTTGTAAAGACGGAGCTTATTGTCTTCACATACAAGCTTGCCGCCGTCAAGAGTAATTTCAAAGCGGTTTGTGCCGGGGCAGTCACCCGTTGTTGTGATGAACGTACCTGTTGCGCCGTTAGCGTATTCGGCATAGATTGTAACGTCGTCTTCAACCTCGATGTCGTGCCACTTGCCTTCGTGAACGAAAGCCTTTACCTTAACGGGCAGACCGCATATCCACTGCCAAAGGTCAAGGTTGTGGGGGCACTGATTGAGAAGCACGCCGCCGCCTTCGCCCTTCCAGGTTGCGCGCCATCCGCCTGAATTGTAATATGCCTGAGTTCTGTACCAATCGGTGATGATCCAGCTTACACGCTTGATTTCGCCAAGCTCGCCGCTCTGAACGATTTCACGCATTTTTCTGTAAAGGCAGTTTGTACGCTGATTATACATAATTCCGAATACAAGGTCTGTCTTTGCGGCGGCCTCGTTCATTTCACGAACCTGCTTTGTGTAAACGCCTGCAGGCTTTTCGGTAAGAACGTGAACGCCCTTGCTGAACGCATACTGAGCAATAGGTGAGTGGTCATAGTGAGGAGTTGCGATAAGAGCTACGTCAACCTCGCCGCTGTCAATAAGCTCTTCCGCACTGTTGTATGTTTTAAGAGAGGGCATAGCCTTCTTTGCAGCTTCAAGTCTTGCAGGGTCAATATCCGCAACAGATGTAATACGAAGCTCCTTGTGATTGCCCTTAAGGTGCATATTGATATGTGACATACCCATATTACCTGCACCGATAATGCCGAATCTTACGGGCTGAATTTTATTTTCGATAATGTTATGGATTGCGGTGCAAGCGGCGGCAAATGAAGTCATATTGTCGGGGTATACAAACTTCTTGTTCATTGCGTTTGCGGTTGCATCGTCGGGCTCAAGGTCGTCAAGACCTTCAAAGACTCTCAGATGTGGCTCAACCGAAAGGAAGTAAACTCCTTCCTTATCGTCAAGCATACGCATAATTTCAACAAGATGTCCGTCGCCTTCACCTGCGGGAACAACGGTATCGATTTCTGCAATGCAATCCTTAACGTGGAAATAAGTAACGTAATCCTTCAGAAGCTTGAAGCCTTCAAGAGTATCCGAGCCGCACTGAATGTAGTTTGAAGGGTCAAAGATACAACCCATCTTATCGCCGAAATGCTCTGCAAGCTCAAGGCATCTTTCGGTAATGTCGCCGTAAATGCCTTTTTCGTTTTCGTGGCAGCAAAGAATACCGTGCTTGTTTGAATAGTCAACCATTGCGGTAAGTCTTGCATAAACCTCGTCTTTATATTCTTCACGGCTCTGTCCCTTTGTGAAGAAGAAGCTGAACATTCTGATGTATTTTGTTTCAAGTACTTTTGCAACCTCAACAGTCTGCTTGAAAGCCTCAAAATGAGGTGCAAAATCATCGTCGATTTCAATTTTGCCGTAATGCGAGCCGATTGAAGAAACCTTCATTCCGTTATCGTCAAGAAGTTTTTTGAGTTCCTTTGCTTCTTCAACGGTAAAATTTGAAATGTTTTTGCCGTTTACGTTTCTCAGCTCGATATACTCGATTCCGTTTGCCTTGCAGGCGGCTATCTGCTCAATAATATCGGGCGATGCTTCGTCTGCGAATGCGGAGAATAAAAATTTTGCCATAATTCTGCCTCCTGGATTATAGATTTGAACTAATCAAAATAATTTTAACATCTTTTTATAATATTTCAAGTAAATAATAAAACATTTTAAATATTTTTACAAATTTGCATATTGCTTTTTAGTTGACACAATTTTTTCCATAGGTTAAAATCAAAGTATGATGAACCGAAAGGGGACTTATAATGAAAAAGATTATTTCGTTTATTATGGCGGCTGTGCTGGTTTTCGGCGTTATTTTGATTCCTGCCGGTGCCGCTGAAATTGAAAACGGTAAAACGAACTATCCCTACATATTTGTTCACGGTATGGGCGGCTGGGGCGCAGAAACCTCTTATTACTCCCTTTCTCCCTATTGGGGCGGCGGACTTATGCCCGGCTCCGAAACGGATATTGTGAAAATTCTGAATGAAAACGGCATTGAGGCTTATGCACCGAGCATAGGACCTCTCAGCAGTGCGTGGGACAGAGCCTGCGAGCTTTATGCACAGCTTGCGGGTACGGTTGTTGATTACGGTAAGGCTCATTCAGATGCTCACGGCCATGACAGATACGGCTTCAGCTATGAGGGTAAAGCCACTATGGGCGAGCCTTGGAATCTGAAGGATAAAATCAACCTTGTGGGTCATTCCTTCGGCGGTGCAACGGTAAGACTTTTGACCTCATTGCTTGCCTTCGGCGATGAGGATGAAATTGCCGCAACGGGAGAAGCTACAAGCCCGCTTTTCACGGGCGGACATAATTGTATTCATTCCTGCATAACCCTTTCTGCGCCTCACAACGGCTCACAGGTTGCGAATCAGCTTGTTGACCCTCAGTGGACAATGAATCTTATGGCAACTGCGATGAACGTAATCGGTATGATTTTCGGCAACGAATTTCTGGTTTTCTCTTTCCAGCTCGGTCATATGGGTCTTACTCCGAAGCAGGATGAATTCCGCGCATTTCTGAGTGTTGACGGAATAAAGAGCTATGCGTCAAGCAACGACAACTGCGGCTACGATATGACTCTTCGCGGTGCGGCGGAGCTTAATGAAAAAATAAAACTTGCCCCCGATACTTATTACTATTCATATACCACCGAAAACACCTGGAGCATATCGGATATGAAGCTGCCCGACAAAGGCCTTAACCTTATTTTCTATATTTCTTCGATGATGCTTGATTCAACAAAAGGCAAAACCGTTGACGGAATTGAGATAGAAGGGGATTGGGCGCTGAATGACGGAATTGTTCCTCTTGCATCTGCAAGGTACCCCTCCTGCGATGCGGAAACAGCCTTGAGTTATGAATCGGAGGTTAAAAAAGGCAATTCAATCCAAACGGGCAGGTGGTATTATTTCGATACCATGCACGGTATGGACCACTTTGATTTCTGCGGCACGAAGGATTACCCGGAAGGCTTTGAAGAATTCTACTTCGGAATGGTAAACACCGCAAACAGCAGATAAAAATTAAAGCCCACGGCATATGCCGTGGGCTTCTTGTATATGAATTATTCAGCGTCGTCAGCGTTTTCCCAGTTGTGCCATACAGCCTGAACGTCATCGTTATCCTCGAACATTTCAAGCATCTTTGCCATATTCTTGATATCGTCGGGATTGGTGAGGGCGGTGTATGTTGAGGGAACGTATTCAACCTCTGCCGAAACAAAAGCATAACCCTTTGCTTCAAGGTCTTCTCTTACGGCACCGCAGTCATTGGGCTCTGTTCTGATTTCAAAAACGCCTTCGTCATCTGTGATGAAATCAGTTGCGCCTGCTTCAAGAGCATCCTCCATAAGCTTATCCTCATCAACGCCTTCGGCTTCGATTACGATAACGCCCTGCTTTGCAAACATAAATGAAACACAGCCGCTCTGCCCCATATTTCCGCCGTACTTATCAAAATAGTGGCGAACATCGCCTGCGGTTCTGTTACGGTTATCGGTAAGTGCTTCGACGATAACGGCAACGCCTGAGGGACCGTAGCCTTCGTATACGATTTCTTCGTAGTCTGCACCGCCTGTTTCGCCTGCAGCCTTCTTGATGATTCTTTCAATGTTATCGTTGGGAACGTTATTTGCCTTTGCCTTTGCGATAACGTCCTTGAGCTTTGAGTTTGATGCGGGGTCGGGACCGCCTTCACGGACTACAACTGCAATCTCTCTGCCGATTTTGGTGAAAATCTTTGCTCTCTGATTATCTGTTTTTTCTTTTTTTCTCTTAATGGTACTCCATTTTGAATGGCCTGACATTTATAAAACCTCGCTTTTTGAAAATTCAACCTTAATATTATATATCAGCAATACGGCATTGTCAAGAATTAATCGTATGTACGCCAGAGCTCAAAGGTTGTGCCCTGTGTAAAATCGGGTTCTTCTTCGTACATCTTTACGAATTCATCAGAAAGCTCTGCGTTGAATTCAAGCGCCTCGCGTTTAACGTCAAAGCAGTAAACGGTGCCGTCTTCACACTCAAGTCTGAGAATCTTGTCGCTGACGGAATACGTGCCCTTTGAAACGCGGCTTGCCATAACCGTATAAACAAGGAAGAAGGTGCCGTCATCTCTGAGAGAAAGTCTGGGATACTGCTCATCCTCCAGGCGGTAAACGGCAGGCTCAATGCTGTCTTTGCTTACGGGTGTGCAGGCGGCAAGGCAGAGAAGCATAGCCGCCGCAAGAATGAACGATAAAATTCTTTTCATAATTTTTTCTCCTTTAGATGGTTTTGTTGAAGCCCTTACCGAGAATCTCATTGGCTTCGCTGACTATGGTGAAGGTTTTGTCGTCAACCTCTTTTACGGTGCTGAGAATACCTGAAACCTCGTGCTTTCGGGCAACGCAGATAAGAACGTTTTTATCATTACCCGTATAGGCGCCCTTTGCAGGCACAATGGATACGCCTCTGGGAGAGGTTGAAACAATAGCCTTTGACACTTCATCGGCTTTGTCGGTGACAATCATAAGCATCTTGCCGTTGCCTGTGCCGTAAATCATCGTATCAATAACCTTTGTGCTGACGTAGATGATTATGATGGCGTAAAGGCCGCTTTCAATACTGCGGAAAACAAGCATACCTGCGGTAACAACGATAGCATCTGCCGCAAGCACAACGTTGCCTACGGTGATGTGACGGAATTTTTTGTGCACAAGCCTTGCAATAATATCGGTGCCGCCGCTGGTTGCGCCGGTTATCATAATCATACCGAGACCGGCACCTTGAAAAAGGCCGCAGAATATGGCGGCAAGGAGCTTATCTCCCGTATACTGAGGTATACCGACAAGCGCAAGCACATCAAGTGCGGTTGAAAGAACAACCGTTACCCATAGAGTTCTTGCCACAAGCTGCTTGCCCAGATATATCCACATAAGAATAAGAAGCGGAATATTAAGCACCAGGTTTGCCGTACCCACAGGGAAGTCAAAAAGGTAGTTCAGTATAACCGCAACGCCGGTTACGCCGCTTTGTGCGATTTCGTTAGGCACGGAAAAGCTGTTGACACCTATGGAATAAAGAATACAGCCTACAAGCCATATTCCGTTGTTTTTTAATAGACCGAGAGCTTTTTCTTTGGTCATTTGTATATCAGTCCTCGTTTCTGATAATCGAATAAAGTTCCGTTATTCTTTCAGCTTCGCCTCTGAGATAAAGCCAGCCGAAAAGGCTTTCAAGCCCCGTTGCATAGTGATAATCCGCACTGGATGCATTCTTGGGGATTCCGCCCGTATGAGCGTTTCTTCCTCTTTTGAATACGGCAGTTTCATCTTCCGTAAGCAAAGGAAGAATTTTTTTCATACTCTCTGCCTGGGCGGCGGCGCATACTCTTTTGCTTGCCGCAGTGTGCAGTGCATTGACGGGTCTGTTTGCTTCGCACACAAGCTCGCTTCTTGTGAGCAGGTCAAAAACCGTGTCACCCACAAAAGCAAGAGTGAGTGGGCTGAGAGATGAAACGTCCGTTTTTTTATCAATCAGTAAATTCAAGCTTTTTACCCCGCAATCAGTTAACAAAATCAAATTCAAGGTCATAAATAGAAACGGTATCGCCTTCATTTATGCCTCTTTCACGGAGAGCGTCAATGATTCCGCTTGAAATAAGAATTCTCTGGAAGTATTGCAGTGACTCGTAGTCGTCAAGGTCTGTGCGCTGAAGAATTTTGAGAAGCCAGGGTGCTTCCACAAAATAGATATCATCCTCAACGCGGATGGTGAAGCCTTTGTCCGCCTGCTTCTCAAACATTTCAACGGGAATAATCTCCGCTTCATACTGCTTGATGGGGGGGAGAGTCTGAAGCTTATTCCATACAGCGCTGATAAGCTCGCTTGTGCCCTCAAGAATGGGAGCGCACATTGTGTGGTATTCGTAGCCGCGCTCGGTAAAATACTTTTCAAGTCTTTCGAGCTGCTCATCTTCCGCAAGGTCAATTTTGTTTGCACAAACAATCTGAGGGCGCTTTGCCAATTCGGGGTCAAATTTTTCGAGTTCTTTGTTGATGATTTCGAAATCCTCGATGGGGTCTCTGCCTTCACTTCCGGCGGCATCAACAATGTGAACAAGCAGTCTGCAACGGTCTACGTGGCGGAGAAATTCGTGACCCAGACCCACACCGTCGCCGGCGCCTTCAATAAGACCGGGAATATCCGCCATAACAAACGAACTGCCTTCGCCGAGAGAAACAACGCCCAGCACGGGAGTTATTGTTGTGAAGTGATAGTTCGCAATAATCGGCTTTGCCTGACTTACCACTGAAACAAGGGTTGATTTTCCCACGTTGGGGAAGCCCAGCAGGCCTACGTCGGCAAGAAGCTTGAGTTCAAGGCTTACCTCCCATTCCTCGCCGGGAGTACCGTTTTTTGCGAAACGGGGAACCTGCCTTGTGGGGGTTGCAAAGTGGGGGTTGCCCCAGCCGCCTCTGCCGCCTTTTGCGGCAATGAAAGGCTCACTGCCCGACATATCCGCCATAACAGCACCGCTTTCAACCTCTCTTATTATTGTGCCTCGGGGCACCTTAATTATGAGGTCTTCGCCGCCTCTGCCGTTTTTGCGTCCGCCTGAGCCGTTTTCGCCGTTGGGTGCGGTGTATTTTCTTTTGTAACGGAAGTCCGCAAGGGTTGCGAGATTGTCGTCAACCTGAAATACTACGTTACCGCCTTTGCCGCCGTCACCGCCGTCGGGACCGCCTGCCGCAACGTATTTTTCTCTGCGGAAACTGACGGCACCGTTGCCGCCGTTACCTGCTTTTATTTTGATTTTCGCAATATCTACAAACATACGCTTTTCCTTTTCCTTTTGTTTGAATTAAGACATACATTCACATCATAGATTATACCCTATAAAAACCGAGTTTACAATAGATTTTTTTGCAACTTCTTTAAAAATATTATAATATTTACAAATAATTCACTACCAATTTGCAAAAAAGTGTGTTATACTGTACGGTGAATTAAAATCGGGTAGTATAGGCAGGTGAGATAATGGCGGTAACAATAAGTGAAATTACCAAGGGCAGTATTGCCGAAAAGAAGAAAATACGTGCAGGGGACAGGCTTCTGAGTATAAACGGAAATGAGATAAATGACGTCCTGGATTACCGTTTCTATCTCAACGAAAAGAAGCTTGTGATTGCCCTTCAGACGGCACAAGGCAAATCGAAGCTTGTGCTTATAAAAAAGGATGAATTTGAGGATATCGGTCTGGAGTTTGAAACGTACCTTATGGACAGGCAAAGAAGCTGCAAAAATAAATGCATTTTCTGTTTTATTGATCAGCTTCCGAAGGGTCTGAGAAAAAGTCTTTATTTCAAGGATGACGATTCAAGGCTTTCCTTCCTTTTCGGTAATTACATCACACTTACAAACCTGACGGATTCCGAAGCCGAAAGAATAATAAAAATGCACATCAGCCCCGTTAACGTATCGGTGCAGACGATGAATCCCGACCTGAGGGTAAAAATGATGGCAAATCCCAAGGCGGGCGAATCGCTGAAATATTTGAGACGGTTTGCGGATGCGGGTATTGCACTCAATACACAGCTTGTGCTTTGTCCGGGAATAAACGACGGCAGTGAGCTTGAATACAGTCTTGGGGAACTTGCAAAGCTTTACCCTGCGGTGCAGAGCATTGCGGCGGTGCCCGTAGGTCTTTCGGACCACAGAGAAGGGCTTTATCCTCTTGAACCCTACACCTGCGAAACCGCAGGCGAAGTCATAGATATGATTGACCGTTTCAACGAAAAATTCGAAGAGGAACACGGTACGGTAATCGCTTATGCGGCAGATGAATTTTATCTCAAGGCAAAGCGTGAAATGCCCGGTGAAGAATATTACAACGGCTTTCCTCAGCTTGAAAACGGCGTGGGAATGTGGGCTTTGCTCAAAGCGGAGTTTGAAGATGCGCTGAATGAATGTGCAGTTACTTCCCTTGACAGAAAAGTAACCGTCGTTACGGGTGAAGCGGCATATCCGCTGATAAAGGAGCTTTCGGTAAAAGCTGAAAACAAAATAAAAGGTCTTTCCGTTCAGGTTGTTGCCGCAAAAAACCGTTTGCTGGGCAGTATGATAACCGTTTCGGGTCTGCTTTGCGGCAGAGATATTGCTTCGGCGGTTGAAGGTCTTAAACTTGGCGAAGAACTTATAATTCCGCCTAACTGTCTTCGCAGTGAGGGGGATATGTTCCTTGACGATATGACGGTTGAGGAGCTTTCGGATAAATTGAAAATCAAAGTTACACAAAACGGACCCGGCGGAGAGGATTTGCTCTCTGCCCTGACAGGAGGGATATAAATGTCCAATGTAGTTGCCATTGTAGGCAGACCCAACGTAGGTAAATCCACACTTTTCAATAAGCTTGTAGGCGCAAGGCTTTCTATCGTTGACGATACTCCGGGTGTTACAAGAGACAGAATTTACGGTGAGTGCGAGTGGCTTAACAGACACTTTATGCTCATTGATACGGGTGGTATCGAGCCATATTCGGACGATATTATTCTCAAACAGATGAGAAGGCAGGCCCAGCTTGCAATCGACAGCGCCAACGTCATTATCCTTGTTACGGATATACGTTCGGGTGTTGTTGCAACCGACAGTGAGGTTGCCGCAATGCTTCAGAAAAGCGGTAAGCCCGTTGTGCTTTGCGTGAATAAATGCGATACACCGGGTGAACTTCCCCCGGATTTCTATGAATTCTATAACCTTGGTCTTGGTGACCCCATTCCCGTTTCGTCGGTTCACGGTATGGGTACGGGCGATCTGCTTGACGAGGTGCTGAAATATCTGCCCGATGAAAACGAGGATACCGATGAGGATGATGCAATAAAGGTTGCTGTTATAGGCAAGCCCAATGCAGGCAAATCCTCTCTTGTAAATGCGGTTCTCGGTGAGGACAGAATGATTGTTTCAGACATCGCAGGCACAACGAGAGATGCAACGGATTCAATTGTTGAAAACAACCACGGCAAGTTTATATTTATCGATACCGCCGGTCTGCGCCGTAAGAGTAAGGTCTACGACCAGATTGAGAAGTATTCCGTAATCAGAGCCAGAATGGCGGTTGAAAGAGCACAGGTCTGCGTTATTATGATTGATGCTACCGAAGGCTTTACGGAGCAGGATTCAAAGGTTGCAGGTATTGCTCATGAAATGGGTAAGGGATGTATTATCGCAGTCAACAAGTGGGATGCGGTTGAAAAAGACGGAAAGACAATGGACAGCATGAGAAAACAGCTTATGAAGGATTTCTCATTTATGTCATATGCGCCCATTATCTTTATTTCGGCAAAAGAAAAAATCAGACTTGACCGTCTGTTTGAGCTTATCAAATTTGTTGATACGCAGAATGCAATGCGTATTTCAACGGGCAAACTCAACGATGTGCTTGCAGATGCAACTGCAAGGGTTCAGCCTCCTTCGGATAAAGGTAAGCGCCTCAAAATTTATTATATGACTCAGGCTTCAACAAGACCCCCCACATTCGTGTGCTTTGTTAATGATGCGGAGCTTTTCCATTACAGCTATCAGCGTTATCTTGACAATCAGATAAGAGAAATTTTCGGTCTTGAAGGAACGCCCACAAGAATGGTAGTGCGTGAAAGAGAGTCAAACAAAAAATGATAGTTCTTGGAATTGACCCCGGCTATGCAATAGTCGGATACGGTGTTGTTGAATATCATAATAACCATTTCAGGGTGCTGGATTACGGCGCAATAACCACCGAAGCCCATACACCCTTCAACGAGAGACTTGAACGGATTTATGACTGTGCCTGTATGCTTATTGACAGGTACAGACCCGAGGCTATGGCTATTGAAAAGCTGTTTTTCAATACTAACCAAAAAACTGCCATTGATGTTGCTCAGGCGAGAGGCACTCTTGTGCTTGCGGCGCAGAAGGCAAGGATGCCGATTTTTGAATACACACCCTTGCAGGTTAAGCAGAGTGTTGTAGGCTACGGCAGGGCAGAGAAAAAGCAGGTTCAGGAAATGACAAGGGTTATGCTGAATCTTGAAAAAATTCCTAAACCCGACGATGCCGCCGATGCTCTTGCAATGGCAATATGCCACTGCCACAGTGCAGGCTCGCTGATAGGTTCTCTTGGCAGAAGATAAACAAAGGAAGTTGCTTTATGTTTTACAGTTTGACAGGTAAAATTATATATATGGATGAAAGCAGTGTTGCCCTTGAATGCGGCGGCGTTGCGTTCAGGCTTTTCGCAACGGGCAATACCCTGCGTAAATGCAGCGTAGGTGCGGAGCATACTCTTTTCACCCACCTTAACGTGCGTGAGGATGCCCTTGATCTTTTCGGCTTTGCGGATAAAAATGAACTGGATTGCTTTAAGATGCTTACGGGCGTTTCGGGTGTAGGTCCCAAGGCGGCTCTTGCCATTCTTTCGCAGCTTACCCCCGATATGCTTGCGGTAGCCGTTGCAGGCGGCGACGTCAAAGCAATAACTGCGGCTCAGGGCGTAGGCCCCAAGATTGCACAAAGAGTTGTGCTTGAGCTCAAGGGCAAGCTTGACGGCTTTGCGACAAGCTCTGAAACTCTCGGCAACATTGCGGCGGCACAGAAGGCAACGGTCAGCTATGCAGGTGAGGATGCGGTAAACGCACTTGTAATGCTGGGTTACAGTAAATCCGAAGCCAGCATTGCCGTAGGCAGACTTGACGGCAATCTTTCAACAGAAGAAATGATCAAGCAGGCACTCAAACAGCTTGCAAAGAATTTTTAAGGAGGATGAAATATGGATTTTGATATGGAAAACAGAATCGTTTCAGCAGAATTTTCATCCTCTGAGGATAACGATATAGAGATATCACTCCGCCCGAAAAGCCTTGATGAATACATAGGACAGGATAAGGCGAAGGAAAATCTTTCGATTTATATTGAGGCGGCACGACGCAGAGGCGAGCCTCTTGACCACGTTTTGCTTTACGGCCCTCCCGGTCTGGGCAAAACCACACTTGCGGGCATCATCGCAAACGAGATGGGAGTTAATTTCCGTGTTACAAGCGGACCTGCCATTGAAAAGCCGGGTGATCTTGCGGCACTGCTGACAAACCTTAACGAAGGTGACGTACTTTTTATTGACGAAATCCACCGTCTTTCAAGAGCAGTTGAAGAAGTGCTTTACCCTGCAATGGAGGATAATGTGCTCGATATCATTATCGGTAAGGGTCCCTCTGCACGCTCAATCCGCCTTGATCTTCATAAATTCACCCTTGTAGGTGCAACCACAAGGGCAGGTCAGCTCAGTGCACCTCTGCGTGACAGATTCGGTGTTATTCTCCGCCTTGAGCTTTATACTCCCGAACAGCTTTCAAGCATTGTCAACAGAAGTGCAGGCATCCTTGATATTGATATTGACCCCGAGGGTGCGCTTGAAATTGCATCCCGTTCAAGAGGTACACCCCGTATTGCAAACCGTCTGCTTAAAAGAGCAAGGGATTTTGCTCAGGTTGTGTGCGAAGGCGGAATCACAAAGGAAGCCTCGTCCCTTGCCCTTGACCGTATGGAAATTGATGCACTGGGTCTTGACTCAATCGACAGACTTATACTTAAAACAATGATCAAGAATTATAACGGCGGTCCCGTGGGACTTGAAACCATTGCGGCGGCAATCGGTGAAGAAGCCGTGACCATAGAGGACGTTTATGAGCCTTATCTTATGCAGATAGGCTTCCTCAGCCGTACTCCCAGAGGCAGAACGGTAACTCCCGCAGGCTATGCTCACCTGGGCATACCTATGCCGGGTCAGCAGAGATTGGATGTGTAAATTATGAGAAAAGCGGATAACTGGATTGATTACGAGCTTATTGACTGCTCAGACGGCGAAAGACTTGAAAGATGGGGGGATATAATCCTTGTGCGTCCCGACCCTCAGGTTATATGGAAAACCCCAAAAGAGAATCCCCTTTGGTATAATCCTCACGCCATTTATAACCGTTCAAATACGGGCGGCGGAAGCTGGAAAGTATGTAAAAAAATGCCCGACGTATGGCAGATAAGTCTTGATGAGCTTAAATTCAATATCAAAACAATGGGCTTCAAGCATACGGGTCTTTTTCCCGAGCAGGCGGTTAACTGGCAGATGACTGCGGATATAATAAAGAATGCAGGCAGATCCGTAAAGGTGCTGAACCTTTTTGCTTATACGGGCGGTGCAACCGTTGCCGCACTCAGAGCAGGCGCAAGCGTAACTCACGTTGACGCTTCAAAGGGTATGACCCTCTGGGCAAAGGAAAATGCGGCTGCAAGCCACCTTTCCGATGCGCCCGTGCGCTGGCTTGTTGATGACTGCATAAAGTTTGTTCAGCGCGAAATAAGAAGAGGAAATAAATACGACATCATCATAATGGACCCTCCCTCATACGGCAGAGGTCCCGGCGGCGAAGTGTGGAAGCTTGAAAATGAGGTTTACGATTTTGTTGACCTTTGCTCACAGCTTCTTTACGAAGATTCACTTATGGTGCTGATTAATTCATATACAACGGGTCTTTCACCCAGCGTTATGGAATATATTCTGGGTGAAACCGTGCAGAAGCAGTTCGGCGGCACAACCGAAAGCGATGAAATCGGCATTCCCGTTTCTTCAAAGGAAGGCAGAGTTCTTCCCTGCGGCGCAAGCGCAATATGGAAAGGTAAGAATGTGAAATAATATTTAACAGGATTTTACTATGAGCGAAAAAATTATTGAATTTGACAACGTAACATTTATATATGATGCGGATGACGAGGATGCGTCTGTGCAGGAATACCCTGCGCTGACAGATGTAAGCCTTGCAATCAACAAGGGTGAGTTTGTTGCCGTGCTGGGTCATAACGGCTCGGGCAAAAGCACCCTTGCAAAGCTGTGCAACGCCATTCTCGAACCCACAAAGGGCACCGTTTCTGTTAAAGGCATTGTGCCCGATACGGAAGAAAAGGCAGACGAAATCCGCCGTATCGTAGGTATGGTTTTTCAGAATCCCGATAATCAGATTGTTGCGACGATTGTTGAGGATGACGTTGCTTTCGGTCCCGAAAATCTGGGCATTGAGCCTTCGGAAATCCGCAAAAGAGTTGACGATGCCTTGAAGTGCGTCAATATGTATGACTTCCGCCACAGAGAGCCTCATAAGCTTTCGGGCGGTCAGAAGCAGAGGGTTGCCATTGCAGGCGTAATCGCAATGCAGACGGAATGTATAGTTCTTGATGAGCCTACCGCAATGCTTGACCCTATGGGCAGAGATGAAGTTATGCAGACGGTGAAACGCCTTAACAAGGAAATGGGCATAACCGTTGTGCTTGTCACTCACTTTATGGATGAAGCGGTGCAGGCAGACAGAGTCATTGTTATGGACGGCGGCAGACCCGTTATGGATGGCACTCCCAAAGAGGTTTTCACACAGGTTAAAAAGCTTCGCGCCTGCGGTCTTGACGTGCCTCAGTCAACGGAGCTTTGCCATAATCTCGGCTTGGGTGAAGGCGTGCTTGACGTTGACGGCTGTGTTGATGAGCTGGTCCGTGTGTTGGGAGGTGCCGTATGAGCTTTGCAATAGAAACGGTAAATCTTACCCATTATTACTCAAAGGGCACCGTTCAGCAGGTTGCCGCAATAGATAACGTTAATCTTCAGATTGAAAAAGGAGAGCTTGTGGGCATCATCGGTCACACAGGCTCGGGCAAAAGCACTCTGATTTCACATTTCAACGGACTGCTGAAGCCCGACAGCGGCAAAGTGCTTGTTGACGGAGTTGATATCTGGAAGGATAAGGAAACTCTAAAGCAGTCACGCTTCAAGGTTGGTCTTTGCTTCCAGTATCCCGAATATCAGCTTTTTGAAGAAACAGTATATAAAGATATTGCATTCGGTCCGAAAAATATGAAGCTTTCAGAGGCCGAAATAAAAGAGAGGGTGCTCCGTGCCGCCGAGTTTACGGGTGTCAAGGCGGAGCATCTCAATAAATCTCCCTTTGACCTTTCGGGCGGTGAAAAAAGACGTGCCGCCATTGCAGGTGTTATGTCAATGGAGCCCGAGGTGCTTATTTTTGACGAGCCTGCCGCAGGTCTTGACCCGAGAGGCAGAAAAGACCTTACGGAGCTTATAAAAAATTACAGAAAACAGACAGGCAGTACCGTGATTGTGGTTTCTCACAGTATGGAAGACATTGCAGGTATGGCAGACAGAATAATCGTTATGAACAACGCTTCCGTTGCAATGCAGGGCAGTGTTGATGAGGTTTTCTCAAAAGGCGGAGAGCTTCGCGAGATGGGGCTTAACGTTCCCGAAATCACGGAGATTTTTGCAAAACTCAGAGCGAGAGGCATTGACGTGCCCGCAAATGTTTATACCGTTGAGCAGGGCGAAAAAATTCTTCGCAGCCTCATTGAAGGGAGGTCTGCAAAATGATAAGAGATATTACAATCGGTCAGTATTATCCCGGTAAATCCGTTTTGCACAGGCTTGACCCCAGAATGAAGCTTATTCTGACCTTCCTGCTTATTGTTACCATCTTCCTTTGCAAAAGTTTCTTCTCATTGGGACTTATTGCGCTGACGGCGGTTATTGCGGCGGCAATCTCAAGCGTGCCTGCAAAAATGATGCTTAAAAGCCTGAAGCCCATAGTTATTATTCTGGTGTTTACGGCTGTGCTTAATATCATTTATACGGAGGGCGGCACGGTTTATTTTGAAAAATGGGGTATTGCCATAACCGAAAAAGGTGTGAATACCGCAATTTTCACTATGATAAGAATTGTGACCCTTGTTATTATCAGCTCGCTTCTGACCTACACCACAACCCCCACAATGCTTACAGACGCCATCGAAAGGGTACTTTCACCGCTTAAAATATTCAAAATCAAGGTGCATACCCTTGCAATGATGATGACTCTTGCACTCAGATTTATTCCTACTCTTATTGAGGAGATTGACCGTATTATGAACGCACAGAAGGCGAGAGGTGCAGACCTTGAAAGCGGCGGAATAATTCAGCGTGCAAAGGCACTTGTGCCTATATTCATACCCCTTATGGTGTCGTCGTTCAGACGTGCCTATGAGCTTGCGTTTGCAATGACCTGCCGATGCTATACGGGCGGCGAGGGCAGAACGAGAATGAAGCAGATGAAGCTTGCCTTCAGAGATTTTTCCGCACTTGTTCTCTGCCTTGCAATCACTGCAGGCGTTGTTGTTCTTAACCATTTCTTTGAGGCGGTTATATGAGAAATTTACTTTTGACAATTTCATTTGACGGCTCGGCTTATCACGGCTGGCAGGTGCAGGAAAATGCAGTTACCGTTCAGGAAACACTGCAGGATGCACTGGAGCAAATCTGCTCGAAGCGTGATAACGTTGTGGGCTGTTCAAGAACGGATTCGGGTGTCCACGCCAATATGTATTGCTGTAATATCCGTACCGAAAGTAACATTGAATGTAAAAGGCTTGTGGGTGCGCTCAATGCGGTTCTTCCCCGTGATATTGCCGCACTTGACTGCCGTGAGGTCGGTTATGATTTTCACGCAAGGTATGACTGCAAGTCCAAGGAATACGTATATAAGATATGGAATTCACCCAACAAAAATCCTTTTCTTTATAATTATTCCCTTCACTATAAGTATCCCATTGACGAAAAATTCCTCAATGAGCAGGCAAAGGCATTTATCGGAACTCATTATTTTGATGCCTTCTGTGCCGCAGGCAGCAGTGTTGAGGATACAAAAAGGACCGTTCTTAATGCATCGGTTGAGCGTGAAGGGGATATGGTTATTTTCAGAGTTGAGGCAGACGGCTTTCTCTACAATATGGTGCGCATTATGACAGGCACTCTTATTGATGTTTCAAGAGGAAAAATACCTGCCGGTTCAATCGGGAAGATAATTCTTTCGCGAAACCGTGAAAATGCAGGCTATACCGCACCTGCCCACGGGCTTTATCTGAATAAGATACATTATTAAAAGGAGGGCAATATGGCAAACAAAAAAATTATTGACCTTTCAAAGCACCGCAACAAAAAGCTGGCTAAAAAGATTCTTAAAATTCTCAGAATACCTCTGGTAATTCTTGTTGTGTGTTGTGCTCTTTTCCTCAGTGCAAGGCTTCTGGGCAACGTTGCAATGTCCAACGTTACCGATACTGTCAGAGAAGTGAGAACGCTTTTCTCAAAAGGTGAGGGCTATCCCCACGCCCTTGATTCCTTTGAATTCCGCAAGGTTACCGCAATAGGCGGCAAGCCTCTGACGGTTTACAAGGATTCGGCAAAGGTGCTCAGTTCTTCTGCCGGCGAAGTTTTTTCGATGAAGCTGGATTCCGCAGATTCAAAGGTTATTTCAAAAAACGGCAGGGCACTGATTTACAGCAACACGTCAAACAAGCTTATTCTTCAGAGTAAAACCGAAAAGCTGGGCGAGATTGAAGAAGCCGGTACGGTTGTTACGGCAGAGCTTGCAAAGAACGGCTATGTTGCCGTATCCTATGCATCGGATGAATACCAGAGTGTTCTCAGCGTTTACAACACTCATTTTGAAAAGGTGTTTCAGTGGAACTGTGCACAGGAGCGTATTTCCGATATAGCTCTTTCAAAAAACGGAAAAAATATTGTAGTTACCGCCGTTGGTGCGGAAAATGCGGAGATTTACACAAGAGTAATCATATTCAATATAAATTCCGCCCAGCCGAAGGCTGACCTTACATACAGAGGAACGCTTTTCCTCAAAGTGATCTTTACCGATTCAAATAAAATTATTGCCGTAGGCGATAACAAATCGGTTGTGCTTGAAAAAAACGGCGATGCGGTTGAGGAACTTGTTTATTCCGAAGACAGTATTGTTGCCGTGTGTTCCGATGATGCGGGTAACGTGCTTATCTGTCACGAAGAATTCGGCGGCTCGAAAACCGCCGTTGTACGGTATGCCAAAAACGGCAAAAAAACCGCACAGTTCACCGTTGACGGTACTCCCGACTGCTTTGCACTCAGCGGCGGCAGAATCGCAGTTTCAAGCGGTGCAGATATAACGTTATATTCTTCAGCCGGTAAAGAAAGCAAAAAGTATGAAGCAGAGCATACGGTCAGTGAGCTTTTCTGGTGCTCAGGTACTCTCTATACAGTTGAAAACGGCTGTATATATAAGTATTAAGGAGGATGAGTATGGAATTTTTACCTTTGATTCTTGACGGAATACTTATTCTTATCCTTGTTGCCTCGTTTTTTGACGGCAGACGCAAGGGCTTTGTAAAAACGGTTCTTTCACTTGCGGTAACAGTGATAAGCTTTGTTATTGCAAAGGAGTTTGCACCGCAGCTTGCAGATTGGGTAAATACCAATTACGTTCACGATATCGGTGTTCAGTGGCTTGCAAATATTATTTCGGATAACGTGACAAGCGGTACTCAGGCTGTTGTTGATGCAATTCCTCAGAACGTAGCAGAAGCAGTTGCCGCCTTTGCAAACACAGATATTGAGGCTCTTGTAACGGGCGTTGCAGGCGGTGAACAGATTGCCGCGGCTGCAGAAAAAATTTATAATGCGGCTGAGCTTGCGTTTATAAATGCATTTATAAACGCCGTGTCATTCCTTGCGGTGTTCGTGGTTTCGAAGGCAGTTCTTTCCTTCGGAGCATCTCTTGTAAACGGAATTTTCAAATTACCCGTGCTTAAGGGTATAAACAAATTCCTCGGCGGTCTTGCCGGAGCACTCAAGGGTGCGTTGGCAGTGGTAATTATCTGTACGGTGCTTTGGCTGTCTGCGGAAGTGATATCGGCTCCGCTTTGTGATGCGGTCAACGGTTCGGTTATAGTTCAGTTTGTCGGTACGAATTTAATTTGAGGAGGAATAAAAAATGAAAGCATTATTAAAGGAATATTTTACGGGATGCCTTACAATCCCCAATCTTCTCTCGGTTATCAGAATTCTTCTTATCCCCGTTTTTGCCGTGCTTTTCAATAACGGCGATTATCTCTGGGCGGTTATCGTGCTTGCAATATCGGGTCTTACCGATTTCTTTGACGGAAAGATTGCACGTAAATTCAATCAGATAAGCGCTCTCGGTAAGCTTCTCGACCCCATTGCCGATAAGCTCAGCCAGATTACCATTGCGATTATGTTCTACATAGCGTTCAAGGGCAGCAGTGACGAAACCGTAAAGGCTTTCAGCTGGATTTTCCTTATTTTTCTTATTAAGGAAGCCGTTATGGTTGTGGGCGGCGCAATAATGATTATGTTCGGTCTCAAGCCCGTTGCGGCGGAAATGCCCGGCAAAATCGCCACCTTTGCATTCTACACGATTATGTGCGTTATTATGGCATTCGGCCCCGATATCGGTATTCTGGGCAGTGTATATACACTTTCGGCAACGGTTATGCTTATTCTTGTAGGTATCAGCGTTGTGCTTACTCTGGTTGCATTTTTCAGTTATGTTCCCGGAGTGCTTCAGCAGATAAAAGAAAAGAAAAACTCATAATAAAAAGGAAAACAAACAATGAAACAGGTTTTATGTGCAAAATGCAAAAAACGCCCTGCAATGTTTTTTGTCACTAAGGTTGAGGGCGAAAAGACCACACAGGAGGGTCTTTGCATAAAATGTGCAATGGAATTGAATATCGGCCCCGTCAAGCAGATTATGCAGAGTATGGGCATATCCGAGGATGAGCTTGAAGATGTGAGCGAGCAGTTTGAAGCGATGTTCGGTGAGGACGGCTTTGAGCCCGGCGGCGCAGGCACCATGCCCTTCCTTCAGAATTTCGGTGCAATGAACGGTGCCGGTGAAGATAAAGCACAGCCGGATACGTCCGAAAGCACCGAAGAAAAGAAGAAAAAATGGGGCGGCAGAAAGGGCAAGAACAACGAAGAAACCGAGAAAAAGCGCAAGTATCTCGGTCAGTTCTGCACTAATCTTACCGCAAAGGCACAGGCAGGCAAGGTTGACCGTATAATCGGCAGAGAAAATGAGATTTACAGAGCAATTCAGATTCTTTGCAGAAGGCAGAAGAATAATCCTTGCTTTATCGGTGAGCCTGGTGTAGGAAAAACTGCCATTGCGGAAGGTCTTGCACTGAAAATTGCCAACGGTGATGTTCCTGCAAAGCTTAAGGATAAAGAAATCCATATGCTTGACCTTGCGGCGCTTGTTGCAGGCACTCAGTTCAGAGGTCAGTTTGAAAGCAGAATCAAGGGTCTTGTTGAAGAAGTACGCAGTGAAGGCAATATTATTCTTTTTATTGACGAGGTTCATTCTCTCGTAGGTACAGGTGATGCCGAAGGCTCAATGAATGCCGCCAATATTCTCAAGCCCTCACTTTCAAGAGGCGAAATTCAGATTATCGGTGCAACAACCTTTACCGAGTACAGAAAATATATCGAAAAGGATGCGGCACTTGAACGCAGACTTCAGCCCATCAGAGTTGAAGAGCCTTCTGTTGAGCAGACAGCCGAAATGCTTAAAGGCATAAAGGATTATTACGAGGATTTCCACAGAGTAAGGGTGACTGATACTCTTATCGAAAAGGCTGTAAGTCTTTCGGAAAGATATATCAACGACAGGTTTTTGCCCGACAAGGCAATCGACCTTCTTGACGAAGCCTGCACCTGTGCAAACCTTCGCAACAAGAATATAAGCGATTTTGAAATTGCATCTGCAGAGCTTTCGAATATGGAAGCTCATGAGGCTGAGCTTATGGAAGCAAGCGAAGCAGATTATGAGGAAATCGCAAAGGTTAAGGCTGAAATCATTCAGAAGAAAGAAGAAGTCAAAAAGCTTGAAGAGCTTGCTTCGGATAATTACGTTACGGAGGATGATCTGGCAAGAGTTATTCAGCTCTGGACGGGTATCCCTGCAAGCAAGGTTATCGAAAGCGACCTGCGCCGTCTTTCTCAGCTTGAAGAAAATCTCAGAGCAGGGCTTATCGGTCAGAATGAGGCGATTTCACTTGTCAGTGCGGCGGTAAGAAGGGGAAGAGTGCAGATTAACCCCAGAAGAAGACCGGCGTCATTCATCTTTGTCGGTCCTACGGGTGTGGGCAAAACAGAGCTTGTAAAGCTTCTTGCAAAAGAGCTTTTTGACACTCCCGAAACCCTTATAAGGCTTGATATGAGTGAGTTTATGGAAAAGCACTCCGTTTCAAGAATTATTGGCTCGCCTCCCGGCTACGTAGGCTATGACGAAGCAGGTCAGCTTACGGAAAAGGTACGCCGTAAGCCCTATTCGGTAGTGCTTTTTGATGAAATCGAGAAGGCACATCCCGACGTAATGAACATTCTTCTGCAGATTCTTGATGAGGGTAAAATTACCGATGCACAGGGCAGAAACGTAAGCTTTGAGAATACGGTTATTGTTATGACTTCAAACGCAGGCAGTAACAGAGGCTCGGGTGCTCTCGGCTTTGCAAAATCAAAGAATGACGCATCAAAAGAAAGAGCAATGAAGGCGCTTAATGAGTTCCTCAGACCCGAATTTATCGGCAGAGTTGACGAGGTTGTTGTTTTCAACGACCTTACTCAGGAAAACTATGAGGAAATTGCAGTGCTTATGCTGAAAGAGCTTGTTGACCCCATGCTCGACAAGGGTATATCATTTGAATGGGATAACGAAGCAATCAGTGCCATTGCACGTCTTTCCGTTGACGGACCCAGAGGCGCAAGAGATCTGCGCAACACCATCCGCAGAAACGTGGAGGATGTTATTACCGAAAAAATAGTTAACAGCTATGATAACCCCGTAAAGTCGGTAAAGCTTACTGCAGAGGGCGATAATATTATCTGCAATTTCGAATAACGGGCAAAGCGGTTGTTTTTAACAGCCGCTTTTTGTTTTTTTACAAATAAATTTCTTTGTATCAAGGCCGATTTATCATATTTTACAAAAATCAAATCCGAGGTAATTTTTTGAAATAAAATGCTTGACAAAACGGCGGAAGATGGCTATAATCATAGACAGTTAGTGATGACTAATTGGATTCGAGGCGGATTTTATGAACTTAACCAATGCAGAAGAAGGAAGAGAATATATAATCCTCGGCATAGAAACCGATGATGAAGATCTGGATGCGTTTCTCTTTTCTCTCGGCTGTTACAGCGGAGAACCTATAACCGTTGTTTCACATTCAAAGGGCGGATGTGTTGTTTCTATAAAGGACGGCAGATACAATATTGACAATCAGCTTGCAGAAGCTATAATAATCTGAATATACAAAAGTAATCGGCTTCGGCAGATTATTTTTTTTGAAGTGCGGGTTAGCGTTGACTAACTACCGGAAAGAGGAGAATGTTATTATGAGAATTGCGTTGGCAGGTAACCCCAACAGCGGAAAAACCACTATGTATAATGCGCTTACCGGGCGAAACGAGAAGGTAGGCAACTGGGCAGGTGTTACCGTTGAGAAAAAGGAACATCCCATCAAAAAGAGCCTTTGCGGCGGCAAGGACGGGGTTATTGCCGTTGACCTTCCCGGTGCATATTCAATGTCACCCTTCACGTCGGAGGAAAGCGTAACAAGGGATTACATAAAAAATGAAAATCCCGATGCAATTATAAATATTGTTGATGCTACAAATCTCAGCAGAAGTCTTTTTTTTACCACACAGCTTCTTGAACTGGGCGTTCCTGTTGTTGTTGCTCTTAATAAATCCGATGTAAATAAGAAAAAACAGACAAAAATAAATTCTGAAATACTTTCCGAAAAACTGGGCTGTCCCGTTTTTGAAACGGTTTCAACTTCATCCGAAGGTATTGCCGCCGTCGTTAACGGTGCAATGCTTGCGGCGGGCACAAAACAGAAAGCGCCCTACAATCAAGGCGACGTTGACCTTACGGATAAGGCTGCTGTTACAGAAGCGGACCGTAAGAGATTTGCTTTTGTTAACAGTGTTGTAAAAGAGGTTGAAAACCGCAAGGTTTATACCAAGGACAGAAATTTTCAGGATAAGATTGATGCGGTGCTTACCAACAGATGGCTTGGTATACCCATTTTTGCCGTGGTTATGTTTGCGGTTTTCTGGATTTCGCAGGCAGGTCCCGGTGTTTGGATTGCAGAAGGCTATGAGATGGCAGACGGCAGAGCTTTGCCCGGTCTTGTGACCCTTCTTGAAGGCTTTCAGGCGTGGGTAGGTGGTCTGCTTTCGGATGCGAATCCGCTTCTTTATGCATTGCTTGTTGACGGCATTATAGGCGGTGCCATTGCGGTTATCGGCTTCCTTCCTCTTGTAATGGTTATGTATTTTCTCATTGCATTGCTTGAGGATTGCGGATATATGGCGAGAGTTTCCGTTGTTCTTGACCCGATTTTCAAAAAGGTGGGCCTCAGCGGCAAATCCGTAATTCCCTTTGTTATCGGTACGGGCTGTGCAATTCCCGGTGTTATGGCATGCCGCACAATACGCAATGAGCGTGAGCGCAGAGCAACTGCAATGCTTGCGCCGTTTATGCCCTGCGGTGCAAAAATACCCGTTATCAGCCTTTTTGCAGGTGCTTTTTTTGAAGATGCACCATGGGTTGCACCTCTCATGTATTTTGCAGGTATAATCATTATCTTTTTCAGTGCACTGGTAATAAATAAAATTACGGGATACACTGCAAAAAAATCATTTTTCATTATTGAGCTTCCCGAGTATAAGGTTCCCGATTTGTGGAGAGCCGTAAAATCAATGTGCAGCCGCGGTTGGGCATACATTGTCAAAGCGGCAACAATCATTCTTATATGCAATACTGCGATTCAGATTATGCAAAGCTTTGACTGGAGCTTCAAAGTTGCTGCATCTGCCGACACGTCAATTCTTGCTTCTATAGCCGGCCCCTTTGCTTATCTGCTTATTCCCGTTGCAGGTGTTCTTTCCTGGCAGCTTGCGGCGGCGGCGATTACCGGCTTTATTGCAAAAGAAAATGTTGTAGGTACACTTGCCGTATGCTTTGTGGGTCTTGAAAACCTCATTGATACCGAGGAGCTTGCGCTTATTGACGGTGCGGGTGCGCAGGTTGCAAGTGTATTTGCCATAACGAAGGCGGCGGCACTTGCATATCTTATGTTCAATCTTTTTACTCCTCCCTGCTTTGCGGCAATGGGTGCCATGAACAGCGAAATGAAGAGTAAATTATGGCTTTTCGGCGCAATCGGTTTTCAACTCGGTACGGGCTTTACCGTAGGCTATCTTGTGTATCAGGTCGGTACGCTTATTTCAACAGGCAGCTTCGGTGAGGGCTTCCTTCCCGGTCTTGCGGCGGTAGCGGTATTTATCGGAATTCTCGTTTATCTCTCACTCCGTTCCGACAGAAAAATCAAAGAAGCAAAGGCTCTTAAAAGCAAAAAAACTCCCGTGGGAGTGAATAAATAATTATGGAAAATGTTGTTATAATTGCCGTTGTTGTGGTTGTTATCGGCTTTGCCGCAGGTTACATATACAGGCAAAAAAAGAAGGGCAACAAATGTATCGGCTGTCCCTATGCGGATTCCTGTGCAGGCAAATGCGGCGGCAAAACGGAATAAAAAAACGGGCTGTAATGTTCGTGCCCGTAAAACAGTGATATAAAAATTTTACGGAACAGGTATGATTTCGGTCATACCTGTTCCGCTTTTTGTCACAAATTAACTGTTCAGGAAATCGGTAAGGATATTTTGCGAAGCATCATAGTCAATTTTTAAATCAAAATTTTCCACAATGGCTTCCAATGCATTGCCTTCGTATTGAGTTACACCGCGGGAGTTTCGTCCTGCCCAATGCTTGATAATTCTTGTGTGTGACAGAAGCTGACGGTTAAACAGTGAACACAGTCTTGTCTGAATCGTTCCGTCTTCATTAATTGCAACGACATAAACTAAGTATACGCTCTTTTCTTCGGAAAGGAACGAGAGCAGTTTATCAATATTGTAGCCCTTCGGATTGCTTGATAAAAACAAAACCTTTGTCTTGATATCCGTTTCGGTAATGTAGTGCTCAAATTTTCGTTCATAGTCGCCCAGCTCGTCGGATGTAAAAATCTGGGGGAGAGGCTGATTCGTGCGCAGACAACGCATCAAAGTTGCTTTCAGATCGTCTTCGGCGGTAATCAGGTATTCAATGATTCGTCCGCGCAAGTTAACGTTATCAATAAAAGCGGCGATTGCAATTTCCGATTCAACTGCTTGAACACGTTTATGCAAATCATCATTCAGAATTCTGTATTCCTCAGAACGCAAAAAAGAAATTGCCCGGTCAACAGATTTTCTGATGCAGTCAACCTGTGTTTCGTCAGGGGTAAATCTTTTTCCGGTGGGAGCGATATTGTTTGTTGCTTCTACCAGGCGGTCAAGGTTTTCCTCAAAGGTGTAGTTTTCGTGAGAATTATACAGAAACTCAAAGTTGTCGGGAATGTTCTCCACATCTTCAAACTCCCGCATAATGTCACTTCCGTTGAAGCTGCCCTTTATGTTATCACGGCGCAGCTCCTGCGAGGAATGACTGATTTTTTTGAGAAATGTTGTGTTTGCAAGCATCAGGTAGTTGCGTGTCGGCGTTACCAGGCAAACTATAAACGGAATATCGTCATATCTGTGGAGTGCAGATAACGCCAAAACGGTATTGCTGAAGCTTCTGGATGCTGATTTGCAGAATCTGATTGCGAACCAATCGCAGTAGTATACACTGCGTTCTTTAACAAGGCCAAACGCTTCTTGTACTGCCTTCTGTAAACGGTTTTTATCCGTGTTGCCGTCTTTTTCTGAAATAAAGTCGACTAATTGTCCGATAATTTCTCTGTTATACATTGTTATTCCTTTCAAAAATCAAACAAGGTTTTTTGATAGCCGTCTGATTCAGACGATTGTTCTTCTGCTTTGCATTTGCGGCCTCTTTTGGATTTGCTGTCTTCCGCTTCGCACTGATTCGCATTTTGTTCAGACAAGGAATTGCGCTCCCAAAAAACGCCGTTAACGTATCCCTGAATTTCCGGATTGCTTTCCGCCATCTCCAATCGTTGTTCCGCCCACACACAGTACTGGGCTTCTGCCTCGGTTCCGATGTAATGACGGTTGAGCTTTTTGGCAACAACGCTTGTTGTGCCGGAGCCCAGGAACGGGTCAAATACAATATCTCCTTCACAAGAACTTGCAAGTATAATTTTGGCGATCAGCTTTTCGGGTTTTTGTGTGGGATGCGCGGTGTTTTCCGGCATAGACCAAAACGGAATAGTAATGTCATCCCAGAAGTTTGAAGGACAGGTGTCACGATAATTGCCGTTTTCGGTTTCAGACCAATCCTTCGGCTTTCCGTCCACACGGTAAGGTGCAATGACCTTTTTTCTGATTTTGACAGCATCAAGATTGAACGTATAGTCATTGCTGTTTGTTGCAAACCAAATATCTTCCATTCCGTTTTTCCAGTTTGCTTTTGCACCGCGTCCTTTTTCGCGTTGCCACGTAATGCGGTTTCTGATATGGAAAAACTCGCCCAACACTTTGCCGATAATCAGACTTGATTCCCAATCACAGCAAACATAAATTGAGCCGTTGTCCTTTAACAGCGGTTTAACCGCACTCAGCCATTGGCGTGTATATTCCTCGTAATCGGCATCTTTTTTCTTTGCAAATGTGGTTCCGTTAAAAGATTTTGTGAGATTATACGGCGGGTCTGCAATTATTAAATCTATGCTTTTGGCAGGTAACAAAGAACAGATGTCAAGCGTGTTTCCGATAATGGTTTTGTCCGTAACTTCGCTAAGGTCTGACTGCTTTTGTGTAACCGTGATACACCGTTCAAGATATGCCTGACCCTCGCTTAACGGGGTGTCAATGGTTTTATTTCTACCGGCCTTTACTGTTGCCATAATATTCTCCTTTACTCATCGTATCGGGCGCAATGCCCGAATTCTGCATAACATATATAATATCACAAATTCTCGAAAATTTCAACTTCCCGAAGCGTCGAAATATAATACACGCCCCAAGATGACCCCGGGGCGTGCGAAAACCAATCCGATGTTTTTTACTTCATAAAATTTTTTATTTCGTCAAGCATTCTTGTTGCAACTGCTCTGCCTTGGTCGTAGGCCTTCTGCATAACGTCGGGGTTATGCTCAACCCTGCCGATTTCAAGGGGGCCATCGGGCTGAATTACAAGCACGTCGCCCGATTTCTTCCTTTCTTCAATGAGGACAAGGGTTTCGTTATATTCGTTGTGACGGTTTTCCATAACCTTTGCAATCATGGGATAATCCTTCAGCGCATACTTTATTATCTTTGCTGCGGAGCTGGGTTTTTTTACGTATCCGGCGGGCTGAGTGAGAATAATAACGTTCTTTTTGAAGCCGATGCTTTCAAAATACTGCAGGGGTACCGAATCCGCAATTCCGCCGTCAAGATATTTTTTGCCTCTTATCTCAACAGGTCTTGAAACAATAGGCATAGATGCAGATGCTCTGAAAAATTCAAGGGCATCGTCACCCGCCTCGTCGGAGTTGACGTAAACTGCCTTGCCTGTTTCTACGTCGGTTACAACAACGTGAAAATCCATAGGATTTCCGATGTATGCGTCGGTATCGAAAATATCAATGGTATCGGGTATTGTGTGATAACAGAATTCCGCACCGAAAAGGTCGCCCGTCTTTATAAGCGATCTGAAACTGCAGAATCTGGGGTCTTTTGCAAAACGTTTGTTATATCGGATGACTCTGCCAATCTGCCTTGATTTGTAGTTGCAGCCGAATGCCGCGCCTGCGGAAACGCCTATTGCGGCATCAAACTCTATTCCGTTTTCCATAAGGACATCCATAACACCTGCGCTGAAAAGCCCTCTCATTCCGCCGCCTTCAAGAATAAGCCCTTTTTTCATTGACCAAGCTCCTGCATTGTAACCTCTTCTTTTTCAAGGTATGATTCATATTTATCCTGATAATAATTTTCGGCAGTGTATTCCATATTGCCTTTTTCGTCAATCGTCATTACGGTACAGCCTCTCTGTGAGCCCAGCTTTGAAATTCCGGTATATGCAAGGTAATCAACGCTGTATGAATAGTTAAGGTCGATTCCTTTGTAGGTCAGCGAGAAGCCGTTAAGATGGTCGTGACCGCAGAATACACTGTCCGTACTGCCCAGCTCGAGCATTGTTTCAAAGAAGTTGTCGCTGTAAACTCCGTGATAAACTATCTTGTTTGATTCGCCGGCTTTACCGTAGTTGTACTTTACGTTTTCGGTATCCTTATATCCGTTTTCGGCATATTCGTCCCATGCGGTTTTATATTCTTCAACGGGAATGTGAAGGAATACGGTTGAAGGCACACTGAGAAGCTGCATATTGTTTTGGGAGAAATTCGAATCGCTTGAAGCCAACATCCTGAATTTATTATATTCGTTGTTTTCCTCAATTACGCTTCTGTACCATTCAATCTGATTTTCGTGAATGTTGTCATATTTCCACATAAGTCCGAAAATATCACCGTCAACGTAGGAATGAGAATCAATTGTGATAATCGAGCGTGAAATGAGTCCGTCGGAATTGATGATGTTGAACACCTGATTGCCGTAGCCGTCAACACCTTCCGCACCGTCGCGGATAAGGCAGTGAGGATATTGCGAATAGAACTCGGTTATGTATTCACGGTCAAAGTAGCTGTAAGCCTCGGTGTCGTGGTTGCCGAAGGTGCCTGTCCAGTAAACGCCCAGTGTTTCCATAAGCTCAGCAAGGAGCTTGGCACCGGATTTGTTGTTGAAGGTGCCTGCCTGGACGGGCACGGGGTAAGCCATATCGCCGGAAATCACAACAAAATCGGGCTTTTCCGCTTTGATCATTGCGGCAACGGCATTGAGTGCCATAACATCCTTTTTTGCCGATATCCAGCCGCCGCCGAGATGAACGTCCGTAAGCTGCATAACCTTCAGTTCCTTATCTGAATAGATGTTCCAGACACCGTTGCCCTTGTCCTCAACCTTAAGCTCCGTTCCCACATAGGGGAATTCTTTGGCTGTTTTTATGTTGGAATTGAGCAAAACCGTATTCACAAGGGCTGATACGCCTGCCACGGCAACGATAACAGCAAGGATAACAGAAAGAACACGTGTTGCCTTTTTCTTTTTCATATCTGTTTGCCTCCCGAGGAGAAATTTGTTTCAAAAAAAGCGCAGCTTATTAAGGCTGCGCCGGTTTTTCAGAAAATGCTGATGATTGTGTACCAGATTGTCTTGAAGACTCCTGCAAGCACCTGACCTACGCTTGATTCGTTTGCGTAAACGTCATACTGAGCAAGCATTACAGGGTCGTCTGCATAGAAATCAACGTATTCAATGATTTCGGTTTCGTATTCCGTTGAGGCTTCATTGATGTCAATGATTCTTACGCCTCTGCCGTAGTCACCGTATGAACCGAAGCCTGCGGTGGGAGTGTTTACAAGGTCAACGCCCTTGTATGAAACCTCAAAGGTGTTTTTATGGTCGTGACCGAAGAACATAGCAACAACGTCGCCCTGATTCACAACTGTGTTGAACTGACCGCCGTTTACGGTGGGAGGACAGGGCATTTCGTTGATAACGCCTTTTCTGAGAACCTCGGGCTTGATTGCGTTGTAGGTTACGGTGCCGTCGTCGTTCTCCTGAGCAACGTATTCGTAGCCGTCCTTTTCGCTTTCGGGAACTTCAATGATAACGTCGTAGATTTCATTAACGATGATGTGCTGGAACATCATTGAGGGAACAGCCTTGCCGCCGTTCTGAGCCTTAAGCTCGTTTGATGTTTTTACATACCAGTCAAGCTGATTCTGGTGAACATAATCATAACCGCCGTTTACGTCGTCATACATATTGGAGTCGATCATCCAGATGTTGTATGCAATCTTGCTTCCGTCTGATGAGTAGATGGGAAGATTGTATGTGCCGCAGCCGTAAAGAGCTTCGCCTTCGTCAATTGCAACACAGCAGTCGTATGAGTTGTAAACTTCCATCTGATATTCTTTGGTGACGATTTGTTCCGCATCGTGATTACCGAAGCTGACTGCAACGGGAATACCGATTTCTTCAAAAACAGACATAAAGTTGTTAATAGCGGTTTTTACAAGAAGCTTGTCAACTGCTTCTGTTCCGAGAGTTGAGGAGCCTGCCGAAATGTTATCGCCTGTAAGAACGATAAGGTCGGGCTGAGCATCAATAACAACTTCTTTGAGGAATTTCTTTGTTGCGGGAGTGAGAAGCGTGCCGTCCTGAATGTCGGAAATCTGCATAATGCGGAAATTGCCGTCACTGCCGAACTGAAGATTTGTTTCTGCGTTTGTTTCTGCTGCACCTGCGGTGATGAGCATACCCAAAGCAAGAACGAGTGCGAGAATTACGGAAATTGCTTTTTTCATAATTAAATCTCCTTATGAATGTAAAATATGTCGCACACATTATAACACTCTTTTTTTTACTGAACAAGGATTAATATTATTTTTGCTGTTATGCACAAAAACATCGCAAAAAATTTGTTTATTGTGCATATCGGAAAAACGACCTTTTTTATGGTAAAATAAATGATTGGAAATCAACTTTGTACTTTCAGAAAAAAAGGAGATATTACTATGGAAAAAGTGGCAATTTACGGTGCAGGTTCACTGGGAACGGTGCTTGGCGCCTATATGACAAAAAACGGTGTTGACGTTGAGCTTGTAAACCGCAACAAGGCTCACGTTGCGGCTCTCAACGAAAAGGGTGCACACATAACGGGTACGGTTGAAATGACAGTTCCCGTAAAGGCAATTACACCCGATGAAATGAGCGGAAAATACAGTGTTATTTTCCTTATGACCAAGCAGCTTCACAATCCCGAGGTTGTAACCTTCCTTAAACCCTTCCTTACCGATGACGGTGTTATCGTTACCCTTCAGAACGGTATTCCCGAGCCCGGCATTGCCGAAATTATCGGTAAAGAGCATACAATGGGCTGTGCTGTTGAATGGGGTGCAAACCTTGCCGCACCCGGTGAGTGCGTGCTTACGAGCGAGCCCGACAGCCTTTCATACCATATGGGTAAAATGGACGGCATCACCGATGCACAGGTTAAGAGGGTTACGGAGCTTCTTGAAAAAATGTGCCCCGTTCATTTCGAGGAAAACCTTATCGGAACAAGATGGTCAAAGCTTCTCATAAATGCAACGTTCTCGGGCCTCGGCACCGTTATGGGCGGAACCTTCGGAACGGTTACAGATGATGCATATGCACGCAAGGTTGCGGTGCGCTGCATGAAAGAGTGCATTGACGTAGGCCACGCGGCAGGTGCGGAATTTGCTCCCGTTCAGGGTAAGAATATCACAAAGCTTTTCTACTACACAAACGGTATCAAGCGTGCAATTTCACAGCTTCTTGTACCCGTTGCAATGAAAAAGCATAAGGATATCATCCCCTCAATGCTTCAGGATCTTCGTAACGGCAAGCCCTGCGAAATAGATGCAATAAACGGCGTCGTATGCGAATGGGGCAGAAAATGCGGAGTTCCCACACCCATAAATGACAGAATAGTTGAAATCGTGAAGAAAGAACAGGCAGGCGAACTTAAGCTTGAGGCTGAAAATATAAAGCTTTTTGCCGATCTGCTTTAAGGAGAATTTCTATGTTTAAAAAGGTGTTGTCCGTTGCCCTTTCTCTGCTTATGCTTCTGAGCATCCTGCCCGTTGCGATGGCAGAGGGAACGGAATATAACTATACTATCAAAACCGAGTTTTACGGCTACGATTCCCAAACAGAGAAATGGGTACCCGTTAAAACTGCCGCAGGCGGAGATACGGTAAAGATGAGGGTTTCTGTTACAACGAACTATGTTTCCGGCTCCGCAAACTTCCTGCTTGCATACGACAAGTCGGTTCTCAGTGCGGATCTTCCCTCAAACGGTTCCGCAACTTATATGGAGATAAATCCGGACAGAAACTCCTTTGCATATAAGAATATTCAGCAGGTAAGAGCTGCCCACGGAACGGGTGCGGCAAACGCCCAGCTTACAGAGGGAAATATCACTCAGGAGGAATACAATAAGTATTCATTCATAACAGGCTCGATAATGACAAAGAGCTGTGTTGCCTATGACGGAACGGATTGGCTGTTTGAAGTCGATATGAACGTTCTCGGCGGAACAAAAGGAAAAACCTTTGAATGTACCGTTCTCCCCGGAACAGTGCAAAGCAAAACAAATCCCAAGGGCATTATCAGCTTTCCGAAATTGCCTGAGGGCTCAACCAACGCTATCGAACTTATGGCGGCGCTTAACTGGTACGAAGGCACACCTGTCATAAATGCAATCGCCGTTGACGTAACTGCAGATAACACGGCGCCTGTACTCTACAACGTTGAGTGGATTGTTGACGGTGTTGCAGAGAATACCGAAGAATATGAAGCAGGTGCGGTTATTAACGAGTACACCCCCGAAAAATACGGTTATACGTTTACGGGCTGGGTTCCCGAAGTTCCTTCGGCTATGCCTGAAGAGGATATGAGCTTTACGGCACAGTGGAAGCTGAACAGCTATGAGGTTACCTTTGATGCCTGCGGAGGTACGTTTGCAAACGGCAGTGAAACTCTTACGGTAAATACAGATTTCGGTGCAGATATAATTGCATCCGAGACACCTGCCAAGCAGGGCTATACCTTTGCCGGCTGGTCGGCTTCTCCCGAGGGTGAAATTCTTGACAGCCTCGGTTCAATCGACGAAGAAGCAGGCAGAGAATTCTATGCGATATGGATTGCATCGGGTGATGTAGCATACACCGTTGAAACCTACACAATGCTTGCAGACGGCACGTACAGCCTTACCTCAACAGGTCATACGGGCACAACAGACGAAGAAGTAACAGCGAACACCTCGCCTGCGGAAGGCTTTGTTCTCAACGAGGAAAGCAGTGTTCTTTCAGGCATAATTGCAGCAGACGGCTCCCTTGTTCTGAAGGTTTATTACGACAGAGAAACATACAGCTTCACAACCGTTGTGAACGGTGTATCACAGACCGTTGATTATCTCTACGGTGCAAACGTAAATCAGCCCTCAACGCCTTCTGTAAAGGGATATACCTTTACGAGGTGGAGCGGCGAGATTCCTTCAACAATGCCTGCAGCCGACGTTACGGTAAATGCGGTTTTCAGTGTTGCGGCAACAGTCAGAATCAAGAATAACCCCGGCTCAAAAACAATAAATTACGGCGAAACACTTCGACTTACTGCGGAAGTAACCGCAGATTTGCCCGACGGTGCATATGTCAAGTGGTATGCAGAGGGCAGCGGAGTTTCAATGAGTCAGAATGAAGACGGCTCGGTTTGTGAAATCAAGTCAACGGGCAGCGGAACGGTTACCGTAACCGCAAAGCTTGTTGACAGGAACGGATATCCTCTTACAAACAGCGGCGGTGAAATTTCAGATTCCCAGAAGGTTGTTTCAAACGGAGGTTTTTTCCAAAAAATAATATCGTTCTTCAAGAATCTTTTCAGCGTCAACAGAACGATTATCCAGATGTTTAAAGTTTTCTAAGAGAAAGTGGTGTTACCCTTGTCCTGTAAAAACAGAATTGATCTGCATATGCATACCCTCGGCTCCTTTGACGGCAATTATCCCGCCGCCGATATGTGTAGAGCCGCGGTTGAAAATGGTCTTTCGGTAATTGCGATTACCGACCATTTCGACGTTGATTTTTTTGAAAGACACAATCTTGACGTCCGTCAGAAAAACAGCTATGAGGATATATGCGGTGCAAAGGCTGAGTTTGAAGGCAAAATCAAGCTTCTCCGAGGAATTGAAATGGGTCAGCCTGCATATGAGCCTGCGCTTACGGATAAGTCTCTCGCACGCTACGAATACGATTTTGTCATCGGTTCAATTCATAACCTGAGAGGCATGCCCGATTTCAGTGACCTTGATTACCCCAACTACACTGCCGAAAAAATCTATTCACTGCTCGATGAATATTTCGGTGAGGAGCTTATTCTTGCAAAGTGGAACGGTTTTGATACCCTTGCACACCTTACGTATCCTCTCAGATATCTTGCTCAGCACGGCATAAAGGATATTGATCTGAGCCGTTATGACGATATTACCGACGAAATTTTCAAGGTGCTTATCACCAACGGTAAGGCACTTGAAATCAACACAAGCGGTCTTCGTCAGCCAATCGGTAAAACAATGCCTACGGAAAATTATGTGCGCCGATTCAGAGAGCTGGGTGGTGAGCTTCTTACTCTCGGCTCAGATGCTCATTTCACCGAGCACGTGGGTGCGGGTATTGACATGGGCTACGATATTGCGGTGAACTGCGGCTTTGAATACGTGACATATTTTGAAAACAGAAAACCCGTGCAGATTAAAATTGAGAAATAAAAAACGGAGCTGACATTCAGTGTCAGCTCCTTGTTTATTATTTCAGAACTCTTTCCAGAGTCTTACCGAGAATTTTCTCCTTACATTCCTCGCTGATATCGAGATTTTTAATGCGCTCAATATCCGCTTTGATTTTGTCGGCTTTTGCGTAAGGGAAGTCGAGTCCGAAAATACTGTTATCTTCACCTGTCTGGTATATTACCGTTTCGAGTTCCTCATCGGTCAGAGCCCAGGCGTCGCCTTTTTTGTACGTAACGCTGGTCCAGCCTGCAAAGACGTTGCCGCCGCTTCTTGAATTGTTGCACATTACCGCAAGAGCTTCTCTGAAAAAGTGATAGCCGCCTATGTGCTCCATACTGAATTTAAGGTCGGGGAAATTCCAGGCAACCTCATCAAAAAGAATAACTCTGTTTTCGCGAAGTCTGTGCCAGTGCATACCCGAGTGGAATGAGAGGAAAAGTCCCAGCTCCTGTGCTCTTTCGTAAACCTGAAACGCTTCGGGACCGTCGATTACAAATTCCTGATAAGGCGGATGAAGCTTTATTCCTTTGAAGCCAAGGTCTGCAATTCTGTCAACCTCATCACGGAGATTCTGAGTAAAGTCAACCGTGCCGAAGCCTACGAGCCTGTCGTTGCCCTTTATCTGAGAGGCAAGCCAGGTGTTGGGACTGCCTTCGAAACCGCCCTCGTGAAATCTGTCTGAAAAGGGCGCAAATGCAACGGCTTTATCAATTTTACATTCATCAAGAAATTTCATAAGGCTGTCAACACTGCCTTCGGGTCTTAATTCCTTCGGAAATATATGAGCGTGATTTGCAAAAATCATTTTAACTCCTCCTTTGCCTCAATGATAAAACAAATAAAAATATTTGTCAACAAATCGGTTATGCTATAATACGGGAGGCGATAAAATGAGTCAGAAAGATACGGTGTTTCTGCTTCGGGAGTGCAGTGCGGGAATAAAAACCGCCGTTGCCTGCATCGACGGTGTTATGCCCTACGTGAAGGAAGAAACTATGCTTCAGCTTCTTAAAAACAGCAAGCAGAGTCACGAAAATTTAGGCAAATCCGTTGACGGTGAGCTTCATAAGCTGGGCAGTGACGGCAAAAATCCCAACGTTATGGCAAAGGGAATGTCGGCAATCAAAATCAATGCGGAGCTTGCCTTTAAGCCTACGGAAGCACAGGCGGCAAGTCTTATTACCGACGGCTGCGGAATGGGTATCAAATCCATCAACAAATATATGAATCAGTATCCCGCCGCAGGGGATATGGCAATGAATATGGCACAGAAGCTGGGTACTCTTGAGCAGGAGCTTGTTGACAGTATGAAGCCCTATCTGTAAATCCCTTTGAGGCAGTTTCATAGCAGAAATTGCCTCATTTTTTTCTGAGTTTATTGTTCTGTTTGTGAATATTGCTTGCTTGACATTCTATCTGAAATTTAGTAAAATATATTAGTTAATGTTACAGAAAGGGTGTTTTTGTATGAGGTCGGCTTTGAAAAGGTTTTTGGCTGTTGTTCTTGCGGCTGCAACACTGTTTTTGACTTGTTCTGCAGGCTTTGCTCAGGGTGAAGCGCCCAAAGAAACCGTGTCAGGCTTTACCGATGAGGATTTTCTTGAAACAGAGGGTCAGAGCATTGTTAATCAGAGAGGCGAAAAGGTGCAGCTTAAGGGTGTCAATCTGGGTGCATGGATGATATGGGAAGGCTGGCTTTGTCCTTATGAGGATGATCTTGACCACTACACCGTGCTTGAGGAGCTTACAAGACGCTTCGGTGAACAGAAGGCATACGAGCTTTTCAATACATATATGGATAACTGGATTACGGAATACGACCTTGACCAAATCAAAGAAATGGGCTTTAACTGTGTCCGTGTTCCTTTCTGGTTCAGAAATTTCTACTATGACGAAAACGGCAGAAAAATTCTTGACGAAAACGGCGACTGGGATTTTTCGCGTCTTGATTGGGTAGTCAGCGAATGCTCGGAAAGAGAACTTTACGTTGTTCTTGATATGCACGGTGCGGTAGGCTATCAGAGCGATGCTCCCCATAACGGCAAAAAGGGCTCGGTAGGTCTTTACGACGATACAGAGCAGGGTGAGAGATACCGCGAGCTTACCGATGAACTCTGGACGGCAATCGCAACCCGTTTCAAGGATGAACCTGCAGTTGCGATGTATGACCTGCTCAATGAGCCTATGTGCGACGTTGATGCAACTGAAATTGAGAGAAGAATAAACAACGAAATGATATACAGCCGTCTTTACGATACGGTGCGTGCCGTTGATGATAAGCATATCATAACGATGGAGGCTATATGGACGGCAATCGCCCTGCCTATGGCATGGACAAAGGGCTGGGATAACGTTGTGTATCAGGTTCATTTTTACAACAACTCCAACTTTATATTTAATCTCTTTGCCTGGTTTACAAAGCTTATTTATTCCGACGTGCCTATGATGATGGGTGAATTTTATCCTCATCAGAAAACTACCTGGGAAAACTGCTTCGAAACTCTTGATAAGGCAAATTACAGCTGGTTCCTCTGGACCTACAAGGCAACGGGTCACGGAATGTGGAGCTCCGATTGGTGCCTGAGAGGAAGTAAGGACGGCTTCCACAGAGTAAATGTTTATACGGATTCCTATGAAGAGATTGCCCGCAAGTGGGGTGAATGTATCCGTACCGAAAACGGATTTCAGGATTCGGGTCACTATGACAGCAACGTAAAAGATTACGTATAACAGGGAGGCAAAATGAAGAAAATTATCACAAAAATCACTGCGGCACTGCTTGTGCTCGTGCTTTGTTTCTCAACGGCAGCGCCTGCCGCAACGGCGTTGGAATGGGATAACGGACCTTCAAACCTTGAAGAATACCGTGAGATTCTCGAAAGCGGCGGATTTCCTGCCCTTACAACAAAACAGTTTTATGACGTGTTCAACACTATTGAGAAGGTTTTTCGTTTGCTTACGGGCAAGGGCTTCACAACAGGTGAGCGCTTCAACTTTGTTATGGATGAAATGCTGCTTGAAATCTGTGGAGACGTTGCAGAAGAAACGGGCTTTGACGTTGCTCTTGTGGGTTCAAATCTGCCCGGCATAAACGGTTTGGCTGAGTTTGTGACAGGAACCTTCAATGTTGATACCGCAGTGCTCAGAGAGAAGATTTATGAGCTCAGATATGAGCAGGATGCTCAGGGTAACTGGGTTATGGGCGGTCTTTATTATTTTCTCGGAATGTATTTCAGTGTTATCGAGGAATGTAAGGCATATTGTGTTCCCCTTGAAGAAGAAAATTGCTATGAGGTTTATCTCAGGATAACCCTTAAAGACGGCGGGGTTGAAGAATTCGGAACAGGTATGCTGATAAACACCGAAACAGAAACTCTTTACGGCAGAGACGGCAACGGTTTTCTTGGTATCGGATTCAATCTGAATTACGGTGAGCTTCTCGTCTACACAATGGTAAATGTGTGGATGCGTGATTTCGGATTTATGGTTTTTTACGATGTTTTCAGCTACACAACTCCAATATTTTTCTATAATACCAGACGAATCAAGTTTGATTATGACGGTCTTGAATGGATGATTCAGATATGGAAAGGCAACTATGTTGTCAGCAACGGCGCAGAGGTCGGAATCTACACTCGTGAGCCCGGTTCAATCGGCACCTATTATGATTGCGCCAATGATGAGCAGATGATGAATATGTCGATGAAGCTTTATCACGGTGATGAGCTTATTCTTGAACGCCCCGAACAGCTTCACTGGTGGCTCACGGGATTTAAAATCAGCGATGTGCTTTACCCCGCAAGAAACCAGACTCTTGATTTTACGATTGAAATGAAGGATGAAGCAATGCTTGAAGCCTTCTGCGAGGCGATTGACAATCATTACAGACACGATATGACGTATACCGTTGACGGTCTTAAAGTAAACGTAATATGGTGAAAATTAACGGAGAAATTGCGCTTGTGCATTTCTCCGTTTTTGTTAAATGTTTTATGTTGCAAGATTGTTTGTTATGTGATATATTTAAAGTGTTATGATAAATAAAACACACAGGAGGAAATAAAATGTGCAACTGTAATTGCAACGGACCCAAAAGCGATCTTTCGCTTCTTGAAGATGTTCTCAACGAATATGCGGGTTCATCGGGCAATCTTATCACGATTCTTCAGAAGGCGCAGAATATCTACGGCTATCTGCCTAAGGATGTTATGTATTGCATAGCAGAAAGGGTAGGGGTTACGCCTGCTGACGTTATGGGTGTTGCCACCTTCTATTCTCAGTTCAGACTTACTCCCATCGGTAAATATCTTATCATGGCTTGTCAGGGCACTGCCTGCCACGTCAACGGCAGTGAACGTATTACAGCCGCCCTTTCGGAATATCTGGGTATAGGTAACGGCGAAACAACTGCAGACGGACTTTTCACTCTTGAAAACGTTGCCTGTCTGGGCTGTTGTTCGCTTGCACCCGTCATTATGATAAACGGCGAGGCTTACGGAAATCTTACCCCCGATTCGGCGGTTTCCGTTATAAAGGCTTTGCAGGAAAAGGAGGGCAAATAAATGCGTGTTGTAATCGGTGAAGGCTCCTGCGGTATTGCGGCAGGCGCATCAAAGGTACGCAGTGCAATCGAAGCTCTTATGACTGCAAACGAGCCTTTCGTTCTGGGCAGTACGGGCTGTATCGGTATGTGCTTCCTTGAGCCCATTGTTGACCTCTATGAAGGAAAAGAGCTTGTGAAGCGTCTTGTTAAAGTTACGGCAGACGATGCGAAGAATATAGTTGAGGCTGCAAGAAGCGGCGATTTATCCCTTGTTGAAAAAATTGCAATTACTGCGGAGGATGAGGAATTCCTTTCAAGGCAGACCAGAATTGCTCTGCGTCACTGCGGTCTTATTGACCCCGTTTCTCTTGATGATTACAGAGAAGCAGACGGCTATCAGGCGCTTGAGAAAGCCCTTAAAACAATGACTCCCGAGCAGGTTATTGAAGAAATCAAGGTTTCGGGTCTTGCAGGCAGAGGCGGTGCAGGCTTCCCCACCTGGTTTAAGTGGAATGCGGCGCGTCAGAGCCCCGGCGATGAAAAATATCTCATCTGTAATGCCGACGAAGGCGACCCCGGTGCGTTTATGGATAGAGCCGTTATCGAATCCGATCCTCACAGCCTTATCGAAGGTATGCTCATCGGTGCGTATGCAATCGGCGCAAAGGAAATGATTGTCTATGTACGTGCGGAATATCCTCTTGCAATAACTCACCTTGAAATTGCAATCGAGCAGGCAAAGAAGGCAAATCTTCTGGGTGAAAACATTCTGGGCACGGGCTTCTCCTGCGATATGAGAATCAAGGCAGGTGCAGGTGCATTCGTATGCGGTGAAGAAACCGCACTTATCGAATCTCTTGAAGGCAAACGCGGTATGCCCAGGCTTAAGCCTCCCTTCCCTGCACAGAAGGGCTATACCGACAAGCCCTCAAATATAAACAACGTTGAAACCTTTGCCAATGTTTCCTGGATTATCAATAACGGCGGCGAGGCTTTTGCTGCAATGGGTACCGAAAACAGCAAGGGCACAAAGGTTTTCGCTCTTACGGGTAAAATCCGCAAGGGCGGTCTTGTTGAAATACCTATGGGTAAAACTCTCCGTGATGTTATTTACGGCATCGGCGGCGGTATCCGTGACAATAAGGAATTCAAAGCCGTGCAGATGGGCGGCCCCTCAGGCGGATGTATTCCCGCACACCTGCTTGATACGGTTATCGATTACAAAGCACTTGCCGCAACGGGCGCAATTATGGGCTCAGGCGGTATGGTTGTTATGGATGAAAGCACCTGTATGGTCGGTATGGCTAAATTCTTTCTTGATTTTACTGCACTTGAATCCTGCGGTAAATGCGTGCATTGCCGTATCGGTACTGCAAGAATGCAGGAGGTTCTTACCCGAATCGTAAAAGGTGAGGGTAAGGAAGGGGATATTGAGCTTCTTGAAGAGCTTTGTGAGGCTGTCAAGGACGGTGCACTCTGCGGTCTTGGTCAGACGGCGCCCAACCCCGTACTTACAACCATCAGATACTTCAAAAACGAATATGAAGCACATATCAGGGATAAAAAGTGCCCTGCAAAGGAATGTGTTGACCTGCTTACCTACTCCATTGATGCGGATAAGTGTAAGGGATGTACTCTTTGTGCGAAGAAGTGCCCTGCAAAGGCAATCAGCGGAGAAGTCAAGAAGGCACATATTATTGATGATAATATCTGTATCCGCTGCGGTCAGTGTGTAAATTCCTGCCGCTTCGGAGCAATAATTGTAGAATAAAGGAGGCGGCGAAATGGAACAGATTAAGGTTACGATAAACGGTAAAGAATGTTTGGCAAATAAAGGCGAAACCGTGCTTAACATAGCCGCCGCAAACGGCATTGAAATCCCCAATCTCTGCTATAACGGACAGCTTAAGCTTTACGGTGCCTGCGGACTTTGTCTTGTTGAGGGTGAAGGTATGCCCAAGCTTATGAGAGCCTGTGCTACCGTTGCCGCAGACGGTATGGTGCTCAGCAGTGAAACTCCCAGAGTAAAAAAGGCAAGAAAGATTGCACTTGAGCTTATTATGAGCGACCACGAGGGCGACTGTGTTGCTCCCTGCTCGCTTAACTGCCCTGCACATACCGATATTCAGGGTTATCTTAAAGCTATTGCAAACGGTGACGATAAGGAAGCCGTAAGGATAATCAAAGAAAAAATTCCCATTCCCGCATCAATCGGCAGGGTTTGTCCTCATCCCTGCGAATCACACTGCCGCAGAAGGCTTGTTGAAGAGCCGCTTTCGGTTGCATATCTGAAAGCCTTTGCGGCGGATAACGACCTTGCTTCAAGCGAACCTTACACCGCAGTCTGCGAGGAGTCAACGGGCAAGAAGGTTGCAATTATCGGCGGCGGTCCCGCAGGTCTTACGGCGGCGTATTATCTTCGCCTTTCGGGTCACGATGTGACGGTTTATGAAGCAATGCCCGAAATGGGCGGTATGCTCCGCTACGGTATTCCCGAATACCGTCTGCCCAAGGCAGTGCTTGCAAAAGAGGTTGAGGCTATTGCAAAGCTTGGCGTTGAGATGAAAAACAATGTCAAGGTGGGCAAAGATATTTCTTTTGAAGAAATCAAGAACGGTGCGGATGCTGTGCTTGTAACCGTAGGTGCCTGGAAGGGCAGCAGTATGCGCTGCAAGGGCGAGGAGCTTGAAGGCGTTCTCAGCGGCATTGATTTCCTCCGTGAAGTCAATATGGGCAATATTCCCGAAATCGGCAAAAACGTTGCCGTTGTAGGCGGCGGTAACACCGCAATGGATGCCTGCCGTACAGCCGTAAGATGCGGTGCAGAGAATGTTTACGTAATTTACAGAAGAACAAGGGCTGAGGCTCCTGCCGAAGATATTGAAATAGAAGAAGCAATCGAAGAGGGCGTTGAGTTCCTTTTCCTTACGAATCCCGATGAAATTATCGGCGAAAACGGTAAGGTAAAGGCTGTGAAGCTTCAGATTATGGAGCTTGGCGAGCCTGATGCTTCGGGCAGAAGAAAGCCCGTGCCCGTTGAAGGTGCGTTCAAAACTCTTGATGTTGATACGGTTATTTCCGCTATCGGTCAGAAATATGCTCCCTCGGGTCTTGAAGCAATCGGAACAACCGGCTGGGGAACAATTCAGGCAGATGAAGCAACCTGCCTTACAGACATTGAAGGTGTGTTTGCCGCAGGTGATGCTACAAACAACGGTGCGTCAATCGCCATTGATGCCATTGCAGAAGCGAATATTGCCGCAAGAGCAATCAATGCGTATCTTCTCGGTATGCCTATGGATTTCCCCAAGCCCTATTATTCGGAGCGCAACGTAACCGCTGAAATGCTTGCAGACCGTGAAAAGAAGGCAAGGGCTGTTATGTCGGTGAAGAATCCCGAGTACAGAAAGCATAATTTTGATGCGGTTCTCAACGGCTTTACCGAGGAGCAGGCAAGAAACGAAGCGAAGCGCTGCCTTGAATGCGGCTGTCACGACTTCAAGGATTGCCGTCTCATAAAGTATGCAAACTTTGATCCCATTGACCCTGCAAGGCTTGCAGGTGAAAAGCACGAGTGCTTCAAGGAGACAAGGCTTGTTACCATTGAGCGCGACCAGGGTAAATGTATTCTTTGCAATATGTGTGTACGTGCCTGTAAGGAGATTGCAGGCGAAAGTATCCTCGGTCTTGTAGGAAGAGGCTTCAAAACGGTTATCAAGCCCGAATTTGAGGGCAGTGAAAGAATTTCCGTTTGTAAGGATTGCCGCAAGTGTGCAGAGGTTTGCCCCACAGGTGCACTGAAAATTTTAGGATAATATTAATATGTAAACCCTGCTTTACAGAGAAATTCTCATTTGTAAAGCAGGGTTTCTTGCTTGCTGTGCCGTAAATGCTATAATCAGTCCGAAAGGAGTGATTATATGGCATTCGTAGGCTTCTGGATGATACCTCTTGCAATCTTTGTGGGGACAATCGACAAAATTCTTTCAGTTTTCGGATTTGACCTTATGGAATGGTTTAGCAGACCCGAAACCCTTGAAGGTTTTGAAAAAATAGTCGGGATTGCAGTTGCTTTTGTCGGCAGAATATCATCGTATTTTTAATTTGAACAACACAAAAGACCTTCGGAGAAATCCGAAGGTCTTTTGTGCATTATTTTACTTTAACTTTATAGCACTTGATTTCAAAGGGATTGATTTCAAAGCTCATTGCACTGCCGTTTGCGATGTCAGCCGCAACGTCCTCACGCTCAAGGAGGTTACACTCTGCAACACTTGCGATTTCTGCAAAGAACTGAACGTTGACCTTTGTTCTTCTGCCCGATTTTTCAACGAAACGAACGATGTAAGCATCTTCATCCTCGCACTTCTTGACAGCCTCAAGAGTAACGTTCTTGCCGTCAACACTGATGAATGAACCGCTTTCTGCACCCTTTGCACCTTCTGCAAGCTCAACGGGAAGCAGGGGGTTATTGATTTCAAGACCTCTTACAAGAGTCTCTGCATCCTTCCAGCTGCCTGCGTGGGGATAAAGTGAATATGTGAAGTAGTGGTCGCCTCTGTCTGATTTGGGGTCGGGGTTCATGGGAGCCTTGAGAAGGGTGATAATCATTCTCTGACCGTCAACCTCGTAGCCGTATTTGCAGTCATTGAGGATTGAAAGGCCGTAGCCGTCTTCAGACATATCAATGAAGTTGTGAGCAGAAACCTCAAACTTTGCCTTGTCATAAGGATTGTGACGGTAGTTTGAGCTTTCAATGGTTGCGTAAGCAATATCTCTGGTGAACTTCTGAGCCTTGATATCAACGTCAAAGCCTACTTTAAGAAGCTTTTCCTGCTCGTGCCAGCTGATGAATGTATCAAAATCAATTCTGTCAAGATCATTATAGAGAATGATGTTCTGCTTGAGAACCGATTTCATAATGTTCTTTGAGATTGTAACGCAGGTGAATACGTCGCCGCTTACAACGCTTTCAACCTTGCCTGCCTCAGTGTCAAACTGACGGTCTGTGTAGGTTGCAACGATATCCCATGCATCGTACTTGCCGGGAAGGTCTTCGTAAATGCGGAAAACGTTACCCTTGCCCTCAAGAACTTCTCTGTCGTTTTTCTTGTCATAGATTGAAACAAGCTCTGCTGCTGCATCAAATTTAAGGCTGAATGATGCGTTTTCGATATCTGCGCTTTCAATTGCCTCGGCTTCTGCAACTGCGGCGTCCTTGGTGTAGTAAACCTTGTAGCCTACTGCGGGAACGTCCTTTGCAACAAAAACAAGAACCTTTGTGCCGTCAAGCTTTGTGTAAGCCTGAACGGGAACTTTGTTGCCCTCTGCATCATAAACTTCAACGTCCTTATAGGGAAGCTCAACCTTTGATGTTGTGGCAACACCGAGAGAATTGAACAGTGCAAAGGGCTTGCCGTATTTTGCTTCGCCGCTGATGTTGCCTGCGATAGCGTTGAGTGCTTCGTCACGGACTGATTCACCGATTGCGATGATGTTATCATAGATAGCGCAAAGGTCGCCGAATACTTCCGTGATGTGTGAGCCGGGAAGTGAATCGTGGAACTGGTTTGTGAGAATCATCTGCCAGCCTTCGTTGAGCTTCTCGAGAGGATACTCGTAACCGTACTGCATTGCGATTGACGCAAAGATTTCTGCCTGACGGTAGAGATTTTCACTGTATCTGTTAAGCTTTTTGAGGAGAGCCTTTGTGGTGTGAACGCCTCTGTGCTCTTCGAGGTAAAGCTCGTCCTTCCAGGTGGGGATGTTTGTTTCGGTAGCGTTTGCCTTCATTCGGGCAAGTGAATCTTCAATCTTGCTTACCTTTGATTCGGGCAGACCGGGGAAGTTCTTATAACGCTTTACGTATTCAAGCATTTCGGTGTCAACACCGCCGCCGCCGTCACCCCAGCCGTAGCAGTACATTGATTCGCCGATGGTTGCCTTGTCGGTGTATTTCTTCCAGTTCATCTTCAGTGAGTCGGCTTCAACCGTACCGATGAAGTGAGTGGGAGGAACGATTGAGAATACCTTTGAGCCGTCGGGGCCTTCCCACCAGAATGTGTTATACTGCCAGGGGTTGGTGTCGTTCCAGATACCCATTTTGTGAGTTACAAAATATTCAACGCCTGCTTTCTTGAGGATCTGAGGCATTGCATAGCCGTTGCCGAATACATCGGGAACCCAGCAGGTTTTGGGAGTTATGCCGAATGTTTTCTCGGCATATCTTACGCCGTGAAGAAGCTGACGCACGAAGGATTCACCCGAAACAAGGTTACAGTCGGGCTCAACCCACATTGCGCCGATGTATTCCCATCTGCCTTCAGCGATACGCTGTTTTACCTGATCGAACAGGTTGGGATATTTATCCTGCATTTCAATGTATGTGGGAGCCGAGCTCTGTGAGAAGATGAAGTCGGGATACTGCTCCATAAGACGGAGCATTGTTGCGTGAGTTCTGCCCAGCTTACGCACATATTCTTTGTATGCCCACATAAATACGATATCAAGATGTGAGTTACCGATAAGTGAGAGAGTACCTTCGGTTTTGTAGTTGGGGTTGTTGTAAACCTTTTCTTTAAGAACCTTCTGAGCTTCAAGAAGACCTGCCTTGAACTCATCGCCGTCAACGTCAAAGTTAACGTGAGTGAAGGCTTCCTTAAGGGCAGCTCTGATTATTTCAGCAAGACCTGTGTCAAGCACGGGCATAAAGAGTGCGTTGAAGATTGCCTTGAAATCCCAGTAAACTTCTTCAATTACAGGATCAACAACGCCGATGAATGAGCAGGAGAGAGTCTTTACGGTTGATTCGTTTGAATGCCATACGTAGTATGATTCAATGTCAACGTCGTAGTGCTTGCCTGCTTCGGCGCAATCTGAAAGAAGAACACTGTTACGGAAGGGGTCAAGACCCTGATAGGGTTCGCCGTTGAGTGAAAGAAGAGAGTCACCGCCGAAATAAACGTTAAGCGTAACCTTCTTGCCTGCGAATCTTTCGGGAATGTCGAATGAATTCTTGAAGAATGCGCTCCAACCGTTGTTACCCCATTTATCGCCTACGTTAAGGTCCTTCCATTCATCGTAAAGGTATTCATAATCACCGATGCCCTTGTAGATGCATTCTTTCATCTTCCATGCGGGGAGTGATTCAATGTCTGTGTAAATTCTCTTTTTGAGGGTTTTGAGTTTCACATTAACGACGTCGTCAAATGAGAAAATGCCTCTCTGCTTGCCTTTGACGGCATCGCGCCAGTCGTCAACGTGAGCATCCATTGCGTCAAGAGCCGCAACAGCGTCCAAATTTTTGATTTCTGCCAAATTATATCTTCCTTTCCGAAAGTATTATCTTTTACAGTATATCATCATAATCCGCATATTTCAATATAAAAACTTTTAAATATTCAAAAATTGGATTTACTTATTCACTTTAATGTGGTAAAATAATTTGTAATTTTAACTTTGAAAGGAAAATTCAGATGTTACTTGACAAAACTGTTAATATTCCCGATCTGGGTCTTATCGGCCCCGACAGCGGATTTCATCTCCTCGAAACAACAGAGGACGGCAAATTCATAAGCGGTAAAAACGGCGTTGACTGCATTGTTGCAACAGGCGACAAGAAGGTTGAATTTGTATCCTTCGGCAGTCATACACTGGCAGGTGTTAAGTCGGCTATTGCTTACCCCGTTTATTATCCCGTCTACCCCGTAAAGACCGAATATCCTCTTAACGCAGTGCTTATGGACCTTGACGGCACAACGGTACGCAGTGAGGATTTCTGGATATGGATTATTCAGATGAGTACCGCAAGTATGCTGGGCAACCCTAAATTTGAGCTTGAGGATGCAGACCTTCCCTTTGTTTCGGGTCACAGCGTATCGGAGCATCTGCAGTATTGTATTGATAAATACTGCCCCGGTGAATCCCTTGAAAAAGCCCGTAATTTCTATTTTGAGCATACTCACAGAGAAATGGAAGAAATTATGGCAGGCAGAGGCAAGGAAGGTGCATTCACTCCCACGGAAGGTGTCAAGGATTTCCTCCTTGAACTGAAAGATATGGGTGTTAAAATCGGCCTTGTTACATCCGGTCTTTACGAAAAGGCATGGCCCGAAATCCTTTCGGCATTCCGCACCCTCGGTATGGGCGACCCCAAGGATTTCTATGATGCAATCATTTCCGCAGGTTTCCCTCTGCGCAAAGGCAGCGTAGGTACCCTCGGCGAGCTTTCTCCCAAGCCCCATCCCTGGCTTTATTCCGAAACCTCAATCGTAGGTCTGGGCGAAGCTTTTGCTGACAGAAACAGAGTTGTGGGTATTGAGGACAGCGGCGCAGGTGCCTGCTCGGTACGTCTTGCAGGCTATACCACAATCGGTATTGCAGGCGGTAACATCGAATCAAGCGGTACAAAGGCTGTTTGCTCGCATTTCTGCAATAACTTTGAAGAGATTATGAAAATCATTAAAGGATAAGGAGAACGGTTATGGATAAGAAAGATAAGCTCCAGTGTCATTTTATATCAAACACTCACTGGGACAGAGAATGGCGTTTCTCGGCACGCCGCACTCAGCATATGCTTGGCTATATGGTGGATATGCTTCTTGATATTCTTGACAAGAATCCCGAATACAAGCATTTCCATTTTGACTCACAGACAATGCCTATTCAGGATTACCTTGAAGTTTATCCCGAAAAGAAGGAAAAGCTTCAGAAGTACATCAAAGAGGGCAGAATTGCTGTTGGTCCCTGGTTCTGCCTGCCCGATGAATTCACCGTAGGCAGTGAGGCACTTATCAGAAACCTGCTTCTCGGTCACAAAATGGGTAAGGAAATGGGCGGCATAAGCAAGACCGGCTATTCACCCTTCGGTTGGGGCCAGATTTCACAGCTTCCTCAGATTTACTCAGGCTTCGGAATTAATTTCGCATCATTTTACAGAGGCATCAATACATACAAGGCACCCCGTTCCGAATTCTTCTGGGAAAGCCCTGACGGTTCAAGAATCTGGGCATCGCGTCTTGGCAAAAGACCCCGTTACAATATCTGGTATGTAGTTCAGCGCCCCGTTTACTTTAACCAGTCAAACGAAAATAACCGTGATATGGTATGGAACGATAATAACGGCGTGTTCAAGCTTATTGACCGTGACTGGAAGCTTGACTATCAGTATACACATCCCTTCTATGAGTATCACAGCGAGAATATTCAGGCAAGAGCCGAGCAGGCTGTGAAGGAACAGGATGCAGACTGGACGACTCAGCACCGCTTCTGGTCGGCAGGTCACGATTCCTCCTGCCCCGATGCCCGTGAGGTTCAGCTTATCAAAGACCTTGATGCCGCACTTCCCGAAGCAGACGTTTTCCACAGCACACTCCGTGAGATGGAGCAGGGTATTATCGATAATTTTGACCCCAATGCACCCGTTCTCAAAGGCGAAATGCGTGACCCCTACACCAAGGGCAGCGTAAGCATTCTCTGCGGTTGGATTCTTTCTGCAAGAACATACATCAAGCAGGAAAACTTTGATACCGAAAGAAGACTCATCAACTACGCTGAGCCTTTTGCAGTATTTGCTTCACTTGCAGGAGCACCCTATCCTCAGGGCTTCATTGACCTTTCATACAATTACCTTCTTCAGAACCACGGCCACGACAGCATAGGTTCCTGCGGCAGAGACGTTGTTTATGAAGACGTTATGTCGCGTTACAGACAGTCAAGAGAGCTTTCAAGCTGCGTATTTGAGCGTGCGTTCATGGATATTGCAGGTGATATTGACCTTCGTTCATGGAACCGTGACGATGCAGCGGTTGTAGTCTTCAACCCTGCACCCTTCAAGAGAACAGAAACAGTCAACCTCCGTGTTGAAATTCCTGCTGAGTGGAAGGCAGACAGCTTCGCACTTCTTGACGAAGACGGCAACAAGATCAAGTATCAGATTATTTCTTCAAACAAGTCAAATGCACAGATTATCCAGAACCCCAACGATACGGCAAATGTGCTTCATACCGAGCAGTATCTTATTGCGGCAGAGGTATCGGATATTCCCGCAATGGGCTATAAGACTTACAGACTTACTCCTCTTTACAACGTTCGTGCAACAACTCCCGTAACCCTTCTCAGAGCAAATCAGGTTATGGAAAACGAGTATCTCCGCGTTACCTTTAACAGCAACGGTACTTATAACGTCACCGAGAAGGAAAGCGGCAGAGTTTATGAAAACCTGGGCTACTTCAAGGACGGCGGCGAAATCGGCAATCCCTGGGAGCACTTTGTACCCGAATTCAACGAGATTTTCACTACTCTCAATGAAAAAGCAACAATCACTCTCCTCCGTGAAGGTGAATTTGAAACCGCATATAAGATTTCAATGCGCTGGATGCTTCCCGAAAAGCGTTCCGCAGACGAAAAATCAAGAAGCGAGCATAAGCTTCCCGTTGATATTGACAGCGTTGTTACTCTCCGCAAGGGTGCAAAATTTGTTGAGGTTGAAACAACAATCAACAACCGCTGTGAGGATCACTACCTGCAGGTAGCATTCCCCACCAATATCAAGTCGGAATTCTCATATGCTCAGGGTCAGTTTGACGTTGTGAAGCGTCCCGTGGCACTGCCCGATTACTCGCTTTATGACGAAATCCCCATGACAGAGCATCCCATGAATTCCTTCGTTGACCTTACCGACGGCGTTAACGGTGCCGCACTCCTTAACACAGGTCTCAAAGCTTACGAGGCTGCTGACGATGAGTGCAACACTCTTTACCTTTCACTTATCCGCGCATATCCTCTCCGTATATGCGTAACCGCAGATATGCAGAATTACAGCGATTGGGATAAAGGCTCACAGTGCATCGGTGTGAATACATTCCGTTATGCATTTATGCCCCACAGAGGCGATTGGGAAGAAGGCAACGTATGGCAGGAAAGCGAAAGATTCAATCTCTACCTTACCGCAGGTCAGCTTGCGCCTACCGCACACGGCAAGAATCCTCTTACCCATACCTTCCTTGAGCTTAAGGACGAAAACCTCAATGTCAGTGCAATCAAGAAGAGCGAAGACGGTGAAGGCTATATCGTCCGTCTGTTCAATCCTTCGGATAAGACCGTCAAGAATGCAATCAGACTCAACGGCGGCATAGCTCCTGTCGAAAAAGCACAGTCACCCGTTGAAAGACAGGTTGCCGAGTTTGAGCTTCCTGCATATTCAGGCAACAAGTGGAAAGAAATCAAGCTTGTTACTCTTGAAGAAATCGACGGTGAGCCTCTTGCAGTTGACAGTGAGGGCTTTGCAGAGTTCGAAATCACAGGCAAGAAGATTCTTACAATAAAGTTCATTGGTTAAAAGTTCAGGCTGCCCTTCGGGGCAGCTTTTTTATGCAAAAAATTACAAAACTGTTAAAATTGGTAAAAAGGGTTTATTTTTCTTTTTTGTAAAATAAAGTCGAATAAACAGATATATAATAATATCGGAGATTATTATTCGGGGGAACAAAAAATGAAAAAAACAAAGCTGATTTCCGTTGTTACGGCACTTGTGCTATGCGGAATTGTTGTGCTCACTTCCTGTACGGACGGAAAGAAACCATCCACACAGGAAACCACCGCAAGCCGGACTGATGCATCAACTCAGGCGGCAACAAACTCTGACTCAAAATATACATCCAAGGATAATCTGATTGCGCTTACCTTTGATGACGGACCTTCCGCCACGTCAACAAACCGTATCCTTGACGTGCTTGAAAAAAACGGCAGTGCCGCAACTTTTTTTGTTGTAGGTTATAATATCGAAAAGAATATTTCCACAATAAAACGTGCCCACTCAATAGGCTGTGAAATCGGCAACCATTCTCAGGGCCATAAAAATCTTATGAAGTGCAGTGATGCGGAAATAAGGCATCAGGTTGATACGCCTAATGAGCTTCTCAAAGAGCTTGCGGGTATTGATGTAAAGGTTTTCCGTGCACCGGGCGGCAATTTTGACGGCATTGAAAATAAAATCGGAATGCCTCTGATTCAGTGGAATGTGGATACACAGGATTGGAAAAACAAGGATGCTTCCAACAAAGACAGAACGGAAGAACAGCGGAATGCAGACCTGAAAAAAATAGCGGACGAGGTTGTAAATAACGCCGCAAGAGGCGATATTGTGCTTATGCACGATATCTACGGCTTTACTGCCGACCTTTGTGAAATCATTGTGCCTGCCCTTGTTGAAAAGGGTTTCAAGCTTGTAACCGTCAGCGAAATGTATGAGGCGTACGGCGAGGAACTCAAAGACGGCAAGGTTTACCGCAACATTGATGTTGTTACGGATGCGGAGCCGATTGCGTTAGGTAATTACAGAGTCAAAACAAACGGCGGTGTGCTTAACGTGCGTGAAAAGGCGGATAAGGAATCACAGTCGCTTATAAAAATTCCCAACGGAACGAATCTTACCGTGCTCAATTCCGTCAAGGGATGGGCTTACGTTGAGTATTCGGGCGTAAGAGGATGGGTAAACGCCGCTTTTCTTGAAAAGATACAATAAAAATTTTTTGATAAATTTTGCATATGCTGTTAACTTTTGCGGAAATATGTGTTATAATACCTGTTTGAGATGTAAAAATTTGTGGGTGATTTTTTGAGCGAAAAAAAGCAAAAGAAATCCGGAGGCTTTGAGGATATCACAAGCTACAGCGTGCCGAAGGGTTTTAAGAATAAAATCAAATATTTCTGGGATTTCAAGTTCAAGCCCTTCTTTCTCAGAAATCAGAAAAGAAATCTGAAAGCATTTCTCAGTATTTTTATCTGCCTTGTTCTTGTTGTTTCGGCAGCAGGCGGAGCTTATTTAAGAAAGCTTATCGGTCTTATCAATCAGAGTGACGGACGCTTCGGTAACCCCGATGCAACCTTTGCCAATGAAGAAATAGACGAAAATCTTTCTTTCAACACCATCTCCGATATTGCAGACGCAAATTCAATCAAGGATTGGCTTAAGTCGTGGGCAACAAACGGCGGCGAGAAAATTTACAGCAAAAAGGTTATAAACGTTCTTCTTATCGGTGAGGATGATGAGGACGGCTCGCACCGTTCAGACTCAACAATGCTTGTTTCGGTTAACACCAAAACCAAAACCATAACAATTTCCTCCTTCCTGCGAGATTCATATACGTATATGAATATCAACGGCAGTGAGCGTTACTGCAAAACCAACCATTCCTACGGCTGGGGCGGTGCGGCATCGCTTATGGAGGTTCTTTCCGATAACTACAAAATCGAAATCGACAAATACGTTTCCATAAACTATCAGTCATTTAAGGCGGCGATTGATGCTCTCGGCGGCGTATCCGTTCCCATTACGGAAGCTGAGGCAAAATATATGAACCGCACAACAAGGGTCAAGGGCTTTACAAGCGGCGACAGTGTTCTTCTCAACGGTGAGCAGGCGCTTATCTACGCAAGAATCAGAAAGCTTGACAGTGAGGTTGAAAGAACAAGAAGACAGCGTGAACTTATCAGCTCCGTTATAAGAAACGTAAAGGCATCGTCGCTCAGCGACCTTAACTATGCGATTGAAACCTTCCTGCCTTACGTTACGACCAACATTAAAACCAGTGAAATCCTTTCGCTCGGCACTCAGGCACTTACCGAGGGTTGGCTTAAATACGATATAGTCAGCATGGTTGAGCCTTCTGAGGAGCTTCGCTACGGTGTAAGAGGCTTCCGCACGTATTCGGGCTACCTTGATGTGTGGATTGTTGACTATATCAAAGCGGCAAGGGAGCTTCAGCTTGCGCTTTACGGTCAGACCAATATCGAAATCGACCCTGCAACCCACGTTTCCGCAATAGATTTTGCCAAGGGAACAAATTCGGTGAATAACGATTACAGCGATTATGACAGTGACGAAACCCGTTATTACTATGACGATGAAACAACCACAAGGCGAAGCATTTTTGATTGGCCCGATAATGATTACACAATACCGGAAATAACCGTTCCGACCTTCACGAGGCCATCGTTATTCGGTGATGACAAAACTACCGAATATAACGAAGAAAACACGGATTACGGTGAAGATTACGGAAACTCCTACGAAGAAGAATCCACGGAATACTACGAAGGGGATACGGAATATACCGACGAAGAACAACAATAACAAAAGCCCCGGATTGCCGGGGCTTTATTGCTCGGAATTGCATACTATGAAGTAAAAAACAAAGGAGGTTACTTATGGAAATGGTGCTTCTTACTGCGCTGGGCGTAGGCGGTGCAACCGTAATCGGCTCTGTTGCAGGTTTTATATTCAAAAAAATATCACATAAATTCAGCGATATTGTTCTTGCTTTTGCGGCAGGCGTTATGCTTGCGGCGGCGGTGCTGGGGCTTATAGTGCCTTCTGTTGAATACGGCGGAAAATACGGGCTTATTATTACCGTAGCAGGCATATTCACAGGTGCGGTCTGCCTTAACCTTATTGATAAACTTGTGCCTCATATGCACAAGTTTGTAGGTGCGGAAAAGGAAGGCAGAGGCGGCGATAAGCTTGATAAGGTTCTGCTTTTTGTGACTGCTATTGCAATTCACAATCTGCCCGAAGGTATTGCGGCAGGTGTCGGCTTCGGTTCGGGAAATACATCAGAGGCATTCCTGATTGCAGGCGGTATTGCCCTGCAGAATATTCCGGAGGGTATGGTTATTATCGGCCCTATGCTGGCGGCGGGAATAACCCCAAAAAGAACTTTTCTCTGTGCACTTGCAACGGGACTTATTGAAGTCGCGGGAACGCTTCTGGGCTATTTTGCGGTCAGCATTGCGGCGGCTGTTCTGCCCTTTGCTCTTGCCTTTGCAGGCGGAACAATGCTCTATGTCATCAGTGACGAAATGATACCTGAAACCCATGCTCACGGAAGCGAAATGGGCGCAACGTATGCCCTGCTCGCAGGCTTTTGCGTGATGCTTGTTTCAGACGTGCTGCTTGCATAAAAGTAACGCCCACGGTGTGAAACCGTGGGCGTCGTTGTTTTTGTCAGGCTTGGCGGCTTAACCCATTACCTTGCCGCCCTTCATTTTGATAAGCTCTCTGTAACTGATAAGCTCAACACCGTGATCTTTGAGATACTTGTGAGTATAAGGGTCTTTCATAAGCTGATATTCCCATACTCTGTCCTGCCATCTGCCGGTGATACTCTTAAGCTCTTCACATTCAACCGAGGGATGTATAAATGTTTCGGTAACGCCGTCCTCGGGGATATCCGTCCAGATTTTGAGGATGGTATCTCTGTATGTTTCGTAGCTTACACGCATATCGTCATTCCAATCGGGGAAAAGAAGGTAATCGGGAATAACAACGTTGTATTTTTTGCCCCATCTCTTTGAGAGAAGAGTGATTGCCGCATAGAGGAAATAGGGTGTGCCGTTGGGACAGATTCTCTTATCGTGTTTGGTGTAAAGACGGTATGCATAGCCGTATTCGCCGCATACGCGGAGAGTCATTTTTGCAAGACCCAGTCTGCCTGTGTAATGGCCGTAAAGCGAGCCCATGTGGTTATCCGTGTGAGAGGGCTTCATTCCCCATTTGTGTGCAAGGTCAATCTGTGCGCGGATTTCGGCCTCAAGGTCTTCGTATGAAGCATTCTTTTCAACCTGGTCGCTTTCGTGCCACATAAAGCCTTCTTCATCAAGAAGGGTTTTGCCGTTTGTGAGAGGCTTCCAGCGGTATTTGCCCCATTCGCTTGTCATTGTAAGGTGAACGCCGATTGCGTATTCGGGGTGAGCGATTGAAAAATCAACAGCATCCTTTGCTGTGGGGCAGGGCATCATAACTGTTGCGGATTTAAGAAAACCGCCTTCAAAAAGCTCTGCAACAGCCTGGTTTGCGGCATTGCACATTCCGTAGTCGTCTGCATTGACTATAAGATATTTTGCCATATTATCAATTCCTTTCGGTGTAAATTTACGAATCAGTCTATCTTAAATAATACCACATACGTTTCCAATAATCAATATTATAATCGGGCATTGACATAAAATCTTTTTTGTTTTAAATTATCCTTGAGGTGTATTCGATTGAAATATAAAAAAGTTACACAGGGCAGATTTATCAGCCGACCCAACAGATTTATTGCGCACGTTGAAATTGACGGTGAGATACACACCGTTCACGTTAAAAATACCGGCAGATGCAGGGAGCTTCTTGTGCCCGATGCAAGGGTTTACCTTGAGATATCCGATAACCCTGCAAGAAAAACAAAATACGATTTGATTGCCGTTGAAAAGTATACGGACAGAGGTATACTGCTTGTGAATATGGATTCACAGATTCCCAATGCGGCGGCAGGAGAGTGGCTTAAAAAATGCGGTCTGTTCTCCGAAAACGCTGTTATTATGCGCGAAAAAACCTTCGGTAAATCCCGTTTTGATTTTTACGTTGAGGACGGTAGCCGCAAAATTTTTCTTGAGGTCAAGGGTGTTACGCTTGAGTATGACGGAGTTGCAATGTTCCCCGATGCACCCACCGAAAGGGGAGTGAAGCACATAAACGAACTTATTTCCTGCGCCCGAAACGGATATGAGGCATACATACTTTTTATTATTCAGATGAAGGGTATGACGTGCTTTGTGCCTCACGATGAAATGCATCCCGAATTCGGCGATGCGTTGAGAAAAGCGGCAGAAAACGGAGTGAGAATAATTGCGATGGATTGCATCGTAACCCCCGATTCAATGACGGTTGACAAGGAAGTGAAGATTAATCTTCGCTGAACTTTGATTTAACCGAATAGGCGTATTCCGAAGGTGACATTCCTGAAAGCCTGCGGAAAACCGCCGTGAAATACTGAGGTGTATTAAAGCCCAGTTTTTCGGAGATTTCGGTAAAATTATATTCGTGTTCTCTTATCATTCGTTTGGCCTCGTCGATTTTCAGCCGTGTGAAATGCTCCATTATTCCGCAGCTCATATTGTTCTGAAACAGGCGCTTGATAACCGAAGCGGATACGTTGAATTCTTTCTGAATATCATCAAAGCTGAGTTTTTTTTCAACGTTGCTTTCAAGAAAATCGCAGATACGGAGCAGAAGTGTTCCGCTGTCTGCTTTTTTTATTTCTACGGTACGTCCGTTACCTCTTATAAGGCTTATGAGAAGCTGCTCCATATAAAGCTGAATAAGCTGCTCACAGCCGAATCTGCCGTTTCCGGATTTTTCGAGCACGCTTGTATACGGTGTGCCCAGAGGAGTTGAAAACGCATCGGCTGCTTCTTCGATTATCTGCCCCATAAGCTTCCTTTCGCCGTTAGTGCAGGTGATTACCGTGCCCGCAATGCTCATAAGCTCATCGCAGGCGCAGTCAAATGAAAGGATAACCGAGTTTGCGGCGCTTGTTCCGTCGCAGCGGATTTTGTGAAATTCATTGGGCTTGTGAATATACATCTGCCCTGCGTTCAAGGTCATTTCCTTTGAGCCTGCGGTTATAACAACGCTTTTTTTGTCAGCATATACAATTTCCCAGAAATCGTGAAGCTCACCAGAATACGCAAAATCCTTTGTGTATTCAAAATAGTGGATTGTATAAATTCCGTCAATGGTAAGAGGCTTGCTAAGCTCTGTTCTGAAGTAATCCATATTTTTCACCTCTGTACGATTATAGCTTATTGAAAAGGTTTTTTCAATAAAAAATGAGCCGAAATTGTAAATATAACGGCTATTTTTGTAACATCACTGCTAAACTATGTGCTAAAATGATAAAGGAAAGATAAAACGGAGGGATTGGAAAATGATTAAATTCGGTACCGGCGGATGGAGAGCCGTAATCGGCTACGATTTTATTTGTGAAAATATCCGTCTGGTTGCGGCAGGTATTCTTGCTCTTGCCCGTGAAGAAAACAAAACAGAGAAACCTATCATTATCGGTTATGACCGCAGATTTCTTTCCGAAAGTGCGGCAAAATGGGTTGCAGAGGTTTTTGCAGAAGGCGGAATTGAAGTATGGTTCCTCAACCGTTCGGCACCCACACCTCTGATTATGCACACCGTTAAGGATAAGGGCTTGCACTACGGCATTGAAATCACCGCGAGCCACAACCCTGCAAGCTATAACGGTATAAAGCTTTTTGTCGATGAAGGCAGAGATGCTCCTCTTGAAGTTACCGAAAGAATCGAACAGCTTATTGAATTAATCGGGAATGTTGAATTTACAGATTTCGATAAGGCTGTTGGTGAAGGTAAGGTGGTTTATCTTCACAGCCCCTTCAATAAATTCCTTGACGATATTATTGACCTGCTTGATATGAAAGCACTGCGTGACAGAGGTCTGAGAGTGCTTTTTGATACAATGCACGGTTCGGGTGCGTATCCTTTGCAGGTTATTCTTAACACTGCTCGCTGCACTGTTGATACAATCAACCTCAACAAAGATGCTTATTTCGGCGGTCAGATGCCTGCGCCCAGCGAAAAAACTCTTGCAAATCTCAGCAATATGGTTATCCGTGACGGCTATGATTTCGGCATAGCTATGGACGGTGACGGCGACAGACTTGGCATTGTTGATAAAAACGGCAGATATATAAACGCCAACGAAATTCTTTGTATGCTTTACTATTATCTTGTGAAGTATAAGGGCTGGAAAGGCGGCGTTGTGCGCAATCTTGCCACTACACATATGCTTGATAAAATTGCGGAAAGCTTCGGCGAAGTGTGCTACGAGGTGCCCGTAGGTTTCAAATATATTTCATCAAAAATTGATGAGGTTGATGCCGTTTTAGGCGGCGAATCTTCGGGTGGTCTTACCGTCAGAGGCCATATCCACGGCAAGGATTCGGTTTATGCTGCATCTCTTTTTGCAGAAATGGTAAGTGTAACGGGTAAATCGCCTACGGAGCTTATCTATGAACTTGAAGCTCAGTTCGGTAAACACACAATGGTTGAGGATAATCTGGTGTTTGCACCTGAACGTAAGCCGGAAATCAACGAAATTATTATGATTGAAAAGAAACTGCCTGATTTCGGAACCGAAATAACAAAGGTGAGTTATGAGGATGGCTGTAAGGTTTATTTTGCTGATGGCAGTTTTGTTATCTGCCGTTTTTCGGGTACGGAGCCTCTGCTGAGAATTTTTGCAGAAAGCAGCGATGGTACCGCAGCAGAAAAATATATTGCAGATTTCAAAGTTTTTCTCAATGTATAACAAAAAGGGATGTGCATTGCACATCCCTTTTGTTGCATCCAGTGTCTGTTGCAGTTGTTATTTTTTATATATCCGAATGCCGAAATTTATCTATTTTTGTCATATCTAAAAAAATTGAAAATCAAGCAAAAAAATTCACAAAAAAAACTATACAAATTCAAAAAATTGTGATAAAGTAAAGTTGTTTTCAAAACAGAAGGAGTGTTGCATCTATGAAAAAGATTTATGAAGGCAAAACAAAAGACGTTTATTCACTCGATAACGGCAACGTAATGCTTAAATTCAAGGATGATTGCACAGGCAAAGACGGCGTTTTCGATCCCGGTGAAAACACAGTAGGTCTTACCATTGAAGGTATCGGCAAGGCAAACCTTGAAACATCAATTCACTATTTCGAGCTTCTCAAGAACGCAGGCATCAAAACTCACTACGTAAGTGCAAACCTTGATGATGCAACAATGGAAGTTCTTCCCGGTAAAGTTTTCGGCCACGGCCTTGAAGTTATCTGCCGCCTTGTTGCAACAGGCAGCTTCATCCGCAGATACGGCGAATACATTGCAGACGGCACCGTTCTCGAAGGCGGTTACGTTGAATGTACGTTCAAAAACGATGCTCTCGGCGATCCTCTCGTAACAGGCGAAGGTCTTGCAGCCCTCGGTATTATGAGC
>JAFYNR010000005.1 GCA_017548045.1 Clostridia bacterium | reverse complement strand
GCATCAAGATTCTCTTACAGAATTATTTCCGCATTCCCTCAACTGTTCGGAACCGATACGGGCGAAAACAGCTATCACCGTGTTATGATTATCGGTGCTGGTGATGCGGGCAGAATGCTCCTAGAAAACATTCAGAAAACAAGAGCCAACAGAGATAAGGTTGTTTGTTTTATCGACGACAACCCCGGCAAACGAAATCTCTATTTCAACGGTGTTCACATTGTAGGAAACCGTGACGATATTCTTCACAACGTTGAAAAATACCGAGTTGACAGAATATATATCGCTATGCCCAGCGCATCAAAAGAAACTATCAGAGATATTGTTAACATCTGTAAAGAAACAGGTTGCGAAACAAAAACTCTCCCCGATTTTTATCAGTACGTCAACAGCGGTATCACCGCAGGCGCTCTTAAAGAAGTTTCGGTTGAAGATTTGCTCGGAAGAGATCCCATAAAAGCCGATATGAAGGGCGTTTATGATCTCATAAGAGGCAAAACAATTCTCGTTACGGGTGGCGGCGGTTCAATAGGCAGTGAGCTTTGCCGTCAGGTTGCGGCTCACGCTCCAGAAAGACTCATTATTTTTGATATTTACGAAAACAACGCTTATGCAATCCAGCAGGAACTTAAAGAAAAGTATCCCTATATGAATCTTGACGTACTCATCGGTTCGGTTCGAGATTCAAGAAGACTTGATTTTGTTTTTAAAAAATATAAACCCGATATCGTTTATCACGCAGCAGCTCACAAACACGTTCCTCTTATGGAGGACAGCCCCTGCGAAGCAATCAAAAACAATGTTATCGGCACATACAAAACAGCTTACGCCGCAATGATAAATAACTGCTCAAGATTCGTTCTTATCAGCACGGACAAGGCTGTTAACCCCACAAATATTATGGGCGCAAGCAAACGTCTTTGCGAAATGGTTGTTCAGGCATTCGACAGAAAAATAAAAGAAAACCGCCAGAATGAAATACACAGAATGTTCACTCATCACGAGGAAGAAGGTTCTGTTACATACAGCGGTGTTCCCGAAAACGTAAAAACAGAATTTGTTGCTGTAAGATTCGGTAACGTTCTGGGTTCAAACGGTTCAGTTGTTCCCCTTTTCAAAAAGCAGATTGCAAACGGAGGTCCTGTTACAGTTACTCACCCCGAAATCATCCGCTATTTTATGACTATCCCCGAAGCGGTATCTCTCGTTCTTCTTGCAGGTGCCGATGCAAAGGGCGGCGAAATCTTCGTTCTTGATATGGGTTCACCCGTTAAAATCGATACTCTTGCCCGAAATCTTATCAAGCTCTCAGGTCTCAAGCCCGACGTTGATATCAGGATCGAATACACTGGTCTCCGCCCCGGTGAAAAACTCTACGAAGAAAAGCTTATGGCTGAAGAAGGTCTTCAGACTACTCCCAACAAACTCATACATATCGGAAATCCTATTCCGTTCGATACTGATTTATTCCAGAAACAGCTCGATGAGCTTATGATTATTGCTTACGAAAACGATGAATTAATAACCGAAAAGGTAAAGGAAATGGTTCCCACCTATAAAGAAAGAGGTTAATTTATGGTAAAAATACCTTTCAGTCCTCCCGATATAACAGAGGCAGAGATAAATGAAGTTTGCGAGGCT
>JAFYNR010000031.1 GCA_017548045.1 Clostridia bacterium | reverse complement strand
TTTCCGTTTGCTGTTCAGCTCAAGTCTTATTCAGATTCTACAATCACTTTAACATTGTCGGTTTCGGTTTTTAACTCAATCTCAACATTTTCGGTGCTTTCTTCCGATTTTTGAATAACGATCTTACCGACATCTTCCATAACTTTATTCAATTCAAAAACAATCTCATCTTCGCCCCGTTCGTTTTCGGGAAGATTTTCAGGAAGGTTTTCAGGAATAACAATTTCAACAATACTTGTTTTTCCGTTCTCGTCTGTTATCGGCTTATAATTAAACGTTGCCTCGATTTCTTTACCGTTAACTACAACACTGATTTTTTCGGTTATCTCTTTGCTGAGTTCAATGACTTTTTCGCCTATCGCTCCGTCCGTTGCGGCATTTGCGGTAAGCATAGCTGCTGCAACCATTATGAGAACAGCAAGAACTACAGCGAGTGCTTTAAAAGAGTATCTTTTCTTTGTTGATGCCATATTCAAAATCCTTTCTTTGATTTCGTCAGACGGCTCAACACCTGAAAAAGAACTGATATATTTTTCTTTATTCGTCATTCCAATCATCTCCAAGCTGAATTTTCAACTGTTCCCTTGCCCGGCACAGTCTTGTTTTAACCGCAGATTGTTTGATATTGAGCATATCGGCAATCTCTTTGATTGGCATATCCTCGTAATAAAACAGATGGATTACCGTCCGCAGTTTTTTAGGCAGCGACATAACAGCATTGAACAAATCCTCACTTTTTTCACTTTCAAAAGAATAGGTTGCAATGTAATCCTCAAAATCTGCACTCTTTTTTCTGAACGCACTTTTAAGAAGATTTTTGCTTTCGTTCACCGTAACCGAAGTAAGCCATTTATCAATATGTTCGTCATCTTTAAACTCCATTTTAGCTTTTAGCAATTTCATAAAAGAGTTTTGAAGAATATCCTCTGCATCATATTGATTTGCCGTGAACGAAAGTGCAATCAGAAACAACCGTTTATTATTTCTTTTGAACACTCGCTCAAAATCATTACTGTCCATTAAATCACCACCGCTTGAAAGGTCCTTTCACTATTATAACAATTCAGAACAGCTAAAGGTTACATAATTTTGAAGAATTTTCAAGAGCTGTAAAAAACACAAAAATCCGAATAGCAGCAGTTCAAATGAACTCTGCATCATTTGGACTGTTTCTATCGGATAACACCCTCACTTTTACGGCTGTAGAGCCGAAGAAAAATTACAAAAACCATACTATTTTCACAGAAAGAAGGCATTTATGAAAACAGGTTTGAAGAAACGTCAGAAACACACGGAAATCTACTTCAATGAAGAAAGTCCGATCGTAGAAATTTACACTCACAACACCGACCTTAAAAATCGTCTTACAGCGTATGCGGAAAAATATCCCGAGTATTGCCGACAGTTCGACGATGATGAACAAGGCGGATTAAGATTTGAAATTGATAAAGGCAGATTCGGTTTCAGACTGACTGCACCCTACTCCGACGAACGGAGAAAAAAATCAAGCGAAAACGCAAAACAGAATGGAATACACAGGAGGTAATTTATAATGAAAAAATTTATTATTGATGAAAAAACAGGTCTCGCATACACACTCGTCGGTGATTATTATATCCCGAACATAACTCTTCCCGAACCCGATAAACGCCCTATCGGAATGTGGGGCAGAAAACGTCTCGCTTATCTCAAAGAACATCGCCCTGCACTTTATAACAGGCTAGTTCTCCGTTGCAAACTGCACAGTCACCTTGCAGATGTGAATGAGCAAGCAACAGAAAGGCTTGACCGACTCATTGAACAGATGGCAAAAGCCGAAGGTGTAAACGAAAGGCTGAAAACCAAAGACCAGATGTTATGGGTTGCCCGAATGAACAACATCCGCAACCGTGCCGAAGAAATCATCCACGTTGAGCTGATTTACGATTAAAACATACTGCTGAAATAATCTTTACGGAGGTTTTCAAAATGTCAGGATTCATCAAAGAATTCTATTACGGTAACATTGAGCCGCAGGAATTCAGTCCCGAACTTGCCGCAAAATTAAAGTCGAAGCTGAATGCTCTTGTTGAAAAAGAGAAAGCTCTTGATACAACATTAAAAGGCGAAGAAAAAGACTTGTTTCTGAAATATGTAAATGCACACAATGAGTTTCTTGCAGTCAGCATCACAGACAGTTTCATCTCAGGCTTTCGACTCGGCGCAAGGTTTGCTTATGACACCTTTGTTGATGGTTGACAAACAAAAGATTTAAAGATATCATAAAAATGTCTTGAAGATGTAATCGACTAAAGCTAAAAGAGGTACCATATATGAAAATCAAAAGAATAATGACAATACTTTTATCATTGCTGTCCTTAACCGGTTGTGGTGCTCCCGCTACTCCAAACAACACCTACAAACAGATTACTATGAACGAAGCCATTGTTATGATGGAAAAAGAAAAAGATTATATCATTTTGGATGTCAGAAGACCCGATGAGTTTGCCGAAAAGCATATTCCAGGTGCTATCAACATTCCCAACGAAATAATCGGAACCGAAGATATCAAAGAGCTTCCGAATAAAAAGCAATTAATTCTCGTTTATTGCAGAAGCGGAAATCGAAGCAAACAAGCATCCGAGAAATTAGTCAAACTTGGTTACACAAACATCGTTGAATTCGGCGGAATCATCGATTGGCCCGGTGAAACTGTTTCGGGAAACTAACAATTAATCCAATGGCAGAGAGATGTAAATCTCTCTGCTATATTTTTTAGGTTTATCAAAAATAAATTTAGTTTTCGCTTTATTTTTTATTGCAAAAACTATTTAACATTGGTATAATATACTAGTGAAAATCTATTCAGTTCTGAGGTGTTCTTATGGCTGTAAGTTATAAAAAATTATGGAAACTTCTGATTGACCGTGATCTGAAGAAAAAGGATCTTGCCGATATCGCAGATATCAGCAATTATACCGTAACAAAAATGAGCAAGGGCGAAAACGTCACTGTTGAAACCCTCGGCAAAATCTGTGCAGCATTAAATTGCGGTGTGGATGATATTATGGAATTTGTTCCGGAAGATAATCAGTGAGGTGTGTAAAAAATGGCTATTAAGAAAAATGAATTATACAGCTCTCTGTGGGCAAGTTGTGATAAACTTCGTGGTGGTATGGATGCCTCTCAATACAAAGACTACATTTTAACTCTTTTGTTCGTTAAATATGTAACTGATAAATTCAAAGGTGTTAAGTATGCTGATATTACCGTCCCCGAAGGCGGTAGCTTTGACGACCTTGTCGCTATCAAAGGTGATAAAAATATTGGCGAGAAAATGGATAAGGTTATTTCCAAGCTTGCTGAAGCAGAAAACAATAACTTGGTTGGAGTAATTACTAATGCTCGTTTTAATGATGAATCCAAACTTGGAAAAGGTCAGGAAATGGTTGACAAGCTTACAGGCTTGATTGCTATATTTCAGCGCCCTGAGTTTGATTTTAAGAATAATAAGGCATCCGGTGATGATATTCTTGGTGATGCTTACGAATATCTGATGCGCAATTTTGCTACTGAAAGCGGCAAAAGTAAAGGTCAATTCTATACCCCTGCCGAGGTATCGCGTATTCTTGCCAAGGTTATTGGTATAGATAAAGTTGATGATCCTGACACATCTGTATATGATCCTGCTTGCGGCTCAGGTTCTCTTCTTATTCGTGCTGCAGATGAAGCACCCATTGATGTATCTATTTATGGACAGGAAAAAGAAATTACTACTGCCGGTCTGGCAAAAATGAACCTTGTTCTGCACAACAAGGCAACAGGCGAAATTTATGCAGGCAATACTTTTTCTGATCCCCATTATAAGGACGAAAAAGACGATTCTGTTCTTCGCCGCTTTGATTTCGCTGTAGCTAATCCGCCTTTTTCTCTCAAAAACTGGATGGACGGTATGAAAGATTATGGTCGTTTCTCCGGATATGGTGATACTCCACCCGAAAAGAATGGTGACTTTGCTTGGCTTCTTCATATACTTAAATCTCTGAAAACTACCGGTAAGGCAGCAGTCATTCTTCCTCACGGTGTATTGTTCAGAGGCAACGCTGAAGCAACTATTCGTAAGCATATCATTGATAAAGGTTATATCAAAGGTATTATTGGTTTACCTGCAAACCTTTTTTACGGTACTGGTATTCCTGCATGCATTATTGTTATTGATAAATCTGATGCAGATGAACGCACCGGTATATTTATGATTGATGCAAGTCATGATTATGTCAAGGATGGCAACAAGAACCGTCTGCGTGAACAGGATATTTATAAAATCGTTACCACATTCAATGAGCAGATAACCACTGATCCTAAGTATGCTCGATTTATACCTAACGATGAAATCAAAGTGAAGAACGAATATAATCTTAATATACCTCGTTATATTGATAGCTCTATTCCTGAAGATTTACAGGATATTGATGCACATCTGCACGGAGGCATCCCTGCTGTTGATATTGATTCTATGGAGAAATATTGGACACTCTTCCCAAAACTGAAGGAAAAGCTGTTTTCACCTCTGCGTGATGGTTATTACAAACTCAATGTTGATAAAGACGATGTGCGTTCAACTATATATGCTGATGATGAATTTTCTTCATACGCTGAACGTATTGATATGGCATTTGATGCATGGATGAACGATGTGGATAACGGACTTCGCAACATCGATGAATTTGTAGAGATAAAAAAATATATAATTGAGCTTTCAGAAATCCTCATTGATAAATTTGCAGACATTGAGCTTGTAGATAAATATGATGTTTATCAGGTGCTTCTTTCCTATTGGCAGGATGTAATGGCTGATGATGTTTTCGTTTTGGCTCAGGACGGATATTTTTCTGGCTGTGAAACGGAAGATATCTACGAAGTTTCTGAAGATAAAAAGACAAAGAAAGAGAAGAAAAAATATAAGGGCTGGGAAGGTAAACTTCTTCCAAAAGCCTTGATTGAGTCTGCTTTTTTTGCAGCTGAACGTGCGAAAATTGACGAAGCTCAGGCAATTTGTGACGAAACACAGAGCAAATTGGATGAATTAATAGAGGAACAAACTGCTGAAGGTTGTATTCTTGCTGATTATCTGAATGATAAGGATGCAGTCGATACCAAGGCTGTAAATGCAAAAATAAAGGAATTGAAAAAGCTCGATCCCAATAGTGAGGAGTTTGTTGTACTGAATGAATTTGCTGAACTCACTGCCAAAATCAAAGATTATAATAAATTAATTAAAGAATTGAATGCGGCATTGAATGATGCATGCAGGGCAAAATATACTGAATTGACTATTGATGAGATTAAAGAGCTTCTTGTCAATCGTAAGTGGTACTATACTATTTTTGAGGGTATTAAGGCTCTTTATGTAACAACTTCTCACGAAATAGCCGGTCGTATTTTAGAACTTGCCGAAAGATATGAGGATACTCTTCCAAATCTTGAATCTGATGTTGCATCTTATGAAGCTAAAGTTAAATCTCACCTTGAAAGGATGGGATTTGTATGGTAAAGCAAGGATATAAACAGACCGAGATCGGTGCAATTCCAAATGATTGGAATTGCACACGATTTGGTGAGAAAGTAAAAATTTATCGTGGTGGATCGCCACGCCCGATTCAGTATTACCTTACAGGTGCATCATATGGAATTAATTGGATAAAAATAGGCGATGTTAGAGAAAACGATAAATATATTTCTTCAACGCAAGAAAAGATCATACCTGAAGGTGTTTCAAAATCACGAGAAGTTCATGTTGGTGATTTCATTCTTTCAAATAGCATGAGTTTTGGCAGACCGTATATTCTTAATATTGATGGATGCATCCATGACGGATGGCTTACTATACAAGAATATAAAAACATATTTTCAACTGAATATTTGTATTATCTGTTGTCCTCAAACATAGTGTATCAACAATACATTAGTATGGCAGCAGGCAGCAGTGTGAAAAATCTCAATAAGGACAAGGTTTCTGCGCTGACTGTTATTTATCCTGATATAGCTGAGCAAGAACGCATTGCCGAGGCACTTTCAGATGTGGACAGCATGGTTTCCTCGCTTGAAAAGCTGATTGCAAAGAAAAAAGCCGTAAAGCAAGGTGTTATGCAGGAACTTCTTACAGCAAAAAAACGTCTGCATGGATTTAGTGGAAAATGGGTCACGATCAATCTGTCAAAAAAGTCAAAGATTAAGGCTCGAATTGGCTGGCAAGGTTTAACCACAAATGAATATTTAGATAGTGGCTATTCTTATTTGGTAACGGGTACAGATTTTGTAAATGGTAAAATTGACTGGGATAATTGTCATTATGTCGCCAAGGATAGATTTGATCAAGACAAAAATATACAAATCCAAAATGACGATATTTTAATTACAAAAGATGGTTCTCTTGGAAAGACTGCTCTTGTGAAAGGATTAAACAAGCCAGCAACATTAAATAGCGGCGTTTTTGTAATCAGACCGATTCAAGAGTCGTATGATCCCACATTTGTATATTACATTCTTTCATCTTTTGTTTTTAAAGACTTTTTGGATCATCTATCAGCAGGCTCAACCATTATCCATTTATATCAAAAAGATATAAATAAATTTGAGTTTTTGATTCCTCCAACCATCAAAGAGCAAAGAGCCATTGCTTCTATTCTCTCCGACATGGATAACGAAATCGAAGCATTGGAGCAGAAACTTGCTAAAACCCGTCAGATCAAGCAAGGCATGATGCAGCAATTACTGACTGGGAAAATCAGACTTGTGTAAAGGAGAAAGAGATGGCTATTTTATCAACACCAATAAAAAATGATATTGCAATGCAGAAAGATTTGTTTCGTTTTTCTGCTACATTGTTTGCAGAAACAAGCAACGAGTATTCTTCATTGGATTCCCAACTTCAAATGTTGAAATGTATCTTCCTTAAGCATGAAAATGAACCGATGACCGTAGAAGAAATAGCGGTTCAACTGCTTGATATATACAAGTATCATATATCCGAGGTCGAAGTGGAAAAGGTAATAAAAGGCCATAAGAAAACATTTGAAACAGTTGTTGTAGATAATGTTAATTCATATAAGCTACTGGAATCTGTTCTTATAGCAACCAAAGAATCGCAGAAGAATAATATAGACTCATATATTATTAAGTTTATGCGTGAATTTGAAATATCTGATTCTGATGCATGTTCTGGAGCAATATATAGTTATTTGTACGAGTTGACCACAACTAATATAAATACTTATAAACTTTTGATTTTAGGTAAAAGAGGTCTTGATTTTTCAGATAGTGAGTTGTCGGTAAATATTAGTTATTTGTCGGAAGCAGAACAACAGTATGTACATGATTTTATAGCGTGGGAGAACGGTGACAAAAATATCGCTTTGACCAATATAGTGTTCATGTGCCTCGAGTATTGTTTGTTAGTTAATGGTGACAAGCCGAACAATTTGTTGAGTAAATCCATTCGAAAAAGAGAAATATTCATTGATACTAATATAATTTTCAGAGCACTTGGAATCAATGGCCCAATTCGTCAAAGTACGGTGCGAGCTTTTCTAAATAAGTGTAAACAAGCTCGTTTGAAGCTTATGATATCTCATAATACGAGAAAAGAATTTTTTGATACCATAGACTATTATATTGAGGAAATTCGTCGCTACCCCCGAGGTAATGTTTATTCTGGTGCATATGAACAACTTTCTGATTATACTTTATTTGACCACTATGAGGAGTGGCGCAAAACTCATCCGTCAATGTCCCTAATTTATTTCAAGTTATTTGTTCAATCTTCATACGAAAAAATGGTCAAAGAATATTCCATTATTGATGACCAGAAGATACCTAAGGAAACATATGATTCTGAGGAATTTAAGGCAGCAAGAAATTCTTATTCAGCAGCCATAAAGAAAATTAAAAATGAACTACGTGACCGGTATATCTCTGAGGATGATAGGTATTCGCTAAAGGATAGCCATGATGCCACAGTGGTTCGGTATGTAGAAATTAGAAGAGATGAGGATCAAGACGCGGATCTGTTTTTTGTTTCATCAGATAAGATTCTTCGCTATTGGGATCTGTCACGTCCAGAGAAAGAATATCCTGTTGTGATATACCCAAGCCAATTGTTTTTAGTGTTGATAAAAACTTGTGGACGTTCAGAAAATGATTTCGATAGTTTTGTTAGTTTTATCAATGTTCGATCTGCTCACCATCAAATGCCTGCAGAAAAAGCAAATGCAATTATTTCTGGAATCAGCACTATAACCGAGGATATAAAGACACAGAAGGTTTTAATATCTGCAATCTGTAGTGGTGAATATCAAAATGTACTTCAAGAGACGGACAGTAATGATGAATTGTACGAAGCTGTGCAGGAAGTATGTAAAAGATATTTGGAGGAGGAACTTAAAGCAAAAGAAAGTAAAATTGTATCCCTCCAGGAAGATGCCACAGTTACCAGCGATAGAATTGCTACATTGGAAGAAACTGCCATTGAACATGAAAAGGAGATTACATCTCTAAAAGGGCAAGTTGAAAAACAAGCTTTAGACATAGACAAAAAAGATAAGGAAATTGGTGGACACCAAAAAATAAGCGAAGAGCAAAAAGAAAAGGTTTGTAATTTTGCTGAAAAGAAGACGAAATTAGGATTGGTTTTGAAGTGGTATGTGTTACCGATTATTACAGTTCTTTTGATTCTTGCCTATGTATTGTTTGTTGCCTTGCAGTTTATAGCCTGTGATGCCGAATGGAATCTATCAACAAAGATTGTTGATGTAATTGGTAAAACAACATTTGGTAAAAACACAGAAGGCTATATTGCGATAGTGGATTCTGCTTTATTCATTATTCTTACATCTATTGTTGTTCCGAATTTCTTTGTAAAACCATGGGATAAAGAAAAGCGGAACGCAGATAAACAAAAACGCATAGAGAAATACATTGAAAGAAACCATTTGTTATAAGGAGGACTAATATGCCTCAAATTGATGCAATAGAAAAAGCAACACAAAATCGTGTTGTCAAATTCCTTGTGGACAAGCTCCATTATACATATCTCGGAGACTTGCATGATAGTGAAAACAGCAATATCATGCAGGAGCGTCTTTATGCCTATTTGACAAGTAAATGCGGATATTCGGACAAGCTTGCACGTCGTGCTATTGATGAACTTTCAAAAACTGCAAACAATCTTCAGCACGGTCTTTATGATGCAAATAAAGAAGTTTACCGTTTGCTTAAATACGGTGCAAAAGTTGTTGAAGAAGCTGGTGAAGCACCGAAAACGGTATTCTTTATTGACTTTAACGATATAACCAATAATGATTTTGCTGTTGCTGAAGAAGTAACTGTTGTTGGCGAAAACACCAAGCGTCCTGACCTTGTTGTTTATGTTAACGGTATTGCTCTTGCTGTTATCGAATTAAAGCGAAGCAGCGTTTCGGTTGCAGAAGGTATTCGTCAGAATCTTACCAATCAAAAAGCTCATTTTATTGAAAAATTCTTTACTACAATGCAGTTCTGTATGGCTGGTAATGATAGTGAAGGGTTACGTTATGGCACACTTCTTACTCCTGAAAAGCATTACTATGAGTGGAAAGAAGACGGATTTGCAGAGTTCGCTTACGAGCGTAGCGAAACCGATGTGTTAATTGAGGAAAAGAGCAAAGATATTGAGAATCCTTTGGATAAGCAGATTTTTGCGATGTTTTATAAAAAGCGTTTCCTTGACCTTATTCACAACTTTGTTATTTTTGATAAAGGCATAAAAAAGGTTTGCCGCTATAACCAATACTATGCTATAAAACGCGCACAGTATCGTTTAACCGGAGAAAACCGCGGCGGTATCATTTGGCACACTCAGGGAAGTGGTAAAACTCTTTCTATGATTTGGCTGTCAAAATGGATTCTTGCAAACAATCCCAACGCTCGTGTTTTGATTGTAACTGACCGTGAAGAGCTTGATGATCAGATAGAAAAGGCATACAAGGGCGTAGATGAAAATATCATTCGTACCAAGAGTGGAGCAGACCTTGTAAGTATTATAAATTCTTATGATCATCGCTTAATTTGTTCTCTGATCCACAAGTTTGGTAAAAAAGGCGGAGAAGTAACCGACAAAGATTACGACAAATACATCGAAGAAATCAAGAAATCACTACCCGTGGATTATTCTGCGAAGGGTGATTTCGTGGTATTCGTTGATGAGTGCCATCGTACACAGTCCGGTAAACTTCATGTCGCTATGAAGACCATTATTCCCAGTGGTGTTTTTGTCGGTTTTACAGGAACACCCTTGCTTAAAAAGGATAAAAAGACAAGTCTTGAAACTTTTGGCGGTTACATACACACATACAAATTTGATGAAGCTGTTCGTGATGGTGTTGTTCTTGACTTGCGTTACGAATACCGTGATGTTCCGCAGGAAATCAAATCGCAGGAAAAAATCGACACTTGGTTTGAAATTAAGACCAAGGGTCTGACTCTTCGTGCCCAAGCAAGATTAAAATCTATGTGGGCAACTATGCAGAAGGTGTTTTCATCTCGTTCTCGTCTTGAAAAGATTGCCCTTGATATTCAGTTTGATTTTGAAACAAAATCCCGTCTGATGGATGGAAACGGTAACGCTATGCTTGTAGCTGGATCTGTTTATGCAGCATGTAAATACTATGAAATTTTCCAACAGACAGGTTTCAAAAAGTGTGCGATTATTACCTCTTATGAACCACAAGCCGGAGATTTGCGTACAGATACAGTCAGTGACGATGAGGAAACTGAAACCTTTGAAAAATATGAAATATACCAAAAGATGCTTAACAGTCAAAGTGTAGCGGACTTTGAAAAAGAAGCTAAGCGCAAGTTCATTGAGGAACCTGCTAATATGAAACTTCTGATTGTTGTTGACAAGCTTCTCACAGGCTTTGATGCCCCTCCCTGTACTTACCTTTACATTGATAAGGCAATGCACGACCATGGGTTATTCCAAGCTATTTGTCGTGTTAATCGCCTTGATGATGAGAGTAAAGATTTTGGTTATATTGTGGATTATAAGCAGTTGTTTGGTGATCTTGCTGATGCAATCAACACTTATACTACCGGTGCATTTGAAGATTTCGATGCAGAGGATGTTGCCGGACTTATCAAGGATCGTACCGAGGAATCAAAAAAGTATTTCCTTGACACCTTGGATGCTCTTGATGAACTGTGCGAAGGTGTTGCTATGCCCTACGCAGAGCTAGATTACATCCACTATTTCTGTGGTGAGAATGGAGTCGATTTGGACAACGACGAAGCTTTTGCTCGCAGTCGTGAAAAGCTTTATAAATTAGTATCACGATTGATTCGAGCTTTTGCTGAATTCAAGCCAAGAATGGATGATGCAAATATTTCTGCTGTCGATCAAGCAAAGTTTGAAGAACGTGTTAATATGTACATCAAACTTCGTGAAGTTATCGGGCGTGCAAGCGGTGACTTTCTTGACTTTAAACAGTTCGAACCCGGTATGCGTTATCTGATCGACAATTATATTGTTGCTGATGATGCTGAAAAGATTGCTATGTTTGACGATTTTACTCTTCTCGATTTTATTTTGGAACAAGAAGATAAATTGAACAAAGACGGCAAAGAGCAAGAAAGTGCAGCAGAAGCAATTGAGAACAACATTCGAAAGAAGGTTGTTCAGAAGGTTGTTATCAATCCAGCCTATTATAGCAAGATGTCGGAAGTTCTTGAACAATTAATTCTCGACCGCAAACGTGGTGTAATTGCCTATAAACAACTTCTTCAAAGATATCTTGAGTTGGCTAAAAACATAAGTAAACCGGAAGATAACGACCATTATCCGGAATCTATTCGTAATAATGGAGCAATGAGAGCTTTTTATGATAATTGTGGCGAGAATGAGGAATTAGCTGTTCGTTTACACAAAGCTGTTATGTCTTCTAAAATGGATGGTTTTAGAAACAATCCAACCAAAGAAAATAGAATTAAGCGTGAATTATATAAAGTTTTGAAAAATGAAGATATGGTTGAACGCTTATACAAAATCGTTGTAGAACAAGAGGAATATTGATGCAGATAGAAATTTCAGGAATCGAAATAGATGTACAAAAAAAGAATATAAAAAATCTGCATCTTGCGGTCGTTCCTCCAGATGGCAAGGTTCGTGTTTCTGCTCCAACACATCTTTCCGACGAAAGTATTGCAATGTTTGTTCGCACTAAATTAAGTTGGATAAAAAAGCAACAGGAAAAATTCAAAAAACAATCTCGTCAGTGTAAACGCGAATATGTTTCCGGGGAAACACTCTATGTTTTCGGTCAGCAATATTTTTTACGTGTTGAGTATAGTTATAAAGGAAATTCACTTGTACTTGAAGGCAACGAAGCTATATTAACCGTAAGAAAAGAAAGCACTTCAAAACAACGCGAGGCATTTGTTAATGAGTGGTATCGTAGCTTGCTAAAAGACAAAATTGAGATATATCTTCCTAAGTGGGAAAAGATTACAGGTTTATATTGCAATTCTTGGCAGACTAAATACATGACAACTCGATGGGGAACGTGCAACACAAATACTCGCAAAATTTGGCTGAATCTACAGCTTGCAAAAAAACCGATAGAGTGTTTGGAGTATGTAATTCTACACGAATTGGCACATCTTAAGGTCCGTAATCATAGTAAAGATTTTATTGCAATTATGGATAAATATATGCCTTATTGGAGAGAAACACAAAAAATGCTAAATGATTTAATTTTAGATTATTATTCAGAAGAACAAGGCAGCAATTAAATGATGCAAAGAAAGATAATTAAAAACTCAATACAATGTAATCTTTGCGGAGATATAATTGAATCAAAGTTCAGACATCACTTTGTCGAGTGCAGTTGCGGTGCGTGTTTCGTTGATGGCGGACACGCATACCAACGTATAGGCTTCAAAGAAGAAGGTTGTTACACAGATTTATCTGTTATCGAAGAGATTGATTATATCGAAGAAAGATATAAAGGAGACGTAAAATGAGCAACGGTGTTATTTATATACTTACTAACCCCTCATTTCCCGAATATGTAAAAATCGGATATGCAGATGATGTAGACAAGCGTTTACAACAACTCAACCGAAGCGAATGCATACCGTTTGCATTTCGTATATATGCTACATACGAAGTTGAGACACGTCTTACAGATTTAAAGCTTCATAGCATGATTGATAAAATCAATCCGAATCTTCGCTCAATCGATAACGTTGACGGCAAGAAACGTGTAAGAGAATTCTATGCAATGCCGCCTGAAACAGCATATGAAATATTCGAAACTATAGCTGAATTAGGCGGTCGTAAAGACAAACTTCATCTTTACGATTTATCAGATGAAGAGCAAAAGAGCGAAGAGCTTGCACAGGAAATTGAAGAAGAACACATCGAAAGACTGTCCCCTTTTACATTCTCAAAGTGTAATATCCCGGTAGGTGCTACAATTACATACTTCAACCGTGGGAATCCTAACTCAGGTACAGAGTGTGTTGTTGCAGATGACAGAAATGTTGAATATAAAGGTAGAAAACTCTCTCTTTCTGCACTTGCAACTGAACTTACTGGCGGAAAATGGGGAGTTGCTGGTCCAAGATACTTCAAATATAACGGAGAATGGCTAAACGATATTCGTGCGAAAGCAGAAGGTCGAAAAACTTCTTCACGCATAGATGATGTGTGGATTATACCATGTAACCCGAAATATTACGATATTATCGGAGCATTTGAAAATCTGGATGTGATCGAATGGAGTCAATCGACAAACACATCTATTGGAGATACTGTTTACATTTATGTCGGTGAAAAATATAAATCAATCATGTATAAATGCGAAGTAATAGCTGCTGATTTATATGGCAATCGTTCTGATGAGGATTATCAATACTACAAAGAGCTTGCTAAAGACCCTGATATCAGATATATGAAGTTAAAGCTAATTGAAAAGTATCCGGCAGAAAAGTTCCCGCTCAAGGAATTAAAAGAAAACGGACTTTCAAGTGTTCAAGGTCGTAGTAAGGCAACTGTTCAATTAATGAAGTATTTAAAAAGCGACAAATGAAACAAAGATTGCAGTCAAAAATGCAATCTTCGATGTTCAGTATCAAAACAATGAGAGTCAAAATAGACTTATCGCAATGGATAAGAATTATTTTTCCACAAAATTCAAATTCTGTTGACTTGGGGTCAGGAATATGGTAAAATCATCACATACAAATGAGTTTTTCGGAAGAAAAACTTAAAAATAGCTAAGGTACATCTGTGATACCATAAAGTTGAAAAATGAGTATAACCCTGAACATACCAAACAAATGTTCGACTTATTTATCAAGGGTTTTCAGTTTTCGACGTTTTAAATCACCCCCGAATTAGGCGAGTGGGAATAATACAACCAAACGGCACAAGCGTTGATACACCTAGGATTTGAGGTTTCAACAATGCTCTGTGGCAACGTTTTGGCAACATTTGAATTATCTAAAAGTTAAGAGCTAACTGATTTTTATAGTCAGTTAGCTCTTTTTGTTTTTATACTACTTTTTCAATATAGTCAGTTAAGTCTTTTACAATCCTAATACACAACTCTGCTTCTCTCGGTGTAATGATGCTTCCATTGGGATGAGCCAAAGAATGCCTATTTCGTAGATCATTAATTGAACTAATTACACCAGAAGCGCTTCGCAATGTTGTCCTAATAATGCCCGATTGATCTGTAGCAATATGCGTACCCACACAGGTGTGAAGTTTGTTATATATCGTTTGTAATACTTATTATATAACAGCACACATATCAGCGATTTTCAGCCAAACGATACACACGGTTAATAATGACATTTTGGCAGCAAAAGCAGACATCTCCCCTGCCGTTGCCGCTTCTGAATTAGGGCAATATATAAAATCGCAATATTGTTTACCGTCGCTGTATTGATTTATACGGATTACAGTGATATACTTATTTTATAATCAACTTTTGAAATAAGTCTGTTGTTAATTCTTTCCGCAAGATTGCTATATATTATGCAAAGGAGTTTTGAAATGAGTTACGAAGGATACAAGTGGTATTCGGGTGTTCCCCATTGCCACACGGTTGCATCTGACGGCGGTCTTACGCTGGAGCAGATTATTCAAAAAGCCAAAAAGAGTAGAATTGATTTTCTTATAATCACTGACCATAACGTTAACTGCAAGGAGTTCCCAGAGATTGACGGGATTACGCTTATTTACGGCGCCGAGCTTACAAAACACGGCGGACACTGCAATATGTGGGGTGTCAAAGACGTAATCGATAAAGAAGATTACGATACCTGCGAAAGCTATGAAGATTTTCTGAGAGTAAAAACAAAGGCTGAAGAACGCGGTGCGGTAATATGTATGAATCATCCCCACTGCAAGCAGTGCCCGTGGAGATGGGAAATGAAAGCCGAAGACGTGGACGTTCTTGAGGTCTGGAACTCACCGACACACTTTGATAATCTCGAATGTACGGAATGGTGGCACGAACAGTTAAGAAACGGCCGCAAGCTCCCCGTTGTAGGCGGCAGTGATTACCACAGGGATTACGTTGTTACCAACCTTCTGACCTGGCCCACCACTTATGTTTACGCGAAATCAAACACACCCGAAGATATTCTGGATGCTATCGTAAAAGGCCGTACCACTATATGCTTCGACGCAGGCACAACATTTATTGATATGTTCAGCGGTGATTCCGTGCTCGGCGATACGGTTAAGCTTAACGAAAACACAAGCGTAACAATCAACGTTAAAAAGCTTCACAGAAAACATAAGCTTATTGTTTTTGACCGCGACGGTGAATGTTACTCCCATATAGCCAAAAAGACCGGGGATTATTCCGTAACCCTGCCTGTGAAGAAAGACGGTTTTATGTGTGCTCACGTTGTTTTTGAACCCGGCTTTATTTACAGTAAAATCCACGATATTGCAATAGCATCAAAAATTCCCGAGCAAAAGGGAATGGATTTGCCGCCCCTGATATTCGCACAAAGCGGTGCAATATATTTTGAAAAATGATACTTTTTGAAAGAACCGAAACCTCCTTGCAGCTGCAAGGAGGTTCTTTTTTTGAAACCGATCATCCGGGTTTGTCTGATTAACAGCAATTTTCAGCGTTTTTTCCTCTGCGGACATAATCTTCGTTGATTTCATCGCTCCAGTTTGAGCAAAGAGGTGCTTTTGCACGCACACTGCACACCGCTTTTGCGATGGATTCGTAGACGATGCTTGTGCCTTCTTTATCGGCATTGTAGTTTACTGCTCTGTCGGCACCGATGCCGTATCTTGCGGCGGTTTCGACTGCATCGATATTCGCACCGATGAAGAGAAATTCCCAGCCGTATTTCTTTTTCTGACGCTCAATCATAGCCTTAACTCTGTCGCTTGTGTAACGGCGGCTGGCGTTCTCCATACCGTCGGTTGTGATAATAAACACCGTGTTTTCGGGCACATCCTCGGGACGTGCATACTTGTGAACGTTACCGATGTGATGAATCGCACCGCCGATTGCATCAATGAGTGCTGTACAGCCTCTGACGGTGTAATCACGGTCTGTCATGGGTCTGATTTCGGAAAGTTTCACTCTGTCGTGAAGCACTTCGCTGACGTTATCAAAAAGCACGGTTGAAACGTAACATTCGCCGTCCTGTTTTTTCTGTTTTTCAATCATAGCGTTGAATCCGCCGATTGTGTCGCTCTCAAGACCTGACATTGAACCGCTTCTGTCAAGGATAAATACGAGTTCAGTTACATTGTTTTTCATTATTCTTTTCTCCTTTTTCATAACTTCATTAACAAACTTTTCTGTGATTTCAAGAAGATAATCATCAAGATAAGAAAGTGCAGTATCTTTCATTTCTTCGTCAACACCGTAGTAGGCTTCTGCGATTGAGCCTGTGATTGCGGCGATTGTGTCGCTGTCACCGCCGATGGAAATTGCATTTCTGATTGCATCCTCAAAACTTGTTGACTCGAAGAATGCTTCAAATGCCTGAGGCACGGATTTCTGGCAAATCTCATAGAAATCGTAGTCCTCACGGATTTCATCGAGAGTGAAATCGATTGTATAGAATTTGCTGACATATTCTTTGATTTCATCCATTGTTTGACCCGTTCTTGCAAGATAAATCGTACCCGCAACGGATACCGCACCCTTGATTCCTTCGGGGTGATTGTGGGTGACTTCGGCGGTTGCCTTTGCAAGTTTTTCGCATTCCGCAAGCGAATTTGCAAACCAACCGACGGGCGAAACTCTCATAGCAGAGCCGTTGCCGTAACTGTTATAAGGCTCTGTCCAGTTTTCCATCATCCACAGAAGAAATCTACCGCCGTAACCGCATTGCGGATATCTTCTGCCCACCTCGTGCATTACTCTGACAAGATATTTTTTGAAATCATCATAATCAGTAATTTTGCCATAGGTCTGCAAAGCCTTTGCGATTGCTATGGTCATAACCGAATCGTCTGTGAAATCGCATTCTGCATGAAACATTTCGAAATCCTTTGATTTGTGATTATCGAACTCGAATCTTGAGCCGACAACATCGCCTATAATTGCACCTGTCATTGTTTTGTCCTCCAAAAATAAAATGTGGTTGCTTGGTTTCTCAACCTTACAACCACATTATAGCGATTTGTTTTATTCAATTGGTCGCTCGACGGGAGACTTTTAATCTGCTTGATTGATTTAACGTTTTCTAATTATATACGAAAGATAATCTCTCAATTTTATTATCTCGTCTCGATCAAGAGTTATGGAAAGATAATTATCAGTTAAGCCCTCGTGCCAAAAATAAACTTCCCATTCAAGCAAAATATCGGGAACCGTATTTTGTGCATCTTTTATCGGATAAATATTGAACACAAAATCAGGTTCAATAAAGTTTATTTCTTTTTCTTCTTTTATTTCGCCATTAATCAGCATTGTTAAAACTGTTTCCAATTCTTTAATTTCACTGCAAAGCAAAATCTCATCATCTTCTTTATGATAATTAAGCCATTCTCCAGAACTGAAAGAATAGTCACATTTACACCACAAGGAATCCCAATTATCCTTATTCGCGGTTTTATAATTCTTAATCTTTAAGTATACTTTTATTCCATCAACATCAATATAAAGGCTCATATATACACTCCTTTAAGCCCATATTTATTAACAGCCCAACAACACCTGGTCAAACTCAAACAGTGCTTCATTTATTTCGAAGATATCATAGACACCTTTCTGCAGATAATATCTGATTATCTTATCAAACGTGAAACTGCGTGAAAGAGTCATACCTGCGGAGGCAAGCAAATCCTGCGTTTCATTGAGGGTCAGCTCAAGGGCTATTGCAAAAGCAACTGCCGTCTGCTTCGACGGTCTGTACGTATCGGGATTGCACTTGATTTTGGAGAACGTTTTCTTGTCAACGTTGGCTTTTTTGTAGCATTCAACATCGGTCATTCCCTTTGAATCAATGTAGTCAAACAGTTTGTATGCAAAGGATTTATCCATTGCTTTCATGTATTCTGCGAGAGTTTTATTATTTTCACTGCTGTATTCGGCAGGTGCAGGCATCGATGCACAGACAGGCGGTTCGGTTTTATTGAATTTATCTCTTCTTCGGATTTTTTTCGGAAGAAGTGTTCTTTCAAAGCATTCAATTTCCGATGTGAAAACAGCTTTTTGTTCTTCAACATAATCATCATCGATAAACTCGCTGATTTCGTCGAAAACAACTCTGCTGAATTCATAAGATTTGCGGTCATAAACACAGAGATATACAGTAAGTTCGTGTTCAAAAAGGAATTCGGTAATAATCTGAATTGCGAATTTAAGCACCTGGTCTTTCGGATAACCGTAAACGCCTGATGAAATCAGCGGAAACGCAACGGATTCACAGCCGTTTGCAACTGCGAGTTTCAAAGATTCAGTATAGCATGACTTGAGAATGATGCTCTCGCCTACAAGACCGCCGTGCCATACGGGTCCCGAAGTGTGGATAACATACTTCGCATCGAGGTTGTATGCGCCCGTAATCTTCGCTGTTCCGAGACCGAGAGGTCTGATTTTACGGCATTCCTCATCAAGCATCGGACCTGCAGCGGTATGCACGGCAAGGTCGACTCCGCTGCAACCCACCATTGCTTCATTGGTGGTGTTGACAATGGCATCAACCTTCATTTTTGTTATATCTTGTCTTACGATTTGTAACGGCACAGTATCACCTCTTAAATTATACAGATGAATATCAGCTAAAAACAACCGGATTCTTACTGATACGATTTAAGTATAACAGTATGCCATTCCAAAATCAACAGAATTTTTGACACATAAGGTTAGTAACACGTTTCTTATACTGAGCAAAAAAGGCTTGCAAAGGTACACACACCTAGGGTAACGAGTACAATCCGAACCGTGTTTTTTGTCGGATTATTTTCGCTTATTATTCGTTAAAATACTCGCAAATCCGTAAAGGATTTGCTGCGTTTTTGTGTCCATTAAATCACCACCGCTTGAAAGGTCCTTTCACTGTTATAACAATTCAGAACGGATAAAGGTTACATTTTTTTCATTTTTATCTTCGGCGCCGTGAATCATCGTTACTGCATTTGCAAACAAGGATTGTATCCGCCCCGATAACCTCAATATCCTCCCAGCAGACTCTTATTCTTTCCCTTTTGCCGCAGATACCCCAATACTTTGGTCTGCCGTAAATGACAAGTGCGGCTACCCTGCCGCAACAGGTGTCCACTTCAACATCACTTACAAGGCCCAGACGGCAGCCGTCAGCCTTATTGATAACCTCTTTGCACCGAAGCTCGGTAATACAGCAATTCATAAAAACATCTCCTTTTATGAAAAGATATTATCCGACACATCAAAAAAGACCGAAAAGCCTTAGCCCTTCGGTCTGTAATTTTTCTGTTGTTCTGAGCAGGCAAGCCTCCTCAGATTATATGAAATCACCGTAAAGGTGACGTTTTTGCAGGGTGATGAGAATCAGCCCTTTGCTGCCGATTAGTTGCGGCCGCTGAGAAGAGCATTCAACTCAAAGATTTTGCAGAGTTTCTTGAATGTAAGAAACTTCTTTTCGCTGCCGATTTCATCAAGGAGTTTTTTCTCTGCTTCAAATGTTACTTTTTCGAAATTCATTTACATTCATCCTTTCTTTTCGTTGTGGCTTTATTATACACTGTTTTCCAAAAAAGTCAAGTGATATTGCACAAAACACGATATGCATATTTGTGCAATATCACCAAATATCAAGCTTTTTCAAATTATTCAGCCTTAACAGTTTAAGAAAGTACCAAAAAAATATTTTGTTTGTTTTGCACAACACGACTATGCATAATTTGTTGAATTCAAACAAACAACGTCAATCGTAACATTTTATTCATCAAAAAGTTTGTTAATCTTTTTCAGTTAAAAATGCAGATTTTATCAACAATAAACGCCGCATCACCATATTTCTGAGCACAGGATTCAAATATACCCGAAGCCTTGCCTTTCATATCATCAATCCCCTCAAGCAAAGGCGGCTGACGCAAGGATTCGGTCTTAGTACTGTTTCTCAGATGGTACGCAGGCACTGAAACGTTTTCATATTCAGCAACAAAATCACTCTCACCAAGAGTTACATCTTTATAGTAAGCAAGTGTTGAATTGTTGTTTCTTCCGTATGAAATGCTGAGTGCAAAGGTACCGTCGGGCATTCTTGCAAAACCCTGAACACAGTTGGGTGTTGTAAAAATGATTGAAGGAACCGAAATTTCATCACCGTCGGGTCTGAATTCAAGGTTTGTTATATTGTACGCATTGCAGCGTGCATAGGTTGTTTCAAAAAGAGAAATCGCCATATGGTGAGATTTATCGGTATCATAGCTTCCGCTCGACGTAAATGTATAAAATTCACCTGCATAAAGATAAGTTCCGTCTGAGTTAAGGTAAGAACATTTTACGTCTGTATTTACTTTGTCAACAAGAGGAAGCGAATCTCCATCCGGTGTCATAAACACCAGCGTCAGAGATATACGGTAAATCTTTTTGCCGTCAACTACATAGAGATACTGTCCGTCTTCGGCAATACCGCCCGCGTGCCCCGTAAAATCCTTACCGTTTGATTTTTTGAGAGAAAGAGTTTTGATTTTTTCACCGTTTTCACCGTCAATAAGCGAAATCACGGTTGCGGCATCATCGTGATAATAAGAGATAAAGTGAGCATTATATGCTTCACTGAAGCAGTAGCCCTGAGGCACATAGCCGTTTTCCGTCTCGGGAATTTCGAAAAGCTCTGTATAATCGGAATAGCTTCTGATATCCAGCACACTTTTAACTGCTCTTACAACAGTTTCAATACAGCCCTCAACGTTTCTTCTTGCATCGCTTACCTCACCTGTCAGCGAGAATCCGCTTAAGAGTAAGGATACCGCCAGAATTAACGCAACTGTTTTCTTTGTCATACTTTTCTCCTTAAATTCAAAAGGGGCTGCGTATACAGCCCCTGTGTTTTTATTCGGGAAGTGCGTTAAGCATTTCACAAAGCTCAAGATAAAAGCTCTGCGTTTTATCCTTATCTGCAAAAAGACCTATTGCCGCACCGTGGTCACCCTGCTGAACGGGCATTACGTTCCAGATTCCTTTTTCGTACGTGCCGTCAAAATCCTTGTAAGGTTCATCAAAAGGATACTTTGCACTTTCCGTATTGACAAGTGCATCGTTTGCAAGCCATTTTTCATCGTAGACGGTACCCGTAGTGGGGTCTGTAAACTGCATAATTCCCATAACAACCGCCGTAAGAAAAATAACGGGATTCGTACTGATTGAAGGAATTTCAATCTCCGTTCCGGGTAAGCGCTTGGTTGTTGAAAACGGATACGAGAAATAGTAAATGCCTTCATTTATATCAAGCTCAGCGTTCATTTTTGCACTGCCCTCGGGCGTAAGGTCATACTGACAGGAATCCTCTTTATTTGCAAGAACTCTGCCCAATGCAACGAAGAAATTATCAGCCTTTTCACCGCCGGGCACATCCGTAAGCCCGAACTGTTCAAGGTGAAAATCCACCATACCGCCGTTGAGGAATGTTCTTCCCATTACACCTGCATAAATATAGCTGAAGGTCTGAACAACAACGTCAAGACCCAACGCAACAAGCGGATAATAAACCGTCGAACTGTTATGAGGAGTGCAGATAGCGGTTGCACTCTTTACCCAATCGCTCTTGCCGCCTGTAAAAAGACCTGATATTTCATCAGAAGGTGTTACCGCCAGCTCTTCCGCGGAGCCTTCGGTAAGAAGCTGTATAAGCATACGCACCGTGGTACCGCCGAAGCTGTGACCGATCAGATGTATTTTCTGAATCTTACCGTTTTCATCAAGCTGACCCCAATCCGGAATAAGTGACGTGTAATACGTTCTGCCGAAGCGGTCGTGATTATGCGCCGCTGAATGGGCTTCGCCGTAGTCAACCGTCGTGCCCATAAGCTGAGCGTAAAGCTCGCAGGCTCTGTCCCACGCACTGCTGAGAGGACCTACGGATGCAGAATAACACTCGTAGCCTTCGCCCTGAAGATAAGCCATAAGGTCGCCCGTTGTTGCGCCCCAGTAAGGAACGATACCGTTAATATCTTCCGCACCGCCCCAGCCGTTAAGACCGTGAACAAACACAAAGGGTTCTGCATTTTTCGGCTCCCATTTGTTGTTATCGGTTGCAAGGGATACACCCGTACACATACTGAAAATCATAACCGCCGCAAGCAAAAAACTTATGATTCTGCGAACTTTCATTTTTACTCCTCTCCTTTCGGCAAAATATAATGTGTTTTAATTAAGGTTTCCTACCTTGCGGATAATTACCTTAAGGTCTTCAACATCCATAATTTTGGGAACGGGATAGAGAGGATTGCCCTCTTTATTTGCACGTTTTGCAATTGTTTCAACATCCTCTTCCTTGAGCACGTCAAGATGCTCGGGGATGTTGAGAAGCTTATTGAACTCTCTGATCTTTGCAATGAAGAACTCTGCCTTCTGTGCTTCTGTCATACCTGCTGTTTCAAGGCCTGCGATATCGGCAAGCTTAGCAAGAGGCTTGTGTGCGGTTTCGCCGAATGCATCAAGCACGTAGGGAAGAATAACCGCGTTTGCAAGACCGTGAGGTGTACCGTACATACCGCCGAAATTGTGAGCGATTGCGTGAACGTAGCCTACGTATGCTCTTGTGAAAGCAATACCTGCAAGGTATGATGCTTCAAGCATATTTTCTCTTGCTTCAAGGTCCTTGCCGTTTTCATAAACCTTGAGTATGTTTTCAAATATCATCTTTGTTGCTTTTTCGGCAGCAGCGGCTGTGCCTTTTGTGTTACTGTGGCCGATATAGGCTTCAACTGCGTGAGTAAGCGCATCCATACCTGTTGTTGAGGTAATATGAGGAGGCAGACCTACCGTAAGCTCGGGATCAAGCACTGCATACTTGGGACGAAGCACGGGATCCTGCAAAGCATATTTTTCGTGTGTGGCGGGGTCAGATACAACGGCTGCGATTGTTGTTTCCGAGCCTGTGCCTGCCGTTGTGGGCACGGCATAAATTGTGGGAAGCTTCTTGAGGATTTTGAGAGTACCTCTCATCTTCTGTACGCTTGTTTTGGGTCGTGCAATTCTTGCTGCCGCAACCTTTGCACAGTCCATAGGTGAACCGCCGCCGAATGCAATAACTGCCGAACAGCCGTTATCAACGTAAAGCTGCCTTGCTTCTTCAATATTGTTGATTGTGGGGTTGGGCTGTGTGCCGTCATAAACAGCATACTTTACGCCTGCCTTGTCAAGACCTTCAAAAAGGCCGTCAAGAAGGTGAAGACCCATAAGACCCTTATCCGTTACAACAAGAACGCTGTTGTGTCCGTTGCCTTTAACTACCTCGGGAAGCTTTTTCACGCTGCCTGCACCCTTGACAAGCTCGGGCTCTTTCCAGTTAAGGAAGTTAACCGCTACCCTAAAAATTCCCTGATAGGTTCTGCAATACATTTTGAAAAGTGTTGAAGCTGCCAATTCGATTACTCCAATCGTAATATATTTTTTATAATTTTACCATATAACTGACCTATGTGCAATAGTCAAAGCCGAATAACAGTGCGATTTTTGTAACAGTATAAAACAGTTGCAATAAATCTCTTTCAATGTTATAATGAGTATAATGTGGACTGTAAAGAAAAGGAGTTGGTACTATGCTTAAAATTACCACATCCGGTCAGAAATTTATCGATTCTGAAGGCAGACAGAGAATTTTCAGTGGTATAAATCTTTGCGACAAAGGCTACAACAAATCCGAAAACGAAAGAAGAACCTATGTTCTTGATTTCGACGAAAAACTTATTTCGCGTTTGAGTGAGCTGGGCTTTAATATTATAAGACTGGGACTTACCTGGGATGCAGTTGAACCCGAACCCCGTCAATATAACGAAGAATATCTCGATAAGGTTGAGAAGGTTGCGGATTTGTGTGCAAAACACGGCATCTACTTCTACCTTGATATGCACCAGGACCTTTATGCCGGCTTCTACAACACGGGCGGTGACGGTGCACCCTATTGGGCTTGCATGACTGATGGCGCTGAATTCAAGCCTGTGAAATTGGTTTGGGCAGAAGGCTACTTCTGGGGCAAAGCAGTTCAGCATTGTTTTGATAACTTCTGGGCAAACAAAGAATATAACGGTATTCCTTTGCAGACATATTTCTGTGATATGTGGAAGCACGTTGCGGAACGTTTCAAGGATCATCCTGCTCTTTTTGGATTTGACCTTCTTAACGAGCCCTTCCCCGGAACTGACGGAGGCAAGGTATTCAGAAAGCTCATCGGCGGTGTTGCCAAGACAGTCCTCACCGACAAACGATGCAAAAAGCTCTGGATGCTCAAGCAGGTGTTCACAGGAAACCTTATAAAATGCCTTGAGCCCTTCAACGACCCCGCACTTTTCCGCAAAGCAACAAGCGGAGGAGATGCTCTGATCAAAAAATTTGATACGGGTTATTATTCGGAGTTTATAAACAGAACCGCTAAGGCTGTGCGTGAAGTTACCGATAACGGCATCATTATGATGGAAAACAGTTATTATTCTAATCTCGGTATCCCCTACTCCACACCCGCCGTAAATTACGACGGCAAACGCGAAGAAAAGCTTTGCTTTGCACCTCATGCATACGACCTTATGGTTGATACCCCTGCTTACAAATACGCAAGCAACAGCCGTGTAGGCTCAATTTTTGACGAGCACAGACGCTCGCAGCAAAGGCTCGATGTTCCGCTTATCGTCGGTGAATGGGGCGGCGCATCCGAAGGCACGGACTGGCTTTTCCACATCAATTACCTTCTCGACAAATTTGACGGCTACCATTGGGGCAATACATACTGGGCATATTACGACGGCCTGCTCAACGACCCAATAATGACCTGCCTTGTCAGAGCCTGCCCCGTTGCGGTTTGCGGCGATATCAAGGAATACACAACAGACAGAGAAAACAATATCTTTACCCTCACTTACGAGCAGGATAAGGAATACAACGCACCTACCGAGATTTATCTCCCCAAAGCGGCAAAGAACATTACCTGTGACGGCGAATACGCCCTTGAGCCAATGGGTGAAGGCGGTGCTGCAATGCTAAAAGTTACGGCAGGCACAGGCACTCATACCGTCAAAGTTGAATTTTAACAAAAAGCAAGGCTGTATCAGCATACGATACAGCCTTGTTAAACAAATAAGTTTCTGAATTTTTCAACCGATGCAAGTGAAAGATATTCTCCTCCGGATACGATGAAGTGGTCAATAAGTCTTATCCCCACATTTTTGAGAAGCGAACACAGCTCACTCGTCAGAAGGATATCCTCTCTTGACGGTGCAACCACTCCGCCCGGATGATTATGAGCAAAAATCACACCGTCGGTATTGTTTCTGAATGCGGTTTCAAGAACGTTGCGCTTATCAATACTCACGCTGCTTACCGTGCCTTTGCCGATTTTACAGCAGTTTATAAGATTTCCGGCACCGTCAAGGCACAGCATATAAAACTCCTCAACCTTACTGCCGTAAAACTTCTTTATCACATACTCAGCGGCTTTCTCAGGTTCGGAAAGATTTATTTTACCTTTGGTAATTCCTTCTTCATACCTTCTGCACAGCGCAGGAATTGAAGAAATAAGCATAGCGGAGTTTTCGCCCATTCCGTCAATTTCGAGAAGTTTCTCGTAGGTTGCATCAAACACTTTATTCAGCGAACCGAATGAAGCAATCAGCCTGTGTGCAAGCTCGTTAGTATCCTTCCTCGGTATCGAATAAAACAAAAGAAATTCCAGCAGATTATGGTCAGGCATACCGTCAATCCCGGCCTGTCTGAAGGTCTCTCTGAGCCTTGCTCTGTGGTTTTCGTGGGGATTTTTCCGTTTATTTTCCATAGTGTACCTCTTGAAAAACAAATACTTGCTGTATTATACACCATTTTTAATTTTTGTAAATAAATTTTCGGAGCGATTATATTGAAAACATTCACAATTTCAAAAAACGATTCGGGACAAAGGCTTGATAAATTCATTTCAAAAGCCGTTCCTGCCCTGCCCAAGTCACTTATGTACAAATACATAAGAACAAAGAGGATAAAAGTAAACTCAAAAAAAGGAGATATTGCGCTTAAACTCTGCGAAGGCGATATTGTTGATATGTATATCAACGACGAATTTTTTGCACCTGCCGATGAGCATTACGACTTTCTTTCCGCATCAAAAAATCTTGACGTTGTTTATGAGGATGAAAACATAATACTTCTTGACAAGAAGGTAGGCATTCTCTCCCATCCCGATGAAACCGAATATAACGATACGCTGATTACCAGAGTAAAACGCTATCTTTATGAAAAGGGCGAATATAATCCCAAGGATGAAAATTCATTTGCGCCTGCGCTTGTAAACAGAATTGACCGCAACACAGGCGGCATCGTTATTGCCGCAAAAAATGCGGAAAGTCTGCGTATTCTTAATCAGAAGCTCAAAGACCGTGAAATGGAAAAGTATTATCTTTGCGTTATTCACGGCACTCTCAAGAAGAAAAAAGGATTGCTGACAGGCTGGCTTATCAAGGACGAAAAGAAAAACAAGGTTGAAGTTTTTGCTTCGGAAAGAAAAGGCTCAAAAGAAATCCGCACTCAGTATTCGGTTATATCCGAAAAGGACGGATTAAGTCTTGTGGAGGTTGAGCTTCTCACGGGAAGAACACATCAGATAAGAGCACATTTTGCAAGCATAGGCCATCCACTGCTGGGTGACGGCAAATACGGCACCAACGCACTCAACAAGGTTTTGGGTTACAAAAAGCAGTTTCTTTATTCGTACAGACTGAAATTTACGTTTTCAACCGATGCAGGCTGCCTTGAATATCTTGACGGAAAAAGCTTCGAAGTACCCGATGTCTGGTTCAGACGTGAGTTTATTGACGGCACTCTTACCAAATAATCACCCTTCTATTTGTTAATAAGGTATAAATTTATTACAAACGCTTGCAAATTTATTAAAGATAGTATAATATAATATCATTGTGCCGATTTTGTTCGGTTGGCACTTAACCGTCAGAGTGAAATGATTTGAACTCTATGCGGCGGTTATAAAAACATAGAAAGAAAAGGATGAACAATAATGGCAAAAAACGAAAGCTCAAAGAGCAAGGCTGAACTTTACCGTGAGGAGCGTAAAGCAAGAATAGCCAAAGCTGCAAAGAAAAACGCAAAGAGCATTGAAAAAAGAACAACTGCCACCGGCATTATCAAGAAGGTAGTTGCAATCGTGCTTGTTGTTGCAATAGTAGGTTTTGCAGGATTTAAAATTCTTGACTCAACAGGCGTTATCAACAGAGCCGCAACAGCGCTCAAGGTTGGCGACACCAAGGTTTCGGTAGCAGAGTTCAATTACTACTACTCGATGGCATACAATGAGATGGCTAACCAGGCTTATCAGTACGAGCAGGTTTACGGCTACAATCCCACAGGTTTCGATTCTTCTCTCCCCCCCGATGAGCAGGAATCAACACAGAAGGATGACGAAGGCAACGTTCTCACCTGGGATGTTGTTCTTAAGGAAAGAGCTGTTTTAATAGCACAGCAGACAATCGGCTACTACAACGAGGCTGTTGCCGCAGGCACAACTCTCACCGAAGATCAGCAAGCCGAAATCAACGAAACCGTTGAAACTTACAGAACACAGGCTGCCGAAAACAACTATTCACTCAACGCATTCCTTAAAACCTACTTCGGTGCAGGCTTTAACGAGAAGGCTTTTGTAAAGCAGCTTGAAATGGAGCTTCTTGCTCAGAACTTCACAGATGCAAAACAGACAGAAGTAACCGATTCAATCACAGACGAAACCATTACCGCAGAGTACAAGGCAAATCAGAAAAACTACGATTATGCTGACGTACGTTATTATTCAATCGCATTCAAGACCCTCACAAAGAACGAAGGCGAAACAGACGATGCCCTTGCCGCAAGACAGAAGGCTGAAAACGATAAACTTATCGCTGCTGCAAAAGAAATCGCTGCAAAGGCAACCGATGAAAACGCACTTATCGAGGCTGTAAAGGCTTACAACGACAGCAAAGAAGACACAACAAAGAAATCAATTGCAACTTCATATGCATCACTTAATACCGCTATCGGTACAGAAGGTGCTGACTGGGTGTTCGCAGCAGGCCGCAAGGCAGGCGAAGTTAACACGTTTGCAACTGAAAAATCAGCAAACATCGTATTCGTAATTGCACCTGCATATAATTCAAACAGTGTTTCAGTCCGTCACTGCCTCATTGAGTTTGAAGCAAAAGATGAAAACAACGTTACCGACGAAGAAAAGATGGCAGCAAACAAAATTGCAAACGATCTTCTTTCAGGTCTCGGCGATAAAGTAACTGAAGATGCATTCTCAGCTATGGTTAAAGAAAATACCGCTGACACAGCATCAGCCGAAACAGGCGGTCTTTACGAGAATATCAGAATCAGCGACAACTACGTTGAAAACTTTGAAAAGTGGAGCTTTGATCCTGCAAGAAAGGCCGGCGACACAGGTATTGTTGAAACAGAATACGGTTATCACATTATGTACTTTGTAAGCGACAACACAGACGACGTTGACTGGAAAGCCGCTATCAAGGATGAAATGGCAAACGATGAGCTTACATCATACCAGGAAGATCTCTTCAAGGAAGACGGTAAGAATGTTGTTGACGAAAAGACGATGTGGACTGACCGCGTTGCAAAGCAGTATTGCGATACAGTCAGAAAGAACCTTGCTTACTCACAGATGTACAGCTGATAAATAAACAAAGTAAATCCCCGGAAAGATTAACTTTCCGGGGATTTTTTCATTGCTAAATTCAATTAAAAGAGTCTTGAGAAAATACCGGTAAATTTACCCATAGCCTCAAGAAAATCGCCGAATGCAATAACTATTGCCGCACCGAACTTGCTGATACCTACAGCCTCAGCATAATCGCTGTTATCAATGGCAAACTGACGGGTTGTTACCATCTCTGTTTCAAACGTGCCGGGGTTATTTTCGTTAACGGTAATCATTCTTACGCCTCTGTTGAAATCTGTGCTGTAACCGCCGTGTGTAGCACCTGCGGTGTTGACAATCTTGATTCCGTCAAGCTCTGTTACAAAGTCGTTTGTATGGTCGTGACCTGAGAAGATGCCCATTACGTCGCCTCTTTCAACCATTGCGTCAAACTGACCGTGGTTGTAATATCCGGGGCAAGGGAACTCAAAGAGGAAACCGGATTCAATGTTTTCTGTTCTGGGAAGGAATGAATAGGTCTTGCCGTTGAAAGTTCTTGAAAGCTCGCCCATATCGAAGGGAGCTTCGTGGAAAAGTGCATCATAAACTTCGCCGACGATAATGTGCTGGAACACAAGTGCAGGAACCACCTTGCCGTTTTCTGCTTCGGCAGCCTTGCTTACATTCTTGTACCATTCAATCTGATCGGGATTTACGCTGTCATATTCATCCTCAAATCTATTAACCGATACATACTGGTTTGAGTCAAACATATAAAGCATAAGCTCTGTTTTGCCGCTTTCTGAACCGAGAACGGGAAGTGCGTGAGTTGCGGTGCCTGTAAGTGAGGGATCTGCATCGTATGCAAGGCAGTATTTTCCGCCGTGCTTCTGATACATAACAAACAGTTCGTCATCAGTAAAGCCCTGCTGATGGTCGTGGTTACCGAAAACAAGGGTAAAGTATGTTTCGTTTTCAACAAAAACCGAAACAAGCTCTTTGATAGCGGCATCCTTGTCTTCCTGTTTCATATTTTCGGGGCCTACGGTATTGTCACCGCCGAGAACAACAAGGTCAGGCTTGTATTCCTTAACAACCGCATCAAGGAATGTGAGCATTTCGGGGTCTGCAGGATAATCGTCCTGACAGTCGCAGATGTGCATAATCTTGAACTCGCCGTTTTCGTCAAATCTGAGCACACCGTCATCAGCCGCCGAAGCGTTAACAGCAAATGCACCGAAAACCATTACGAGTACAAGGACAAGTGAGAGAATACGTTTCATATTCTGTGCCTCCTATTAAATTTTTTGCTTATATATTTTATAACAAATTATGCATAAAGTCAACCGAACCGAAAAATAATGTTGACTTTGCTTCTTATTTATGTATAATAATTTAGGAGTTATTCTCAAATTCGGAGGCAAACTTAAAATGAAAACATATAACACTCATCAGCGCAAAAGTCTTATTGACTTTTTGCAAAGCAACAGTGAAAAAGCATTTACCATAGAAGAAATAATCAACGGAATCGGCAGTGAGATAAGCCAGAGCACCGCCTACCGTCTTATGACAAAGCTTGTTGAAGACGGTCTTGTTCACCGCACGGTAAAAGGAACCAGTAGAAGATTTGTATATCAGTATATAAGCGATAAAAAATGCGAAGGGCACCTGCATATGAAATGCACCGATTGCGGCAAGGTTTATCACCTTGACAGTAACGTAACCGCACAGATACAAAGCAACATTCTTAACAGCACAAGCTTTGAGCTTGACAGCCACACCCTGCTTACGGGCAAATGCGGAACATGCAAATAAGGGAGAATAAAATGAAAAAAATAATTTCTGTAATTGTTATTGTTACCGCCCTGCTGGTTCTTTGTTCCTGCGGTACGGCAGAAGAAAAAAAGCAGGACGGACTCAGCATAGTCTGTACCGCATTTCCTCAATACGACTTTATCAAAAACATTCTCGGCACCGATGAAGGTCTTACCCTGCTTCTTGATGACGGCGGAGACCTGCACAGCTATGAACCTACGGCTCAGGATATTATTAAAATTTCCTCTGCAGATATTTTTGTTTACGTAGGCGGAATCAGCGATCAATGGGTTGATGGTGTTCTTGCTTCCGCAAACAATCAAAGCCTCAGAACGGTTGCACTTATGGAGCTTGTTGAAACCTATGATGAAGAATATGTTGCAGGTATGGAACATGAGCATCATCACGAAGGCGAAAGCCACCGTAACAAAGATGAGCACGTATGGCTTTCACTGAAAAATGCCGCATCAATAACCGAAAAGCTTTGCGGAATTATCTGTGAAACAGACAGCGAAAATACAGATAAATACAAAGCAAACACAAAAGCATATACCGAAGAACTGGACAAACTCGATTCGGAGTACCAAAGCACCGTTGCATCCGCAAAACGGAGCACACTGCTCTTTGCTGACCGTTTCCCCTTCCGCTATCTTGTTGAAGATTATTCTCTTGAATACTATGCCGCTTTCGCAGGCTGTTCATCCGAAAGCGAAGCAAGCTTTCAGACTATGGCTTTTCTTATTAACAAAACCAAAGAATCGGATTTGCCCGTTGTGCTTACAATAGACGGCTCTGACGGTTCAATCGCAAAAACCGTATGCGAAGCAAGCGGAGCAAAAGCCGCTTCACTCGACTCCTGCCAATCGGTTTCACTTGCCGATATCACAAGCGGCACAACATACGTCGGTATAATGAAAAAAAATCTTGAAGTATTACGGGAGGCTCTCAACTGATGGCTCTTATAAACGTTAGCGGCGTTTCTCTGGGTTACGAGGGAAAAGCCATTGTAACAGACCTTAACTTCAGCGTCGGCAAAGGCGATTATCTTTGCATTGTCGGTGAAAACGGTTCAGGTAAAAGCACACTGATGAAAACTCTTTTAGGTCAGAAGTCAGTTGTTGCGGGTAAAATTGAATTCGGTGACGGACTCAGACAGAATGAAATCGGCTATCTGCCGCAGCAGACGGAAGTGCAGAAGGATTTCCCCGCATCGGTTAAAGAAATTATTCTTTCCGGATGTCTTAACGGTTGCGGAATAAAACCCTTTTATTCAAAAGCTCAGAAAAAGCAGGCGGCAGATATTATGAAAAGGCTCGGTATCACAGACCTTTCAGACAAATGCTACCGTGAGCTTTCGGGCGGTCAGCAGCAGCGAGTGCTTCTTGCAAGGGCATTGTGTGCAACAAAAAAGCTGCTCATTCTTGACGAGCCCGTTGCAGGTCTTGACCCCGTAGTTACCAAAAATCTATATCATCTGATTACTGAAATCAACAAAGAAGGCATAACGGTAATAATGGTATCACACGACATACACGCCGCCATCGAATTTGCATCTCACATTCTGCACATCGGTAACAAGCCTTTGTTTTTTGGCACAAAAGAGGATTACAAAAACAGCGACGGATGCCACTGCTTTATCTGCGACGGAGGTTGTGACGAATGAATATAATTGAATCATTATCATCATATTTCAGCTACACCTTTGTCAGATATGCCCTTATTGCAGGCGTACTTATAGCACTTTGCGCCGCACTTTTGGGCGTAAGCCTCGTGCTCAAGAGATACTCTATGATAGGTGACGGACTTTCGCACGTTGCCTTCGGTGCAATAGCGGTTGCCGCAGTATGCGGTACGGCACCGATGACCGTTGCATTACCCGTAACAATAGCGGCGGCCATACTCCTTCTCGGGCTTAATTCAAGCACCAAAATCAAGGGCGATGCCGCCATTGCAATGATATCCGTCGGTACGCTTGCTCTCGGCTATCTGCTACTTAACGTATTTTCAACATCGTCAAACGTCAGCGGCGACGTGTGCACCACTCTTTTCGGCTCAACGTCAATTCTTACCCTTTCAAAAACCGATGTTATTCTTTGCCTCGCACTTACAGCGGTTGTAATTCTTGTTTTCATTTTATTCTATAACAGGATTTTCGCCGTCACCTTTGACGAAGCCTTCGCCTGCGCAACAGGCACAAACACCAAAGCATATAACACACTTATTGCGGTTGTAACTGCCGTTGTAATCGTGCTTGCTATGAACCTTGTAGGCGCACTGCTGATATCTGCGCTGATTATCTTCCCTGCACTTTCGGCAATGAGGCTTTTCAAAAGTTTTCGTTCAGTTATCATCAGTTCTGCAATCATATCGGTAGCCTGTGCCGTAGCAGGAATATTCATTGCCATTCTTTACGGCACTCCCGTAGGCTCCACCATTGTCGCTGCGGATATCGTTTCATTCATCTTCTGCTTTATCGCAGGTAAAATTGCAAAAAAATCATAAAAGGATGATAAAATGAATTTCAATATTGATGCTTTCAGTAAGAAAATAATAAGTGAAAACGGTATTTCCGATACGGTTATAAATTATACCGTAAACGGTAATACTCTGGATTTGTATCTGACCGCAAACAACGATAAGATCAGATTCATTGAGCTTGACTGGGCTTTCGAAGCAAATGATGATATTTACGTTCTCGGCGATGTGTGGGAACGCAGTTACGGCGAGCTTGAATTCACAAGACTTTGCAACAATACCAGATACTTTCCCTGGTATTTTATTGCTACCGACAAGTCAGAATGTTTCTGTTTCGGTGTTAAAACACAGCCCAATGCCTTTATCAGCTTCAAATGCACTGCAAACGGAATAAAAGCCCTTGTTGATTGCAGAAACGGCGGCTGCGGTGTTGAGCTTGGCGGAAGAACGGTTCACCTTGCAACGTTTGTTTTCAAAAGCTATGACTCGGGCGACGTATACGGCTGTCTTTGCGATTACTGCAAATCACTTTGCGATAATCCGCTTATTCCCGAAGAAAGAATTTACGGCGGCAACAACTGGTACTATGCTTACGGCAAAAGCAGTTACGATGAAATAATTACAGATACAAAGGTTCAGCTTGGGCTTGCAAAAGGTATTGATAACAAGCCTTTTGAAGTAATCGATGACTGCTGGCAGATTAACTCCTGCGAAGGACCGTGGATACCCAATGAAAAATTCGGTGATATGAAAAAGCTTGCCGACGAAATAAAGGAACTGGGAGCAAGACCCGGTATATGGATAAGACCCCTTCATAACAGAGACGCCGCAATAACAGAAGATATGCGACTTCTCCGAAGCGGTAAAAGGCAGTATCTCGACCCCACTCATCCCGATTCAAAGGCATACATAAAGGCTGATATTGAAAGAATCAAAGATTGGGGCTACGAGCTTCTTAAGCACGATTTTACAACGGCAGATTTATTCGGAAGCTGGGGCAGTGAGCTTAATGAAACCATAACCAAAGCCGACGGCTGGAGCTTCTACGACAAAACAAAAACAAACGCCGAGATTGTGCTTGACCTTTACAGGCTTATCAGAGATGCGGCAGGTGATATGCTGATAATCGGCTGTAACACGGTTTCACATCTGTGTGCAGGCCTTGTTGAGCTTTACAGAACAGGTAACGATACAAGCGGAAGAGAATGGGATGCAACAAGGAAAAACGGTGTAAACACCCTTGCGTTCCGTCTTGCACAGAACGAAGCTTTCTATATGTGCGATGCAGACTGCGTGGGAATTCTTAAAGATTACATCCCCTGGGAAAAGAACAAACAGTGGCTTCATCTTCTCTCATACAGCAACACTCCCCTTTTTGTATCCTGCACCGACAACCTAACAGATGAACAGAAAAAAGACCTTTCGCTGGCTTATAAAACATTCCAGAGTAAGCACACAATCAAACCCATTGACATTTATGAAAACCGCACACCGTCACAATGGGAAATCGACGGTGAAACAGTTATATACAGTTGGTAATGAAAATATTGCAAAAGAGCACCTGAACACCAGGTGCTCTTTTTAAACTATTTCAATTTTGCGTTAAGAACGCCTGTTGTTGCAGTTTTGAAATCTTCAACTGTTTTTTCTCTCCACTGTGTTTCAGTAGGATAAAACAGTTCATTATAATTTTCACGGACAACTTCACTTGCAACCTTACTGTCGGAAGGATACCAATGCTGGCGATTTTCATCAACAGTGTATTTAAGCGAAAGAATAGAGTCAACAAAACTGTCACCTATTGTACCAAACTCAAAACAAGTTGAAAAAAGCGCTTTATCTGTATTCTTGCTTTCTGCCAGACGATAGAAATAATCGGTAGTATCTCCCGTTGTAGCATAAAAAGATTCCGAGTCATGGGAAATAACATACTCATAATCGAAAGCCTCTTTGGTCTCCGCTTCCGTCATTGTTTCATAAACAGAATTGAAAATGACCATATTATAACGCGGACCATATCCCGAGTGAATATCTATATGAACTATATTTTCATATTCACCGTCAAGACAGGTGTTAAATACATTTTTAAGGTATGATGTAGATTTTTCATCACCATTACCGCCATAATAAACACCATTGGGGTATTCATACTGCCCTGTAAGAAGCGCATCCGAAACCTTATCTGCTCCCTTTGTAAGAGCTTCTTTGGCAAGATTCAGGTAAAAGCCAGCTTCATGCCAGAATGCATTTTTTATTTTGCCTTCGGGCTGAAGAAACTCTTTCACTTCCGGGTAATCCTTGTTTGAAGAAAGGTCAAATTTTTCCCAATCAATAATGAAATTGCGGTTAAGGTCAACATTATTTTCGTTATATCTGCGCATATATTTCATACCGTAGGGATTAACATTTGCAACTATAAGCACACCGGTTTTTTCTGTATCCAATCCGGGATAAATATCTTCAAAGAAAACATCAAGCATAACCGAACCGATATATCCTTCCATACCGTGAACACCTGTTGTGAGCACGATAAGATTTGTTTTCTCTTTAACGGAAGGAATATATATGTTGTCTACATAAAGATTATCGCTTTCATCCACCGCATATTCGGAGGTTTCAACCGTAATCCCGCTGTTGCGAAGTTTGTTGACACGTTCTTTGAGATTAAGACGGATATCATCGTAACTGTTGAGGAAATATTCACTGTATGCAAAACCTGTTTCCGACTCCGGCTGACGCGCCGCCATAAGCACAAGCTGCGGTCCTGCAATGCTTAAAAATATAATTACTGCGGCAATCACACTCAGAACCGCAACAAATCTTTTTTTACATTTGTTTTTCATATATAACACCTCTGCAATAACAATTCAAAATATCACATTATAATGCCGCCTCAAAGTTACTTTTCAGTAAAAACGGGGCGGCATAACATTTATTCTTCTGTTTCCTCAGCGGGAGCTTGAGGCTTTTCTTCCATAGCCTTTGCAAATTCTTCACCTGTCATCTTTTCGTTTTCGAAAAGATACTGTGCAATAAGATGAAGCTTATCCATGTGCTCATTAAGAATAGTTTCTGTTCTTGTATAAGCATTTCTCACAATGCTCTCAATTTCAGAGTCAATTTCAGATGCTACGCTTTCGGAATAGTTGCGGACCTGTCCGTAATTCTTTCCGAGGAAAACCTCATTGTTATCACTGCCGAATGCAATGGGACCAAGTTTTTCACTCATACCGTACTTGGTGACCATACTTCTTGCAATTTCGGTTGCACGTGCAATATCATTTGAAGCACCGGTTGAAATATCGCCAAGCACAAGTGCCTCGGCAACGCGTCCGCCGAGAAGACCTACAAGACTGTCAAGCATTTCATTTTTCGAAGTGTAGTTCTTATCCTCTGTGGGTCTGTAAAGGGTGTAACCGCCTGCCATACCTCTGGGAATAATAGAAATCTGATGAACGGGATCTTCGTTTTCAAGATAATAGCTTGAAACTGCATGACCTGCCTCGTGATAAGCGGTCAGTTTCTTCGCTTTTTCGTTCATTTTGTGTGATTTCTTTTCAGAACCTACCTGAACTTTAAGAGCCGCCTCATCAATTTCTTCCATTGTAATCGCCTTTTTGTCACATCTTGCGGCAAGAAGTGCGGCTTCGTTAAGAAGATTTTCAAGATCCGCACCTGTAAAGCCTACCGTTGCGTGAGCAATGCTGTTAAGGTCAACATCGGGGGCAAGAGGCTTTTTCTTTGCGTGAACCTTAAGAATTTCGGTTCTGCCCTTGGTATCGGGATAATTAACCGTTACCTGACGGTCAAATCTGCCGGGTCTGAGAAGCGCGGGGTCAAGAATATCGGGTCGGTTTGTGGCGGCAATTACGATAACGCCTTCGTTAGCACCGAAACCGTCCATTTCAACGAGAAGCTGATTAAGCGTCTGCTCTCTTTCGTCGTGTCCGCCGCCCATACCTGCACCTCTGTGACGGCCTACCGCATCGATTTCATCAATAAAAATAATTGAAGGTGAGCTTTTCTTTGCCTGGTCAAAAAGGTCACGGACTCTTGAAGCACCCACACCTACGTACATCTCAACAAAATCGGAGCCTGAAATTGAGAAGAAGGGTGCATCGGCTTCACCTGCAACAGCTCTTGCCAGCAAGGTTTTACCTGTACCCGGAGGGCCTACAAGAAGCACGCCCTTGGGAATTCTTGCGCCGAGAGAATCAAACTTTGAAGGATTTTTAAGGAACTGAACAATTTCTTCAAGCTCTTCCTTTTCTTCGTCTGCACCTGCAACGTCTGCAAAGGTAGTCTTTCTCTTTTCGTCCTTTGCCTGCTTGATTCTGGCTTTGCCGAAGCTGAGAGTACGGTTATTCTCGTTACTCATCGTCTGATTCATACGCTTGAACATAACGAAGGTAAGAATACCCATAACCGCAAGAAGAAGCAATGTAGGCACAATATTGTAAAGCCACTGACCCGTTGACCCTGCAATGTATTTTGCTTTCACGGGATTATCGGGATTTTGTCTGTTGTGCTCGATAACACCGCTGTGAATGTCTTCAATAAAAAGATTCACACTGGGTACCGAGAAGGTTCTTTCGGCAGCTTCGCCCTGAAGCTTGTAGGTGAGAGCGCCGCTGCTGAGGTTAAGAGAATATTCGGCTACCTTGCCTTCATCAAAGAGGGCAACTATCTGATAATATTCGGTTTTCTCCTGCTTCTGTGCAGTCATAAAATAAGCTATACCGCTGATAAGCATAAGCGGAATGAGCACATATGCAAGAATTGATGAAATGCGCCTTTTCTGTGCGCCCGGATTAGTCTTTTTCGGGTTCAATTTGAACGATCACTCCTTAATCTATCTTTCCCCATGGGTTAAAAATTATTTTTCATATACGCCTCTTTTAAGAACGCCTATGTAGGGCAGATTTCTGTATTTCTCATCGTAATCAAGACCGTAGCCCACAACAAATTCATCGGGAACTTCGGCACCTGAATAATCCGCAAAAATGTCGTCAACCACTCTGCGTTCCGGTTTATCCAGCAATGTGCAGATTCTGATGCTTCTGGGGTTTCTGCTGAGAAGGATTTTTTTGATATAGCTGAGAGTTTTGCCGGAATCAAGAATATCTTCAACAATAAGAACGTCCCAGCCTTCAAGGTTGATATCAAGATCCTTTATGATTTTAACAACACCTGATGATTCGGTTTTATTTGCATAGCTCGAAACACACATGAAATCAATCGCACAAGGCACGGTAATAGCCCTCATAAGATCTGCCATAAAAACAACAGAGCCTTTAAGCACGCTGACAAGAAGCAGGTTTTTATCCTTGTAATCTTCACTTATCTGCGCACCCAAGCGATCTACAATATTTTTCAGTGTTTCTTCACTGTAATATACTTTTTCAATATCATTGAGCATTTTTACACATCCTGTCTTTCAATCCGTATTCTCATAACCTTTTTTGTGTTTTTATCAACGGTAACATCTCGGGATATGCCTGCACCCTCAACAAGAAAAACCCCCTTATCGTCAGAGAAAACCGCAACACAGTTTCTCTTTTCAGGCGGGATTGCCAGCTCATTGAAAAGCTTTTTCAGACTTTTGGTGCATTTTCTTGATGCAAGCGCTATAAAATCGCCGTCAGAACGGCTTCTCACCACTGCCCTGCCGTGTATTTTATCACAATCAAGGTAATATTCCAATACGGATTTTGAAATGTTTTGTAAATTATTTATTTCTTCTTTGTTAATAATCCGTGCAGTAATTACGGCAGAGCCGAAATCCATCCTTTCGCACAATTCCGTTTCAGGGATATCATCACCTGCAGACGGAAAATCAAGCACTCCCCTGCGGACTCTTACGGTAACACCGCCGTTAATCTGCATTGAGCCGCCGTTTTTCAGCAACGCGCAGATTTTATCGATGAATTTATATTCGGGTGTAACGCCCTTGCAAAGCTCAATTATGTTTATCAACGCCCTTTTTTTCACAGGTACCGCCGATAAATCAAGTACGGATGCTGAGTATCCGCCTTCGCACTTTGCCTTTTCAACCGTCTCATATGCAAGAGATGAGAGAAAGGCTTCATCCTCATTAACGGCAGAAATACATCTGCCTGCACTTGCTTCAAAAGACGGATTGACATTCCTGAATTCTTTCACAATGTTGTGCCTTATCCTGTTGCGGGTATATGAAACGTCATCGTTGGTGGCATCAGTAACAAATTCAATACCGTTACTTGTGCAATATTCAAGGATTTCATCCTTGGTGCAATCGATTACGGGTCTTATAATATTATCCCTTGAAGCAGGTATCGAGCAAAGTCCTCGCAAGGCACTGCCTCTTGCAAAATTGAAAAAGAAGGTTTCAACTCTGTCACTCAGGTTATGCGCCGTAGCAATAATAATGTTTTCGCCCAACGAGTTAAAAAACTCATATCTCACGTTTCTGCCGCATTCTTCAAGACCAATCCCCTGCCTTTCGGCAAGTTCCGCAACATCAGCACGCTTCACATAAAGCTTTATACCCATTGCATCACACTTTTCGCAGACAAATTTTTCGTCACCGTCCGCCGCTTCGCCGCGAAGCCCGTGATTGACGTGTGCAGCACAAAGGCTGAACCCGAATTCATCCTTGATTTCATTGAGAATGCTGAGCATAGCCATTGAGTCGCTTCCGCCGGAAACAGCGGCAACAACCGCCGCCCCTTCGGGAATCATATCTCTGACTCTCGATTTTACTTTATCAATCATCCAGATTTTTCTCCAACTGCACGAAAAGAGTATGTTCGCCGTCCCAAGCGAATTCAACCGTACCCGTTTCGCCGTGACGGTTTTTGGCAACGATAACCTCCGCTATGTTCACATCCTGACGGGGTGCATCGGGTTCATCGTTATCGTCTTTTTCTCCGTTATAGTAATCGGGTCTGTAAAGCATCATAACGATATCGGCATCCTGCTCAATTGAGCCCGATTCACGAAGGTCGGCAAGCTGAGGTCTGTGAGACTTGCCTCTGCCTTCCGTACCTCTGGAAAGCTGTGCACAACAAACGATGGGTATGTTAAGGTCCTTTGCCATCATTTTGAGGTTACGTGTGATTTCACTGACCTCCTGCACACGGTTTTCGGTGCGTGTGCTGCCTTTGATAAGACCGAGGTAGTCAATGATAACACATTCAACGCCGCCCAGACGCCTTGTTTTTGCCTTCATCTCGGGAACGGTAATTGTTGAGGTATCGTCAAAATAAAGCTCACAGTCGTTGAGTGCGCTTGTTGCCATGCCTAATCTTACCCATTCATCCTGAGAAATGTTTCCGTTTCTCATTTTATGGCTGGATACTCTTGCTTCCGTGCCGAGGACACGCATTGCAAGCTGTTCCTTTGTCATTTCAAGCGAGAAGAAAAGAACCTTTCGTTTACCGATTGCCGCAACGTTACGGGCAAGATTCAGCGCAAAGCTTGTTTTACCCATTGCGGGACGGGCACCGATAAGCACAAGGTCGGATTTGTTGAGACCCGTCAGAATTTTATCAAGGTCGCTGAAGCCCGTTGTGTAGCCTTTGTAAAGATCCTTGTCTTCACCGGTTATCTTTTTGAGAGTATCATAAACGTTGTTTACAATGATATCCTTGAGCTTTGAGGGCGCATTCGAGGTTTTGCCCTGGCGGATGTTATAAATCTTCTGCTCGGCATTATCAAGCAATGCATCGGCAGTTTCTTCCTGAGAAACCGCACTTTCGATTGTTTCGGATGAAATACCGATAAGTGTGCGCATATAAAATTTTTCGCGCACGATCTTTGCATACATCTCAACGTTCGCCGTTGACGGAACCATCTGAGCAAGCTCAAAAAGATAATTTCTTCCCGAGCCATTGTCGTATACGCCCTGCTGAACAAGAAGGTCAAGCACAACAAGAGGGTCAATGGTTCTGCCGGTGCTGTCAAGGGTTATCATTGCAGAAAAGATTGCCGAATGCTGAGGAAGATAGAAGGAATCGGGGTTTATGTAAACCGCCGCCTGAGAAAGGCACGAAGGGTCAACAAGAATACTGCCCAACACAGCCTGCTCTGCCTCGGCACTGAACGGCATCTGAATATTATCGAGGGAAAACATTCCGTTATCTGCCATTGTTATTCTCCGTTCGGATTAAAAATTTTACTCCTGTACGCTTACGTACATTGAAGCGGAAATGCCGTTATAGAGTTTTACCTCTACGGGATATGTGCCGAATGCTTTTATGTCTTCAACAACGACCTTACGCTTATCAAGAACAATGCCGTATTCCTTTGAAATAAGACCTGCTACATCCTTTGAGGTTACGGAGCCGAAAAGCTTGCCGCCTGCGCCACCCTTTGCGGTAAGTTTCACGGTTTTGCCTTCAAGCTTTGCCGCATTTGCCTTTGCCGCCGCAATTTCGGTATCAATACGGTGCTTTTCCGCAGCCTCTCTGTTTTTAAGCTCGCTCATTGCCTGAGCATTTGCCTCCATTGCAAGTTTTCTGGGAAAAAGGAAGTTTCTTGCATAGCCGTCTGAAGTGTTGACAAGCTCGCCTTTTTTGCCAAGACCTTTAACGTCCTGAATAAGTACAACTTTCATAATTTATATCTCCTTAATTATTTTCGAAAAAATTATCCACAGCACTGCGGAGTGCATCGTTCGCAGACTCCCTCGTGCTTTCTTTAAGCTGGCACGCCGCCATTGTCTGATGACCGCCGCCGCCCAACGCTTCCATAATAACCTGAACGTTTATTTCTCCGAGACTGCGTGCGGAAATATTCACACAGTCACCGTTTTCAAATATTACAAACGAGGCTTTTATTCCGCTGACCTTAAGAAGTTCATCTGCAGCCTGCGCTGCAATCACCCTTACGTCCGGCGATTCAAAATCAACGGTTGACACCGCACAGCCCTTGTAATTTTCAGCGGATGAAATAACTCTGGTTTTCAGCTTATTCACTTCAAGCGAATTTGAAAAAAGCTTTTTGACGCTTATCATATCCGCCTTTTTATCCTTGAGGTATGCCGCCGCTTCAAACGTACGAACACCAGTACCCATTACAAAATCCTTGGTATCAAGCATTATACCTGAAAGCAGTGCTTCCGCAACACCCTTGTCGATTTTTATATCGGGGTTTATATACTGCAGAATCTCCGTCACCATCTCGCAGGCTGAGGATGCATTCGGGTCGTGATAGAATATAACCGCATTTTCTATTTCGGATTTTGAACGTCTGTGATGGTCAATAACAACCCTTGTTTCTGCTTTTTCAAGAATTTTCGGAAATTCCACAAACGTTGAAATATGCGTATCGGTGACTATAAGCAGACTTTTCCTGTCGATAAGGTCAAGCGCCTTTTCCTGCCCGATAATGATTCCGCCTTTGTTTGCTTCGTCAAGTCTTTCTATGAGGGTTGATGCAAGAGTCTTTTTTCTGTCTGTTGCTATGTAAGCAGGTATGCCGAAGCCTTCGCAGGCACAAACTATGCCTACCGCTGAACCGATTGCATCAAGATCCGTATACGAGTGACCCATAACGATAACGTTACTGCTTGACTTGATAAGCTCCGCAAGTGCAGAGCCTACCACACGGCTTTTGACCTTATTGCGTTTTTCAGCGCTTTTTGAAACACCGCCTATATAATCGTAGCCATCCTTATTCTTTATGGCAACCTGGTCGCCGCCTCTGCCCAAAGCCATTTCAAGGGCTTTTCTCGCACCTTTTTCGCAGGCTCTGATGCTTTCGCCGCCCGAAACGCCGATTGAAAGGGTTGCCCCTACCTTCATTTCTTTATACTCATAATTTCTGACCGTTTCAAGAATGGTAAATCTTTCTTCTGTCATACGGCTGAAATTCTGCTGCTCGGTTATAATCAGGTAACGGTCTTCGCTTACCTTTTTCAAAACACTTCCGTGAAGCTCAGCCCAATCATCGAGAGAGCCTTCTATACGGCTTCTTATTTCAGCAAGCTCACTTTCCCTGAATTCACTTCTGGAGTCATCAAGGTTATCCATTTCGATGAGAACCGCGTAAGGTCTTGAATTGAAATAATCAAGCTCGGTTTTTTTAAGACCGGTGTTATCGAGGTAATACAGCGCGGTATATCCCTTTCCCGACGACCTGTAAGGTATCGTATAAACCGTATAATACCTGCCGTCAACAAGCACACAGACATTTTCCCTGTTAACAATCGAATCTATTGTGACACCGTTTGTATAGGACTTTATATTTTCTGCCGAGGTGATTTCACCCTTTGAAATTTCATTCAGAAATTTTTCGCTGCACCAGGTTATCGTGCCTGCTTCATCGCATACAGCAACAGGAAACGGTGCATTTGAAAGAACCTTTTGATCTGTAAAATCAAGTTTCTTTGCGGTTTTCACAATAAACTTCTTGTATCTGCTTTTAGCTGAAAAAACTCTGTAAAGGGCAATAACGATAACCAATGCAAAGGCAAGGCATTCTGCAGCCGCAAGACGCTTTTCAATAAAAAACGTCATAGCTATGAAGACCGCAGAAATACCGGCAGTCACAAATATAAGCAGGCTGTCATACCAGAAACCTTTGAATTTCATTTAGACCTCCATAATAATGGGAAGAATCATAGGGCTTCTCTTTGTCTGTTCGTATACAAAATGGGAAACAGCATCTCTGAGTTTACCCTTGATTGCGTTTATATCGCTGATGTTGCTGTAATAGCAGGTTTCAAGCGCCTTTTCAGCAACCTTACGTGCCTGAGCAATAAGCTCCTCATTCTCTTTGACGTAAACAAAGCCTCTTGAAATAACCTCGGGACCTGCTATAAGCTGACCGGTTTCATAGTCAACGGAAGCGGTAACGACAATGATACCGTCCTGACCGAGATGCTTTCTGTCTCTGAGAACCACACTGCCTACGTCGCCTACGCCGTAGCCGTCAACAAACACTCTGCCTGCAGGCACAGATGCCGCACTCTTGATTGAATGATTGGTAATTTCAGCAACGTAGCCGTTATCTGCAATAAAAATGTTTTCGGTACCTATTCCCATACCCTCCGCAAGCCTTGCGTGCTTTCGCAGATGCTTCTGCTCGCCGTGAACGGGAATAAAATATCTGGGCTTCACAAGCCCCATTATAAGTTTCAGTTCCTCCTGACAGGCATGGCCCGAAACGTGAACGTCGTACATTTTCTCATATATAACCTGAGCGCCCAGTTTAAGAAGCTCGTTAACAACCTTACCCACTGTTTTTTCGTTACCGGGAATAGGAGTTGCGGAAATGATAACGTAGTCGTTGGGTCTGATTTCAACCTTCTTGTGGTCTGAGAAAGCCATTCTTGAAAGAGCCGACATAGGCTCGCCCTGGCTTCCCGTCGTAATAACAACGATATCCTCAGCAGGATACTTATTGATTAAATCTGCGTTAATCATAACGTTATCGGGGATGTTAAGATAGCCGAGCTGTGCACTGATGTTGACAACGTTCTCAAGACTTCTGCCGATTATGGCAACCTTTCTGCCGAGAGAATGGGCAACGTTTATAATCTGCTGAACTCTGTGAATATTTGAAGCAAACGTTGCAACGATGATTCTGTTCTTGCCTGCCTTACGGAAAAGCACGTCAAACGATTCTCCGACCTTGCGCTCGCTTTCGGTGTATCCTGCTCTTTCTGCGTTGGTTGAGTCGGAAAGAAGGCAAAGCACGCCTTCGTCACCCAGCTGTGCAAATCTTGAAAGATCAATCATTCCGCCGTCAATGGGTGTGCTGTCAACCTTGAAGTCACCCGTCTGGATAACCGTACCGCATTCGCACTTGATTGCAAGGGCTATCGCATCGGGGATGGAGTGATTGACGTGGATTGCTTCAACCTCAAATCCGCCAAGCTTCACCACGTCGCCGGGTGCAATTTCGTTAAGCTTTGCACTGCTGAGAAGACCGTGTTCCTTAAGCTTACCCTGAATAAGACCGATGGTCAGCTTGGTGCCGTATACGGGAATATTCACGGTTTTGAGTAAGTAAGCAAGACCGCCTATATGGTCTTCGTGACCGTGTGTGATAACAATACCCTTTATCTTATCCGCATTCTTCTCAACATAGGAAAAATCGGGAATAACAAGGTCAACACCCAGCATTTCGGGGTCTGGGAAAGCAAGTCCGCAATCCACAAGGAACATATCGTCCTTGTACTCATAAAGAGTCATATTCTTACCAACCTCATTAAGACCGCCGAGGAAGGCTATTCTTACGGGTATTTCGTCAACCATCGCAGATTTCCTGTATTTCTTTGCAGAGCCGTTTCTGTTTTTTGAAAAGTTTTTTCTGTAAGGTCTCTTTGAAGCATCCTGATTCTTCTTGCTTTTTTGCTGATTTTTTGAATTATCCTTAACTGCTCCGTTGCTTTTTTGCTGATTGTTTTTATTTGTTTTTTTCTGCATATATTCTCCTTTACCTGAAAATTCGGTGTATATAAATCTCAAATTATGTTCAGTTCGCGGGGCAGTGCTCCTGCCCCACGGTATATTTTATCTTTTTGTGCTTATAAAGTCAAGATATATTTATATATATTACTAAACTTTGTCGTTTGCATTGTTTATGATATCCTCAAAACCTGCACAAATTTCCTCTGCGGTTTCGGCGGTATCCGCCTCAGCAAGAATACGCACGCTTACGCCTCCTCTTTCGGGAATAACACGCAGGCTTCCGTCGTTTCGGACAATTTTTATACCTTCGCGGTCATTACCCGTTACCCCTGTCGCCTCGCCTGCAAGGTCAAACAGGTAGGAAGGTGAAAAATTTATTCTGACGGTTTTTCTCACTACACACTTTTCCGGAAGCAGTGAAACAAGATTTTCAAGTTTGCAGTTTTTCTCCTTCATAACCGAAAGAAGTTTCGCCGCAAGGAAAAGGCCGTCTCTGACAAAAGGCTGTTTTGCCGCAAGCTGCCTTGCCTTCGCATCCGCACCGTCGGCAGGAGTTGAAAGATATCTGTAAACCCTTCTGCCGTATTTTTCAGCAATCAGATTAAGATATTCCGGCGAATCATAAGGCACCGCAACATCCCTGCCCTTACTCATTTCATCATCGCAGGCAACGGCAAGCAGCTTTTCGTAACCGTAGTTCTTTCCGTCACAAAACGCAGACAGTTTTGCACCGTCGGAACTCACCTCAAACACGGTATTGCCGTCTTCTTCCGCGCTCAGACTTGAAATGCAGGAGGATATCAGATTCCTTATTGCGGAGTTTTCGGATTTAAAAACCGCTTTTTCCTTCAAAGCGAAGGGTAGCTGCGTCATAATACCCTGCACGTACAGATGTTTCATACCCGACATATCGGCAGGATCTGCAAGCTCCGTGTCGGATGCCTCTCTGAATTCGCATCTTGACATTGCCGCTTCAAGCTGCCTTTCAAGTCTGCAAGGCAAGCTCAACCCTCCGCGTGAACAAAACTCAACATATCTTTCATCGCCGCTGCCGGCAAAAGCCCCTGCTTCAAGCCCGCATACGTTGACAAGATATCTGAACTGAGACTCAAAGCATTCACCGAAATCCCACACTGCGGCACCCGTTTCACTTATGCCTGCCGCCATTGCACGGCACATTATCCGTGAATAAGGCGTGCCGTCACAAGCCAACGCAATTTTACGCCCCTCCGCCACACTGCCCAGCGAAGCACCGAGGCGAACGCAGTTTTCGGCACCGAGCCTTACACCGCCGCCTTCACTCACTCTGCCGCCGCTGAAATATTCGGCTTTTACGTTGCCGTATTTTACGTTTGAACCGACAGCGGTGCCTTTGCCGACAACCTTGCCCGGCCATATGCTTACACCCGGTTTCACGCACACATCCTCACCGATAACACAACCCGAACCTGCAACACTGTTTTCATACATTGAACATCTGCTTCTCAGTGCCGCACCCGAGCATATGAGCGCACCTGTTACGGAAGTATCGGCGGCAAAGCAGCAATTATCCGAAACGACGGAATATCTTATTTTTGAATTTCTTCCGATACAGCACCCATCACCTATGACTGCATACGGACCTATTACGGCACCGTCTGAGATTTCGGTATTGTTACCTATAAACACGGGCGGTACGATGCTGTAATCACCCGAAGGGAGACGATTTTCGGTATAGATGCCTTTTGCGGTTTCGCCCGACAACAGCTTTATTTTTCCGTCAAATGCATCCCTCTGACACTTCATATACGCTTCAACACTGCCTATATCACACCAGTAATCCGATGTATGATAGCAATAAATCGGCATTCCCCTTTCAAGCATAAGAGGAAACAAGTCCGATGCAAAGTCATAGGGCTTACCTTTGGGAATAAGTTCAAGACACTTGGGACTGATAACGTAAACTCCCGTGTTTGCAAGATTGCTTACAGCCTGATTCCACGACGGTTTTTCGATAAAACCCGTCACGCGGTTTTCTTTATCAACCCTTACAACACCGTATTCTCTCGGGTCGGATGCTTCAACCGCAACAACGGTCACCGCCGCACCGCTTGCCTTGTGATATGCCATAATCTTATTCAAATCAAAATTACAAAGAGCATCACCGCTGACGACAAAAAACGGTTCTTCAAATTCAGCGGCTGCGTTTTTTACACTTCCGGCAGTGCCCAAAGGTTCATCCTCTCTGATAAAATCAAGCTCAAGACCTTTGTACCCGCCTTCATACGACTCCTCAATCATATGGGGCAGATACCCCAGCGTAACAGCCGCACGCTTCACTCCCCCTGCACAAAGCAGGTCAAAAATGTACTCAATAATGGGTTTGCCGAGAATTTTTGCCATAGGCTTCGGTAACGTGCAGGTCAAGGGTCTGAGTCTTCTTCCTTCTCCGCCAGCCATAATCACTGCTTTCATAACATCAGTCCTTCCGAAAACTTTTTCGAGTGATATTATTGGCATTTTTTCTGAAAATAACCGTTTTCCTATTGTTTATTCAAAAAAATGGTGATATAATTACCAATTATAAATTTACTTCGGAGAATCTTATGGCAGAACTGAAAAAGGTTGATATATTCACAGACGGTGCCTGTTCGGGCAACCCCGGTCCGGGAGGATGGGGCGCCATTCTTCGCTACGGCGGTCACGAAATGGAACTCAGCGGCGGAGAAAATCCCACGACCAACAACCGTATGGAGCTGACAGCCGTTATTGAAGCACTGAAAAAATTAAATCAGAAATGTGACGTTACCGTTTACACCGATTCAAAATACGTTGCCGATGCGTTTTTGCAGGGCTGGATATGGAACTGGATGAAAAACGGCTGGAAAAAAGCGGATAAAAAGCCCGTGCTTAATCCCGAATTGTGGCAGGAATTAATAACGGAAATCCGCAAGCACGAGTATAAAATCGTGTGGGTCAAGGGTCATGCGGGGCACCCCGAAAACGAACGCTGCGACAAACTGGCAACAGCCCGAGCGGCTGAATATAATTCATAATGAGGAAGGGTACGACAATGAAAAAACTTATCAGCATCATTCTTGCGGCAGGGCTTGTTTTCAGCCTATGCACACCTGCTTTTGCGGCAAAAAACTGTAACTGCGGACATACTCCCGTCATTTATATCCCCGGCTTCGGCGCTCCGATTTACAACGAGCTTGACAGCGAGGAACCCGTTTCCGTTTTCCCTCCCTCGGGCGATGCAATAGCAAATTCGGTACCCGACCTGCTTATGGCCGTTATGGGCGGTCTGCTTGTGGGCAATGACAGAATTTTCGGTAAGTACGCCGCAAGGGGCGCAGAAAAAATGCTCGGCGCCGCCGCACTCAATCCCGACGGTACGGCAATCGAAAATTCAGGTGTGGAATTTGACGGAATTGAAGCGGATTTGCATAAAATCGCTCACACTCTCACCAACGAGGATATTGACGATAAATATTTCACGTTTCTTTACGATTGGCGGCTTTCTCCGGTTGACAATGCAAAGCTTCTCAGAGATTTTGTCGATGAAGTAAAAGCAACAACGGGGCATAAAAAGATTTCCTTTGCCTGCCACAGCCAGGGTAACACCGTGCTTATGTCATACCTTGAGCTCTACGGCGGAAAAAATATTGACAAGCTCGTATGTCTTTCACCTGCATATAAGGGACTTTCTCTTGTAGGCGCTCTTTTCACGGAAGAAATCTCTGTTTCCCATAAAGGCGAAGCTCTTGAAACATACCTCAAAGGAATTATGGGTTACGAGGACGCACAGAGTCAGCTTATCGGTGCCGTTGTGTCACTTCTCTGCGATTACGGTCTTGCGGATTTCGCACTGAACTACGTTCAGAAAATGCTTGATGCTCAGCTTGACAAGATTTTTGACGAATGCCTTATTGATATTTTCGGAACTATGCCCGGTCTTTGGTCCTTCGTGCCCGATGAATATTACGACGAAGCAAAAGAAATAATGCTCAAGGGCGACGAAAAATACGACGGTCTTGTTGAAAAAATCGACTATTACCACGACAACGTGCAGACAAAAGCCGAAAAAATCCTCAAGCAGGCAAAGGCTGACGGTGCAAAAATCATCATCAGCGCAGGCTACAATATTTCATCAATACCCGTCACAGCCGAGCCCGCAGGTCAGTCGGATTATCTTATTGACACAAAATATATGACTCTCGGCGCAACCTGCGCTCCCATAAACGGCACACTGGGCGAAAACTACAAGCAGGCAAACAGAAAGTGCGGACACAATCACCTTTCACCCGACGGAATAATTGACGCTTCCACCTGCGCTTTTCCCGAATACACCTGGTTTGTCAGAGACAGCGGCCACTCGGATTTCGGTGACGAATACCTTGAATTTATCAACTGGGCGCTCAACTACAAAGGTCAGCCCACGGTACGTTCAAACGAGCTTTATCCTCAGTTTATGATGCTTACGGGCAGTGACGAACTCAAGCCTGCAAGCAGCGATTTACCCGTTGAAACTCGCAGAGACGAGGACATAATCGTAATTTCAATATTCGAAATGATAAAAGAATCGTTCTGAAAAGGAAAGTGCCCTGCTTCGGCAAGGCACTTTCTTTTGTGTCATACATTGTCCCGAATTCGCATATTGTTTATGGAAAGCAATAAAATGTGAATTCGGAGGACTTGAAATGGCAAACAGTAACATTTATCAGGACATAGCCGCACGCACGGGAGGCGATATTTATATCGGCGTAGTGGGACCCGTAAGAACCGGGAAAAGCACATTCATCAAAAAGTTTATGGAATCCATGGTCTTGCCTCACATCAGCGACGATGCCCGTCGGGAAAGAGCAACAGACGAGCTTCCCCAGTCATCAGCAGGCCGCACCATTATGACAACGGAACCAAAATTCATCCCCGAGGATGCGGTTGAAATCAATCTGCCTTCAAACTCAAAAATGAAGGTTAGAATGATTGACTGTGTAGGATATATCGTTCCGTCTTCGCTGGGATACATAGAGGGAGAAGCACCGAGAATGGTGAAAACGCCGTGGTACGAGGATGAAATTCCTTTCAATATGGCGGCCGAAATCGGCACGCAGAAGGTTATTACCGAGCATTCGACAATAGGTCTTGTCGTTACTACCGACGGCTCAATAAGCGAAATCCCTCGCAAAGAATATGAAGAAGCCGAAAAGCGGGTTATAAGCGAATTGAAAGCACTTGAAAAGCCCTTCGTTGTACTTCTTAACTGCAAATCGCCCTCATCGTCTGCCGCAGTTTCACTTGCACACGAAATGTCGGAAAACTACGGAGTTCCCGTTGTGCCCGTCAACTGTCTTGAGCTTACGGGAGAAGAAATCAGCGAAATACTGTCACAAATCCTGTTTGAATTCCCGATAAAAGAGGTAAAAATCGATCTTCCTGCGTGGATCACTTCGCTTGACAGAGAACACTGGCTTCGCTCGGATATATTCGGTAAAATAAGCTCACTTGCCGGAAATCTGAAAAAGGTAAACGACGTAAAGGTTTTTGCAAGCAGGATTTCAGACAGCGAGCACGTAGAAAAATCAACGGTAGACAGCATTAATCTTTCCGAAGGCGGTGCAGGTATATCGGTTACACTTAACCCTTCCCTTTTCTTCAAAATTCTTGGAGAAGAAACAGGTGTTTCGGTTGAAAACGAGCAGCAGCTTATGAAGAAAATGAAAGAATTTTCCGCTGCTCAAAGCGGCTACAAGCGTATTCAGGATGCTCTTGATGAGGTTGAAGCCACGGGCTACGGAATCGTGCTCCCCGACGTTGATGACCTTACGCTGGAAGAACCCGAAATAATGAAGCAGGGCGGAAGATACGGAGTCAGACTTAAAGCAAGCGCACCATCGCTCCACATTATGAGGGCCGATATACAGACAGAAGTTGCACCCATCGTAGGCTCGGAAAGCCAGTCGGAGGAACTGATAAAATATCTGCTGAAGGAATTTGAAGAAAATCCATCGATGATATGGCAATCAAACATTTTCGGCACCTCGTTGCACAGACTGGTCAACGAAGGTCTTCACAACAAGCTTTACCGTATGCCTTCTGATGCAAGGCTCAAACTCCGTGAAACACTTGAAAGAGTCATAAACGAAGGATGCAGCGGATTAATTTGTATAATCCTGTAAAAAAACGGCTTGAGCAGGTTATGTTTCCTGCCCAAGCCATTTATTTTGCTTTTAATGTCATTTACGCTTGATAAACACGGTTATATTTCCGTTGACAAGGGTTATTTCGGTGTAATATCCGTCTTCACTGTAAGCTGCATAGTAGCCTTTGCCTTCCGACGGTTTTTGGTCAAAACCTGCTTTATTCACCTTGTCGATGTATTTTTTGAATTTACTGTCGGAACATTTCGCACTGAAAGAATAGCTTATTCCCTCCTTGTAATTCTCTGTCTTTTCACCGTCGAAATCAAAAGAAGGCAAAACGTCTGCAAAACTATTGTATATTCTCGTCACCTTTTGAGAAGCGGCTTTTGAATCGGTTGAACCTGTATTGCCGCCGTCGATTTTTTGGCAGGCTGTAAAGCTCACGGCAATAACCGTTACACACAAAGCGGAAATAATTCTTTTCAGCATAAGCATCCTCCGTAAACAAATTTGAATACATTTTATCACATTTATCCGATTTAGGCAAGTTCCGGATTATACGGTAATAATTATTACATCATTTAGACTAAAAAACATTGACAATTCTGTGAGAAAATTGTAAAATTTTAATTAACCTAATTATGATTTGGAGGTTATTAAATGGCAACAGAACTTAAGAAGAAATACGGTCTGCTCACCGCAATCTGTATGGTTGTAGGTATTGTAGTAGGCAGCGGTGTTTTCTTCAAGGCAGAAAAAATTCTTCAGGTTACGGGCGGTAATCTGAAGCTCGGTATCCTTTCATGGGTTATCGGCGGTATTATCATGATTATTTGTGCATACACCTTCTCCATTATGGCAACAAAATATGAAAAAGTAAACGGCGTTGTTGACTACGCTGAAGCTGCAGTAGGCGAAAAATACGCTTACCTTGCAGGCTGGTTCCTTTCAACGATTTATTATCCCACTCTTACAATGGCTCTCGCTTGGCTTTCCGCAAGGTTCACCCTCATAGTATTCAATCAGGAAAACCCCGAAACAAGCGGTCTTTGCTTTGCGCTTGCCTGCTTCTACCTTGTAGGCAGTTATGCTATGAACGCTCTTTCTCCTGTCATTGCGGGTAAATTCCAGGTTTCAACAACGTTTATCAAGCTTGTTCCCCTTCTTCTTATGGCTGTTGTCGGCTCGATCTACGGTCTTTCAAACGGCACGCTTGTGAAGAACTTCACGGAACTCGTTGATCCCTCGGTTTTCACCGAAAACAACCTCACTCCCCCCGCATCAAACTTCGATGCTGTTTTCAGCGCAGTATGCGCAACGGTTTTTGCATATGAAGGCTGGATTATCGCAACGTCAATCAACGCTGAAATCAAAGATGCAAAGAAAAATCTTCCCAGAGCACTTGTTATCGGTTCAATCATCATCGTTGCGATTTACGTTTTCTACTACGTAGGTCTTGCCGGTGCCGTTGATAACGAAACTATGCTCGTTAACGGTATGACTGGTGCCAAGCTTGCATTTGCAAACGTATTCGGCAACATTATGGGTACCGGCATTTTCGTTTTCGTTATTATATCCTGTCTCGGCACACTCAACGGTCTTATGCTGGGCTGCACAAGAGGTCTTTATTCACTTTCAACCAGAGGCAGAGGTCCCTCGCCCAAGGTGTTTGCAGACGTTGACAAGAACACAAATATGCCTGCAAACTCGGCTGTTTTCGGTCTTCTTCTCTGCGCTGCATGGCTCTTCTACTTCTACTGTGCATCATTCAGTTCGTTCAGCGGCAAGCTGGGTATGTTTGCATTCGACCCCACCGAGCTTCCCATCGTTACAATTTATCCCTTCTATATCCCTGTCTTTATTAAAATGATGACTAACAAGGATTTCAAGGGCTTCAAGCGTTTTGTTGCTCCCGTGCTTGCCATCGCAGGCAGTATCTTTATGGTTATCGCTTCTGTTAAAGCACACGCAGGTGAAATCCCCGGTTATCTCATAATTTTTGCAATAATTATGGTTATCGGTGTTATCTTTATGAAAAAGAAGGATATCGGTTCAAAGATAAAGGCATAAAATGGAAAATAACAATAACACTCAGCCCACCGAGCCTACCTCAAAAGATCTTATTGCCAGCGTTATCCCCGAGGACGGCGGAGTTGACACTCCGGAAAAAAAGAATAAAAGCAACGGCGGAAAAATCGTTTTTGAATTCAACAAAAACACCTTTAAGTATGTTGCAGGACTTGCCGCATTCATAGTTCTTTTTGCCTGGGGAATAAACAACACAGATAAGGTTTCGGGCATATTCGGTTCAATTTCTTCAATTATCTCACCTTTTGTAACAGGCTTCTGCCTTGCGTTTGTCATAAACGTACTGCTCAGACCCGTCGAAAGAGTTTTTGACAGAATTTTCAGAAAATGCGATAAAGAAAAGAGATTGAAGGCAAGGCGGCCCGTGTGCCTTATTCTCAGTACGGTTATTATCATCGGCCTGCTTTTTGCATTGGTGTTTATGATTATACCCGAATTCGTCAACGCACTTCAATCGCTTATCAAATCCGTACCGCAGTACATTGCGCAGGTTGAAATATGGGCACAGAGGCTTATGGCTTTTGCCGAAAGTCACGGTGTGACGTTGCCCGAATTAACCTTTAATTCAAGTAAAATTCTTGACACTCTCAAAAACCTTATCAATAGTAGCGGTATTGTTGATAAAACCATTGATTTCACAGGCTCAATCGTTACAGGCATTGTGAATCTTATAATTGCGATTGCTTTTTCACTCTATCTTCTTGCACAGAAGGAAAGGCTTTCTGCTCAGGCAAAAAAGTTTTTGCAGGCATTTCTGCCAAGAAAGAACGATGTGGAGCGCCTTGCAAATCTTGTAGAAATTGCAGACAGAACCTTCACAAGCTTCATTACGGGTCAGCTTACTGAAGCGGTTATCATAGGTGTTCTTTGTTTCATTGGTATGCTGATATTCAAAATGCCGTATGCGGCTGTTATTTCGGTGCTTGTAGGTTTTACGGCGCTTATACCCGTTTTCGGTGCGTTCATAGGTACGACCTTCGGTGCACTGCTGATTCTCTTTGACAACCCGATGAAAGCACTGTGGTTTGTTGTTTTCATCGTTGTTCTTCAGCAGCTTGAGGGCAATCTGATTTATCCCAAGGTTGTGGGAAAATCCGTAGGTTTGCCCGGAATATGGGTGCTTGTTGCTGTTTCGGTCGGCGGCACCGCCTTCGGTATCCCCGGAATTCTGCTCAGCGTTCCTCTTTGCTCGGTTATCTATAACCTCACGTCATATCTTGTTAAGGTAAGGCTCAAAAAGAAGGATGAGCTTGAAGCTGAAACCGTAAAAAAAGCCGAAAAAAAAGTATAAAAAATAAAATTGCTCCCGATAACGCTTCTGTTATCGGGAGTTCTTTCTTACACACTCAGTTATTCTTCAAGTGAAGCATACAGATATTGCTTGAACAAGTCCGGATTAATTGCTTTGATAACGGTAGTAAAGGTTTCGGGAATATCATATTTAACGGAAAGCGGTTTCTTAATATCGTATATGATGACCTGACCGTAAGCCGGAGTTTCTTCCGCGCAGCAATAGCAGTGGGCAGTTACAGATTCGGTAACAACATCGGGATGAAGCACCGCCGCCATTGCAACCGTATCGGGCAAATCCGCAAAGGCTCTGCCTGTCAGACTTTCGTTGAACGCAAGCTTCACTCTGTTACCCTCGGCAATAAATCTTCCGAGAGGTGTATGCAAAAGTCCGTCAAGCTCATCGGGGGTCAGCGATGCATCGCCAAGGCAAAGGTCAAAGCCCGCAACCGTCATCGGAATTCCGCTGTTGAGCATTACGGCATAGCTTTCCGCATCAACAAACACATTGAATTCCGCCACAGGCGTAATGTTGCCGGCACCGAAGCCGCACGTGGACATAGACCATATGTGTTTCACCTTTTTCATTGTATCTCTGTCTTTCATAATAGCAAGAGCGATATTTGAGGCCGGTCCGAGAGATACAATTTCCACCTCATCGGGATGTGCGGCAACAGTTTCAAGAATAAACTCAACGGCGTGCAGTTTCTCGGGTTTGCGCGTGGGATGAATAAGACCGCAATCCCCCATTCCGTCTTTACCGTGAACATTATCTGCCGTAACAAGCTCACGCATAAGAGGTTTATTGCAACCCATATAGACAGGCACTTCTCTGCCGCATTCCTCAACAACCTGCAATGCATTGAGAGTTGTATTTTCAATAGGTACGTTACCACCCAGAGTGGTTATACCCAATATCTCAATGTCAGGCTCACGCAGAGCCATAACGAGAGCCGCGGCATCGTCGCCGCCCACATCCGTATCTATGATAAACTTTCTCAAAGCCGATCACCTTCTATTTTTATCTTCAATATAAATATATCACATAGCACGAAAAAAATCCACCAAAACGCAGTAAATTATTAAGCATAAACGCTGAATTTAGTGCATAAATTACTGTTGACAACCAAAATATATTTTGGTATAATATTTTACCGAAGACCTGTCTTTTGTGGAAAGTCTGCCAGAGATTGTGCGTCACGGGCTGAAAGCGCACTTCAGATGAGTAGTAAGAACAGCAACACTTCAGCGGCACTCCCCAACTGAATAAAAAGAGAGGATACTTAAATGTATCAACACGGGTGGCACCGCGGGTATTAACAACTCGTCCCGAGAATTTTCAAAAGAAATTCTCGGGACTTTTTATTTTTTCAATCAGTAAACATTTCTGCTTTTGCAGTGTTCAGACGGAGGTATGATAAAATGTACAGAACTCACCGTTGCAACGAAATAAGAGAACAGCATATCGGTCAGACCGTAATGCTCGCAGGCTGGGTAGACGTTATACGTGACCACGGCGGCGTTCTTTTTGTTGACTTGCGTGATGAAACAGGCGTTACACAGGTTGTTGTTCACAACGAAAACCTGCTTAAAGGCGTCAGCAAGGAAACCGTTCTTTCTGTTGAAGGTATCGTTACCAAGCGTGACGAAAATACGGTTAACCCCAAAATTGAGACAGGTCTTGTTGAGCTTGTTGTTGATAAGCTTGAGGTTCTCGGTGTATGCAGCCGCGACCTTCCCTTTGAAATCGGCTCAACCGATACAAATGAGAATATCCGTCTTAAGCACAGATTCCTTGACCTGAGAAATCCCGCACTCCATAACAACATTCTCCTCCGTTCAAAGGTAATCGGTTATATGAGAAGACTTATGGAAGAAAGAGGCTTCCTCGATATCCAGACACCCATTCTCACTGCTTCTTCACCCGAAGGCGCAAGAGACTTCCTTGTTCCCAGCCGTAAGCATCCCGGCAAATTTTATGCCCTGCCCCAGGCTCCTCAGCAGTTCAAGCAGCTTCTTATGGTATCGGGCTTTGATAAATACTATCAGATTGCTCCCTGCTTCAGAGATGAAGATGCAAGAGCTGATCGTTCACCCGGCGAATTCTATCAGCTTGACTTTGAAATGGCATTTTCAACTCAGGAAGAAGTTCTTCAGGTTTGCGAAGACGTTGTAAGCAATATTTTCAGAACATTTTCAGATAAGAAGGTTACCGCTTCACCCTTCAGAAGAATTCCCTATGCAGAGTCAATGGCAAAATACGGCTCAGATAAACCCGACCTTCGCAACCCCCTGGTTATCTGCGACGTAACCGACTTGTTCAAGAGAGTCAAATTCAAGCCCTTTATGAATAAGTACGTAAGAGCCATTGTTGCTCCCTGCAAGAACGAAAGATGGTTCTTTGATAAATCCCTCGCTTTTGCTACAAAGCAGGCAAAGATGGCAGGTCTTGCACATATCACTCTTCTTGATGCCGCAAACTATGGCTTCAAGGATGACCCCATCAGCAAGGTTATGACTCCCGATGAAATGAAGGAAATTGTTGAACTTACCGGTGTTAAGGAAGGCGAAACAATATTCTTCATCTGCGATACAAATGCGGAAGTTGCAAGCAAGAACGCAGGCGTAATACGCACATGGCTTGGCAATGAGCTTGAACTTATAAAGAACGATTCATTTGAATTCTGTTTCGTTGTTGACTTCCCCATGTACGAGCACGATGAAACAACAGATAAAATCATTTTCACTCACAATCCCTTCTCAATGCCTCAGGGCGGTCTTAAAGCCCTTGAAACAATGGATCCCACCGAAATCCTTGCATATCAGTACGACCTTGTTTGTAACGGTATAGAGCTTGCTTCGGGTGCGGTTCGTAATCACAGCCCCGAAATTATGAGAAAAGCCTTTGAAATTGCAGGATATAGTGAGGATGAGGTTGAAAGAAGATTCAGCGCACTCTACAACGCATTCCAGTTTGGTGCTCCCCCCCACGCAGGTATGGCACCCGGTGTTGACAGAATCGTTATGCTTCTTGCAGACACCGAAACAATCCGTGACGTTATTGCATTCCCCCTTGACGGTACTGCTCAGGATCAGATGCTCGGCGCACCCGGTGAAGTTACGGAACTTCAGCTCTTTGAGGCAAACGTAAGCATCAGGGGCAAAGGAAGCGTTGAAACCCTCGGTTCAGACGGCGGCGACAGTAACTCATTCGCATCTGCCGTAAGCGGTGCAAAAGCTGTCATCAGTAAAAAAGACAGACTCGAAAGCCTTGAACAGGTGAACGAGTTAAGTTTCACTGCCGATGAAAAGAAGGCAATGACAAAGATATTTGAAAATATGCTCAAGGATGAAGCTGAGCTTGAAAAGATTGACACTGCAGATATTAAGCCTATGGTATACGTAATGCCTATGACAAACATTCTCCGCAGTGACAAGCGCGAACAGCCCTTTGAGCGTAAGGCACTCCTTGACGGCGCTCCTCAGAGTACAGAGGACAGCTGGCAGGTACCCAGACTTGTAAAGTGAGGTGTTAAAAGTGGGATATTTCATTAATACAATCAATAAATCAGGCACGGTTGCCGTTGACGATACAATCCTTGTAAAAGACGTACCCGCAACCGCAGGCTCCCGTATGCTTGAAAATTTCAAACCCCTTTTCAGCGCCGAAGCTGTTGAAAGACTTGAAAAAGCAGGCTACGTAATTGCAGGCAAAGCAAACGTCGGCGAGTTCGGTTTGGACCTTGCAGGCGAAACATCATATTTTGAGCCCGTAACGGAAAACGGCTGCATCAAAGGTGCGGCGGCTGAGCTTGTTGCAAAGGGTGAAATCAAGGCGGCAATCGGCGTTGACCTTAACGGCGCACCCAGACGTGCTGCGGCACTTTCGGGTGTTGATTTCATCAAGCCTACCTACGGCACTGTTTCACGCTACGGAATTATCTCCTGCGCCGCTTCGGGCGAGCAGGTCGGTGTATATGCATCAAGTGCCGCAGACATCAAGGACATTCTCGGTGTTATTGCAGGTCACGACAGCAAGGACGGCACAAGCCTTCCTCAGGAAAAATATGAGTATTCGCTTGATGAAGACGTTTCATCAATGAAGGTTTGCATTATCGCCGAGCTTTACGAAAAGGCTGACGGCGATACAAAAGCAAAAATCGATGCGTATGCAGAAAAAATAAAGTCATTGGGCGCAACGGTAGAAACCGTTTCACTTGACTGCGTTGAACAGGCACAGACCGCGTGGCAGATTCTTATGGCAGCAGAAACCTGCAACAATGTTTCAAGATTTGACGGTGTTAAATACGGCTACCGCACTCCCGAATATAAGAACATTGACGAGCTTTACGTTAAGAGCAGAACCGAAGCCTTCGGTTTCCTCACCAAAGCAACCGTTATTTACGGCTCAGACGTGCTTTCAAAGGGCAGGTATGAAAACTGCTACGACAAAGCTCTCAGAATCCGCAGAGTTGTTTGCGATAAGGTAAAAGCAATTCTTGCATCGTACGATGCAATTCTTACTCCCGTATGCGGCAAAACCGAATACAAGCCCTACGATGCTCTCGGTGCATTCGAAAAGGTTTATGAGGAAAGCGTATTCACCGCTATCCCCTCAATCACCGGCTTGCCCGCACTTTCTGCAAAGGGCGTTCAGCTTATTGCAGATTCATTTAAGGAAAGCGTTCTTCTGAGCATTGCTCACGGCGTTGAAAGGACGGAGGCATAATTATGAAATACGAACTTGTTATCGGTCTTGAAACTCACGTTGAGCTTTCAACAGACTCAAAGCTTTTCTGCTCCTGCGGCGGTCACTCAAGCCCCAAGGAGCCCAATGACTGCGTATGCCCTGCCTGCAGCGGTATGCCCGGTATGCTCCCCGTTACAAACAAGCACGCCATTGAGCTTGCAGTCAAGGCAGGCTTTATGCTTAACTGCAAAATCAATCAGTACACTACTTTCGATAAAAAGAGTTATTATTATCCCGACCTTCCCTGCGCATACCAGATTACACAGTGGTTCAACCCCATCTGTGTTGACGGCTGTGTAGACCTTGGCGAAAGAAAAATCGGCATCAAGCAGATTCACGTTGAGGAGGATGCGGGCAAGCTTGTTCACGATGAAGCAACCAACACTTCATTTGTTGACTTTAACCGTACCAGTGTTCCCCTCATCGAAATCGTAAGCCGTCCCGACTTCCGCAGTGCCGACGAGGTTATAACCTACCTCAAGAAGCTTAAATCCAGCCTTCAGTTTGCAGGCATTTCGGAATGTGAAGAAGGTGCAATGAGATGCGACGTTAACATTTCAGTCCGTCCCGAAGGCTCAAACGAGCTTGGTGTCCGTTCGGAAATCAAGAATATGAGTTCACTTTCCGAAATCAAGGATGCTATCGAATTCGAAAAGGTTCGTCACGTGGATGCCATTGAGCGTCATACCGAAATGCTCGTTCAGGAAACACGCCGTTGGGATGACGTTAAAAGACGCACATTCCCCATGCGTAACAAAGAAACTGCGGCGGATTACCGTTATTTCCCCGACCCTAACCTTATGCCCATCGTAATTGACGACGAATGGCTTGAAGAAATCAGAGCAAGTATGCCTGCAACCGCAGAAGAAAAAGCAGGTCATTATGAAGAAATGGGAATTGCCGCTAAAGAAGCTGGCGTTCTCGCTTCTGACAGAAAACTCAGCGATACCTTTGACAAGGTTGTTGCTATGGGCTGTAATGCAAAAACTGCCGCAAGCTGGATTCTCACCGAATGTATGGGTCAGATGAAGCGTCTTGAACTCACAAGCCTTGAAATTGAGCCTGCAAAGCTTGCAAGAATTATTGAGCTTGTTGAAGGCGGAGAAATCACCCGTGCGGCAGGCAAGAAGGTTCTTTCGGCAGTGTTTGAAAACGACGTTGACGTTGATGCATACTGTGAAGAAAACTCACTTAGCGCAAAGATTGACAACAGCTTCATTCTTGAAACCGTTTGCAAAGTGATTGCTGAAAACGGCAAGGCTGTTGAGGATTACAAGAACGGCAAGGTAAAGGCTATGCAGTCACTTTTCGGCTGTGTTATGAAGGAACTCAGAGGCAACGGTTCACCCGATGTTATCAGAGAAATGCTTGAAGCGGAACTCAATAAATAAAAAAATTGCCTACGGACTTAAATCCGTAGGCTTTTTTCATTCTGTAATATTATTTTTATCGGTAATATTTCCGACACACTTTGACTTCAAGGAATACTGCGCATCGAACGTGTTATCGGCAATCACCGCCTCTTTCATATATTCGAGAAGAATAAGATGATTACCTGTTGGCGGATTTATGAATCTGTTGCCCGTTACGGCAAGCTTACCGTGAACAAACTCTGTTGAATTTTCATTCATAACCTTGGGAGTACAGCGTATTACGGGCGAGCCATCCCACATTGCGGCATATTCACAGCAGGAAACCGTGTTGTTACGGAACGTAATATCTGTTGTGTAGCCCGATTCAAACCAGAAGTTGCAGTCATCTTCAATCAGAAGTGCAGGACCCCACAGCTTTTCAAAACGATTGTTTTCAATGATAACCTCTCCGCGGGTTGTGCAGAGAATTCCCCTACCCGACGTAGGACCGAATTCACAGTTGCGCACGTAAAGATTGGGTGTCCACGATTTGTTTTCAACAACGTCCTTGCCGAGTTCAACCGACGGCACCTCGCCTTCAATTTCCAGCCTGATATCAGTATTGTTGATTTTTTCAAAGGAAACCACCCTTGCACCTGCATAAGGTATAAGCGTATCCCATTTTATGAAATCAAGCTCATCACCCGTTTCAAATGCCTGAAAGCCCCAGCTTTCAGGGTGCATAAAACGCACTGTGATTTTATTTTCACTGACATCAACAATCTGCAAATGGGTGCCGTGAACATTAACGTAGTCATCGTGGGCACCGCCTGCCTTGCAGGAATCTATAATCAGATCGCCTCTGCAACCCGAAAACTGAAAGAAATCCGCAGTGCTTGCAACGGTTCTGCCTTCCTTGGGCGTAAAATCACAGTTACGGAAGGTTATGTTTTCACAAAACTGCGACACCATACCCAGGCCGTGCATAAACCTGACCCTGCAATTCTCAAAAACAAGATTCTTACAGCGTTCAAAAAAACTGCCCGTTCTGTCACGGACAATGCTTCTGGACTGAATTACACTGCCTGCGGGTAAATCAACATTTTTGTTTTTCAAGCGGACTTTTAACGTAAAATCATCAATATATTCCGCACTTTCAAGCACAAGGTTGTTGCGGCTGAAATCACGGTTAAGCTTTGTTTCGGGGTTATGGAGCTTTGTGTAACGCTTATTTGCAGTGCAGCCGTGTTCCCAGTAAAGCTTACCGTCGGCACCCTTTTCTCCCTGCCAGATAATTTCGTTATCTTCAAGTCTGAAAAGACATTCTTTATTGATTTTGAAAATACATTCACCGTCATTATTTGAAATAACAGTAAATTCTGCCATTGTGGGGCAAGCGTAATCTATACAAAGATTTTTAACCGTTATGTTTTCGCACCGGTCAAACAGAAGCGGTGTCATTTTGCCGTGAACAAGCAGAGTGGCACCGTTGCCGTCTATAACTATATTCTTTTTTTCTTTCAGATATATTGCGGTACAGTGCAGACCCTCGGGGTTTTCATCCTGCTTTGCAGTATTGGAGCAATAATATCCTCTCAGTTCAAAAGAGTCATCCTGACGGACATCATAGACACGGTTTTTTTTTAGTACAACCGTATCACCGTCATTTACATTTAAAAAAACCCTGCTTAATCCGTTCATTTTTCAATAAGCTCAAGAATTTTATCTTTGGGCATTGCACCCACTGCCTGATTTGTGATTTTTCCGTTTTTGATGACAACAAGCATAGGGATGCTTGAAACTGCAAATGCCTGTGCAAGCTCAGGCTCGTTATCAACGTTGATTTTGCCCACGGTATACTGCGGATTCTCCTCTGCAATTTCATCAACAAGAGGAGAAACCATACGGCAGGGTCCGCACCAATCGGCGTAAAAATCGATAAGTACAGGCTTATCCGTACTGATTATCTGTTCAAAATTTATTTTGTTAATGCTGATAACAGACATAACATCATCCTTCTTTCATACTCGTTAAAAAATAAGGGCTGACCGCAAAGACGGTCGGCCCTATTGTGATTAAAGGTTGTAGTACTTATCAAACTCTGCGGGATGAGGAATAGCCGAAAGCTGGCGGCACTCGTCACGCTTTGCGCTGATGAAGTTTTTGATAAGCTCAACAGGGAATACTCCGCCTTCTGTAAGGAAGTCGTAATCTGCCTCCAGTGCATCAAGCGCTTCTTCAAGCGATACGGGAAGGTGTGAAAGCTTTGCCTTCTCTTCATCGCTGAGGTGATAAAGGTTAACATCGTAGGGACCCCAACCGTTTGCGTGGGGATCAATCTTATTCTTAACGCCGTCAAGACCTGCCATAAGAATTGCCGCATAGCAGAAATAGGGGTTGCAGGTTGCATCGGGGTTACGAAGCTCAAATCTGCGCTTATCGGGGCTCTTGGCATATGCGGGAATACGGATAACCGCACTTCTGTTTGAGGTTGCGTAGCCAACGGTTACGGGAGCTTCAAAACCGGGAATAAGACGCTTGAAGGAGTTGGTGCTGGGATTTGTAATAGCACAGAGTGCACCGATATGCTTAAGCAGACCGCCCATAAAGTAATGGGCTGTTTCGCTCAGATGTGAGTAGCCGTTATCATCTGAGAATACAGGCTCGCCGTCCTTGAAAAGAAGCATATGAACGTGCATACCGCTGCCTGCTTCACCGTAGATGGGCTTAGGCATAAACGTTGCGGTCTTGCCGTATTTGAGTGCAGTGTTGTGAATGATGTATTTAATCATCATTGATGCATCTGCCATATGAACAACCTCGCCAAGCTGAGGCTCAATTTCATACTGACCCGATGCGGCAACCTCGGGATGATGGTAGTTGATTTCAATACCTGCATCCTTCATATGCATACACATTTCACTGCGGCATTCGTAGGATGTGTCAAAAGGCTTTGCAATGTGATAATTCTTCTGCTTGGGAACAACAACACCGAGACCTTCGTTGCCGGAATTCCAGTATGACTGTGTGGCATCTACGGTAGCACCGATGTGCTTGCCTTCAACGTTCCACTTAACCTCGTCAAAAAGATAGAATTCAAACTCGGGCAAAATCTTCATTTCATCGGCTACACCGCTGTTCTTCATATATTCAACAGCAGCCTTGATAATGTTTCTGGGATACTGTGCGAGAGGTCTGTTTTCGGGTGTGTCGATAATCATTGCGTTACCCGTCATTGACAGTGTGGGGATAGAGCAGAAGGGATCGATAACCGCTGTATCGGGGTCGGGAATGAACACCATATCGCTCTTTTCAACAACTGCATAACCGTAGTTTGAAGCATCAAAGCCGATACCGCTTTTCATTGTATCTTCAGAGAAATTTTCGGCAGGAATGGTAACGTGACGGTACTGACCGTTGATGTCTACCATCTTGAAGTCTACCATCTTAATGCCGTTTTCTTTGATAATTGTCAGAATATCCTGAATTGATTTTGCCAAGGGAATCACTCCTTTTATAAATATACGGTTAAAGTATAGCAATTTTTTATTTTTTCGTCAATAGCTGCCAAAAGAATATGTGGCAATTAAATTCATTTTATTTTCCTTCATACTGCGTATTTGCCGATGCAAAGTACATAATATCAGCAAGGAGGAATAAAAAAATGTTCAAAAAAATCATTTCTGTTATGCTTGCCGTTACTGTTTTCGCCTTCATTTTTTCCGCTTGCGGTACTAAAGCCGGTAACAGCGGCACTCAGGCAGACAACAATACTCAGGTGGTAAAAGAAATACGTTATCTTAACTTCAAGCCTGAAATTGCGGAAGTGTATGAACGCATTTCAGATGCTTACAAAAAAGAAACGGGTATTAAACTGATTGTTGAAACTGCCGCTTCAGGCACATACGAATCAACCCTCACTGCCCGTATGGCGACGGATGAGGCTCCCGATATCTTTCAGATTAACGGACCTATCGGCTATGCATCATGGGCTGATTACTGCGCTGATTTGAGTGATACCGAGCTTTACAAGCATCTCAAAGACAAGTCGCTTGCAATAACATCGGGAGGAAAGGTTTACGGAATCCCCTACGTTGTTGAAGGCTACGGAATCATCTGCAACAAGAAAATTCTTGATGCTTATTTTGCACTCCCCGACAAAAAAACGGATATCCGTTCCGTTGACGAAATCACAAGCTTTTCCGTATTCAAGGCGGTTGTTGAGGATATGCAGGCAAACCGTGAAAAGCTTGGCATAAATGGTGTTTTCGCTTCCACATCTCTCAAAACGGGCGAAGACTGGCGTTGGCAGACTCACCTTATGAACATTCCCGTTACCCTTGAATTCCGCGACAAAAACATTGACCTTACGGGTGAAGGATACAAAGAAATTGATTTCAGATATGCACAGAATTTCAGAAATATTTTTGACCTTTATATCAACAACTCCGTAATCGACAAAAAACAGCTTGGCACGGTTGACGTAACGGCATCAATGGCGGAGTTTGCGCTGGGCAAATGTGCAATGGTTCAGAACGGCAACTGGGGTGCTTCTCAGATTCTCGGTGTTACGGGCAACAAGGTAGCCGCAGAGGATATCATTTTTCTGCCGATTTATATGGGCATTGACGGGGAAGAAAAAACAGGCATCTGCATCGGAACAGAGAATTTTATATGCATCAATTCACAATCCTCATCCACAAAGCAAAAAGCTGCCGCAGATTTCATTTATTGGCTTTTCAGTTCCGAAACAGGCAAAAAATACGTAACCGAAGAACTGGGATTTATTTCGCCCTTTGACACGTTTGCAGAAAACGAGGTTCCCGACGACCCTCTTGCACGCGAGGTTGTAAGGTGGCTTAACAAAAACGATATTGAAAATATCCCCTGGAACTTTACCGTATTCCCGAGCACCGGATATAAAGACTCGCTGGGTGCGGCACTGCTCAAATATGCACAGGGCAAGCTGAACTGGGATGAGGTCAAAAAGATTGCCGTTGATGAATGGAAAAACGAGTTCGGGGAATAATCACAAGGGGGATATTCCCCCTTTGCGACTGTGATACACGGAGTTGATTCTATGCATAAAAGCCTGAAAAAATATTTTCCCGTTTTTCTTGTGCCTGCACTTACCGCCCTTGCAATTTCGTTTCTTATTCCGTTCGCGATGGGATTGTATCTCTCCTTTACGGAATTCAAAACAGTAAACGACAGTGTGTGGGTCGGCATAGAAAACTATATAAGAATATTCACGACAGACAAAACCTTTCTGAGTTCTCTGTGGCTCACTGTTAAATTCACATTTGTATCGGTAATAACCATAAACGTTATTGCGTTTTCCATTGCTTTACTGCTGACAAGAGGTCTTAAAGGCACCAACTTTTTCCGCACTGTTTTCTTTATGCCCAACCTTATCGGCGGAATTGTTCTCGGTCATATATGGAGCCTTATCATAAACGGCGTTCTCGGATATTTCGGCGTTGACATTACCTACAAAAGCGAATACGGCTTCTGGGGTCTGGTTATTCTCATGAACTGGCAGCTTATCGGATATATGATGATTATCTATATTGCAGGTATTCAGAATATTCCCGATGAACTTAACGAAGCCGCCGCCATTGACGGTGCCTCCCCTGCCCAGACCCTTTTCCGTATAACAATCCCCATGGTAATGCCATCTGTCACCATATGCGGTTTTCTTACACTTACAAATTCATTCAAACTTTTTGACCAGAACCTTGCACTTAACGGAAAATCAGCCGACACCTCACTGCTTGCTCTGGATATCTATAAAACCTTCTATGACCATACAGGGCTTAAACTGCCTCAATGGCACGGCACCGGTCAGGCAAAAGCTGTTTTATTTTTTCTGCTTGTTGCGGTTATTGCTTTCATACAGCTACGTGCAACAAGACAAAAGGAGATTGAGCATTGATGAAAGCAAAAAGAAAAAATATTGCCGTTTATATTCTCCTGTTTCTTTTTGCAGCTGTATTTCTTGCCCCCATATTTATCATATTGCTCAACTCCGTAAAAACCAATTTTTATATTTCGGAAGAACCTTTTTCGATACCCACGGGAGAAGCATATGCAGGGTTTAAAAACTTTGTTAAAGGATTTACACAATCCGATTTTTCAAAAGCCTTTGCAAATTCGCTGATTATAACGGTGTTTTCCGTTGCAGGCATTGTTCTGCTCACTTCTATGGGGGCATGGTATATTGTCAGAATAAAAAACCGTTTCACCAAGGTAATATACTACCTTTTTGTTTTCAGTATGATCGTCCCTTTTCAGATGGTAATGTATACCGTTACCTATCTGGTGTTTGAACTTAAGCTCAACAACCTGCCCGGCATAATACTGACTTATCTCGGCTTCGGATCGGGACTTTCCGTTTTTATGTTCAGCGGTTTCATCAAAAGCATCCCCACTGAAATTGAAGAGGCCGCAACCATTGACGGCTGCAGCCCGCTCAGAACATTTTTTCTTATCGTTTTCCCCATTCTCAAGCCCACTGCAATAACAGTTGCCATTCTGAACTCAATGTGGATATGGAACGATTATCTTCTCCCCTATCTCATACTCGGTTCGGGAAAAAACAGAACCCTGCCCGTTGCGGTTCAGATGGCTCTTACAGGCGGCTACGGCAATAAGGATATGGGTGCGCTTATGGCGATGCTTGTGCTTGCTATTCTGCCGATAATAATTTTCTATCTGTTCTGCCAGAAATATATCATCAAAGGCGTTGTGGCAGGCGCCGTGAAAGGATAACTATGGCAACAATAAAATTCAGGAACGTTGTAAAATCCTTTGATAACGGTAAGGTTACGGTTATCCCCGACCTTTGTCTTGAAATCGAGGATAAAGAATTCATCGTTCTCGTAGGACCCAGCGGATGCGGAAAATCCACCACGCTGAGAATGATTGCAGGGCTTGAAGAAATCACGTCGGGCGAGCTGTATATTGATGACCGCAAGGTAAACGACGTTGCACCCAAGGACAGAGATATAGCAATGGTTTTTCAAAGCTATGCACTTTACCCTCATATGAGCGTATACAAAAATATGGCATTTGCTCTGAAACTCAAAAAGATGTCAAAAGAAGAAATCGATAAAAAAGTACGTTGGGCAGCAAAAATACTTGACATAGAGCCTTACCTCGACCGCAAGCCCCGTGCACTTTCGGGCGGTCAGCGTCAGAGGGTCGCATTGGGCAGGGCTATGGTACGCAATCCCAAGGTTTTTTTGCTCGATGAACCCTTATCCAATCTTGATGCAAAATTGAGAACGGAAATGAGAAGTCAGATAACCTCATTGCACCAAAAACTGAAAACAACCTTCGTTTACGTTACTCACGATCAAACCGAAGCACTTACGATGGCAACCAGAATAGTGGTAATGGATAAAGGAGTAATCCGCCAGGTTGACACTCCTCAGGCGCTTTACAATAAACCTGCAAATATGTTTGTGGCAGGCTTCATAGGCTCACCTGCAATGAATTTTTTTGAAGGAAGAGTTGCCGGCGGTAAAATAAGATTTTCCAAATATGAATTCGATATTCCCGACTCAAAAAAAACAGTCCTTCTTTCCTACGAAGGCAAAGACATAGTAATCGGCATAAGACCTGAGCATTTCACTGAATGTGCCGACGCAAAGCCAAAGAAAAACACCTGCATTATGACAGTGGAAACGGAAATATCTGAGATGACTGGAAGCGAAGCGAATATATACTTTACGCTTAACGGCAAAAGATATATTGCAAGCATAAAAACAAGCCGCAAAATATGCATCGGAGATATCGTTTATCTTTCATTCAGCAACTCAGACGTTCATTTTTTTGACAAAACCACAACAAATGCAATCCGATAAAAAAGCCTCCGATGCATAATTGCAACGGAGGCATCCTTTTTATTTCATAACCGCAATAAACGTTACTGCGGAAATAATTGCCTGTATCATACAGAGTCTGAATATAACCTGAGTGTTTGACCAGCCCTTGTTCTTTCTGAAATGATCGTGCAAGGGAGTGCGGATATTCTTGAAAGCGTTAATCTTAAGAAAACGGATAAGTGACACCTTTGCAATACCCAGAAGGCCGTCAAGACAAATAACGAAGCAAAGAGGAATTGTAAGCAGAATATTTCCTGTTTTGAGCACGCAGATGCAGAGGAAAAGTCCGAGCGCTCTTGAACCTGCATCGCCCATCATCATTGTGCTCGGTTCCGCATTCTTCCAGAGATAAGGGATAAGCACAAGTATCATAAGGATAACAAGCAGATTGATTCTTGAATCCATACCGAGTGCCGCACCTGTAGCCATAACCGAAACCATTGAAACGGTGGTAAGGCTTCCGCAAAAGCCGTCAATACCGTCACAGCAGTTAACGGCATTAATAAGCATCCACACAAGAACTGCGGCGATAACTCCGAAAAGAACGGGATGAATATTGAGTGTCATTCCGAAAAGCGACACACTTGTAAGGCCCTGATTGAAATAAACGAAGTTTGCCGCAGTAAGTGCTGAAATAACAAGATCAATGGCACCCTTTTTATACTCGCCCCAAGGCTTTTCGGAACGGTCATCAAGATAACCCGAAAGCATACCAAGGAAGATAAGCACATAGTAGAATACATATTCAAGCGACACAGGCACAAAAAGCAAGGCGGCAATTATAAACGCACATACAAAAACAATGCCTGCACCTCTTACTTTGCCTGCGGAAAGCTTGCCGTTAAACGCAAACTCCCTGCCCTGGTCTTTGGGAAGCTTGTTCTTGAAAAGTGCAAGAAGCACAGTGCAGATTCCTGCTGAACCTATAACCATAAGGATATAAAATAATTTTTCGGGCAAAAGATTAGTAAGCATAAAATACCTCCGAAGTAATATTACCGGAATATAATAACACACAAAACTGCATTTTTCAATATCATTTGGTTTGACTTTAACCGATTTTGAGGTTATACTTAAACTATTATTCGTACGGAGCTGTTTTTATGAAGATACTTGCCATAGGAGAAATAATTTTTGACATATTCAACGGTGAAGCGGAAATCGGCGGTGCACCCCTTAATTTTTGTGCACACTGTGCCGCCCTCGGTGCCGAAAGCTCGTTGATTTCAGCTGTAGGCGGCGATGAACTGGCAACAGCCGCACTCGAAAAGCTCAATGAATTCGGTGTAGGTACCGCATACGTTCAGAAAAACGATTGCGTCACCGGTCAGTGCCTTGTCACGGTCAAGGACGGACATCCCGAATACAACGTGCTGCGCCCTGCCGCATACGATAAAATTACGGCAGCCGAAAACAGTTACAATGCTGATGTTTTTGCATTCGGCACTCTCATTCAGCGTGATGAAGTATCCCGGCGTGCAGTAAAAAACATTCTGAAAAAAGGTGATTTTAAGGAGATTTTCTGCGACATCAATCTTCGCCCGGACTGCTATGACGAAGACTCCTGCCGTCTCTGCCTTGAAAACGCAACAATTCTGAAAATAAGCGATGAAGAAGAACCTCTGCTGCGCAAATTCGGTCTTTACAACGTGAAAAGCAGTGAAACCGAAACAGTAAAATCAATCTGTGAAAGGTTCGGCAGCATCCGTCTTGTTCTTTATACAAAAGGCGCCCGCGGCTCACTTATATACGATAAACCGAGCGACATATTTTATGATATCCCCGCAGTTGAAGCAAAGGTCGTTTCAACCGTAGGTGCAGGCGACAGTTACAGTGCCGCCTTCCTTTGCGAATACCTGAAAAGCAAGGATATAACCGCCGCAGGCAACGCAGGGGCAAAACTGAGCGCCTTTGTTGTAGCCCACAGAGGCGCAGTACCAAAAGAATAAATCCAGGTGATAAGCTATGAGAATGAGAAAAAAGAAACATCTTGATGAACGCCTTGAAAAATGCAACAACGTCATTACCCTTTTCAGCGACGACAGCAATTTTGTAACCGCTGTTGAGAAGAAAGAATATCTCGATATGCAGGAGCTTTTCGGTAACGATAATCCCGTTGTTCTCGAAATCGGATGCGGTAAGGGCAGATTTGCCTGCGAGCTCGCAAAACGCCGCCCCGACATAAACGTTCTTGCGCTTGAAAAGTGCTCAAACGTACTTGTCATTGCCTGCGAAACCGCAATGAAAGAAGGAATAACAAACCTGAAATTTCTTGATACAGGCGCGGAATATCTTGAAAAATACATAAAGCCTCAATCAATCGAACGTATTTACCTCAATTTCTCCTGCCCGTACCCCAAAAAGAGATATGCAAATCACCGTCTGACAAACGAGCGTTTTCTCAAAAGCTATAAGACTGTGCTCAAGCCCGGTGCGGAAATACATCAGAAAACCGATAATATGCACTTCTTCGAATATTCGATAGAACAGCTTACAAGCTTCGGATTCAGTCTTAAAAACGTTTCTCTTGACCTTCACAACAGTGATTTTGAAGGAAACATCGAAACGGAATATGAGCAGAAATTCGCATCACAGGGTATGCCCATATACAGACTCGAAGCATATATCAAATAATCCTTCCGAGGAAATGCAATTATGATTATTCTGATTACAGGTGCATCGCACACAGGCAAAACTCTTCTTGCACAGAAATTACTTGAGAAATACAAATACCCTTATTTATCGGTTGACCATCTGAAAATGGGGCTTATCCGCAGCGGTAACACAAGCCTTACTCCGTTAAGCAGTACCAAAAAATTAACGGAATATCTGTGGCCCGTTGTCCGTGAAATAATCAAAACTGCCGTTGAGAACAGGCAGAATTTAATTGTTGAAGGCTGTTACATCCCTTTTGATTGGAAAAAGGATTTTTCTGCCGATTACATCAAAAACATCAAATACGTCTGCCTTGTAATGAGCGAAAATTATATAAGGAATCATTTTGACGATATAATCGGATACGAAAACGTTATCGAGAACCGATTGGCTGACGATTCCTGCTCCCCCGATTTCTTCATAGAGGAAAATGCTTTTTATCTGAAAGAGGCTCAAAAACACAACGCAGACATTATTTTTATTGACGGAGACTATTGCACGGATATTGATTTGACTGTTGATTGACGGTGTATTCCGTAATCGTCAGACACTTTGCCGTTTTCACTGCTCCCCCGTCTGAATTCGCCGAAAATTTTTTGAGTTTTTTGAAAATTTATCTTGACATTTCATAATTCTGTGTTATAATAGCATTCGTTGAGCACGAAAGCTCAGCAAAAAATCCGGGTGTGGCGCAGTTGGTAGCGCGCTTGACTGGGGGTCAAGAGGCCGTGAGTTCAAGTCTCGCCACTCGGACCA
>JAFYNR010000030.1 GCA_017548045.1 Clostridia bacterium | reverse complement strand
CAACGTTCTTGCAATGACGGCATCCTTAAGTCTGTCTTCCAGATTACAGAAATAATCCGAATATCCGCCTACTCTGACGATAAGATCCCTGTAGCTTTCGGGGTCTTTTCGTGCTTTCAGGAGAGTTTCCCGGTTTGTTGCTGTAACCTGAAGCTGAGTTCCGCCCATTGAAAAATAACCTTTTACCAAGGCTTTGAGTATTGACGCAGGGCAATTCTGATTTATGGACAGATTCGTTACCGCTATGCCGTAAATATCTTTTTGTTCATAACACGCCGCACTTGTAAGCATTGCCGTAGGTCCTTTAACCGCTTTTCCGTTTACAGCAGCCAAAGAATCCGCTACGGGGGTGCCGCCCTTCCTGCCGTCAGGTGTCGGACCTACCACAGAGCCTGCAGAGATATGACGGGTAAACTGGTGTGCAGTCGGAAAGAATCCGAGACCGAGATCGAGCTTTCCCGTGAGGTAATGCTCATAAAATCCGGTTGTGAAATCACGAACGAGTGCATCTGCTTTTTCATCTGCCACACCGTATGAAGGGCAGGAACGAAGCTCGGCAAAAAACTCCGCATTCTCTGATTTTAAAAGCGAGAGAAACTGTTCGGGCGAATAACGTTTTTCGTCAAAAACCAGATGCTTGATGGCAAGCAGTGAATCCAACGTGTTGGGTATACCCGAATCGCAATGAATTGAGAAGGTATATCTTGCACCGCCCTGAAACCAACCTATCCCTTTGTCGATACAATCGTCGATAAAAAGCGTGCGGATGGGAGCAAAGCATTTTCGTGCACGTTCGTTCCAGTAATCATTGATTGTTTCCATCTGATTATCCTGTTCTTTTCGAAGAACTGCAATAAAGTTATTATAAAACTCCTCAAAAGACGGAGAATCGGCAAGACTTGCATACATATAGTCTTCAAATATTTTAAGAACATTGATTTCGTTGTCTGTTCCTCCGGAATATGTACAACCCGCAAACGATGTTTCGGTGCATCCGCCGCCCGCAAATTCCAATGCATCTTCTTGTGTAAGATGCGGTATTCTGCCGCACAGACGCTGACGGATAGCTTTTTCGTTATAAAAAGCAGGCTGACCGCCGCCCTGAAGAATCCTCTTTGCCGAAAGCTCCCATAAAGACTCGGGCATTTCGTCCGTTACCCTGAGCTCGATTAAAGGACGAGCAAGACCGACAGATGCTTCCAGCACCTGATATGTCACGTCGCTGTAGTCGGGACCGAGAGTGACACTCCAGCGGTCGTTTATCTGTATGTTTTCCATCATACAGCGAAGCCACGGGCGAAGATCCTCACCCTTGTGATATGGTTCGAGAATCGAATCAAGTCTGCCGACATTATCCCATTCGTCCAGAGAAAGGCAGAAATTAAGAGCAACTATCGCTTCGTATGCCGTTCTTGCAGGAGAAAAAGGAACTTGCTTTAATGCCTGCAAAAGTTCTGTCGGAGCACCCATTTTCGGAAGTGCTTCCAAAACACGCTTATGATAGGTACGTAATCCGTCAACAAGGTCAAGCAACGCCGTTCTGAAATCACTGTCTTCCTTGTCAAGCAGGCGCTTTTCATATTGATTGATACCTTCGCGCAGAATTCTTTTGTAATTAAGCATACTGTGATTCCATTCACCTGCATAAGAATAGCTTTTGGTGAATTGAGTCATAATTTCTGCGGCACGGGGACTTTTTTCTCTGAGCTTGTCCCATTTTATATCAATCTGTGTTGCGTATGACGGAATAACATAAACCTCACAGCCTGTTTTTGTGTCTGTATAAATTCCCGTTGTCAGACCGCTCGGAAAAAGCGGTGAACCTGCTTTATATACAATGGGGCAGGTTTCATAGTAGCGGCGGTATGCACGGCAATATATTTCCGGGAGTGACCCGTTGTCGGATAATTCCAGCAGGCCCGATGCAAAGGGCTCGCCGATATCCGAGAGAAATTCTGCATTTTCATTCATAAATCAACATTCCTTTAAGGTTAGAATACACAACAATCGGACTTCCCGAACCGGTTGATTCGTCCAGGTATGGGAGTGTTTCGATAAATTGAAATTTGTTTTAATTAAATATTCATCATAATGTAGGACGGCTTGCCCACAAGCCGCCGCAAAACAAATATAAATCAACGGCGGGATGAGGGCATCCCGTCCTACGTCGAATGTTTATAAATTCTTGTTTGTTGAACTAATTATATCACAATTACAACAAAAAACAACTTAAAAATACAGCCGCCCGAGGAATCGGACGGCTTTGGTGTTATTTGTTGCAATGCTTATCAAAAGAAGGATTGAAAGCATAAAAATTCTTTTCGTCAAGTTTATCCGTTGCCAGGCGTAAGCCTTCGCCGAAGCGCTGGAAATGCACAATTTCTCTTGCACGCAGGAATTTGATGGGTTCTCGATCATTTCAAGATGTCCGAGTTCTTCCGTATCTACTCCCGAAACAGAACGGTCTCTTTACAGCTTCAAATTCCACTCCATCGGCAGAGGAAAAAGCCGAACATACAAAACCACCTCAATCGTTGCAGACATAAGCACCGATAAGAGGTGGTTCTCTGTTTTTGTGATGTTAATTTGAAATTGAAAAACGTTTGCTTAATAAATTTATTCAATATTTTTCATAAATGTATAAATATCTCGTCTGATGTTGTAATAGAAGGGTTCGTATGATATAATTTTTTCGGAAGAATAATCGCTCGGAGGTTTTAATATGAACGCAAAATACCCCAATCTTTTATCTCCCGGATATATCGGAAAAGTTGAACTTCGTAACAAAACCGTTATGGCGGCAATGGGTATGAGCCAGGCGGAAAACGGATTTGTTAACAAAGCTGTGCTTAATCATTATGCAGAAAGAGCAAAAGGCGGAGTGGGTGCAATTATCGTTGAAGTTACCTGCGTTGATTTACCGCTTGGTCTTAACACAAACGGTATGCTTGTGATTGACGATGATAAATATATTCCCGGTATGACCGAGCTTGCATCTGTTATTCACGAAGGCGGCTCTAAAGCGTTTTTGCAGATTTCTCATACGGGCAGAGGCGCAAGAAGAAAAATTATAGGCGATCAGCCCGTTGGCCCGAGTGCGGTTGCAATGCCTTATTCATATATGATGGGTCTTGCTAATGAAACCCCCAGAGAGTTAACAATCGATGAAATAAAAGCAATTGAAGAAAAATATGCACAAGCGGCTTTGAGAGCTAAAAAAGCAGGCTTTGACGGAGTTGAGATTCACGCTGTCGGCTATTATCTCGGTCAGCAGTTTCTTTCAAAAACCGCTAATATCCGCACAGATGAATACGGCGGATGCAAAGAAAACAGAATCCGTTTTCACCTCAACATAATCAAAAGAATACGCGAACTCTGCGGCGAAGATTTTGCTGTTATCGTTAAACTTTCGGTTATTGAAATGGGTAAAGACGGCGGCATTTCAATGCTCGATGGTCTTTACTACTGCAAAGAATTGCAGAAAGCAGGTGTTGATGCAATTGAAGTGCTTGCAGGTATCTGGTCGAGTGAGGCAGGTAAGAGTCAGAAACCCGAATCGGCATATTCCGACTGTATGGCTGTTGCGTTGTGTCTTGTTATGAAAATCGGACTTGCACTCACCGCAGGCGGAAAGAAAATAACTCTTATCGGCGGCGGACGTGCACAGAATCCTGTTGCATCGGAAAGGGCTCTGAAATCGGGTCAGTGTGATTTGATATTTATCGGTCACGGACTTCTTGCACAGCCCGACCTTGTGAATCTTATTGACGAGGACAGAGAAGACGAAATAAGACCCTGCATCGGCTGCGGTCACTGCATTGACCATCAGCTTCAGCACGGTGCAAGAGCCGTTTGCTCGGGCAATGCTGTTCTCGCGAGAGGAGATAATGATTACACAATAATTCCTGCTGAAACAAAGAAAAATGTTGTTGTTATCGGTGCAGGTGTAGCAGGTGTTGAAGCGGCAAGAATCGCCGCTATGAGAGGTCATACCGTTGATATTTATGACTTTGCAAACGAGGTCGGAGGTCAGATGAATCTTGCCTGCAAGCCTCCTTTCAAGCAGCATCTCGGACTTATGAAGCCCTATCTTGAAAGACAACTTGAACTTCACGGTGTCAACGTTCATCTGGACAAAAAGATGACAAAAGAAGATGTTCTTGCACTTAACCCAGATGCAGTTGTCTGTGCAACGGGTGTTATAAATAACAAGCTTCCCGTTGATGGCGGTGAAAGAGCTATCAATGCTGTTGACATTCTGAACGGTACATCAAGCGGAAAGAACGTTGTTGTTATCGGCGGCGGTTCAATCGGATGCGAAACTGCGGAATACCTTGCAAAACAAGGCAAAAAAGTCAGCATAATTGAAATGACAGATACCTTTGCAGGTAACACAGGCAAAACCGCACAGACCATTCTGCTCGGTCATCTCAAGGGCAACGGCGTGAAACTTGTTGCGGAATCAAGAGTTGAAAAAATTACTGCGACAGAGGTTGTTTATAAATCCAAAGACGGAAAAACAAGCTCTGTTAAAGCGGACACCGTTGTTGTTGCAATCGGCAACAGACCTGATACAAGTCTTTATGATTCACTCAAAGATGAGGTCAAGGAGATTTATAATATCGGTGATTCAAACGGCGGTGGAATAATTCCCAATGCCGTTTATGAAGGATACACAGTCGGCAATAAAATATAAGGAGAAGTTAAAATGAAAAAGAAGTTATTGAGCATTGTTTCTTTGATTCTTGTGTTCTCGCTTATTTTCGGTAATGTTGCTTTTGCAACAAGCGGCGATATTGACCCTGCAATTATAGCTGAAACAAAAGAAATTGCCGTTCAGATTGAAAGCGAAGGCATTGTTCTTCTGAAAAACGAAGATAACTTTTTGCCACTTGAAAATAAGAAGGTAAACATCTTCGGTGCAGGCTCGGTTTGCCCGTTTTTCGGCGGTGCAGGTTCGGGTGCAATAACAACTGATGACCCCGTAACTCTCTACGAAGCTTTTGAAGCAGAGGGCATTGAATATAATTCGGAACTCCGTGCTCTCTATGAAAAGCATTGCCTTTCAAACGAACTTCCCAAAACCGATAATACGGTTATCAACAACCTTCTTCAGGTGCTTCTTGCAAAAAATACTCTTGAAGAAATGGACCCCAAATATCTTACCGATGAACTTCTCACCAACGCAGTTGCTTTTTCTGATACTGCTATAATCGTTATCAGCAGAACAAGTGCGGAGGGTACAGACCATACGGTTGAAACCCTCAGCCTTTCCTCAGACGAAAAGGCTATGGTTGAAAAGGTGACCTCTGCGTTTGAAAATGTTGTTGTACTTTTCAATATCGGTAATGTTATGGAAATGGGATGGATTGATGAATATGAAAGCATCAAAGCAGCCGCAATTATCTGGATTCCGGGTGAGTTTGGTATGACTGCAGTTCCGCAGATGCTCGAAGGTAAGGTTAATCCCTCGGGCAGACTTACAGATACCATTTCATACAAAATCGAAGACCATCCTTCAAGCGAATGCTTCGGCAGTTATGAATATGACGGCGGCGGAAACTATGTTGAATATTATGAGGGTATTTATATAGGCTACCGTTATTTTGAAACCTTCGCAAAGGACAAAGTTCAGTATCCTTTCGGCTACGGACTATCATACACTACTTTCGATAAAGAGGTTATTTCAACGAATTTTGATTCCGAAAACATAACCGTAAAAGTCAGGGTCACAAATACGGGTGATATGGCAGGCAAAGAGGTTGTTCAGCTTTATTATAGCGCCCCATATTCCGATGGAGGCAGTGAAAAGAGCGCAATCTGCCTTGGCGGTTTTGCCAAAACAGATATGCTTGAGCCAAACGAAAGTGAAACTCTCACAATCACGTTCAGAACCGATGATATGGCATCCTATGACTATAAAGTGAACGAAGCGTGGGTGCTTGAAAAAGGCACATATAAAATCATCGTTGCAAATGATGTCAGAAACCATATCGTATCATACGATTATAAAATTGCAGAAACAAAAATAATCAAAAACGATTCAGTAACAGGTACTGAAATCGAAAATCTTTTTGATGATGTTTACAGCGGATATGAGATTATGTCAAGAGCTGATGTTGACGGAACATATCCCGAGCTTCGTGAGCTTGATGCAGACGATTATCTTATTGATGTTGATAAAGTGCCCGAACCCGCAACAGAGGGTGAAGCACCCAAAATGGGCGTTAAATATGATAAAACAATCACTCTTCAGGATGTTGCAGAAGACGAAAGTCTTTGGGATGCATTCCTTGACCAACTTACTCTTGACGAAATGACAATGCTTGTTATCAACGGCGGCTATGAAACTCACGGCGTTGAGCGTCTCGGCATTCCTCACACAATGGATAACGACGGTCCTTCAAGCGTTAAGGGCAGAAACGGTCTTGTTTATACCGCAAGCGGTACGGCATATCCTTGTGCTACGGCAATCGGTTGCACGTGGAATGTTGAACTTGCTTATGAAATGGGTAAGGGTGCAGGCAGGGAAGCCAAGGATATGGGTACGGATACCTGGTATGCACCCGGTGCAAATATCCACCGCAACCCCAGAGGCGGCAGAAACTTTGAATATTTCTCGGAAGATCCGATTATTTCGGGCATTATGGCGGCTGAAATCATCAAAGGTGCAAATTCCGAAAGCCTTGTGACCACAATCAAACATTTTGCTCTCAATGACCAGGAATCCCACAGAAACGGAATCTATACCTGGTGCGATGAGCAGGCGATGAGAGAAATTTATCTCAAAGCATTTGAAATTCCTCTCAAAGAAGCACAGCCAAAGGGAATTATGTCCGCATATAACAGAATCGGCACAAAATGGTGCGGTTCATCCTATGCACTTCTCAAAGACCTTCTTCGTGAGGAATGGGGCTTTGAGGGATTCGTTGTTTCAGACTATTCTTCAAACTTCACAGGCAGCGGATATATGAGCCCTGTTCTTGCGGTTTATAACGGCAACGATACAATTCTTACAGGTATGTGGGCGCTTCAGGTTGTTCAGCATAAAGCTGCCGTTAAACTTGCTTATGCCAAAGACCCCATCGGTTTCGGCAATGCTCTGCGTGAAGCCTGCAAGAATCTCTGTATTATGAAAATGGAAACAAAGGCATTCAAGAATCCCGAAATAACCTATGATTCATCGCTCATCGGAACTCTTGATACCTTTGATGACTGGGAATTTGAATTCCCGTATATTTTTAGTTTTATAAGATTTGTGATTAATAATATTGCAAATGTAATAATTTATGCTTTCAGATTTATCCTTTAAATAAAATATTAAAATCGGAGGAAAAGAAAATGAGCAATTTATTCAACATCGAAGGCAAATTCGCAATGGTTACAGGTGCATCATCAGGACTTGGACGTCAGTTTGCACTTGCACTTGCAAGAGAGGGCGCAAATGTTGCAATTCTAGCAAGAAGAACAGACAGACTTGATCAGGTTAAGGCAGAGGTTGAAACACTCGGCGTTAAATGTATTTCTGTTAAGTGTGACGTAGCTGATAACGAGAGCATCAAGGCTGCAGTTGCTGAAGTTAAAGAGGCGTTCGGCAGAATCGATATTCTTGTTAACAACGCTGGTATCGGTACAGGTGCTCCTGCAGAATCAATGGAAGAAAATATCTGGGATTCAACAATCAGAATCAATCTCAGCGGCGTTTACTATGTTGCAAGAGAAGTTGGTAAGGTTATGATTGAGCAGAACTACGGCAAAATTATCAATCTTGGCTCAATTCATTCAACTGTTGCAATGATGGGCAGTCCTATTTCGGCTTACTGCGCAAGTAAGGGCGGCGTTGAAATGCTTACAAAAGCACTTGCGAACGAATGGGCAAAATATAACATTACGGTCAATGCAATCGGCCCTGCATATTTTGAAAGCGAAATGACCGATATGGTTATTAATACTCCTGAATTTGGTATGGCTCTTCAGGCTTATTGTCCTATGGGCAGAGCCGGCAGACCCGGTGAACTTGACGGTGCTATTATCTACTTTGCATCGGATGCATCAAGTTACACAACAGGTCAGCTTCTCACAATCGATGGTGGCTGGACTGCAATCTGATTATAGCAATTTATTAAAGGCAGGGATTATCTCTGCCTTTTTGTTTTTTGATGAGGAAAGGATTATACTTCGAAAAAAATTATATAATGATTAAGCCGCCCGAGGAATCGGACGGCTTTTCGTTTATTTGTTGCAATGCTTATCAAAAGAGGGATTGAAAGCATAAAAATTCTTTTCGTCAAGTTTATCCGTTGCCAGGCGTAAGCCTTCGCCGAAGCGCTGGAAATGCACAATTTCTCTTGCACGCAGGAATTTGATGGCTTCTCTTACGTCGGGGTCGTCAACGAGGCGGAGAATATTGTCATAGGTGGTTCTTGCCTTCTGTTCCGCTGCAAGGTTTTCCGACATATCGGTGATAACGTCGCCCTTACTCTGGATGTATGCGGCAGTAAAAGGCACACCGGCGGCAGATGAAGGGTAGACACCTGCGGTATGATCTACGAAATATGCGTCAAAGCCGTGCTTTTTGATATCTTCTTCACTGAGATTTCTTGTAAGCTGATATACGATTGCACCAATCATTTCAAGATGTCCGAGTTCTTCCGTACCGATATCGGTCAGAAGGCCTTTCAGCTCGTCATAGGGCATTGCAAAACGCTGGCTCAGGTAACGCAGAGATGCGCCCAGTTCGCCGTCGGGACCGCCGTACTGAGAGATGATTATCTGTGCGTATTTCGGGTTGGGATTTTTGATTTTAACGGGATATTGCAGTTTTTTCTCATAAACAAACATCAGCAGCCACACTCCTCAATTTCCCAGGGCCAGGGACCTTTAAGCCATTCAAAACCCTGAGCTCTTGAAGCGGTCAGGGGGCAGAACTGTTCTTCGTATTCTTTGCGTACGGCTTTGTATTTTGCGCTTGCTTTTCCGTAGGCTTCAACCATCTGAAGGTCCCAGGGATGCGTGTCAAGGTAAAGATGCATTTCCCAAAGCGTGAACTGATATGCGCTCAGCTTTTTGAGCATTGCTTCTCTCTGAGTCATTTGCAGCACTTCCCTGCGAAAGGCTTGTTGAGAACGGTAAAAAGTGTTCCGCAGTCAAGCGCTTTCATTTCGTCAAACATAGTTACGTCAACTTGTAACGGAATGTACATCATTGCTGTAACCGGGTTTGCGGGCAGGGGAGTGACTGTGCACGAGCAGATTTCCCGTCTGGCGGTCTGTCTCTGCTGAGGATAACGGTATCCGTAATCCTGCATTACAATCATTCCTTTCTTGTTTTGAGGTGTATACCTCTGCTATATCATATGAAAGTAATGAATTTTTTGTTATTCATTATTTCTTGTTTCTTGACACTCTGACGGTTGCGGTGTTATACTTCTGTCTGTATTTCATATAAGGAGAAGTAAAATGGCAGTTAAAATAATTGCAACAGACCTTGACGGCACACTTATGGCACCTGATCATATCACCGTCACGCCATATACCAGGCAAACACTTCTTGATGCTCACAACAGAGGAGTCAGAATTGCCGTAGCAACGGGCAGGGCACTGAATTTAACAGAGGGTGTTACAAAGCAGATTCCGTTTGCGGATTACGTCATATGCTCAAACGGCGCTTCCGTTTATGACAGAAACAGGGGTGAATTTATATATACCAATCTTGTTTCGCCTGAGATAACCGCAGAGGCCGTAAGGCTTCTTGATACGCTTCCCGTGTATTACAATATTTATATGGATGGTAAAATATATGCACGTGATGGTGCGGAAAAATATTTTACAAGGTCGGATCTGCCTGCAGTCTTTCTTAATGAATTTGTTTCAAAGCTTACCGTTTGTAAAGATATGAACGAAGTTATAAGCGGTAAAGGCTCTGAGCTGATTGATGTTTTTTACGGAGACGGTGAAGCAAAGAACATTGTTTTTGATTTTTTCAAATCAAAGGGCCTTGTGCTTGTTTCCGCTCTTGCGGGTGTTGTGTCTGCAACTGCGGTGGGTGCCGATAAGGGTACCGCGCTTGACGGGCTTTGCAAAGCAACAGGCATAACCGCGGAAGAGGCTATGGCTTTCGGTGATGCTTCAAATGATGCAACCATGCTTGAATATGCCCGTTATTCTTTTGCTATGGCAAACGGTGATGACATATGCAAGTCGGCAGCAAAATTTTCTGCTCCGTCAAACGGTGATGACGGTGTTGCGAAAATGATTGAAAAATATGTGCTGAAAAAATAATTGGCTAAATTGCACAATTTTTATTTCATATTTTTGGCTTGCCAACCATATCGTAATTGTGCTATAATACATTGAAATTTTAAGTAAGGAGATTTTACTTATGGGAAAATTAAATCAAATCGATAAGGCTGCCGAGAGCAAGGGTTCGCTTCTTGTTACAATCTGGCAGTTCGTAAAGTTTATCGTTGTAAGCCTTCTTGCAATGATCGTTCAGTTCGTTCTTCTTAACACACTTAACCTTATTCCTCCTATTGCAGAGCTTTATAATGAGCCTTTCTCATGGTGGGTATTTGTCTATCCCGTTGCAGTAGGCGGCTTCGGTTACTTCATCGTAAGCAACGTTGCTAACATCATTGCTCAGATTGTAGCTTTCTTTGTCAACAAAGAAAAAACTTTCAATTCGGGTGCAAACGTAGCGGTTGCGCTTCCCATCTACATAGCTTTTACAATCGGTCTTATTCTTTTCTCAGCATGGCTTAACCCCACACTTAAGGAAGTGTTTGTAGGCTGGGGTCTTGAAGAAACTGCCGCAAAGAATATTGCTACAATGATTTGCTCAGCAGTTCAGTTCTTCCTCTACTTCCCCGTAGACAAGATTCTTTTCCACAAGAAAAAGGAAGAAAAGGCTGAATAATTAAGTTCGTACTTTTGAGACGGTGACCTTCGGGTTGCCGCCTTTTTTTCTGTAAACCGCAATATGTTGTGGTTGCAGTGATAAAAATGTTCAAAATTTTGTGGTTTTGACTATTGAAAAACACAATATGTTGTGTTATTATAAATCTGCACCGCAAAATTTGATTAAGAAATACTGTATATGGGATGATAATTCGTATATGAATATTCAAGGTTTTCAAAAGTTGACGTTGCTTGATTATCCGGGCAAGATGGCTTGTACGCTGTTTACGGCAGGCTGCAATATGCGCTGTCCCTTCTGCCACAATTCAAGGCTTGTGATTAATCCGTCACAGCAAACGGAATTTACCGAGGAAGAAATTCTGACATACCTGAAAAAAAGGAAGGGCATTCTTGACGGCGTTGCCATAACTGGCGGCGAACCGCTTATGCAGAAGGATATAGATACATTTATAGAAAAGGTAAGAGCACTGGGCTATCCCGTAAAGCTTGACACCAACGGCACTTATCCCGAAAAACTGAAAGACCTTGTCAACCGCGGCCTTGTGGATTATGTTGCCATGGATATCAAAAATTCACCGGAGCTGTATTCGGAAACGGTGGGAATAGGCGGCTTTGACCTGACCAAGATAAATGAAAGCATTGAATTTTTGCTTGAGGGTAAGGTTGACTATGAATTCAGAACAACGGTTGTGCGCGAGCTTCACAGTGTTTTTTCCGTTGAGGGCATCGGTAAAATGATAAAAGGGGCGAAACGCCACTATATCCAGGCGTTCATTGATTCGGGTGAGCTTATCGGATTTGCGCTGAATCCCGTCTCAAAAGCCGAAATGGAAACAATGCGTAACGTTATGCTGAAATATGTGGATTCCTGCGAAATAAGGGGCATATGAAAAAATAGCTAAAAAAATTTGCGTATATTGTGCATTTTTAACGAAGTTAAGATTTCATGCACAATATCTTGTGAAATCCATTGACACAAACACAATTATTTGATAATATCATTATCGCTCGGCAAATTGCGCCTAAAGCACAATATATTGGGTTTGATTAAAATTTACAATACAAATTATCGGAAAGGAAAGCGTGTTTATGTATCAGGTAGTAAAAAGAGACGGCAGTACCGCTGATTTTAACATTACAAAAATCGGCGAAGCCATCAAAAAGGCGTTTGAATCACAGGAAAAGCAGTATCATCCTTCAACAATTGATTTCCTTGCACTTAAAGTAACAGCTGATTTCGAATCAAAAATCGAAAACGGTCTTATTGCAGTTGAGGATATTCAGGACAGCGTTGAATCTGTGCTTATTCAGGCGGGTTATTCAGACGTTGCAAAGGCTTATATTCTTTACAGAAGACAGCGTGAAAAGCTCCGTAACCTCAAGTCAACAATCCTTGACTACAAGGAGCTCGTTAACAGTTATGTTAACGTAACAGACTGGCGTGTTAAGGAGAATTCAACCGTAACCTATTCAGTCGGCGGTCTTATTCTCAGCAACTCGGGTGCAATTACCGCTAACTACTGGCTTTCCGAAATCTATGATGATGAAATTGCAAATGCACACAGAAATGCCGATATCCACATTCATGACCTTTCAATGCTTACCGGTTACTGTGCAGGTTGGTCACTCAAGCAGCTTATTCAGGAGGGTCTCGGCGGTGTAACGGGCAAGATTACATCGGCTCCCGCAAGCCATCTTGCAACTCTTTGCAATCAGATGGTTAACTTCCTCGGCATTATGCAGAATGAATGGGCAGGCGCACAGGCATTCTCATCATTTGATACCTACCTTGCACCTTTTGTAAAGGTTGACAATCTCAACTACGACCAGGTGAAGAAGTGCATCGAATCCTTCGTTTTCGGTGTAAATACTCCCAGCCGTTGGGGTACTCAGGCACCTTTCTCAAACATTACTCTTGACTGGACGGTTCCTGCTGACCTTGCAGCTCTTCCCGCAATCGTAGGCGGCAAGCAGATGGATTTCACATACGGTGACTGTAAAGCCGAAATGGATATGATTAACAAAGCTTTCATTGAAATTATGATTGAAGGCGATGCTAACGGCAGAGGCTTCCAGTATCCCATTCCCACATATTCAATCACAAGAGATTTTGACTGGTCGGAAACAGAGAACAACAAGCTTCTCTTCGAAATGACTTCAAAATACGGCACACCCTATTTCTCAAACTACGTTAACAGCGATATGGAGCCCAGCGACGTTCGTTCAAGGTGCTGCCGTCTCCGTCTTGACCTTCGCGAGCTTCGCAAGAAGAGCGGCGGTTTCTTCGGCAGCGGTGAAAGCACAGGCTCGGTAGGTGTTGTAACAATCAACCTTCCCAGAATTGCTTACCTTGCAGAAAGCGAGAAGGATTTTTACAGAAGACTTGACAAGATGATGGATATTGCCGCACGTTCACTCAAGATTAAGCGTACCATCATCACAAAGCTCCTCAGCGAAGGTCTTTATCCCTACACCAAGAGATACCTCGGCACCTTTGAGAATCATTTCTCAACAATCGGTCTTGTAGGTATGAACGAAGTAGGTCTTAACGCAAGCTGGCTCAGATCTGATATGACAACCGCAAAGACACAGCAGTTTGCAAAGGATGTTCTTAACCATATGAGAGAGCGTCTTTCGGACTATCAGGAAGAATACGGCGATCTTTACAACCTTGAAGCAACTCCCGCGGAGTCAACTTCATACCGTCTTGCAAAGCACGACGTTAAGCGTTATCCCGGTATCATCACCGCTTCGGACGGTACACCTTACTACACCAACAGCTCGCATCTTCCCGTTGGTTACACAGAGGATGTATTTGAAGCTCTTGATATGCAGGACGAACTTCACACACTTTACACATCGGGTACTGTTTTCCATGCATTCCTTGGCGAAAAGCTTCCCGACTGGAAGGCTGCGGCAAACCTTGTAAGAAAGATTGCAGAGAATTACAGACTTCCCTATTATTCAATTTCTCCCACATATTCCGTATGTAAGAACCACGGCTACATTGCAGGTGAGCATTTCGAATGCCCCGAATGCGGCGAAGGTGCAGAGGTTTACAGCCGTATCACAGGCTATTACAGACCTGTTCAGAACTGGAACGACGGTAAGACTCAAGAATATAAAGAGCGCAAGGTTTACAGCATGGCAAGCTCTGATATTGCAAAGCACGGTACAGTAAGAACCGGCGGCGAGGTTGCGGCTCAGGCAGATGAAAAGGCTTGTCCTCTTGCAGACGGCATTTACCTTTTCAAAACAAGCACTTGCCCCAACTGCAAAATAGCAATTTCACTTCTTGACAAAGCAGGTATTGCGGTTCAGGAAATTATGGCATACGAAAACGAAGATCTTGCGGTTGCACTCGGTATCAGACAGGCTCCCACACTCGTTACCGTAAGCGGCGGCGAAGTTGCAAAATATGCAGGTGTTGCAGATATCAAGAAATTCATTGAAGCTGCAAAAGGCGCAGCAATCTAAAGGTTGATAATATGTACGATATAATCATTGTCGGAGCAGGTCCTGCGGGTCTGACCGCTGCACTCTATGCTCTGAGAGCCGATAAAACCGTTCTTGTGCTTGAAAAAGGCACGTTCGGCGGGCAGATAACCTATTCGCCTCAGATTGAGAATTATCCCGGTTTTGCAAAAATGAGCGGCAACGAGTTTGCGGAAAAACTTATCGATCAGGTGCTTAATCAGGGTGCCGAAATCGAAATGGAAACCGTAACCGGAATCCGTGACAACGGTGCAACCAAAACCGTCATTACGGAAGAAGGGGAGCACGAAGCAAAGGCTGTTATTATTGCAACGGGTGTGAAGCACAGACAGATCGGCCTTCCTAACGAAAATGAACTTGTAGGTGAGGGCATTTCATACTGTGCAGTGTGCGACGGCGCTTTCTTCAAGGGTCAGACTGTTGCGGTTCTCGGCGGAGGCAATTCCGCCTTGCAGGAGGCTGTTCTTCTTTCCGAGGGCTGTAAAAAGGTTTATGTTATCCAGAATCTTGATTATTTCACGGGCGAGGCACGTCTTGTTGAAAAGCTCAGGGAAAAGGATAATGTTGAATTCATTATGGGAACGGTTATTTCGGAGCTTGAAGGCGAGAAATCCCTTGAGGGTCTGAAGCTTATTAAAGAATCGGACAAAACCGAAACCGAGCTTAAAGTTGACGGACTTTTTGTTGCAATCGGACTTATTCCCAATAACGGTGCTTTTGCCGATATTGCAGGCCTTGACGATTGGGGATATATAGATTCAGATGAAGCCTGCCTTACAAAAACCGCTGGTGTGTTTGTTGCAGGTGACTGCCGCAAAAAGCAAATCAGACAAATCACAACCGCAACGGCTGACGGCTCTGTTGCCGCACTTGCCGCTTGCAGATACATTGATTCAATGTAACAGAAAAGGGCTGTCCGACGGACAGCCCTTTTGAAAATTTTAACGGATTAGAAATTTATCTTTAACATTTGCAGTATATTGTTAAGAGGGGAGGCGGATGTATGAGAGGAAATATAAAATTATTGCTTGCAGGTGCCGCTGCCGTTGTAATTGCCATAGCAGCGGCGGCGTTTGTTCTCGGGGATACCGTTCAGGTTGTAATTGATCCCGGGCACGGCGGCAGTGATGTTGGTGCGGAACACAACGGAAGATACGAAAAAGACGATAATCTCGCACTTGCTCTGCTTGTGAAGAATGAGCTTGACGATATGGGTGTTGATGTAATTCTTACCCGTGATGACGATTCATACGTCAGCCTTGAAAAACGTTGCAGAATTGCCAACCGAAAAAAAGCGCTCCTCTTTGTTTCGCTTCACAGAAACAGTGCCGACGGCGCTGAAGGAGTAGAAATATGGGTGAACGGGAGCAAGCCCGAAGCAGATACGAAGCTTGCCGAATATATTCTTGACGGCCTTGATTCTGCAGGCATTTCCGAAAACCGAGGAATAAAATTCGGTTATGCGCAAGGTGACGGCAATTATTACGTGAACAGCCATACTGTGATGCCGAGCTGTCTTGTTGAACTCGGCTTCATCAACAGCGAGGCAGATAATGAGCTTTTTGACAGCAATCTTGAAGCTTATGCACAGGCCATAGCCGAGGCGGTTTACAAATCTGTTCCGAGTCAGTAAACGGGAGGTTAAACCTCCCGTTTTATTTTTTCTATTATACGTTTTTCCAGTCTTGAAATATAGCTTTGCGAAATGCCCAATTCGTCTGCAACTTCTTTTTGTGTGTACTCTCTTCCGCCGCCTATGCCGAAACGCATTGTCATTATCTGCCTTTCACGTTTGTTGAGAGAGGCTACGGCTTTGTAAAGCCTTGAGCGCTCATCCTCGTCTTCAAGGTCGCGGTATACGTCGTCGGGCTCGCTGCCCAGAACGTCCGAAAGCAGAAGCTCGTTGCCGTCCCAATCGATGTTAAGCGGCTCAAAATATGAAACCTCTGCTTTCATCGAATTTGTTTTTCTCAGATACATAAGAATTTCGTTCTCAATGCATCGGGAAGCGTAAGTCGCAAGCTTGATATTTTTGGCAAGCCTGAAGGTGTTGACTGCTTTAATCAGACCGAGAGTACCTATTGAAATAAGGTCTTCTATTGGGATGCCCGTATTTTCGAATTTTTTTGCGATATAGACAACAAGACGCAGGTTGTGAACTATAATTTCCTCCCGTGCATCCTTGTCGCCCTGCTCGAGTTTCAGAAGGCAGTCAAGCTCTTTTTCGTTTGTCAGCGGAGGCGGCAGGGTATCGGGACCGTTTATATAGTCAACCTCAGCTTCGAAAATCTTTGATTTCAGTTTCTGTAAAAACTCTTTCAACGTTTTCAAAAACAATTTAATCATTTTGCGGTTAAACCTCCTTTGATCTGCGGCTCAATTGCGTCAAAAAACGGCATACCGAGTAAAGCGGAATATCCGCCTGAAATAATCTTTTTTTCGGTTACCGCTATGTAGATATTGTCTGTTTCAATCCACTGTCCTTTATCCATAACGGCAGCCTTGTCTGCGAGGAAAGCGGGCAGTGCACCGCCGTTTTTGATTGTTGTGAAGGGGATGAGTCTGAAGCTTTTCATTTCGGTAAGTTCAGTGTTTTCGCAAAGAAGTGCGATGAAATCCTTCTCGGTGATTATTGCCGGTCTGCCGGAAAAACAGTCGCAAAGAGTGTTGCCTGTATCAAGAAGAGCCTTGCCTTCAACGGTTTTGCCGCCATAGGTTATTCTGATAGGAAAAATGCTTTTTTGCGGAACCTTGCTTTTGGAAAAACGGGATATAAGACTCAGCACTGCATAGCAAATAACTGCCGTGATTGTGAGCGTGAAGATGTTGATATCAAAGTAGACTATACCGTTTTTGTATACGGCAATGTCGGGAGAAACCGCAACCGTAATTCCAAGCATTATTCCCGCAAATGCAAAGTTGGCAAGAAAAAAAGCACCGAAGCATTTCATAAACGATTTCACGGATTTTGTGCCGAAGGCAATCAGTACCATAAGCACAAGGAAGAGTATTTTGATTAAAATATTAAGTGCGGGATTAATATTTTCAATAAAAATTATAAGTGAAAAAATTCCTCCGGCACCTGCGGAAATCAAAAATCTTATCGGTTTGAAGCTGCAGCCCGAAATTGCCGCACTTGTACGCAGAAGCAGATAATTCAAAATTATGTTCACAACAATAAGTATGTCAGCATATATAACCGTTTTCAGTTTTATCACCTCATTTGCAGGTTCAATTATATAACCTCTCGTGTGAAAAAAATTGTCGCTTGAAGTAGTAAAAATCAAAGATTTCTATTGAATATCGTAAAGTAAAGGTATATAATTATCTGCAACAGTGAAAGAGGAGAATTGCTATGAGAAAATATCTTTTTGATACACACATCCACACAAAAGAAGCAAGCTCATGCAGTGAGGTTTATGCTGCGGATATTGTTAGAAGATATAAGGAATTGGGCTACGACGGTCTTATAATCACCGATCATTTCAGTGCTTCTCAGTTCAGACGCCACGGTGAAACCTATGCCGAGCAAGTCTGCAAGTATCTTTCGGGTTACAGAGCCGCCAAAGAGCTTGAGGATGAGAATTTTCACATAATTCTCGGTATGGAGCTTCGTTTTCTTGAAAACGACAATGATTACCTTGTTTACGGATTTGATGAGGATTTTGTTATCAACAATGACCTTACGGGTTTCAACGATCCCGAGGAATTCCGTCCTTTTGCGGAGAAAAATAATCTTATAATATTTCAGGCACATCCCTTCAGAATCGGTATGACGGTTACCGACCCCGAATTGCTTGACGGCGTTGAGGTTTATAACGGTCACGGCAACCATTATTCAAGGAATAAAATTGCAAATAAGTGGGCTGAACTGCACTCGTTGCGTAAGCTTTCCGGTTCGGATTTTCACGGCAACGTTGACCTTGAGCCCGGCGGAGTGTATTTCGATGAATATTTCACCGATTCAAAGCAGGTTGCAAAGGCACTCAGAGAAGGAAAATACGAGCTTAAAATATACGAAGAATAAAGAATGCCGCCGAAATAACCGGCGGCTTTTCTATTAAAGAAAATTGTTTTCAGTGTTTTCAAGCTTGCTTACAAGCCGGCTCATTTCCTGCTTTGAACGCACGGAGCGTGACAGCTCAACAACCTTTTTTCGTTCATTTTCATTGAGCTTTGAAAAAGAAATCATAGCTTTTTCGTTTCGGGAAAGTGCCATACTCAGTCCTTGGGGAACACCGTTCATATCATACATATTAAACACCTCGTTTATATTTTATCGGGATAAAATTCGGTTATTCCCAACTGTGTAATTTTATCTTGTTTTTACAGGTTATATGTGTTATAATATGATGAGTTATATACTAGAAAGTATAACTTTGAGGAGAAAATATTATGAGATACAGAGAATTAGGAGCAACCGGTGTTGAAGTGTCGGCACTGGGTTTCGGATGTATGAGATTGCCCGTTATTGAGGGGGACGGTAACAGAATTGCTGAAGAAAAGGCAGTTCAGCTTGTGCGCCACGCCATTGATAACGGTGTTAATTATCTTGATACCGCTTATTTTTATCACGGCGGCAACAGCGAATCCTTTGTCGGTAAGGTTATAAAGGACGGTTACAGAAATCTTGCATATATCGCAACAAAGCTTCCTCTCGGTGAGGTTAATTGTGAAGATGATGTTGAGAAGCTTTTTAACACTCAGCTTGAAAGATTGGGTGTTGACTATGTGGATTTTTACCTCCTTCACGCAGTCAACAACGATTCATGGGATAACAAGGTTGTAAAATTTGATATACTTTCAAAGCTTGAAAAATTTAAGGAAGAAGGCAAAATCAAACATCTGGGATTTTCGTTCCACGATGATCTGTGGGTTTTCAAAAAAGTTATTGATGCCTATGACGGCTTCGAGTTCTGCCAGATTCAGTTCAATTACATAGACACCGATTATCAGGCAGGCGTTGAAGGCCTTGAATATGCGGCTTCAAAGGGGCTTGGCGTTATCGTTATGGAGCCTCTTCTCGGAGGCAAGCTTGCAAATCCCGCGGAATGTGTCAGAAAAGAGCTTTCAGATGAAAGAAATCCCGTTGAGTGGGCGCTTGATTTCGTTTGGAACAGACCCGAGGTTGCAATGCTTCTCAGCGGAATGGGTACAATGCAGATGGTTGACGATAATCTGAGCTATGCCGATAAAGCACATCCCGGAATGCTTACCGAAGAAGAACTCTGTATGCTTTCAGATGCAAAAAAAGCCTTCGACCGGATGAATCTTGTTCCCTGCACAGGCTGTGAATACTGTATGCCTTGCCCTGCAGGGGTTGAAATTCCCAAGGTTTTTTCTGCTTTCAACAACATATCCGTGGGAGGCAGAAGACTTGTTAAGGAAGTTTTTCCTGATATCGAAACAAGTGCAGGTCTTTGCAAAAAATGCGGCAAGTGTGAAAGCGCCTGTCCCCAGCATATCAAGATTATTGACACATTGAAGATGGTAAGAGATAAATTCTGATGAGGTGATTATATGAAGATTCTTTTTCAGGGCGATTCAATTACGGATGCAGGCAGAAACCGCGGGGATTATCACGATTTAGGCAGCGGCTATCCTCTTTATGCGGCAAAGTTTATCCGCGAAGAAAATCCCGATACGGATTTTGAATTCATTAACCTGGGTATCAGCGGAAATCAGACGATTGATCTTGTGAACAGACTTCAGAGTGATTTCATCGATATTCAGCCCGACCTTGTTTCCGTTCACATCGGTGTGAATGACACTTGGCACAGAGCAGATAACCGTGCCTGGCTTGGAAATGATGTTTTTGAAGCAAATTACCGCAAGGTGCTTACGGAAATCAAAGAGAAAACAAATGCAAAAATTCTTATGATTGAGCAATTTCTGCTCCCTGTTCCCGATAAGGAATATTTCAGGGCAGATCTCAACGGTAAGATTGACGTTGAACGAAAGCTTGCAAGAGAATTTGCGGATTACTACATTCCGCTTGACGGACTTTTGGCACAGGCTTGTGTCGGTCAGAGCTGTTATCATTGGTCTGAGGACGGCGTTCATCCAAATGCGAACGGTTCGGAATTTATAGGCAGACTTTATGCGGATGCATTCAAGAAAATTATAGAAAAGTAAGGCGAAAAAAATGAAAGGCGTAAAGGGTATTCTCAACTACATTTTTGTTGACGGACTTTCCGGTATGGCTCTCGGCTTGTTTGCCACGCTTATCATTGGTACGATTCTTGAACAGATAGGCGGCTTTGTAACCGGAACGGTGGGTACCTACATCATTCTTGTTGCTTCGGTTGCAAAATCTCTTACGGGCGCAGGTATCGGTGTGGGAATGGCATTCAAGTATAAGATGTCACCACTTGTCGGTGTTTCGGCGGCTGTTGCCGGTATGGTCGGCGCTTTCGCTTCAAAGCTTATTGCGGGCGCAGTTGTTACCGATGCAGGTATGCTTTATTCGGGTCCCGGCGATCCGCTGGCTGCATTTATTGCCGCTTTCTTTGCAATTCAGGCGGGCAGTATTATCAGCGGCAAAACAAAGCTTGATATTCTTCTTACTCCCGCGGTTTCAATAATTGTCGGCAGTGCGGCAGGTATATTTATAGGGCCTCCGGCATCAAAAGTTACAACCTACATCGGTGAGATAATCACCTGGGGTATGGAACGTCAGCCCGTGCTTATGGGAATTGTTGTTTCCGTTGTTATGGGTATTTGTCTTACACTGCCCATCAGCTCGGCGGCAATCGGAATTATTCTCGGCCTTTCGGGCATTGCAGGCGGTGCCGCAGTTGTCGGATGCAGCGCACAGATGGTTGGCTTCGCCGTCGCAAGCTACCGTGAAAATAAATTCGGCGGCCTTCTTGCTCAGGGTGTCGGCACTTCAATGCTTCAGATGCCCAACATTGTAAGGCATCCGCAGATATGGATCCCGCCCATAATTACCAGTGCAATTCTTGGCCCCATATCCTCGGCGGTGCTTAAAATGGAGTGCTATGCATCCGGTTCGGGAATGGGCACGTCGGGTCTTGTGGGTCAGTTTATGACTTATTCCGCAATGATTGATTCCGGAGTTAATCCTGCTGTTGCGGTTATAGAAATTATCGTTATGCATTTTATTGCACCTGCACTTATAACTCTTGCGATTTCAGAGTTTATGCGCAAAAAGAAGTGGATAAGCTTCGGTGATATGAAGCTTGAAAATAATTAAGCAAATTAATCTGGAGGTTTAATTTATGACAAAGAAATTTACGGCTATCATCCTTACTCTGGCTATGCTTCTTTCGGCATTTGCTGTTCCTGCATCTGCTGCAACGGAAGTTACATCCGATGTTGAACGCGGCTTCTACCGTTTTGTAGACGGTCTTCTTGACGCAGTTGTAACCGGTATCAGCTATATGATTGTTGAGCCTCGCGGCTGGGCAACCGTGGATACTTATGAGTCTAAGAACTTCTACGAAGGCAATGATTTCATTGATGAGCCTGCTGAAGGCGCAAAGTGGACTCTCGGTTATGCAAATGCTTCGATTCTTACAGGCAAAGAGCTTGAAGAAGAGCATTACGTAGGCGGCAGCCTTTCGGTTACCAAGAAGCTTGCGGACGAAAAAAGAGATGACCAGAAGGTAAGAACCGTTGCTGTTTCGGATGGCAGAGGTATCACAATCTTCTCATCAATCGATACCTTCGGTCTTGCAAACAACGAAGTAAGAATCATCAGAGAAAAGTTCCAGGCATATGCAGACGAGAAGGGATATGATATTACAAGCATCAATATTTCCGCACTTCATCAGCACAGCTGTGTTGATACCTTCGGACTTAACGGTGATATCGTCGGTGCACTTTTCACTTCTTCTTTCAAAAATCTTTTCGGTATGGAGCTTTCCAGCGGTAAAAATAAGGACTTTATGGAAAACCTCTATAAGGTAACCGTTCAGTCAATGATTGATGCCGTTGAAGGTATGGAAGAAGGCAATCTTTATTACGGCAGTGTTGATATTTCTGAGTATATCAGAGATAAGCGTGCACCCGAAGTATATGACGGCAATCTTAACAGAATCCGTTTTGTTCCCTCGGAGGCTGGTGCAACCGAAACATGGCTTATCAATATTCCCATTCACTGCGTAGGTAACGGTGCGGCAGGCACAATGCTTACAGGTGACTATCCTTACTATATCGAGAAGTATCTCAACGAAAATGAAAATGCAAACTTCATTCAGATTCTTGGTGCTGAGCTTGCAGTTTCATCACAGTACCCCGATCCTCTTGAAGTTGATCCTGCTATCCTGAATGAGTACAACGACGAAGGCTATGCCCGTCTTGCAGCATACGGTACAATCCTTGCAAAGTGTGCGGCATCAATCGATAACGATGTTGCAATCGCACCTATCCTTAATATCAGACATAAGGAATTCTTTGTCCCCGTTGAAAACAGTATCTTCAAGCTTGCCGCAAGAGGCGGTCTGCTTACAAACGAGGTTGTTAAAGACGGTCTTGATTATTATGCAGCATCCGAACTCGGCTATGCAGAATTCGGTACAAGCCTTGCAATTGCAATCATCCCCGGTGAACTTGCTCCCGAAATCGCATACGGCGGTGCCATCACTGCTGAGGATTCCTGGGACGGTACAGATTGGAATTACACGGCATTTGCAGATGCAACAGAAAAGAAACTCCTTGTTTTCGGTATTACCAATGACCAGGTCGGTTATATGATGACGGATAATGACTGGCGTTCATATCTTACCGAGAACGAAGAAATCGTTTCAACAGGTCCCGAGGCCGGTGCGGTTGTTGCGGATACATATCTTACTCTTTTCAACGAAGTTAACTGATTTCAGAGGGGCTGATTTATCAGCCCCTTGCCATAATTTATTTCAGACGTACAAGGCGGTGGTTTCGTGGGCAAAAAATCAACAATTAAATATGCTCTGAAAGAAACCGATTTTATTCTTTTTCTTTTGTGCTTTTTTACCACCGCATTCGGTGTGCTTATGGTAACAAGCGCAACAAGGAACGAAGCGATAGAATCCGGCGATTTAATAAGCCGAGATTGTCTCGTTATGATTCTTGCTGCATCTGTCGGTATGATTATCGGAATTTTTATTTCTTTTTTGGATTACGATGCTGTTGTGGGTCTTGCACCTTTTATCGGCGGCTTTTGTCTCCTGCTTATGCTTTCGCTGTTTATTTTCGGTGAAGGCACGGATGACCGTCCCGATGCAATTTGCTGGATTCCTATTATCAAAACCGACAGCTTCACCGTTAATTTCCAACCGTCAGAGCTTGTCAAAATCGGATTTATGGTAACCTTCACCGCACATATTGAGGCGGTCAAGGATAATATCAACAGTCTGAAAAATGTTGTGTTGCTTGCGGTTCACGCCCTTATTCCCATCGGTATCATTATTCTTACCGACGACCTTGGTTCAGCAATCGTTTTTGCACTTATGTTTGTGGGAATGATGTTTGTTGCGGGCGTAAAAATGCGCTATTTTGCTGTTGCCTTCGGTGCAATAATCGCGTTTGTTCCGCTTTTGTGGACACAGTTTCTTGCATCGTTCCATAAGAGAAGAATACTCGCCATATATTACCCTGACGCACTCAGCTCCGATGTATACAGAGACGTTGTATATCAGCAGCAGAGAGGTCTTAATGCAATAGGGTCGGGCAGATTCTGGGGTGACGGACTTTTCAAGGGTACGTATACACAGTCGGCGGCAGGCGTTCCCGTTAACGAAAGCGATATGGTGTTTACCGTTATAGGCGAAGAGCTGGGCTTTATAGGCTGTATTGCGCTTCTTACCGTAATGGCGCTTATTATTGCGAGAATCGTATGGGTCGGTAAGATGTCGCGTAATCTCACCGGTAGCTTGCTTTGCTTCGGCGCGGCATTTATGATAGGTGCGCAGACTGTTATCAATATCGGTATGTGCCTTATGCTTCTGCCCAGTATCGGTATTACCTTGCCGTTTGTCAGTGCGGGCGGCTCGTCTAATCTTTGTGTGTATTTTGCAGTCGGTATCGTAATGAGCGTTTACCGATTCAACTGCAACCGCGATCCTGTTAATTTCAGACTTACGCGGGTAAGTACACCTTTTGCAGAAACTTAAAAACGATTAAAGACAGTGTCGGAGCGAACTTTCGACACTGTCTTTTTTCAATATATTGGATTAATTTTCTTGACAAATCACCAAATATGGTATAAAATCAATACAACTATGATTATTTGGTGAAGTGGATTTTTTAATAAACTTTGAATGGAGTGGATTTTAAAAGTGAGTGACAATATGGTTCAGTTTGTTATTGCCGCCGGTAACGGTGATATTGACGCAGTAGCAAAGCTTTACACAAAGACTTTAAAAGCATCCTATTTCCTTGCATCAACTCTTTCGGGCGACAGCCGCGAAGCGGTTGAAATAACAAAAAAGGCATATTCAAGAGCTTTCTGCAACATCGAAAAGCTTAAAAAGCCCGAAGCCTTTGAAATCTGGATGAAGCAGAATGTTGCCGCAGTTTATAAAGAAAACAGAAAGTTTGTTTTTGCGGATGCTGATGCAGGTGCGGTTGAGAATTCATCTGAGTTCCTTCCCGAATCTGTTCTTGAAGACGGCGATTTAAGCAAAAAGGTTATGGATGCCGTAACAGCTCTCAGACCTGAGCTTAAAACCGCACTCGTTCTTCACTACAATAACGGTATGCCGGTTCAGATTCTTGCAAAATTCCTCGGTGTATCCGAAAGCACTGCAAATGCACTTCTCGGCAAGGCAAGGGCAAGTGTTCTTGAAGCGGCAGGCATCACTGCGGATTCAACCGTTAATGCAGGTGCGCTTCCCGTTATAACAAGACTTTTCCAGCGTTTTGCTTCTGAGGTCACCATTGAAAATACAGATGTCAGAGATATCTTTATTTACGTAACCGATGAATTCAAGGCTTCACAGCCCGAGAAGGAAGAAGAACCCGAAGTTGTTAAAGAGGCAGAAGAAGAAAAAAAAGAAGCAACAGAAGAAGAAACACCCGTTGTGGAGGAATCTGCCGATGAAGAAGAGGCAGAAGAAGTTTCTTCGGAAAACACTGCGGAGGAGGAGCCTGCTCAGGAGGAATCCGAGCAGACAGAGGCACCTGTTGCTGATAACATCGTTCTGTTTACTCAGCGAGTAAATCAGCTTCTCGGTGAAGAACCTGTTTCCGAGCCCGAGATTGCTTCACCTGTTGAAGACGATGCACAGGAAGAAATTTCAGTTCCCGATATAGCTGTCAGCAAGGTAACGGAGAAAGCAATAGATAATTTCGGCGGAATTTCAATGGATGCCGAACCGGAAGTTCAGATTGCTACGGAAACAGAGAAACCCTCATCCAAAACCTCCGTTCTTAAGAAGCTTAATCCCAAAACCGTTATAATTGCCGTTGCGGCACTTGTTGTGCTTATCGGTGCTATCTTCGGTATTTCAAAGCTGGCAGGCGGTAACGATACTCCCGAAGAAAGTGCATATACCTGGCAGGCAGGCGGATTTACGGAATGTGTTGAATTCGGTTATCTTGACGAAAATGCCGCATACTTCAAGTCGGCTACAACAGGAAAATACGGTCTTATAGATTATCAGGGCAACGTTATTCTTCAGCCCAATTATGACGGTTTCAAGCGTTGCGGAAGCGGCAGAGAATATACGGACAGAGACAGCTACCATACCCTTGTTGTAATCGGTAACGAAGAATTTGAAATTACCGTTGCAAACGGCAACGTTTCAATTTCGGAGAATGCACATCTTTATCATTCGGTTCCCACCGAGGAGCTTGAAGGTGTTTCATACGAAGAACGCGACCGTTATTTTGAAGGCTATGCCGCCGCAATGAAAAACGGTAAATGGGGCTACGTAAGTCAGGAAAAGGATAAGAAGGTTATTCCTTATGAATACGAGGCGGTAAATGACCTTACACCCGGCGAAACCTCATCCAGTGATTATTGCCGTCCCGTAACCGGCGGACTTATTGCTGTTAAAAAAGACGGAAAAATGGGTATAATTAATCTTGATAACGACGTTATCGTACCCTTTGAATACAGCAACATTATGCCCGGCAGTAACGGCGTTTTCATTGCTTGCAAAGACGGAGTATGGGGTGTAATTCTTGTTGGAGATGCACAGAATACCTTCAGAGGTGTCAACATTGTTATCGAAACTCTGCCTCCCGATGTTACGGGAGATGCAAACGATGAATCTCTCGGTAAATATAAAGTCATTTCCGAAGACGGTGCAAATGTCAGAAAAGATGCAGGCTCGGATTATGACCTTGTAGGCGAGCTTGAATACGGCGACACGGTAATCGGTTATGAAACGAAGAAGGCCGATAACGGCAACAAATGGCTTAAAATAAAGCTTAACGGCGAATACGGCTGGGTTGCTCTCAATATGCTTGAGCCTGCCGACTGATATCGCTTGACAATTATTTCGAAAATGTTATAATTATCACAGTTTAATATTAATGCGTTGACGGAGAATAATTCTCTGCTTGCTTTACAGAGAAACGGCTGAGCTGCTGAAACAGCCGTTAGGCATAAAAGCAGGGGAGTGCCGCTCCCGAGCACTGCCGTGATGAACGGCGGCGTTACCTTGCGTTATAAAGGAATGAGTGGTGCAGAAAGCACAATTTGGGTGGTACCGCGGCGAAAGCCGTCCCATATCCGGATTGTTATTCTGCACCTTTTTTTATTTTCAAATCATTAAAAAACGGGATTTTCAGTCCCTTAGGAGGAAATTTATATTATGAAATGGATGGGTCTTAACGAATTAAGAGAAAAATATCTTGCGTTTTTTGAGTCGAAGGATCATCTCAGATTGCCCAGCTTTTCGCTTGTACCCCAGGGTGATAAGAGTATTTTGCTTATCAATGCAGGTATGACCCCGATGAAAAAGTATTTTACAGGCGAGGTTACTCCTCCCAAAAAGAGAGTGACAACCTGCCAGAAATGTATCCGTACACCCGATATCGAGAACGTAGGTAAAACCGCACGTCACGGCACCTATTTTGAAATGCTCGGTAACTTCTCATTCGGTGATTATTTCAAGCACGAAGCAACAGCCTGGGCATGGGAGTTCTTCACAAAGGTTCTTGAAATTCCCGAGGAGCTTCTTTACGTCAGCGTTTATCTCGAGGATGACGAAGCATACGATATCTGGACAAAGGAAGTCGGTGTTGATCCCTCTCATATGGTTCGTTTCGGCAAAGAAGATAATTTCTGGGAGCACGGCGCAGGTCCTTGCGGTCCCTGTTCCGAAATTTATTTTGACAGAGGACCTTCAAAGGGCTGCGGCAGCCCCGATTGTAAGGTAGGCTGTGACTGCGACAGATTTATCGAAGTGTGGAATCTTGTTTTCACGCAGTTTGAAAACGACGGTAAGAATAACTATACCCGTCTTGCAAATCCCAACATTGATACAGGTATGGGTCTTGAAAGACTTGCCTGCGTTATGCAGGATGTTGATAACCTTTTCGAGGTTGACACGGTCCGTAATATTATGAAGCATATTATGGAGATTGCAAAGCTCAATTACCACGATGATGAAAAGAAGGATGTTTCACTCCGCGTTATTACTGACCATATCAGAAGCACAACATTTATGGTTGGTGACGGTGTTCTTCCCTCAAACAGCGGCAGAGGCTATGTGCTCAGAAGACTTCTCAGAAGAGCTGCAAGACACGGCAGACTTATCGGCATTGACAGACCCTTCCTTGCAGAGGTTTGCGACACCGTAATTGCCGAAAATGCAAACGCATATCCCAACCTTGTTGAAAAAAGTGACTACATCAAAAAGGTTATCTCAACAGAGGAAGAAAGCTTTTACAAGACGATCGATTCGGGACTTGGTCTTCTCAATGATATGATGGAAAAAGCCGAAAACGGCGTTCTTTCAGGTGAAGATGCTTTCAAACTTCAGGATACCTACGGCTTCCCCATTGATCTTACCAAGGAAATTGCAAACGAAAAAAATATTACGGTTGATGAAGAAAAGTTCCGTCAGCTTGTTGAAGAAGCAAGGCTCAGAGCAAAGAGTGCAAAAAGAAATGCGGCTGATTCCGACTGGAGAAACAACGGAGTTTCGTTCAAGGACGTATCAAAAACCGAGTTTACGGGATACACCGAAAACGGTACGGAAGGTAGTGTTCTTGCACTCGTTTCAGACGGAGAAAGAAAAGATTTTATCAATGACGGTGACAATGCAATTGTTGTTCTTGATAAAACCTCTTTCTATGCTGAAAGCGGCGGTCAGGTAGGCGATATCGGTGTAATCAGAATCGGTGAAAGTGTTTTTGAAGTTACGAACACAACGAAAGACCCCGACGGAGCATATCTCCATCACGGCACTCTTACGGGCGACGGTATAAAGGTTGGCGATGCAGCCGTAACGGTTTACGATGAAGAAACAAGAGCCGCAACAAGAAGAAATCATACTGCGGCACATCTTCTTCAGGCTGCACTCAGGGATACTCTCGGCTCACACGTTGAGCAGGCAGGTCAGCTTGTCAATGCAAATTCAATGAGATTTGACTTTACTCATTTCTCTGCACTTACTTCAGAAGAGCTTGCAAAGGTTGAAAATAAAGTTAATGAAATTATTCTTTCAGCACTTGAGGTTACAAGTGTTGAAATGCCTATTGATGAGGCTAAAAAACTTGGCGCAATGGCACTTTTCGGTGAGAAATACGGCGATGTTGTAAGAGTTGTAAGAGCAGGTGATTTTTCAACCGAGCTTTGCGGCGGTACACACGTAGATAACACCGGTAAACTTGGTCTTTTCAAGGTGATTTCAGAGTCATCCGTTGCGGCAGGTGTACGCAGAATTGAAGCTGTAACAGGTTACGGCGTGCTTGACTATATTGCGAAGAATAATGCACTTATCAATGCAACCGCTGCTACAATGAAGCTTGCCAATGCAGGCGATCTTGATAAGAAAGCCAATTCACTTATGAATGACCTTAAAACAAAAGAAAAAGAAATTGAGCAGCTTCGCGCAGAGCTTTCACAGCTTAAGACAGGCGACCTTATGGGCAATGCCGTTGACGTAAACGGTATCAGTCTTGTTGTAACAACTGTTGAGGGCGTTAATCCCGGTGACCTTCGTTCAATGTGTGACAAGGTTAAGGAGAATGACGATGCGGTTGCCGTTATATGCGGTGTAAACGGTGCGAGTGCTAACTTTGCCTGTGCCTGCGGTAAGAACGCGGTTGCAAAGGGTGCTCATGCCGGTAATATCGTAAGAGAAGTTTCAAAGCTTGCAGGCGGTTCGGGCGGTGGCAGACCCGACAGTGCAATGGCAGGCACAAAGGATGTTTCAAATATCAAAGCGGCTATGGATGCTGTTGCAGGTATCCTTGGCGGAATGATTAAATAAAGCTGAGGGAGTGTTTAATATGGATTGCATTTTCTGTAAAATAATAAGCGGAGAAATTCCTACAACAAAGGTTTATGAGGACGATAAGGTTATTGCATTCAACGATATTGAGCCTCAGGCGCCCGTGCATATTCTTATAATTCCCAAGGAGCACATCAAATCAGCAGCAGAGATTGACGGTTCAAACAGTAGCCTTATTGCCCACGTTTTTGAGGTTGCGGCAAAGATTGCAAAAGATATGAGCCTTGACGGCTTCAGAATCGTAAATAATTGCGGTGACAGTGCCGGCCAGACAGTTAAGCACATCCATTTTCATCTTATGAGCGGCCGTGATTTCGGTTGGCCTGCAGGTTAATGGAGGGTAGAGGTATGTCTGAATATTACAGAGTTGATATTGCGGGTATGGAGCGCGATTTGCTCAGATGCCCTATAAGCGATAAGCTTGATATTGCCGCCTTTATTCTTTTCGGTGACGTAGAAATTACCGTTCATTCAGCTGAAAAACTTCTTGAAAAACTTCCGGAGTTTGATTATATCGTAACTCCCGAAGCAAAAAGCATTCCTCTTGCGTATGAGATGGCAAGGCAGAGCGGCAAAAAATATTTTGTTGTTCGTAAAAAGGCAAAGCTTTATATGAAAGACCCCGTAACCGTTAATGTCCGTTCAATCACAACGGCATCGGAACAGACCCTTATTCTTGACGGTGTTGAGGGTGAACAGATAAGAGGCAAGCGTGTGGTTATTCTTGACGACGTTATCAGCACGGGAGAATCACTCAAGGCGGTTGAAGAACTTTGTGCAAGGTTTGATGCCGACGTTGTTGCAAAAGCCGCCGTGCTTGCAGAGGGCGATGCCGCCGAAAGAGATGATATAGTTTTTCTCGGTGTTATTCCTCTCATTGAAAAATAAAAAGGTGATTGGATAAATGTCAAGACCTTTTGTCGTTATAGGATTTACCTTATTTTTTGTGACGGCACTGCTTTTGGAATTTGAAATCGGAGTGACGGTAACTGCGTTTATTGTATTTGCCGCCGCTCTGATTGTATCACTGTTTATTAATAATATCAGAAAAAGCCGCTTGTTACCCACGTTATTTGCGTCTGCCGCCGTCGCTTGCATATTGCTTGTAAGTGAAACCTTGTTTGTGTATAATCCTGCAATGGAATATGACGGCAGAACGGATTGCCGGATAGAGGCGCAGATTACTTCATTACCCGAAATAAGATACGGTAATTGCTATTACGAGGCTGAAACGCTTTCGGTTGACGGCACCGATGCGAAAATGAAATTGAGGCTTGTTTTTTCATCTCCTCTTGAGGTTGAACCTTATGATATTGTTGAAGGGAAGTTCAGCATTTTTGCTTTGGGAACCTCAAGTGAGGATTTGCTTCAGTCATATAAATCCGAGGGCATTTTTCTTGGCGCATATCCCTCAATCAATGAATATACAATTCGTAATATTGATGAATCGCAAAAGCCCTTTGCCAAAAAGATTCTTGACCTGCGTGAAGGGATAAAAAGTGCGGTTTACAGCGTTATGCCCGACGAGAAGGGTGCTCTGGCGGTTGCGCTTCTGATAGGTGATAAGAGCGGTCTTCCCGACGATATCTGTTCCGATTTCAGAAGCATCGGAATATCGCATGTTATCTGCGTGTCGGGATATCATCTGTCACTGTGGTCAACGCTTATTCTGCTTCTTCTTAAGAAAACCCGTCTCAATTACAGAGTGGCAAATATGGTTGCACTTGCAGGTGTGTTATTGTTTATGTTCGTTGCAGGGTTCACTTATTCTGTTGTACGTGCAGGCGTTATGATGACGGTTTTCCTTGTCGGGAATATAGTTCTGCGTCAGAGTGATTCACTGAATTCGCTTGGTATTGCACTGTCTGTGCTCACGGTTTGCAGACCGTTTTCGGCAGGCTCGGTGTCCCTTCAGCTTTCGGCACTTGCAACAATGGGTATAATACTCTATTCTCTGTTGATTGAGCCGGATTTAAGCAGAATAACCGAAAAAATAAAGAGCAAGAAAATATGCACAGCCGTAAGAAAAGTGTCTTTCCCTCTTATGGTTACCGTATCTGCAACCGCATTCACCATGCCCGTCGCACTCGGTATTAACGGAGGCTTCAATTTTCTTAGCTTCGGTGCAAATCTTATTGCCGTGCCTGTTGCCGGATGGTGTATCCCTGTCAGTGCGTTGGGTGCGGTATTAGGGTATGCTGTGCCCGATTTTGTCAATTTACCGCTATCGGCGGCAAAGCTTCTTTGCTCTGTTCTGATTGAATTTTCATCGCGGCTTGCCGGTTTTGATTTGCTCACTTTCAAAATAAGCTCCGAGAAAATTATGCTTATTTTCTGCGGAATTTTTATGTTTTGCATAGCGGCGGTATTTGTGTCCGTATTCCGTAAACCTGTTTATTCCGTTGCTGCGGCAGTTTGTGCCGTAATGTTCTGCATCTGTATGATTACTTTCTCAATCAACGAGTCGGCACAGACTGAGATTACGGTTGTTGATTGCGGAAACGGCACATCGGTGCTTGTCAGCACGAAAGGTGAAAACATACTCATCGGTGGAGGCGGCGATGATATTCTCGGCGCTTACAATATAAACAACGTTCTTCTTGCGAGCAAAGGAGGACTTGATGCGGTGTTTTTTCCAACGGATGATGATACCGACAGTTCTTATCTTCTTGATGTCTTTTCGTATTGCAGACCTGAAGCCGTTTATTGTAATAAGATGCCCGAAGGCTTGTCTCTGCTGACTTACGGATGCGAACTGTACGGTTTTGAGAAAGAGTATGCTACCGAAAATATTTCGGTAAAAGCATATAATTACAATAATAATTATTGCGTTACTGTTAAATCGGATGATATTAATTTGGCTGTTTGCTTTGATCCGAATTTTGATTTCAGCATTGTTGATAACGGTGAATTCCGGCCTGATGCTGTTGTTTTCAGAGGAAATATTCCCCGTGAGTCAATGCTTGACCGCAATGCTCTTTGCATATTGAATGCCGAAGAAAAAAGAGGCGGGATGGCTGCGGAGCGTTATGCGGAATCAGGTAAAACAGTTTATATAACCGGCGGAGAAGGAAACATAGTTCTTTACGCCGATAAAGGTGCGCTGAAAGCGGAAAGGGAGTAATTTCCCGGAAAGGATGCTTATGCCCGGTCTTAACGAATCTGCTCTCAAGGATAAGCTTAAAGAAAATCCTGTGGGTGTTTATCTCATTTACGGCGAAGAAGCTTATCTCAAAAAAACATATGTTGACAAGATAGTTTCCAAAACGGTTGACCCGTCTTTTGAAGACTTTAATTTTCATACGTTTGACGGTAAAGACTGCACTCTTTCGGAAGTTTATGAAAGTGCAGAGGCTGTGCCTATGATGGCAGAAACAAAGTGTGTTCTCGTCAAGGATTTTCCTCTTGATACACTTGATGATGACGGATTTGAACAGCTTGAAAGAGTAATCAGAGAAAATCCCGATGACTGTGCACTTGTATTTTCGGTTATCGCTTATGAGCCCAAAGGTGCAAAATGGACTAAAGCGGTAAAGCTTTTTGAAAAGTACGGCTATGCCGTAAAGCTTGATAAAAAAACTTCCCTTGAACTTACGAAAATGCTTGAGGGCGGTGTGAAACGTCGGGGTAAGCCTTTTGCGAAGGGTGTTGCGTCTTATCTCATTACTTGTGTCGGCAGTGATCTTAATACGCTGCTTAATGAAACAGAAAAGGTCTGTGCATATGCGCAGGGTGAGGAAATTCAGAAAAGCGACGTTGATGCCGTGTGTATCAAAAGCCTTGATGCAAGGGTATTTGATATGATAAAAGACCTTACCGCAGGCAGATTTGACAGTGCGTTCAGAAAGCTTTCGGTGCTTTTTGAACAGCGTGAAGATGAATTTCAGATTCTCGGTGCGCTTATAGCACAGTATTCGGATATTTACAGAGCAAAGGCCGCTGTTAAATCGGGCGGTAGAGCAGAGGATATCGCCAAATATTATGCTTATGCAGGCAAGGAATTCAGACTTACCAATGCTGCGAGAAGCGGTTCATCCCTTTCGTTTGATGACGTAGGGGAATGTATAGAAATACTGCTTGAAGCGGATACAACGTTGAAAAGCTCAGCGCTCAACAAGCGCCTTGTGCTTGAACAGACGGTTGTTAAGCTTGCAAGGGTGGGTAGATAAACCATGATAAAAATAAAACAGGCAGTTATCGTTGAAGGCAAGTATGACAAAATAAAGCTTTCTTCAATAATTGACGCCCCCATAATTCAGACTGACGGCTTCGGAATTTTCAAAGATAAGGAGCTGCAGTTACTTATCAGAAAGCTTGCGGAAAAAAGAGGTATTCTTGTGCTTACGGACAGTGATTCCGCAGGGTTTAAAATCCGTTCTTTTATCGGCTCTACCGTCGATCAGAAAAATATTATTCACGCTTATATACCCGATATTTTCGGTAAAGAAAGCCGCAAAACCGAACCTTCAAAAGAGGGTAAAATAGGCGTTGAAGGTGTTTCGGAAGAGATAATAATGCAATCGCTTTCAAACGCAGGCGTGCTTTGCGAAACCGCACCGGAGCCGCAGAGACCGATTACAAAAACTGATTTGTATGAGCTCGGCTTTACGGGATGTGAAGACAGCTCGAAGAAAAGATCGGCACTGCTCAGATATTATTCTTTTCCCGAGCGTCTTTCGTCAAATTCGCTTGTGAAGGTGCTTAACTGTATAACAACCTACGAGCGTTTTCTTGACGATGTGAAAGAGATAGAAAAGGAGATGTCGGAATGTTCAGAATAGGTCACGGATACGATGTTCACAAACTTGTTGAAGGCAGAAAATTGATTGTCGGCGGTGTCGATATTCCTTATGAAAAGGGTCTGCTCGGCCATTCTGATGCTGATGTGCTTCTTCATGCAATAGGCGATTCGCTTATGGGTGCCGCCGCGCTTGGCGATATTGGCTGCATTTTTCCGGATAACGACCCGAAATTCAAGGATGCAGACAGTCTTGTGCTGCTCCGCGAGGTTGTTTCTTTGCTTGAAAGTAAAGGCTATTCTGTTGTAAATATAGATGCAACCCTTATTGCACAGAAGCCGAAAATGCGTCCGTATATTGATGAGATGAGAGCGAATATAGCATCTGCCTGCGGTGTTGATGCAGGTTTTATAAGCGTTAAAGCCACAACCGAGGAGGGCCTTGGATTTACGGGAAGCGGAGAGGGGATTTCCGCTCACGCAGTGTGCATTATCAGCAAAGAAAATTAATTTTTTGTAAAGAATAAAAATATTGTTTGCAACCTGCAATCTGATGTGATATCATAGATTCATACATATGAAGGGTTGGTAGAGGTATGTCCTTTTTTGAAAATACAGCGGATTTTTTCTCGAAAATTCCGTCAATCAACTTCAGGGTTACGGATATTCTTGATATCTGCCTTGTTGCGTTTATAATCTATAACGGAATAAAACTTATCCGAGATACAAGAGCTTTTCAGCTTGTCAAGGGTTTGCTTTTGCTTGGTGTGGGCTATTTTGTTATCAATGCACTCAATATGGAAGCGAGCTCATACATCTTTGAGTTCATATTCAAGAATATATTCATCATTCTTGTTATTCTTTTCCGTCAGGAAATCAGGCACGTGCTTGAAAAGGTGGGAACAAGCAAGCTTTCCAGTCTCGGTCATTTCCTTAAAGGAGGAAGCTCCGAAAAATATAAGGTTGTCAATGAGGCTATTATTGAAATATCCAAGGCTGTTCAGCGTATGAGTGACAGCAAAACGGGTTCGCTCATCGTTATGGAAAAGGAGCTTCTTCTCGGTGATGTAATTGAAACAGGAAAAGAAATTGATGCTAAAATTACACACGAGCTGGTGGGTAATATTTTCTTCCCCAATTCACCGCTTCACGACGGTGCGGCAATAGTCCGTGACGGCAGATTGCTTTGTGCAGGCTGTGTTCTTCCGCTTTCAAAAAACAGCGAGCTTTCAAGTGATTTGGGTACAAGGCACAGAGCGGCGCTGGGCATGAGCGAGCAGAGTGATGCAATGGTTATTGTTACGTCTGAAGAAACGGGAACAATTTCCGTTGCGGTTGAAGGCGAGCTTATCAGAAATCTTACGGAAGCCGAGCTTCGAGAAGAACTTATTGATTACATTCTTGATGACGTTGATGCCGATAAGACTTCGGGTGACAGCGGGATATTCACTAAACTGTTTAAGGGTAAAAAGAAATGAAAAAGAAATACAAGATAAGCGATTTATTCTACAACAACAGATTTTTGCTTGTTTTTTCCGTTCTGATTGCGGTTATCTTCTGGCTTGTTGTGGTTGTTGAACTGGGCGTTGAAGTTGAAAACACCATCAGAAATGTTCCGGTTCAGATTGATTATGCATCTGTTGAAGAAAATCTCGGTCTGAAGCCTTTCGGTGAAAAGAATTTTACTGTTGACGTAACGGTAAAGGGCAAAAAGTATATTGTTGAATCTTCGGATATGATTGACGACATTGTGGTAAAAGCCAACACAAGCTATGTAAATTCAGCGGGTAACTCAACGCTGAAGCTGGAAATCGGTTCAAAAAATACTAACCCTGTTTATGACGTTGTCAGATACTCTGCCGACGAAGTTTTGGTTTATTTTGATTATCCGGGCGACAAGGAATTTGTCGTTACTCCCGAATTGGAATTTGATGGTGAAGCGGTTGCGGAAGGCTATCATATAGGCGATTATATTTTCCCCGAGTCGGATACGGTGCGTGTAACCGGTCCAGAAACCGAGGTTAACAAAATAACAGGTATTGTTGCCAGATCCAAGGTGAAGGGCGGCCTTAAGCAAAACGAAACGGTTGATGCTGAGCTTGTTGCAATTACGGAAGCAAATGAGGTTCTCCGTAACATTACGTTCAGCAGAAATAACGGGACAATACGTATTACGTTGCCGGTATATAAAATTGTTGATTTGCCTCTTGTGTGCGGCTTCAGCAACAAACCCTCCGATTACGTAGACAATTATCCGTTTACGGTTTCCGTTTCTCCCTCATCGGCAGAAATCGGTATTCCCGTGCAGAAGCTTGAGGGTCTTACCGAATTTGAAATTGCAACAATAGATTATTCCGAAATAAAGGAAGGTCTTAACATTTTTACCATTCCCGCATCTGAAGTTACAGGGTGCGTTTTCGTAAATGAGATTGAAGAATTCAAAGTTACGGTAAACGTTCACGGAATGGCATCGGCAAAAATCGGTGCGCCTGAAAATATAAGCTTTGTAAATGAACCGTCGGGGGCTTCGGCAGAGCTTGTAAAGCTTGATTTCACAGAGATGACGGTTATCGGACCGATTGAATCTCTTGAAGCAATGAATACAGACATCGTAACGGTTACTGCTGATTTAAGCGGCGTTTCTCCTGAAACAAGGGGCAACGTAACCGTTCCCGTTATGATAAAGGATGATGATTGCTGGTCATACGGAGAGTATACGGCAACGGTTTCAATTTCATAAAAAGAATAATAAGTCTGTGCAGTCTGTCTGCGCAGGCTTATTTTTTATAATTATATAAAATTATTAATAAATAATTATTGATTTATACAGAAACACTATGCTATAATAACATGAAATACTTTATAAGGGGGAGTAGCACAAGTGAAAAGAAGCCTTTTTTCTGTTTCAATATCGGTATTATGTTTTCTTGTTTTGCTTTCCTCCTGTAAGTCATCAGATTTTATCAAGCCAGTTGATACACTCCTTTCTCCTCCGCTTTATCACGAGGAATATGAATCACTGGTTGATGCATTCCGTGAGAAGGTAAGCAAGAATGCTGTTTTTTGCAGTCCCCGAAGCGGAGAGTACACGTCAGCAATAACTATCAAAGACCTTGACGGAGATAATGAAAACGAAGCGCTGATATTCTACAAGGATGAAATTGAAAGCTCTGTTGCAAAGCTGCATTACTTCAACGTTGTTGACGGTGAATGGGTTTCACGCTCCGACCTTAACGGATACGGCAATGAGGTTGAAAAGGTAATGATAAGCGATATGGATGGTGACGGTAACAGTGAGCTTATTGTTATATGGCGGGTATCCGGTGTTTCGTCAAGTAACATTATGTCGGTTTACAGAACCTCGTACGGTCTTGACAAATATAAAGAACTTTCAAATGAAACCTGCTCCGTTTGTGAGCTTGCAGATATAGACGGCGACTCCAGAGATGAAATATTCTACATTAATCAGACCTCTTCTTCCGGTGTTGTTCAGAGAGTTGCAAGGGCTGTAAGACTTTCGGGTAACAGTGTGGTTATAATGGGTGAAGCAAAGGTTGACCCGAATATCAGCAGCTACGTTTCCGTTAAAACCGAAAAGGCTTCGGGGGATTCACCGCTCAGATTTTACATTGATGCGCTGAAGGGTGAAACCCAGATGATTACGGAACTGGTTTATTGGGATGCTGCCAAGGCTCAGCTTTGCGCTCCGTTTCTTGATTTGAATACGATGTCAAACATTGAAACACTCCGCGATAATTCTCTTGTCAGTACGGATATCAATAACGACGGTATCATCGATATTCCTGTTCAGGGCAGGGTGATTTGCGATGACGGTGTGAACAGGATATATCTTACCGAATGGACGGATTATTCGTCAGGCGAGCCTGTTACGGTTGCTGAAACTGCCGTGAATTTTACTGACGGATATATGATAAACCTCAGCGACAGCGAGGCTGAAACGGCAAGAATAGTCGATTACAGCTCACAGAATTGCTGGGTTGTCTGCAAAATCGGTAAGGACGGCACGCAGACCGAGCTTTATTCGGTTCTTAACGTTTCTGCCGAAAGATGGGCAGACGATGAGTTTGAAGCTTATTTTCCCGTTCTTGAATCAGACGGTAACGTTGTCTGTGTTTATATTACTGATAAAGGCACAAACTCGGGAATTACGCAGGAATATCTGAAAAGCAGGATTACAAAAATTCCATAAGGAGAAACGAAATGAAGAGAGTTCTTATTGCAGAAGATGAAGCCGCCATAAGAGAGTTTATAGTAATCAATCTGCGCAGAGGCGGTTATGATGTTGTTGAAGCGGAAGACGGCGCAAGAGCACTTGAGCTTTATGATTCCTGTGACGGTGATTTTGATGTTGTTTTGCTTGACGTTATGATGCCTAACGTTGACGGCCTTGAGGTGTGCAGGCAGCTCAGAGCGCAGAACAAAAATATCGGCATTATTATGCTGACTGCTAAAACACAGGAAATGGATAAGATAACAGGTCTTATGACAGGCGCAGACGATTACGTAACAAAGCCTTTTTCTCCCACGGAGCTTGTGGCAAGAGTTGATGCCATTTACAGACGTGTGGCCATGAATACGGTCCGTAAGCCCGAAAAAGAGGATATAATTGAACTTGGCGAATTCAAGCTTAATCTGAGAAGCAGAACACTGACCAAAAACGGCAGATTCATTGAACTTACTCAGGTTGAATTTCAGATGATGGAATATTTCTTCACAAACCACGGTGCTGCACTCAGCAGAACGGATATTCTCAACAGAGTGTGGGGTGCCGAATATTTCGGAGAAGAAAAAATAGTTGACGTTAACATAAGACGTCTGCGAATGAAAATTGAGGATGAACCCTCCGTGCCCAGACATTTAATCACAATATGGGGTGTGGGTTATAAGTGGCTTATCTGAGTTGAATATTGAAAGGAGCGTTGAGGTTGAAATTTTTAGGAATAACAAAACGATGGTTTCTTACTGTTGCCTCGATTATAGTTATTATCCTCATCGTTGCCTCAACAATTCTGTTTCTTTCGCTCAGAAGCTATTATTACGGCGTTGCGGATATGGCGCTTGATGCTCATTCCGCCGATGAGGTTGCAACTCAGTTCAATCTCTATATTGATTCTTCAGCAGGCGGATTTGAGGATGCAGGCAGAAACTACATTGACAATTTCCCCGATAAAGACATTATGGCTGTGTGGATTATCGACAGCGGCGGCAATATTGTTCTTTCCACAAGCGGTTTTGAAATTAACGAAAAGGTTAATATGCCCGATTTTATTTCGGCAGTCAGCGGTGAAGGTACTTCAAAATGGGTCGGAAGGCTTCCCTCGGGTGAAAAGATAATGTCTTCAACCTGTGCATACAACCATTCGGGCGGCAAAATCAGCGGTGCCGTAAGATATATGATTTCACTTGAAGCCGTGGATGCTCAGCTTGGCAGGATTGCAGTGCTTATTGCCGCGGTATGCATCATAATGTTTGCTCTTGTTGTAGTTTCCGGCAGTGTGTTTATACGTTCGATTGTGAATCCCGTTAAGGATATCGGTGAAACAGCAAAAAGAATTGCAGGCGGTGACCTTGAAGCAAGAATCGATCATTATCCCTATAATGACGAAATCGGTGAGCTTTGTGCCACGATAAATGATATGGCAACCAAACTTTCTGAATCCGACAGAATGAAAAACGATTTCATTTCAACCGTTTCTCACGAACTCAGAACTCCGCTTACCGCCATCAAGGGCTGGGGCGAAACTCTTTTGCAGATTGACGATACAGACCCTGCAATGACCAAAAGAGGTATGGGAGTAATTATAAACGAGGCTTCAAGACTTAACGATATGGTTGAAGAACTACTTGATTTCTCGCGTATGAGCAGTGGCAGAATGAAGCTGAATTTTGAAAAGATAGATGTTCTTGCAGAACTTGATGAAGTTGTATTTGCGTTCAGAGAACGCTCTGTTAAAGAAGGTGTAGAGGTTATCTACAACGTTCCCGACCTTCCCGCACCTGCAAATGCAGATGCATCAAGAATCAAGCAGGTATTCATAAATGTGCTTGACAATGCTTTGAAGTATACGGAGCAAGGCGGCAAAATCGTAATCTATGCAGAAATGCCCAATCCCGTAACCCTCATTGTTACACTCAGCGATACGGGTAAGGGAATACCTCCTGAGGATCTTCCTCACGTTAAAGAAAAATTCTACAAGGCAAATACAACGGTCAGAGGTTCGGGAATCGGTCTTGCCGTTGCAGATGAAATTATAAGGCTCCACAGCGGTGAGCTTGATGTTGACAGTGTTCTCGGAGAAGGAACCACGGTAAGAGTAACGCTTCCCATAGAACCTGTTGAATACGATTTACCCGAAAGGGAAGGAGATACACCGAATGAGTAAAAAGAAGTGCAGTTATGTTGCCGTAGGCGGTCAGGCGCTTATGGAAGGCATAATGATGAAAGGGCCTGAAGGAACGGCAATGTCCCTGCGTCTTCCCGACGGTTCGATAGAAACAACTATGAAGGATTTTGTTTCTGTCAGAAAGAAATATAAATTTCTCAACATTCCTGTTGTCAGAGGTGTTGTTTCGTTTGTTGAGTCAATGATTTTCGGCTATAAGCTTCTTATGGAGTCTGCTGAAAAGACCTCTCTTGATTTGGAAGAAGAAAGCGAATCAAAGCTTGATAAATGGATTACCGAGCATTTCGGACCTAAGATGATGGCTGTTATCGGCGGCATTTCAGCGGTTCTCGGCGTGGGACTTGCCTTTCTTCTGTTTATGTGGCTTCCCAGCTTTGCTTTTGACCTTGTGAACGATAAGCTTGCAGGCGGAGCGATATCCGATTTCAGAGCAGTTTTTGAAGGCATTATCCGTGTAATCATTTTCGTCGTTTATATGGCTCTCGTTGCAAGGATGAAAGAAATCCACAGAGTGTATATGTATCACGGTGCTGAGCATAAAACGATTTTTGCTTTTGAGCACGGCAAAGAACTTACGGTAGAAAATATCAGAGGCGAAAAACGCTGTCACCCCAGATGCGGTACAAGCTTTATTTTTGTAACCATTCTTCTGAGCATAATAATATCATCGGTTGTTTCGGTTGCGTTCCCGTCGCTTACCGAAATCAGAGCCTTGTGGATTGCGGTAAAGCTTCTTATGATGCCTTTGATTATGGGAATCGGGTTTGAGTTTATTCAGCTTGCAGGTAAGTATCCTAATAAGTTCACACAGCTTCTTTCGGCACCCGGACTTCTGATGCAAAGGATTACAACCGCTGAGCCCGACGATGCAATTATAGAAGTTGCCATTGAGGCTATGAAGGCGGCGCTTACGGGCAAGGTTCCCGAAGATACGAAGCCCGAAACCGAAGCGGAGAGTGAAGAATGAAAATAGCCGAGCTTTACGGTAAGGGTTGCCGTATTCTTGAGGATGCGGGTGTTGAGAATTTCAAAAACGAAGCACGTTGGATTTTTGAATCTGTTTTTGAATGCGGCAGAGAATATCTTGTGTTCAACTCTTCGACGGAAGCGGATGAATCGAAGAGAGAAGCCTATCTTGAAAAAATTGACCGCCGTGCCCGGGGTGTTCCCGTGCAGTACGTTATCGGTGTGTGGGATTTCTACGGCGAGAGTTATGCGGTTGGTGAAGGGGTACTTATCCCCAGACCCGAAACAGAGCTTCTTGTTGATTTTGCATTGGATTATCTTAAAGATAAAACAAATCCCGTTGTTTTCGATTTGTGCTCGGGTACGGGCTGTATCGGTCTCAGCGTTGCAAGAAACAAGCCTGATGCACAGGTTATACTCATTGAAAAATCCCCCGATGCACTTGAATATCTGAACAGGAACGTTTCGGATTCCGGTTGCAGCAATGTCAGGGTTATATGCGGTGATGTATTGCTTGGCATTGATTGTTTTGGTTTACCGAAGCCGGATTTGATTCTTTCAAATCCCCCTTACATTGAAAGCAATGACATAGATACGCTTCAATCTGAAGTGCACTACGAACCTGTTATGGCACTTGACGGCGGCAGTGACGGAATGATTTTTTACAACGCACTGAACGATAAATGGATTGCCGGATGTTCCGCCGTGGCAGTTGAATGCGGTGAGGGTCAGGCAGATTCCATAATAAAACTCTTTTCAGAAAAATTTGCCGATGTTTATTCCGTTACGGATTTCAACGGAATCGAGAGAACAGTTATCGGCAAGGAAAGGAAATAAAAATGCTTTTGGATTTATTCAGATACGGTTTTTCAATAGAAGTCGTAATAAGTCTTATGGCGAGCGTATTCGTTGTGTTTTGTACGCTTCCCGTTCATGAATATGCACACGCTTTTGTTGCAACAAAGCTTGGTGATAATACTGCAAGGCTTAAGGGCAGACTGACCCTTGCACCTCTTGCACATATCGATCCGATGGGTGCTTTGATGATTCTGCTTGTGGGCTTCGGTTATGCAAAGCCTGTTCCCGTTAATCCGAGAAATTTCAAAAATCCCAAAGCAGGTATGGCACTCACGGCACTTGCAGGTCCCGTTTCAAATATTCTTATGGCACTCATATTTATGATTTTTGCAAACGGTTTGAGTATTGCTTATTCATATACAGGTGCGGTTTTTATCGAAGCGGCGATAACTTTTTTCGTTGCGGCGGCAGGAATAAACGCAAGCCTTGCGGTTTTCAATCTTCTTCCCATACCGCCTCTTGACGGTTCAAGAATTGTGAATCTGATCATTCCCGCAAAATATTATTTCAAGATAATGAAGTATGAGCGATATATTATCCTCGGAATTTTTGCTTTGATTTTTATAGGTGTTCTCGATAAGCCGCTCAGCTTTCTTACGAGTCTTCTTATAAGCGGTATCAGCTATGTTGCTCAGCTTCCGTTTATGATGTTCTATTGATTGCGTTCTCCACGCTGACCGAAAGGGGTTTAATTCTTGGAAAAGTTACAGTATAAGCTTGAGGTATTCGAAGGACCCATGGATTTGTTGCTTCAGCTTATTGCCAAAAAGAAGGTAAGTATAAATGACGTTCCGATTATGGAAATCATTGAGCAGTACCTTGAATATGTCCGTCAGATGCAGGAGGATAATCTTGATGTTTCAAGTGAATTCCTTGAAATGGCGGCAAGACTTTTATATATCAAAACGGTTTCGCTTCTGCCTGTTCACGAGGAGGCTGAAAAGCTTGTTGAAGAATTGAGGGGCGAACTTACCGAATATCAGGATTGTAAGCTTGTGGCAGGTAAGCTTCAGACTCAGGCGAAGGGTTTTGATTTTTATTCAAGACCGCCCGAAGAAATTGAAGTTGATATGACTTACACAAGAATTCACGAGCCTGCCGAAATTTTTAAGGCGTATATTGCGGCTGTGGGCAAAGGCAAGCGTAAGCTTCCGCCGCCCATTGAAGCCTTCAGAGGAATCGTCGCACATAAGATTGTTTCCGTGGCTTCAAGAATCAGCTTTATTGTTGATAAATTCAAGCAGAAAAAGAATCACAGGTTCCTCTCTTTCTTTGAGGGTTCCGAATCCCGTTCTGAAATGGTTGCCACCTTCCTTGCACTTCTTGCAATGGCCAAGGCAAAGCGTATTCAGATTGACGGTCAGGGTGATGATATCAGCATAACACTGCTTGAAGGCGGAGAGGAGAAGATAGAAATTGACGAATGAACAAATACGCGCCGCCTGCGAAGCAATACTTTTTGCGTCGGGTGAGCCTGTTGAAGTTTCACGAATAGCCGAGGCTCTTGAACTTGAGCCCGACGTTGTGTCGGGTGCACTTTGGGAGCTTTCAAGAAGCCTTGACGACAGAGGCAGCGGTGTATGCCTTTTAAGGCTTGGCAGTAAGTATCAGCTTTGTTCCCGTGTTGAGTATGCTCAGCAGGTCAGAAACGTTCTTGACATAAAGAAAAACGCTCCTCTTTCGCCCGCTGCCTTTGAGGTGCTTGCGGTTGTTGCTTACAATCAGCCTGTAACAAAAGCATATATCGAGCAGATAAGAGGTGTTGATTGCTCGGGTGTTGTTGCAACCCTTTGCCAGAAGGGGCTGCTTGAGGAAAAAGGCAGGCTTGACCTTCCGGGAAGACCCTTGCTTTACGGTACGACGCCCGATTTCCTCAGATGCTTCTGTTTATCATCTCTTTCAGATTTGCCCGAGCTTCCCGAAAGAACGGAAGCGGATATGGAAGCCGATGATGAAATTGATAACGAGCAGGGCGAACAGATAAGAGATTTCTTCCAGGCTGAAAGTGAAGAATAGGAGGCGGTAATTTGACGGCACTTTATATAATCCTCGGAATTATTGCATTCTTTGTGATTTTGCTTTCCGTCAAAGTGGCGGTGACCGTTCATTATGAAGATGACGTTGCTGTTTCCGTTAAATGGCTTTTCCTGAAGTTCAATATTCTTCCCAAAGCAGAAAAGGAAGATAAACCCGAGAAAAAAAAGAAGGATAAGAAGAAGGAAGAAAAGCCCAAAGAAGAAAGCGAAGTTATTCCCGAACCGAAGAAAAAAAAGAAAGACAATATGTTTGTCCGTTTCTACCGCAACAGAGGTGTTGAGGGCGTCGTTCAGCTTCTGAAGGATACTGCAAATGCAGTCGGCGGTATGTTCAGAAGAATCGGCAGAGCCTTCCTTTTCGAGGAGCTTATTATTTCCCTTACGGTGGGTGCGGGCGATTCGGCTGAAACCGCGATAAAGTACGGCAAAACCTGTTCCGTTGCATTTCCTGCGATGGGACTTATAGTGGACACAATGCGTGTTAAAAAATATAACATAGAAATCAATCCCGATTTCATTAACGGAAACAACGTGGCGAAGCTTCACACTTGTATTTCCGTAAGACCCATAAGGCTTATAAATGCCGTAATAATCGTTGCATTTGAGCTTTTGTTCAAGGTTGTATTAAAACTGCTTAAGCACAGTAAGGCTCCGAAGGCTGATGTGGAAAAGCAGGTTAATAAATAATTTTCAAATAATCGAAAGGTGGAAAACAAAATGAAAGAACAGTCAGCATCAGGTATTCTCGGCACTTCAATTGAAAAGATAAAGGATCTCGTTGACGTAAGTACAATTATCGGCGATCCCATCAAAATCAGCGAAACTCTTCAGATCATTCCCGTTTCAAAGGTTACATACGGCTTTGCTTCGGGCGGTACAGACTTCCCCTCAAAGAATAATCAGGAGCTTTTCGGCGGTGGCGGCGGAGCAGGTATCACAATTTCTCCCGTTGCATTTCTCGTTGTTAATAACGGCAGTGTTTCCGTTAAGTACATCAATGCGGCAGAAGGCTCGGTTGAAAGAGTAATCGGTATGGTTCCCGATATTGTTGACAAGGCAACAGATGTTATCAGTCAGCTTAAAAACAAGGATAACACCGTTGACAATGCCATCAACGATTATATGTCATCAACAGAACCCACAGCGTAATTATTAAAAGCACCTCATCCGCATATATTTAACCATCAATGTGTATGGGGATGAGATGATTAGTGAAAAAAATAATAATATTTCTTTCGGCTTTACTTGCCGCGTTTTCGTTTGATTTTTCGGCATATGCTTCGGAACTTAATTTATCGGCACAGGCAGCGGTGCTGATTTGTGTCAATAACGGCGAAGTTCTGTATTCAAGAAACGGCGATAAACAGCTTTCTATGGCAAGCACAACGAAGATAATGACTTCTTTGCTTGCGCTTGAATATCCCGAGCCTTACAAAGAAATTACCGTTACAGATGAAATGGTAAGGGTTGAGGGTACTTCTATGGGGCTTAAAGCCGGTGACAGTGTGTCACTGCGTGAGCTTGTTTACGGAATGCTTCTTCAATCGGGCAACGATGCCGCAAACACGGTTGCATGTGTTATCGGAGGCAATATAGAAAATTTTGCCGCAATGATGAATGAGCGCGCAAAGCAGATAGGTATGGATAACACCAATTTTGTTACTCCGTCGGGGCTTGATGATGAAAATCATTATTCAACGGCATACGATATGGCGTTGCTTGCCTGCGAATGTATGAGGAATCCCGAGTTTGCCTTTATTTGTTCACAGAAGCGTGCAAGCCTTACCTACGGCAATCCGCCGTATCTGAGGACTCTGACAAACCACAATAAACTGCTTCAGATGTATAAACACTCCGTCGGAATCAAGACGGGTTTTACCAAGAAAAGCGGCAGGTGTCTTGTCAGTGCGGCTGAAAAAGACGGCATTACTCTTGTTGCGGTAACGTTAAGGGCACCCGATGATTGGAATGATCACATAGCCCTTTTTGAATACGGCTTTTCAAAATGCCGAGGCACGGAATACACCTGTGATTTAAGCGGAGTTAAGCTAAGTGTTGCAGGCGGAGTAAAGCAGCTGATTTCCGTTACGGCTTCCGATACTGTTTCGTGGCTGTCGGATGGCGGTGTTACCGTCAGTGTTCGGCTGAAGCCGTTTGTTTATGCACCTGTAAAGGCAGGCGATATTGTTGGCAAGGCAGTGTTCAGTTCAGACGGAAGAATTATATCAGAGGTTTTTGTTCACGCAGCCGAAAATTCGGATGTCAAACCAGCTCCGGCTGAGGAGAGTAAAACCGAAAAGAATTTGTTTGAAAAATTATTTGACGGATTAAAAGAGTTTTTCAATGTTTCAGAGGTGAAATAATTGGCCGATAATAAAATCAGGCTTCAGAAGTTTCTGTCAGAGGCAGGAGTTGCGTCAAGACGCAAAGCCGAAGAAATGATAAGAAACGGTTCGGTTAAGGTTAACGGTGTTATCGCACAGATAGGTGACAGCGTGGACCCTAAAAGAGATACGGTTACGGTAAGGGGCAAAAAGGTCAGAAAAGAAAGCAATATGCGTTATATTCTGCTTAATAAGCCCAGAGGATACGTTACCACAACAGATGATGAATTGGGAAGAAAATGCGTGCTTGAGCTTATAAAGGATGTCAAAGAGCGAGTCTATCCCGTAGGCAGGCTTGACAGAGTATCGGAAGGTGCGCTTATTCTTACAAACGACGGTGCATTTGCAAATGCAATGATGCATCCTTCACGTCACGTTCCCAAAACCTACAAGGTTACGGTAAGACCAGATATTACTGCTGAAAAGGTTGATTTGCTTTCGACAGGCATTGAACTTGACGGCAGAATGACTGCTCCTGCTGATGTATGGGTTATTTCTAGAGATGAGGGCAGAGCGGTTCTTGAAATCGTTCTTTATGAGGGCAGAAACAGACAGATTCGCCGCATGTGCGAAGCTGTGGGGCTTGAGGTTGCAAGACTTCGCCGCGTATCAATCGGCTCCGTAAAGCTGAGAATGCTTCAGACAGGTGAATGGCGTGACCTTACACCTGCCGAGGTTGAAGGTCTTTTCAAGGCGGCGGGCATTAAGACGGGCGGAGGTAAGAAATGATAAGATTTATACCCTTTGACCGTAAAGAAGTAACGGAAATTACGGCATTTGACGGCGATAATCCTGTGGGAACCTGCACATTTACAACAGACGGATATTTTATGACGTTCAGGTCCGTTGAATGTGACGACGGTATAATAACCGAGGGTCTTGCAAGGTCGGCAATGAATTATGCCGCAAACAGAAATGCGTACATTGCAAAAATAAGCAAAGATATATCATCGTCGGCATTTATCAGACTCGGCTTCAGCGGCGATGATGTGCTCAGCGTTGAAATACCCGAAGCGCTAGCGTCGGGTTGCAGCTGCGGCGGAATATAAAACAGGAGATGTTAACCCAATGATAAAGAGTATGACAGGCTACGGCAGAAGCCAGCAGCTTGCAGACGGAATGAATATTACGGTTGAGATCAAAAGTGTCAACCACAGGTATTTTGAGTTTTCCTCAAAGCTTCCCAGAAGCTACGGCTTTCTTGATGAAAAACTTAAGAGTTTTTTCAACGGTAAGCTGACCAGAGGTAAAATGGAATGTTACGTTCAGATTGAGGCGGTTGAAGAACCCGATACCGTAATAAGCCTTAATCACTCCCTTGTTAAGGGATATCTTGATGCATATAAAGAGCTTTCCGAAACCTACGGAATTGAGAATGATGTAAAGGTTTCCGACATAGCAAGGGTAAGCGATATTTTTGCCGTGCGTAAGCAAGCGGCGGATGAAGACAGAATCTGGGCGGCAGTTCAGACGGTTGCTCAGGCTGCGCTTGACGGCTTTATTGCAATGAGAGAGCGTGAGGGCGAAAGACTTAAAGCCGATGTTCTTTACAGACTTGATGAGATTATTACTAACGTTGAGTTTATTGAGGAGCGTTCGCCTCAGACTGTTGCTGAATATAACGAAAAACTTCTCGGAAGACTTAAAGAGCTTCTGGGTGAAACACATATTGATGAACAGAGAATTCTGACCGAGGCGGCAATTTTTGCGGATAAAATCGCTGTTGCGGAAGAAACGGTAAGGCTTCGCAGTCATATTTCTCAGCTTCGTTCATTCCTTGAACAGAGCGATGCTGTTGGTAAAAAGATGGATTTCCTTGTTCAGGAGCTCAACAGAGAAGCAAATACAATCGGTTCAAAAGCTCAGGATGTTGAAATTGCACGCCGCGTGGTATCAATTAAGGCTGAAATTGAAAAGATCCGTGAGCAGATTCAGAATATTGAATAACGGAGGATAATATGAAACTGATAAATATTGGTTTCGGTAATATGATTAATGCAAGCCGTCTTGTTGCCATAGTCAGCCCCGAATCTGCGCCCATAAAGCGAATTATTCAGGAATGTAAAGAAAAGGGTACGCTTATTGATGCTACCCACGGCAGGCGTACAAGAGCTGTTATTATTACCGACAGCGACCACGTTATCCTTACTTATCTTCAAAGTGAAACTGTTGCAAACAGGCTTAATGACGAAATGGACGAGCTTGAGGATGAGGAGGATGAAAATGATTGATAAGGGAATGCTTATAACCGTATCGGGTCCTTCGGGTTCCGGCAAAGGAACGGTTCTGGGTGAACTCATCAAAAAGCGTGATGACGTAAAAATTTCCGTATCTATGACTACACGCCAAAAAAGAAACGGCGAAATAGATGCAGTTAACTATTATTTCGTTACAAAAGACTATTTTGAGAAAAAAATTAATGAGGGCAGTATGCTTGAATATGCCCAGTATGCAGGCAATTATTACGGCACTCCCAAAGAGCCTGTTGATGAAATGCTCAAAGCAGGCAAAGCCGTTATTCTTGAAATCGATGTTCAGGGTGCGGATAAAATCAAAGAGATTTATCCCGATGTAATCCGAATTTTCATTATGCCGCCTTCTGCAAGCGTTCTTGAAAGAAGGCTCAGAGGCAGGAATACAGAGGATGAAGAAACAATTAACCACAGGCTTGTTATCGCCAGAGGTGAAATGAAAATGGCAAGCGAATATGACTTTATCGTTATCAACGATGAGCTGGAATCTGCGGTTAAGGATATTGAAACAATCATTGATGCAGAAAGACTCAAAGCATCACGAAATAAAAAATTTTTAAGTGAGGTAATAAACAATGTTTAATCCCGATTTAAGAGGCGTACTCAAAAACCATCTCAGCCGTTATTCACTTGTAACTGCAACAGCAAAGAGAGCAAGAGAGATTGCTGAAGATGCAGAAGAAAATAAGGTTATAATCACCGAAAAACCCGTAAGCCTTGCACTTGAAGAAATTCTTGCAGGTGATTATGTTATCGTTGAGCCCGAAGAAATCAGAAATATCTGATAATCCGTTAAATATCTGACAGGGGAGTGAAGTCAAATGAAATATGCGAAGGTTGCCGTAGAAACGGCTGTTTTTACCTTTGATAAAGCTTTTGATTACGCTATCCCCGAGGATATGGAGGCGCTTGCACAGAGAGGGTGCAGGGTAACGGTGCCTTTCGGCAGGTCAAACAAAAAATGCGTGGGAATTATTTTTGATATTTCCGACACAACCGAAAGTGCCCGCCCCAAAAAAATTCTTGACGTGCTTGACGAAAACCCTCTTCTTAATGATGAAATGCTTGAACTTGCCGCGTGGATTAAGGAAAGGACCTTCTGCACTCTTTATGAAGCGGCAAAGGCTATGCTGCCTACGGGTATAAATCACCGTATAGTAGCGTCATATGCAGTTAATTCGGAATATACCGAAAACGCCGGGGATAAGCTTAATGAAACAGAGAAGGAGATTTATGAATACCTTCTCAAGCGCTCTGTTTTTGTTAAAGCGGATACGGTTTTTAATTCTCTCGGGCTGAAAAATTCATCGTCAGTGCTTGACGGAATGGTGAAAAAGGGTTTGCTTTTGTGCAGTTATGATGCAGTGCGTAATCTCGGTGACATAACCGTTAAGATGCTTCGCCCCACTTCCGAATCACCTGCGAAAAAACTTACAAAGAAACAGCAGGAGATGTATGATGTTCTGCTTGATATCGGAGTTGCAAGTGTAAAAGAGCTTTGTTATTTTACAGGTCTTACACCTGCCGTTGCCAACGCACTTGTTGCAAGCGGTACAGCGGAATTCTATGAGCAGGAAGTTGTGAAACTGCCCGATTTTGCAGATAAAAAAGGTGAAAAAACCGTTATTGAACTGACGGAAGAACAGCGGTCTGCTTATGAAAGACTTACTGAGCTTTCACTTTCGGGCAAGCCTTCGGTTTCGCTTCTTTACGGTGTTACGGGAAGCGGTAAAACTTCTGTTTATATGAGCGTGATTGACAGGGTGCTTGATGAAGGCAAATCCGTAATCGTTATGGTGCCCGAAATCGGACTTACACCTCAGACCATATCTCTGTTTTGCAAAAGATACGGCGGAGATATTGCTGTTTTCCACAGTGCACTTTCTATAAGAGAGCGTCTTGAACAGTGGAAAAGAGTGAAAAGAGGCAGAGCTAAAATAATCATCGGTACACGCAGTGCGGTGTTTGCACCCATTGAGAATGTAGGTCTTATAATCATCGACGAGGAGCAGGAGCATACGTACAAATCCGAGCAGACACCAAGATACAGTGCTGTTGATGTTGCAAAGTTCAGAGCGGCTTATAATAAATGCCTTCTTTTGCTTGCGTCTGCAACACCCAGCGTTGAAAGCTATGCCGCCGCAAAAAGCGGTAAATATGAGCTTTGCACACTTTCAAGGCGATACGGTAACGCGGTTTTGCCCGAGGTAATAACCGTTGATATGCGTACCGCTGAAAAGGCACGTGGCAGTAAGGCGCTGAGTCTTACGCTGTTTGAAGCATTGAAAGACAATTTTGAAAACGGCAGGCAGTCCATACTTTTGATAAACAGGAGAGGCTTTCACACTTTTGCCGCCTGTAATGCATGCAGTGAGGTTATATGCTGCCCTCATTGCAGTATATCCATGACCTATCATAATGCGAACAACCGCCTTATGTGTCATTACTGCGGCTATTCCGTACCTTTTTCAAGCGTTTGTCCCGAATGCGGTGAAAATGCCGTCAGATATTCGGGGTTCGGAACGCAGAAAATTGAAGACGAACTTGCCGCACTTTTGCCCGATGCAAAAATCGTGAGAATGGATACGGATTCCACGTCGGGCAAGAATTCACACGAAAAGCTTCTGGATAGCTTTTCAAAAGGTGAATATGATATAATGATCGGCACTCAGATGGTTGCAAAGGGTCTTAATTTTCCCAATGTAACGCTTGTCGGAGTTGTTTCTGTTGATCAGCAGTTATACAACGATGACTTCAGAAGCCTTGAAAAAACATTTTCCCTGCTTACCCAGGTAGTTGGCAGGTCGGGCAGAGGAGAACTTGAAGGCCGTGCTATTATCCAGACTCTTACGCCGGAAAATGAAATAATACGTCTTGCGGCAAAGCAGGATTACGATGAATTTTTCAATACGGAAATAAGGCTTCGTAAGGCACTTGTTTATCCGCCTTACTGTGACCTCTGCGTAATCGGTTTTGTGGGTGAAAATGAAACGGTGGTAAAATCCGCCGCAAGAGAAACACTTGATTTGCTCAAAAATTTTGTGTCTGATGAATACAAAGGTGAAAAAATCATTGTTCTCGGTCCTATGCCTGCAAGAGTTGCAAAAATCAGTGAAAAATTCAGATACAGAATTATTATCAAATGCCGGAACACTTCAAGGTTCAGGCAGATGATTTCAAAAATTCTTGTTGAAACGGGAACGGATTCCCGATACTCAAAGGTTACCGTATATGCGGATATCAATCCCGATACGGCGATATAAAAAACATAATACCCCATTGAAAGGATTGACATTTATGGCAATCAGAAACATAGTCAAAATCGGTGACCCGATACTGGCTAAAACTTCACGAAAAGTAGAAAATTTTGATGCACGCCTCTGGCAGCTTCTCGACGATATGAAAGAAACTATGTATGCGGCAAACGGTGTAGGTCTTGCGGCTGTGCAGGTCGGCATTTTAAGAAGAGTTGTCGTAATTGACTGCGGCGACGGATATATTGAACTTATTAACCCCGAAATTATCAGCAGCGAAGGTTCGCAGTTTGCGGAAGAAGGCTGCCTTTCACTTCCCGGTGAGGTGGGTGTAACCAGCCGTCCTGCTGTTGTAAGAGTGAAGGCTCAGGACAGAAACGGCAAATGGTGCATCTACAAGGGTGAAGAACTGAAAGCGCGTTGCTTCTGCCACGAGCTAGACCACCTTGACGGTGTTGTTTTTACACAAAGAGTTGTTAAAAAGGAGATTTCTGAATGAGAGTAGTTTTTATGGGTACACCCGAATTTGCGGTGCCTTGCCTTCAGAAGCTCATTGATTGCGGACACACTGTAACGGGAGTTTTTACTCAGCCCGATAAGCCTCAGGGCAGAAAAATGATTTTAACTCCTCCGCCCGTAAAAGTTCTTGCACAGGCAAATGGAATCAAGGTTTATCAGCCTGTCAAAATGCGCGACGGTACTGCTCTTGAAATGCTTAAAGAAGCTGATCCCGAGCTTGTTATTGTTGTTGCATACGGTAAGATTCTTTCCAAAGAAATTCTGGAATATCCCAAACACGGATGCATCAATATCCACGCATCCCTTCTTCCGAAGCTCAGAGGTGCGGCACCTATTCAATGGTCAATTATAAACGGCTTTGAAAAAACAGGTGTAACGTCAATGCAGATGGATGAAGGCCTTGATACGGGTGATATGCTCATAAAGGGCGAAATTGAAATCGGTGCAAACGAAACCGCAGGCGAGCTTCATGACAGACTTTCTGTTCTTGGTGCGGATATTCTTGAAAAAACCATTGATGCTCTTGAAAAAGGTGAGCTTAATCCGCAAAAACAAAACCACGATGAATTCACTTATGCGTCAATGCTTTCCAAGGAACTTTCACCCATTGACTGGACTATGAACGCAACAGAAGTTCATAATAAGATAAGAGGACTTTCACCCTGGCCGTCTGCCAATGCAAAGCTTTGCGGAAAAACAGTGAAAATTCACAAAAGTATTCTTGCGGCTGAAAAAGGCGGCAAGGCAGGCGAAATTGTTGAATGTGACAAACGTCTTGTTGTTTGTTGCGGCGATAATAAATGTATTGAAATCCTCAATCTTCAGGCTGAAGGAAAAAAGGCAATGTCTGCCGCAGATTTTCTTCGCGGAAATGCATTGGAAAAAGGCGGCTTTTTTGAATAATGAAGGAGAATGATTATGCCTTATTATTATGGTATGTTTTTTGACTACTGGTATATAATCCTTGTTATTCCTGCAATGATTCTTGCAGGCTGGGCGCAGTATAAAGTCAAATCAACCTACAGCAAGTATTCAAAGGTTCTTAATGCCAGAGGTATTACCGGTGCTTATGCTGCTCAGGCTGTGCTTAATCATTACGGAATAACCGACGTAAGAATCGAACAGACCTCCGGTAAACTGACAGACCATTATGACCCGAAAGCCAAGGTTATACGCCTTTCTGACGGTGTATACAATGCTACGTCGGTAGCGGCAGTCGGTATTGCCTGCCACGAAGCGGGCCATGCCGCCCAGCACGCGCAGGACTATATTCCCATAAAAATCAGAACGGCACTTGTGCCTGTTTGTAATATCGGTTCAACCTTGGGTATACCTCTCGCATTAATCGGTCTGTTTTTGGGCTTTGAGCCTCTTATTACAATCGGTCTTGTGCTTTACGGCGCAATATTCGCTTTTCAGCTTGCGACCCTTCCCGTTGAATTTAACGCAAGCCGCAGAGCGTTAAAGGTTATTGAAGATACGCATCTTCTGTATGAAGATGAGGTAGGCAGTGCGAGAAAGGTGCTTTCCGCCGCCGCAATGACCTACGTTGCATCAATGATAGTTGCACTTGCAAACCTTATAAGACTTGTTCTGAGATTCAGTAACAGAAGAAGATGATTTTCCGAAAGGATGTTTAATTTATGAAAAGTGCGAGGCAGGTCGCATTTGAAGCGTTGCTCAAAATTCACCGTGACGGTGCATATTCAAACCTTGTTGTTGACAGCTTGCTGAAAGATAATCCCGATATGGATGAAAGGGATAAGGCTTTTGTTTGCAACATTGTTTACGGCACTCTTGACAGACTTATTCTTATTGATTATAATTTGGGCCTTTATCTTAATCAGCCCGTCAAAAAGCTGAAGCCCGAGCTTCACACCATTCTCAGAATGGGTACATATCAGCTTTTATTTATGGATAAGGTACCTTCAAGAGCGGCGGTAAATGAAAGTGTCAACCTTGCAAAGGTCAATAAATCATCGTTTGCGGCATCACTTGTCAACGCCGTATTGCGCCGCGTATCGGATAACGGTGTCAGACTCCCCGATGGCGGAGAGGATGACCCTGCATACCTTGCTGTTAAGTATTCCTGCCCCCAATGGATTATATCGCTTTGGATAGATGCTTACGGTTTGGAAAATGCGGTTGCACTTGCCGAAAAAGCGCTTGAACCCGCACCTATTGTTATACGTGTAAACACAACAAAAATAACTCCCGATGAGCTCATATGGAAGCTTGCTGAGGAGGGTGTTATCGCAGAAAAATCAGATATAGTGCCTGAGACGCTTATCATAAGCAATACAGGTTCTGTTGAAGAACTTGAAGCCTATAAGCAGGGCCTTTTTCACGCTCAGGATATTGCTTCTCAGCTTTGCTGTGTCGCACTTGATGCACAGAACGGCGAGACGGTTTTTGATTTATGCTCGGCACCCGGAGGCAAAACATTCACAACGGCAGAAAAAATGAACAATACCGGTGTTATCAGAGCCTTTGATATTTACCAGTCAAGGGTTGAGCTTATCAGAAACGGAGCCAAAAGACTGGGACTTGATAATGTTTATTCATACTTGTCCGATGCGGCAATATTCAATGAAAACTACGGTATGGCAGACAGGGTTTTATGCGATGTTCCTTGCTCGGGTCTCGGTATCATCAGACGCAAGCCGGAAATAAGGTTCAAAAATCAGTCGGAGATAAACTGTCTTCCTGAAATACAGTACAGAATCCTTTGCAACGCAACAAAGTATCTTAAACCCGGCGGCAGGTTGGTGTATTCAACCTGTACGCTTAACCCTAAAGAAAATTCAGAAATTTGTGATAAATTTCTTGCGGAGCATCCTGAGTTTTCAGCGGTTGAAGTTCTGACCGATTTACCCAGATACGGTGAGAGCGATAAATACCTAACTCTTATGCCTCATATTCATAATACGGACGGCTTCTTTATTGCCGCATTCCGTAAGAACGGAGGCGAATAATGAACAGAGATATACTTTCAATGACGCTTGAAGAAATGACGGCGGCTTTCGAAGAATTGAAAATTCAGAAGTTCAGAGCAAAGCAGGTTTATGAATGGCTTCACCGTCATATTGCGGGAAGTTATGATGAAATGAGTAATCTTCCCAAAACCTTGCGGGAAGAGCTTGCCGAAAAATTTCCGCTTTATAATTGTGAGATAGCAAGAAAACAAGTGTCTGAAATTGACGGCACCGTAAAATATCTTTTCAGGCTTCACGACGGCGAATTTGTTGAAAGTGTCGTTATGAAATACAAGTACGGTTATACAATCTGCGTTTCTTCTCAGGTAGGCTGTAAGATGGGGTGTGCCTTCTGTGCTTCCACATTGGGCGGATTTAAAAGAAGCCTTAACGCAGGTGAAATACTTTCGCAGCTGTATACGGCGCAAAAAGATATCGGTGAAAGAATTTCGCACATTGTTCTTATGGGAATGGGCGAGCCCCTTGATAACTTCGACAACGTTATGCGTTTTCTTGCACTTATCACCGATGAAAAGGGTCTTAATATTTCAATGAGAAATATTTCCCTTTCCACCTGCGGAATTGTTCCGAAAATTGATGAGCTGCTGAAAAAGAAAATGCAGCTTACACTTTCAATTTCGCTTCACGCTCCGAGTAATGAGCTGAGAAGCAGAATAATGCCTATCAACAAAAAATACGATGTTGATGAACTTGTTTCGGCCTGCAGGAAATATGCGGCAGAAACGTCCCGAAGAATTTCATTTGAATACGCAATGCTTTCGGGTGTGAACGATTCGGATGAATGTGCAAGGCTTCTTGCCTCAAAGCTTAAAGGTATGCTTTGCCACGTTAACCTTATTCCTGTTAACGAAGTTGCAGAAAGTCCTTTCAAGCCCAGTTCACCGGAACGGGTAGAAAGGTTTGTTTCAATACTTTCAAAAAGCGGAATAAACGCAACCGTCAGACGAAAGCTGGGGTCGGATATTGATGCATCCTGCGGTCAGCTTCGTCTTAAAGAAAATAAAAATCGGAAAAAGGGGGATGAATAGCTTGAAAATTGCAGCAAGAACGGATATGGGTCTTGTGAGAGAAAATAATCAGGATTCATATTCTGCCTGTGAGCTTGAGGGCGGCGCAGTGCTTGCCGTTGTATGTGACGGTATGGGAGGTGCCGCAGAGGGTGCCCTTGCAAGCGCCGAAGCAGTCAGGGCCATTAAAGAGCGCATTACAGAACGCTATTACAGCTCAATGAGTGATATTTCCGTAAAGAGTCTTATGGTTTCGGCAATTGAAGGAGCCAATAAATTTATTTACGACTTATCTCTTACAGACGAAAAATACAACGGTATGGGAACAACTGTTGTGGCGGCCATAATTTCCGATGAATATGTTTATATTGCGCATGCCGGTGACAGCAGGGCTTATAAAAAGTCTGAGGGTCAGCTTATTCAGCTTACAAAAGATCATTCTGTTGTTCAGCGTATGCTTGAAAACGGCGAAATTACTGCTGATGAGGTTGACGATCATCCCAGCAAGCATATTATCACCCGGGCAATCGGTGTTGATTCAGAGATTAAGGTTGATTTCTGTCAGGAAAATTTTGATGAGGACGATATGCTTTTGCTGTGTTCGGACGGACTCACGAATTTTGTAAATACCGAAGATATTCTTAATATTATCGGGGATGCAACATTTTTTGAATTTGCCGATAAACTTGTTAATTTTGCAAATCAAAACGGTGGCGGCGATAATATAACCGTTGTAGCCGTTGCATACTGATTACATTTTAACCAGTAAACTGAAAGGAATGTTAATTATGGATAATTATACAGGTAAAAGACTTGACGCCAGATATGAAATTCAGGAAGTAATCGGTGTCGGCGGTATGGCAGTTGTTTATAAAGCATACGACAGTATTGACGACAGAATAGTTGCTGTTAAAATTCTGAAGGAAGAATACCTTGCAAATGAAGAGTTCCGCCGCAGATTCAAAAACGAATCAAAGGCAATCGCCGTGCTTTCGCATCCCAACATAGTTAAGGTTTACAATGTGAGCTACGGCGACAGACTTCAGTATATCGTAATGGAGCACGTTGAAGGAATTACCCTCAAAGAATATATTGAGCAGCAGGGTAAGCTTGGCATTAAGGAAACTGTACACTTTACAATGCAGATTCTCAGAGCGCTTCAGCACGCTCATGACAAGGGTATTGTTCACAGGGATATCAAGCCTCAGAACATTATGCTTCTTTCAAACGGTAACATAAAGGTAACGGATTTCGGGATTGCACGTTTCAGTTACAGCGATACCAAAACAATGACCGACAGCGCGATAGGTTCGGTTCATTATATCAGCCCGGAGCAGGCACGAGGTGATGCAACAGATGCAAGAGCAGATATTTATTCCGTTGGTGTAGTTCTTTATGAAATGCTTACGGGACAGCTTCCCTTCCAGTCGGATAACTCTGTTTCCGTTGCGCTTATGCAGCTTCAGAATGACCCCAAGCTTCCCAGAGAGCTTAACGGCAGTATTCCCGTTGGTCTTGAACAGATCGTTATGCATGCAATGCAGAAAAACTCAAAGAACAGATATCAGTCTGCGGCTGAAATGCTTCTTGATATTGAAGAATTCAAGCGCAACCCCAATATCCGTTTCCAGAGAGATTATTTTGTTGATAATGACCCCACAAAATATGTTCCCACAAGAAAGCCCGTTGCGGCACCGCCCGTCGTAACGCCTCCTGTTAAAAAGACACTTGAGCCTGTTGTATCGGAAGAATATGATGATGGCTACGAAGAAACAGAAGATAAGCCCAAGGGTAAAGGCGGTCTTATTGCAATCGGTGTTTCGATAGCATTGGCGGTTCTTGCAGTTTTTGTGTTTGCATTTCTTTTCTTCTTTACCGATGTTTTCAAGGGTGATACGCTTGTTGTGCCTCAGTTTATCGGTAAGAATTATGCAGAAGAAATTCTCAACAACCCCGATTACAGTGAATTCGATATTAAAATCAATGAAATTGCAAACAGCGCCTACGAAGACGGTGATGTTTTCTTCCAGCAGCCCAGCAGCGGTCAGAAGATTACCAAAGATAACAACGGTATCACTCTTTCCGTGGCAAGCAACGCAAAGAAAATCGTTGTTCCCGATGTTATCGGTATGGGTCATGAGCTTGCGCAGAAAACGCTTTCAAGCAAGGGCTTTAAGAATGTTAAGCTTATGCCTATGCTCAGCACCGAAAACTTCGGTGACGTTATTAGAATTGAACCCCAGGTTGGTGAAGAAGCAGACAGCGATACAATCGTTATTGTTTACTTTGCCAGTGATGAGGATTTCATAGAGGTGCCCAGCGTTGTCGGAATGAACTTTAACCTTGAAATGGCCGAATTGATGATAAATTCTGCTCAGCTTACCGTTGACCCCGATATAGTTGAAGAAGACAGCAATGAGCCTGCAGGTATCGTTATAGGTCAGTCACCCGAAGCAGGCGAAAAGGTAATCCCGGGCACCAAGGTTAAGCTTACCGTAAGTAACGGTATTCCCGAGTCGAGAATGGCAAATCTTGAAGTAACACTTCCTGCATCGGGTTCAACGAGAGGCAGCTTCGAAGTATTTGTAAATAATGAGTCTAAGCTCAGCAGAACACTTCTTATGGACGGAAGCAATTATCCCTTTGAGGTTGAAGGCAGCGGCGAAGCGGCATCCGTGAAGGTGTTTATTGACAATAAGGAATATTATTCCTGCACAGTTGACTTTACACAGGATCCTCCCGTTGTATTGAACAGCTCGTACGGTTCGTCGGGAAGCTCAAGGCGTGCAATTCCCAATGTTGTAGGTATGACAATGGAGGCTGCAATTACTCAGCTTGAATCAACAGGCTTCAAGAATTACAGAGTTCAGCAGCAGGCGGTATATGATGATTCAGAAAACGGAAGAGTTCTTTCGCAGACTCCCTCAGCAACGTCAAGCACAATAATCGGTATAACTCAGACCTATTCTCCTGATACGGTTGTTACCATTGTTGTCGGACAGAAGGAAGGCATATAATGCCCGTGGTTGAAGGAATTATAATAAAAGGCATCGGCGGCTTCTACTATGTGGAAGCCGACGGTGAAATATACGAGTGTAAGGCAAGGGGCGTGTTCCGTAAGTCGGGGATAAAGCCTCTTGCAGGTGACAGAGTTAAAATCAGCATCAACGACAATGCCGAGAACACAATTGATGAGATTTTTGAAAGAAGCAGTGTTCTTATCAGACCTCCCGTTGCAAACGTTGACAGAATCTTTATAGTTTCCTCTGTGTGTGAGCCCAAGCCTGTTCTTCTTATCATTGACAGGATGACGGCGCTTGCGGTAAATCAAGGCATAGAACCCATTGTTGTGTTCACGAAAAATGATCTTGAAAATGCGGATGAATATATTGAGATATACCGCAAAGCAGGCATAAAGGCTTTTTCTGTTTCGTGCGTTAACGGAGAAGGTGTTGAGGAGGTCAAGGAAGCGCTTAAGGGTCATATAAGTGCATTCTGCGGTAACTCCGGCGTCGGCAAATCGTCGCTTCTCAATGTTATTGACCCGAAGCTCGGTCTTAAAACCGGCGAAATAAGCGACAAGCTTGGCAGAGGAAGGCATACAACCCGACACAGCGAACTGTTCAAAGTAGAGGGCGGATACGTTGCGGATACTCCGGGCTTTTCTTCATTCGAAACGGATGAAACAGAACCTATTCTCAAAGAGGATTTGCCCTTTGCTTTCAAGGAGTTTGAAAAATATATAGGTCAATGCAAGTTCACATCCTGCCTTCATATGAAGGATAAGGGCTGCCGTATTATTCAGGCGGTTGAGGATGGAGATATTCCTGTCAGCCGTCACGAAAGCTACTGCTTTATGATGGAGCAGGCAAAGAATATTAAAGAATGGGAACTTAAAAAACACAATAAGTAACAAAATACACCGCCTTTGATTATACTGTACTGAGCAAAGACTCATGCTGTATAATTCGGGCGGTGATTTGTTTTGAGATGTATTTTAAGCGGTAATGTTGTTATTTCTTTTGCGGTTGGAATGATTGTTGCCGCACTTTTTCCTTATATTCCGGCTGTGTTGATTATTGCCGCAGTGCTGATTGTGGCAGGTCTGAGCCTTTGCAGATACTGATGAAAGGAGAAAGGGTATGAAGGTTGTTGTGGTACGCAGCCCCAAGGCGCTCAGAGGCATACTTAAACTGGTCTTTGGAATTAAAGAATAACAGAACATAAAAAGGCGGCAATCTTACGATTACCGCCTCTTTTATTAATATTCAACAGTACCTTCGAATACAAGCTTTGTTGCGCCTGTGAGAAGAACGCCTTCATCCGAATAGTTAACGATAAGGTCGCCGCCTCTGACTTTAACGGTAATATCGGTATTCTTTTTGCAGAATCCGTTTTCAACCGCTGCCACAACTGCCGCACAAGCACCTGTACCACAGGCAAGAGTTTCGCCGTTACCTCTTTCCCATACTCTCATCTTGAGTGTGGTTTCATTTACTACTCTTACAAATTCAGTGTTGACTCTGTGAGCGAAAATGTCAGCCTTTTCAAACTTGGGACCAACCTTCTCAATATCTATTGTATCAACTCTGGGAACAAATACAACACAGTGGGGGTTGCCCATGGATACGCAGGTAATGTTATGAGTTTCGCCTGCAATCTCAACGGGGAAGTTGATGAACTTGTTCTGACCCGCTGAACCTGTTACTGCATTTTCAAGGTCAGCCTTGCCCATATTTGCACATACGGAGCTTACCTTGCCGTTCATTGTGTAAAGCTCAACACTCTTTACACCGCTTGCGGTTTCGATTGTAACTGTTTCGGTATCAACGTAGCCGTTGTCGTATGCATACTTTGCAACGGAACGCATTGCGTTACCGCCCATTCTGCCTTCTGAACCATCGAGGTTGAATACTCTCATCTTAACCTGAGCAACATCCGACTTTTCAACAAGAACGATACCGTCACTGCCTACGCCGTGATTTCTGTCACAAAGGCTTACGCAAAGGCTTTCGGGGCAGGTGATTGAGTTATCAAAGTTTTCGATAACGATGTGGTCATTGCCCGATGCATCCATCTTAACAAACTTAAGCGTCTGTCTTTCAGAGCGCATATTGTTGATATCAACAAGCTCAGTGTTCTGCTGGTTGAAGCGGCTTGCAATGATATCTGCAAGGGCGTTTGCTGTATCAAGTGAAGTGATACAAGCTATTGAAAGCTGAATTGCACGTCTGTGAAGTGCAATGTAATCACCCATAGTTGAATCGTGAAGAGCGCCTGTATATACAACGTAGTCAATCTTGCCGCTTTCAAGAAGCTTGTAGATTTCCGAATCATCGTTTCTGCTCTGAACACATTCAACGTCAATGCCGAGCTGTGAAATAGCATCTGCCGTTTCTTTAGTAGCATAAATGTTAATTTTAAGGTCATCAAGCTTCTTAGCAAGTGAAACTGCATCAAGAAGATCGTGACTGTCAACGCTGAGAAGAATACCGATGTTCTTTTCAGCTGTGGGAAGCTGAATTTTGAAGCCTGCTGATGTAAGACCCTTATAGAGTGCTTCTGCAGTTGTTTTACCGATACCCAGAACTTCACCGGTTGATTTCATTTCGGGGCCGAGGATTGAGTTTACATCTGAAAGCTTTTCAAATGAGAATACGGGAACCTTAACAGTGAAGTAAGGAGGAGTTTTATAAAGACCTGTGCCGTAACCCAGCTCTTTAAGAGGCTGACCGATCATTACCTTCGATGCGATGTCAACCATGGGAACGCCTGTTACCTTACTGATATAGGGGATTGTTCTTGATGCTCTGGGGTTAACCTCAATAACATAAAGCTGATTGTGATAAATAAGGTACTGAATGTTAACAAGACCCTTTGTGCCAAGTGAAAGAGCAAGCTTTTCTGAAACATCAATAATGTTTTCACGCATTTTATCGCTGAGGTTATAGGGAGGATAAACAGCGATTGAGTCACCGCTGTGAACGCCTGCACGCTCAACGTGTTCCATAATACCGGGAATAAGAACATCCTTGCCGTCTGAGATAACGTCAACTTCAAGCTCCGTACCCATCATGTATTTATCAACGAGTACAGGGTTTTCAATTTCACCTGAAAGAATAATATCCATATATCTTTCAACGTCGCTGTCCTCGTGAGCGATAGTCATATTCTGACCGCCGATAACGTATGAAGGACGAAGAAGAACGGGGTAGCCGAGGGTGTTTGCGGCATTGAGAGCTTCCTGCTTTGTCATAACGCCCATACCCTTGGGTCTGCGGATTGCAAACTTTTCAAGAAGTGCGTCAAAGCGTTCTCTGTCTTCTGCGGTATCAATACCGTCAGCAGATGTGCCGAGAATTCTGATGCCGTTTTCATCAAGGAACTTTGTAAGCTTGATAGCTGTCTGTCCGCCGAATGCAACAACAACACCGATGGGATTCTCAACCTTGATGATGTTCATAACATCTTCGGGAGTAAGAGGCTCAAAATAGAGTCTGTCTGCGGTATCGTAGTCTGTCGAAACAGTTTCAGGGTTGTTATTGATAATAGCAACCTCATAGCCAAGCTCTTTGAGTGTCCATACACAATGAACTGATGAATAGTCGAATTCGATACCCTGACCGATTCTGATGGGACCTGAACCAAGAACAATAATCTTTTCCTTATCGCTCTTTGCGAGAGGTCTTGCTTCACACTCACGGTCGTATGTTGAGTAGAAATAAGGTGCAGCAGTGTTCATATTGTTTGAGCAGGTGTCAACAATTTTATAAACTGCTTCCTTGTGTGCAGGCAGCTCTTTAACGCCTGAAAGACGTTTGAGTGCAGCATCTGTATAGCCGTAAAGCTTACCCTGATTATATTTTTCTTCATCAATATTGCCGTTTTCAATGGATTTCTCAAAATCAGCAAGGTTTTTAAGCTTTTCAAGGAACCATTCGGTAATCTTGGTGATGTTGTGAATTTCTTCAATGGACATACCGCTCTTGATTGCCTCAAACACGGCAAAAAGACGCATATCGTCGGTTTCTCTGAGTCTTTCTTCAAGAGGAGCATCGGTCTTGGGTGCGGCATTAAGAGTATCAAGAGAGATTTCAGCGCCTCTGACAGCCTTCATAATTGCCATTTCAAAGGTGGGACCGATTGACATAACTTCACCGGTAGCCTTCATCTGAGTGCCGAGCTTTCTGCTTGCGTTCACGAATTTATCGAAGGGCCATTTGGGAAGCTTGACAACGATGTATTTTACATCAGGCTCAAACTTTGCACAGTTAAGGCCGGTTTCGTCGTTCTTGATTTCGTCAAGAGTAAGACCCATTGCAAGCATAGCCGTAACCTTAGCAATGGGGTAGCCGGTTGCCTTACTTGCAAGTGCTGATGAACGTGATACTCTGGGGTTAACCTCAATAACAGCATAATCCATACTGTTGGGGTCAAGTGCAAATTGGCAGTTACAGCCGCCGATAATGCCCAGCGCATCAACGATGTCAAGCGAAGCCTTACGGAGCATTTCAAGCTCTTCGGGCTTGAGTGAAAGGGCAGGTGCTGCAACGATACTGTCGCCTGTGTGAATACCTACGGGGTCAAAGTTTTCCATACTGCAGACAGCAACACAGTTACCTGCACTGTCACGCATGGTTTCAAATTCGATTTCTTTCCAGCCGAAGATATATTTTTCAACAAGAACCTGAGTGATGGGGGAGAGATCAAGTCCTGTTTTTGCAATAACTCTGAGTTCCTCTTCGTTGTCGGCAACACCGCCGCCACCGCCGCCGAGTGTAAATGCGGGACGGATAATGATGGGATAGCCGATTCTTGCCGCAATTTCAACTGCGGTTTCAACATCATTTGCAATCTCTGAAGGAATAACGGGCTGATTGATTGATTCCATAGTGTCACGGAACATTTTTCTGTCTTCAGCCTTATCGATAGCCTCTGCGTTCGTACCGAGAAGCTTTACACCCATTTTGTCAAGATAACCGTCCTTGCTGAGCTGCATAGCGATTGTCAGACCTGTCTGACCGCCGAGACCTGCAAGAAGACTGTCGGGCTTTTCTTTTTCAATGATTCTTTTAACCGTTTCGGCAGTAAGCGGTTCGAGATAAATCTCATCCGCAAGTGCCTTGTCGGTCATAATTGTTGCAGGGTTTGAGTTAACAAGAACAACGTCAAGACCTGCATCCTTAAGAACACGGCAAGCCTGTGTTCCTGCATAGTCAAATTCGGCAGCCTGTCCGATAACGATGGGACCTGAACCAATAACCATTACTTTCTTTATGCTTTTATCAATAGGCATATTTTAACCCCCTTCGGTATGATTAGTCTTTCAAAAGTTTAACGAGAACTGCCTTCTGAGCGTGGAGTCTGTTTTCGGCTTCCTCAAAAATTTCTTTAGCGTGCGCTTCGAATACTTTGTTGGTGATTTCTTCTTCACGATGGGCGGGCAGGCAGTGAAGAACCATTGCATCGGGCTTGGCAACGGCCATAACGCTGTCGTTAATCTGATATCCCGTGAAAATTTTCTTTCTTTCTTCCGCTTCGCTTTCCTGACCCATTGATGCCCATACGTCGGTATAGAGAACGTCTGCATCCTTTGCGGCTTCAAGAACATCGGGAGTGCAAACAAAATCGCCGTTTTCGCTTGCCCACTTCATAATCTCTGCATCGGGCTTGTATCCGTCGGGGCATCCGATGCTTACCGACATACCCATTTTGATACCGCCGACAATAAGTGAATTTGCCATATTGTTACCGTCGCCGATGTAGCAAAGCTTGTTACCCTTGATACTGCCCTTGAATTCACGGATTGTCATAAGGTCTGCAAGAACCTGGCAAGGATGGCAGTAGTCTGTAAGGCCGTTAATAATGGGAATTGAACCGTATTCGGCAAGAGTTTCAACGTCACTCTGGTCGAAAGTTCTTATCATGATTCCGTCAAGATAACCGGAAAGAACTCTTGCGGTATCGTTTACGGGCTCGCCTCTGCCAAGCTGAATATCGTGCGAGCTGAGGAAGAGTGCCATACCGCCAAGGTCATACATACCTACCTCGAAGGAAACTCTTGTTCTTGTTGATGATTTGGCGAAAATCATACCGAGAGTCTTACCTTTGAGGTGATGATGTTCGATTCCATTTCTTTTTTCGTATTTGAGCTGATCGGCAAGATTGAGAATCTCGTTGATTTCGTTGGTGCTCAAATCCATAAGTTTGAGTAAATGCTCCATATATACCTCCGGAAAAACAATTATTAACGAATAAAATTACATTTCAGTACATTATAACATATATTTTTACATTTTAAAAGGGCTTTTTGAAAAAAATCATAAAAAAAACCGCCAATCAAAAATGACGGCGGTAAGAAGTGTAAAAATAAAAAACGAATGCAACATCCGCAGCGGTCTGTCCGCAGCAGATACAAGTATTTACCTTGTCAGCGCATTTAATCAACGCAGTTGCCTCCGTGTAATCCGATTTTTTAGTATTCTACAATATTCCTGAAAATAAATCAATATATAACTTGTAAAATTATTGGCGAAAAATAATCATAGTTTTATTCTAAATAACAAAAAGCGGAGCGTGGAAGCTCCGCTTGAAAAGTTATTTTGCGGGACAGTGGTTGGTTGCCACAATGTTAATGCCTGTATCGAGAATATTCTCAACAAGAACATCTCCCAGCTTTACGGGTGCGTCAATCTGAACACTGTTGATTACTTTCATACATTCCGCAATTTTTTCCTTAGGAAGTGAGCCTGCGGATTTGCAGGGCACAACGTTATAGATGCCGCCGTTGATTTTGACCGTTGTTGCAAGGCTTCTGACGGGGTGGGTGCATTCCGCTCTTGCGTAAGTATCGCCGCGTTTGCAGGTGTTGCCAGTAACGGAAAGTATTTCGCCGTTATCGGCAATATCAACGGTAACGCCGCATCCCATAGGGCATGCTACACAAATAATATTTTTCTGCATAAATCACACCTCCACCGAAATTTCGATTGTGCCGCCCTCAGCAAAATTTTTAAGCATATCATTTTTGATGATGACGTTTTCCATTTCACCCGGTGCAAGTCTGGGTCTTTTTTTGCTGATGATCTCTTCGCCGTTATATTTTACAACAGTCTTGGCGTTCTTATAAACCTGACCGACTCTGAAGTAAAGCTTCACGTCGCCGTCATTCTTTATGTTAACCTTCTGAGGAACAATGTATCTTACACCGTTTACGCCTTTTGTTGTAATATATTCCGCAGTATCTGTTTTGCCGAGAACATATCTTGCAGCGCCTTCACCTGCAGTCTGGCTTTCAAGAGTAACGTAGTCAACAAGATCGTGAACGTGAAGCACGTTACCGCAGGCAAACACACCCTTACGGCTTGTTTCTCTGTATTCATCAACTATGGCACCGCTTGTGACGGGGTCAAGATTTATTCCTACGGCTCTTGTAAGCTCGTTTTCAGGAATAAGTCCTACGGAGAGAAGAAGAGTATCACATTCAATATATTCTTCCGTGCCGGGAATAGGTTTACGGTTTTCGTCTACCTTTGCAATGGTAACACCTTCAACCCTGTCCTTACCGTGTATGCCTACAACGGTACAGCTGAGGTGCAGGGGAATGTTGAAGTCATCAAGGCACTGAACTATATTTCTTGTAAGACCGCTTGAATAGGGCATAAGTTCGCATACGCACTTAACCTCGGCACCTTCAAGCGTCATACGGCGTGCCATAATAAGACCGATATCACCCGAACCGAGAATAACGACCTTTTTGCCGGGCATATAGCCGTCTATATTCACATATTTCTGTGCGGTGCCTGCGCTCATAACACCCGATGCTCTTGAGCCGGCAATGTTGAGTGCGCCTCTGGGTCTTTCACGGCAGCCCATTGCAAGGATAATCGCCTTTGCCTGAATTTCGAGCAGACCGTCTTTTTTGTTAACGGCATAAACAACATTGTTTTCGGTTATTTCAAGTGCCATTGTATCGGTTTTGTATTCGATTTTCTGCTCATCAACAAGTCGGATGAATCTGTCCGCATATTCAGGCCCCGAAAGCTCTTCTCCGAAGTAGTGAAGACCGAAACCTGTGTGTATACACTGTTCAAGAATTCCGCCAAGAGTTTCGGCTCTTTCAAGAATGAGAATGCTTTCAACACCGCATTCTCTGGCTTTGAGTGCCGCAGCCATACCGGCGGGACCGCCGCCGATGACAACTATATCATAATTAAGCATAATCTCCGCCTCACTTTGTTCTTTCATAAAGTATTTTAGAATTTCCGCCGAATTTTGTAATTTCGTTGATTTCAACACCCAGTTCACGGGCAAGAAGTTCAACTACCTTCGAGCCGCAGAATCCGCCCTGACAGCGGCCCATACCTGCTCTTGTTCTTCTCTTGACACCGTCAACGTCACGGGCACCTGCAGGTGCGTTGATTGCATCAAGAATTTCACCCTCGGTGATTGTTTCACAGCGGCATATAATTCTTCCGTACGCAGGGTTTTTATCAATAAGTGCCTTGCGTTCTTCGTTGGTCATATGTCTGAATCTGACGGGTTCTTCTCTGACGGGGTTAAAGTCAGATTTTTCGTCAGCATCAAGAGCTTCAAGCAGCATATCCTTTACGTAAACTGCAATTGCGGGAGCCGACGAAAGACCGGGGGATTCAATGCCTGCAACGTTGATAAACTGAGCGTTTACCTTGCTGGGTTCAATTATAAAATCGTTTTTGTCGCAGTGTGCTCTCAGACCTGCAAAAGAGGTGATTACTTCTCTCGTTGTAAGGCAGGGAACAGATTTTTTTGCGGCTTCAAGAACGTCTGACAGAGTATCTGCCTGAGTGGTAACGTCTTCTTTATCGTCAATGTCTATTGCACTGGGTCCGAGAAGAAGGTTGCCGTCAACGGTAGGTGTAACAAGAATACCTTTACCCATTTTTGAAGGACACTGGAAAATGGTGTGATTTGCAAGGTGACCCACCGATTTGTCACAAAGCATATATTCGCCTTTACGGGGTGTTGTATGAATTGACGTGTCACCGATAAGTGCCGCTGTTTCATCGCAGAAAACACCTGCGGCATTGATAACGTATTTTGCGGTTATTTCTTTTTCACCGTTTGATACAGTGAAAATACCGCCGTTAAAGTCAATCTTTTTAACTTCAAAATTTCGGATGAAGTCGGTTCCGTTTACAACTGCATTTTCAGCCGCCGCTATTGTGAGTTCATAAGGGCATACAATACCTGCGGTAGGTGCCCAGAGCGCCGCTTTTGCCTCGTCGCTGATATAGGGTTCGGCTTCTTTAAGCTTCTCTTTTCCGTAAATTTCAAGACAGGGAACACCGTTTTCATTACCTCTTTCAAGGAGAGATTTCAGAGTTTCAACTTCCTCGTCGGAAAAGGCAACTACAAGGGAACCTACAGGCTTAAACGGTACACCGAGAGTTTTGCATAATTCGGGCATAAGCGCCGTGCCTTCAACATTGAACTTTGCTTTCATTGAACCGGGCTTGGCATCAAAGCCTGCGTGTACGATTGCGCTGTTGGCTTTTGATGTACCCATTGCCATGTCATTGCACTTTTCAACCAAAGCAATTTTCAGGTTATAACGGCTGAGTTCGCGGGCAATAAGTGAACCGATTACACCTGCACCGATTACGGCAACATCGTAATTCATTGACAAGACCTCCGTCACATATATGATCTGCATAACATTATAGCACATCGTTTTATCTAAAACAACACATTTTTCAGACAAATGCATACGTTTGCACAAATTTTCTCGGAAGGATATACTTGGAGCAAGACTGAAATTATTATTGTATATATTGACAAATAATTAAAATTGTTGCAAAATATATGTCAAAGAATTGTAAGCGAAAGGATGCTGAAAACTATGATGACAGATATTGAAATAGCTCAGTCTGTTGAAATGAAGCCCATAACCGATATAGCTGATGTTGCGGGAATTGACAGAAAGTATCTCGAACAGTACGGTAACTACAAGGCGAAGGTTGACCTTTCAATACTCAATAAAACCGAGAAGGAAAACGGCAAGCTTATCCTTGTTACCGCTATTACCCCCACACCTGCAGGCGAAGGTAAAACAACAACAACCATCGGCCTTGCCGACGGTATGAAAAAAATCGGAAAAAATGTTATGGTTGCGCTCAGAGAGCCCTCTCTCGGTCCTGTTTTCGGTGTCAAGGGCGGTGCGGCAGGCGGCGGATACGCTCAGGTTGTTCCTATGGAAGACATAAACCTTCATTTCACAGGTGACTTCCACGCAATAGGTGCGGCAAATAATCTGCTTGCGGCTATGCTCGATAATCACATATATCAGGGTAACTCCCTCAATATTGACCCCAGAAGAATCACCTGGAAGCGCTGTGTTGATATGAATGACAGACAGCTTCGGTTTGTTACTGACGGTCTCGGTGGCAGAGTTAACGGCGTTCCCAGAGAAGACGGTTACGATATTACGGTTGCATCAGAAATTATGGCTGTTCTTTGCCTTGCAACTTCAATTACAGATCTTAAAGAAAGGCTTTCAAGGATAATTGTTGGTTACACTTATGATGAAAAGCCTGTTACTGCCGGTCAGCTTAAGGCGGCGGGTGCTATGACTGCACTTCTTAAGGATGCTCTCAAGCCCAATCTTGTTCAGACTCTTGAAGGCACGCCTGCGCTTGTTCACGGCGGACCTTTTGCCAATATTGCTCACGGATGTAACTCTGTTATGGCAACAAAACTTGCATTGAAGCTTGGTGATTATGCAATTACCGAAGCCGGCTTCGGTGCGGATCTCGGTGCGGAAAAATTCCTTGACATCAAGTGCAGATATGCAGGGCTTACCCCTTCTGCGGTTGTTGTGGTTGCAACAATCAGAGCACTTAAAATGCACGGCGGAGTTCCCAAAACGGAGCTTGCAGGCGAAAATCTTGATGCACTTGAAAAGGGTATTCCCAATCTTCTCAGACACGTTTCAAACATCAAGAACGTTTATAAGCTTCCTTCGGTTGTTGCGGTTAACCGTTTCCCCACAGATACGGATGCGGAAGTTAATCTCATAATCGAAAAGTGTAAAGCACTCGGCGTGAATGTTGTTCTTTCAAACGTATGGGCTGAGGGCGGCAACGGCGGTGTTGAACTTGCAGAAGAGGTTGTAAGACTTTGTGAACAGCCCAACGATTTCACATTCTCATATGAACTTGACGGTTCAATCGAAAGCAAGATTGAAGCGGTAGTCAAGAAGGTTTACGGCGGCGACGGAATCAGCGTTCTTCCTGCTGCAAAGAAGCAGATAGCTGCCATTGAGGCTATGGGCTATGCCAACCTTCCCGTTTGTATGGCGAAAACTCAGTACAGCTTTTCTGATGACCCTGCAAAGCTCGGTGCACCCGAAGGCTTTATCGTTACAATCAAAAATGTAAAGATATCGGCAGGCGCAGGCTTCATTGTTGTTCTTACGGGCGACATTATGACTATGCCCGGTCTTCCCAAGATACCTGCCGCAGAAAAAATTGATGTAGATGAAAACGGAAAAATCAACGGACTTTTCTGATTTTCAAAAAATTTACCGTCGGAGCAGATGCTTGTTCCGGCGGTTTTTCATTGTCAGATGTTAATATAATGTAATACTAAATACAAAATACCATAAATAATTTATATTTTACAACAAAATATTGAGTTTTTTATTGCAAAAACGTACGGATAATGGTATAATCTTTATCGTGTGTAACTGTGGTTATTTTCTGCGCTTTGAGGAATAATATTTCTGTTTTATTTCTCGAAAGGATGCAGATTAATGAGCAAAAAAAAGAACAAAAGCAACAATTTCTTTCTCCCATCTCCTCCTTGGCAGGCACCCGATTTAAGCAGCGGAGAAGGTGTGAGTGAAGATGATTCTTCGACGCTCGGCAGTATTGTTGAGTCGGGCAGCGTAACGGTCAAAAAAGGCGATAAGCTTATACATTGTCTTACGGTTATCGGTCAGATTGAAGGCCACTATATTTTGCCGGCACAAAACAAAACAACAAAGTATGAACACGTTATTCCACAGCTTGTTGCCATTGAAGAAAGCGATGAGGTTGACGGTCTGATTATGATTCTGAACACCGTTGGCGGTGATATTGAAGCAGGTCTTGCAATAGCAGAGCTTGTTTCGGGGATGACGACCCCCACCGTGTCACTTGTGCTTGGCGGAGGCCATTCAATCGGCGTACCTCTTGCGGTATCAACCGATAAGTCGTTTATCACGCCCTCGGCAACAATGACAATTCATCCCGTCAGAATGAACGGTCTTGTGCTCGGTGTTCCGCAGACCCTTTCCTATTTTGAACAGATGCAGGAAAGAATTGTTCGCTTTGTTTCGGATAACTCGGATATATCACCCGACAGATTCCGCGAAATGATGCTTGCCACGGGTGAGCTTGTTATGGACGTAGGTACCGTATTAAGCGGCGAAGCGGCTGTAAATGAAGGTCTGATTGATTCTTTAGGGAGTCTTTCCGATGCGTTGAACTGTCTGTATGAAATGATTGAAAATAAAAAGGAATAATAATTCCGAAAGGATGAAATAAATGGCAAATTCCCAGAACAAAAAACCTGCCGCAAAAAAGAAAACAGCGGCAAATTCAAAAAATTCTTCCGCCAAAAAGACGGCGGCAAGTAAAACAAAACCACAAGGTATAAGCCGTCAGACTTATGCCGTTATTCTGTTTGCCGTTGCGCTTTTCCTTGCGGCTGTTGTTTTCATTGAAGGCGAAAGCGTATGGATGAATATGCACAACGGTATGTTTGCTCTGTTCGGCTTTTTTGCCTGGGTTATACCTGCCGCAATGATATATGCGGTTGTGATTCTTGCAATGGACAGACCTGTCAGCAGCATATCCAAACAGTTGCTTATAATTTTCGGCTTCACCGCATTGTTAAGCGGTGCGATACATATTTTTGCCAATACAAACGATTATCTCAGAGATACGGAGCTTTCACAGCAGTTTTCCGATATATGGGTAAATGCACCCGTTCTTGCAAGCGGCGGAATTTTCGGTGCGGTTTTCGGCGGATTTGTTGCCGCATATTTCGGTAAAGGCCCTGCCGCATTTACTTTTGTTCTTATCATAATCCTGGGTGTAATGCTTCTCACAAGAGTTTCTCTCGGCAAGGTTTTCAGCGCGGTCAAAAAGCCTGTTCAGAAGGTTGGCGAGATTGCAGGCGAAAAAATCGAACAGCATAATCAGCGCGTTCAGGAAGAAAAAGAACGTAAAGCTGAAGAGGCGAAGAAGCCTTTCAGTCCTCCCGAACAGCCTACTCATTCGGTTGAAAGTTTTGAAGATAATTTCATTACCGATGAATCAACCTTTGCACCCGTGGAAGAACCTCCTATGCCCGAAATACCCGTTGTAAGACTTCCCGATTCATCTCAGACCGATATTGTGGAAGAAACAATAGAAACGGCAATTGAAGAAGTCAAACCTGTAAGAAGAAAGAGAGTTGAGCCTCCCGTGCAGGATGGCGAGCCGGAGCGCACTCAGCCTGAAAACGCAGACGAAGAAAAACCTGCATATATTTATCCCTCTGTTGAACTTCTCAACTATTCCGAAAAATCCGGTTCTGCAGATAATATGGCTGAAATGCAGCTTGGTGCAAAGAAGCTTGTTTCAACCCTCGAAAGCTTTAATATCAGAGCAGAAGTAACTAATATCTGCCGCGGTCCTTCCGTTACAAGATATGAGCTTCTTCCCGATGCAGGTGTCAGAATCAATAAAATTACAAGTCTTGTTGACGATATTGCACTTCGCCTAGCAGCTACAAGTGTGCGTATCGAAGCTCCTATTCCGGGTAAGGCTGCAATCGGTATTGAAATTCCCAACAGCGTCAAATCTATGGTAACAATGCGTGAAATCATTGATACACCCGAATACAGAGATTCGACCAGTAAGCTCAACGTTGCCCTCGGCAAGGATATCACGGGCAACATTATGTGTGCCGACCTTGCAAAAATGCCTCATCTTCTTGTTGCGGGTACAACAGGTTCGGGTAAATCCGTGTGTCTTAATTCAATGATCGTAAGCATTCTTTACAATGCCTCGCCGGATGAGGTTAAGCTTCTTATGATTGACCCCAAAATGGTTGAATTTACCGTATATAACGGTATCGCTCATCTTGAAGTTCCCGTTGTGTCTGACCCGAGAAAAGCGGCAGGTGCGCTGGGTTGGGCAGTAGGCGAAATGGATAAACGATATAAGCAGTTTTCAGAAAACGGTGTAAGAGATATCAAGGGCTATAACAGGCTTTGCGAAACAAGGGACGACCTTGTCAGAATGCATCAGATCGTTATTTTTATCGATGAGCTTGCAGACCTTATGATGGTTTCACCCAAAGAGGTTGAAGATTCAATCTGCCGTCTTGCACAGAAAGCCCGTGCCGCAGGTATCCACCTTGTAATAGCAACGCAAAGACCTTCGGTTGACGTTATTACCGGTATTATCAAAGCCAATATTCCCAGCCGAATTGCGCTTTCTGTTTCATCTCAGGTGGATTCAAGAACCATTCTTGATGCGGCAGGTGCGGAAAAGCTTCTCGGTAACGGCGATATGCTGTTTAATCCCGTAACCGTTTCCAAGCCCACCCGTGTTCAGGGCTGCTTCATTTCCGATGCCGAGGTTGAGAGAGTTGTAAATCATATTAAGTCCCAGGCACAGACGACGTATAACGAAGAAACAATACACGAAATTGAAGCGAAAGCCGCGGCAGTTGAAAATTCAAAGAAAAAGGCTGCGGATGATGACGGTGATGCCGATTGGGATCCTATGCTTAACGATGCTATTGAAGTGGTTGTTAACGCAGGCGGCGCATCAACAACAATGCTTCAGAAGAAACTTAAACTCGGTTATGCAAGAGCGTCAAGAGTTATGGATCAGCTTGAAGAAAAGGGCATTGTAGGTCCTTCAGAAGGCGCAAAGCCCAGAACGGTTCTCATCTCCAAGCAGCAGTGGTATGAAATGCAGGCACTTGGCGATGGTGCAGGCGTACCCGATATTGATGACGTTTTTGCAGATGACGATGATTTTGCGGGGTCCGATGATGACTTTGTATAAACCCAACGGTTTTTTACCGATTTCAAAAAAAGATATGGATGAAAGAGGATGGTCTGAGGTTGACTTCGTTTATGTCAGCGGAGATGCTTATGTTGACCATCCTGCCTTCGGTGCGGCGATAATTACGAGAGTGCTTGAAAATGCAGGTTTTAAGGTGGCTTTTCTTGCACAGCCTGATTGGCACGGTACGGCTGATTTTACCCGCTTCGGCAGACCAAGACTGGGTTTTCTTGTCAGCAGCGGTAACATTGACTCTATGGTTGCCCACTATACCGCCGCAAAGAAAAAAAGAAGCTCCGATTATTACAGTCCGGGCGGTAAATTCGGACTTCGTCCTGACAGAGCAGTTATAGTCTATTGTAACAGAATCAGAGAGGCGTACGGTGATATCCCTGTTATTATCGGTGGACTTGAGGCCTCTTTGCGCCGTTTTGCTCATTATGATTACTGGGATGATAAAATCCGCAGGTCGATTCTTCTCGATGCACAGGCGGATTTGCTTTCTTTCGGAATGGGCGAACGCTCAATTCTTGAAATTGCAAAACGTCTTGACGGCGGTGAAAACGTTGCCGATATCCGTGATATCAGAGGCACCTGTTACAGTGTTGATGTGCGTGAAACTCCATATTACGGAACGGAATGTCCTTCGTTTGAAAATGTTTGCAATTCTAAAAAAGAATATGCCGTTTCCTGCAGAATTCAGCAGGATGAACAGGATTTTTTCAGAGGGAAAGCAGTAAGACAGCGTCACGGAAGCCGTATGCTTGTTCAGAATCAGCCTGCAATTCCTCTTTCACAGCAGGAGCTTGATGAAGTGTATGCATTGCCTTATATGAGGACTTATCATCCCGTCTATGAGGCTGATGGCGGCGTGCCCGGAATTGAGGAGGTACGCTTTTCAATAGCCCATAACAGAGGATGCTTCGGCGGCTGTAACTTCTGTTCACTTGCTTTTCATCAGGGCAGATATATTACTGTCAGAAGTAAAGAATCCATTGTTAATGAAGCGAGGCTTCTGACGGAACTTCCGGATTTCAAGGGCTATATACACGATATAGGCGGACCTACCGCCAATTTCCGCAGGCCCTCCTGCGACGGTCAGGAAAAGAGGGGATTGTGCAAGGGCAAAAAGTGCCTTGCACCGACGGTTTGCCCTAACCTTAAATCAAATCACGAAGAATATCTCGATATACTTCGCACCGTCAGAACCTTGCCGAAGGTGAAGAAGGTTTTTATACGCTCGGGCATACGCTATGACTATATGCTTGCCGATAAAAACGATTCGTTTTTCAGAGAACTTGTTGCTCACCACGTCAGCGGTCAGCTTAAGGTTGCCCCCGAGCACTGTTCGGCGGCGGTGCTTGATAAAATGGGAAAGCCCCATATTGAAGCATATATTGAGTTTTCAAAGCGTTATTTCAAGTACACCAAAAAAGAAGGTAAGGAGCAGTATCTTGTGCCTTATCTTATGTCATCTCATCCGGGAAGTACGCTTAAAGAAGCTGTTGAGCTTGCACTTTTTCTCAAAAAAATCGGCATCAGACCCGAGCAGGTTCAGGATTTTTATCCTACACCGGGTACGGTTTCAACCTGTATGTTCTATACGGGTCTTGACCCCTACACTATGAAGGAAGTTTACGTTGCAAAAGATCCTCATGAAAAAGCCATGCAAAGAGCGTTATTGCAATATTTTAATCCGAAAAATTCGGAGCTTGTCCGTGAGGCACTCCGCAAGGCAGGCAGACACGATCTTATAGGCTATGGTGATAAGTGTCTTGTTGTGCCTAAAAAACCGTCAGCACCGCAAAATAACGGAAGGAGAGACAAATTTAATGCCGGAAAGAAAAGGAATAAATAAGAAGCTGATTTATATAGTTTTGGTGATTATTCTTGTCGCTTTGTCTTATTTCGGTGTGGATAATTTTGATAAATTCTTCAATGAAGAATATCCGTTTGAGTCAACTCAGTCCGAAACAACAGAGATGATAAACGTTCATTATATCGATGTAGGTCAGGGTGACTGTACTTTGGTTGTCTGCGGCGGCAAAACCTTGCTTATCGATGCAGGTGAAAACGGCCACGAACAGCAAATAATCAATTATCTTAACTCTTTGAATATCAAAAAACTCGATTATGTTATTGCCACTCATCAGCATTCGGACCACATCGGCGGTATACCCGAGGTATTTGAAAACTTCGGTGTTGATAATATAATTATGCCAAGACTTACCGAGGCGCAGACTCCCACCAACACCACATACACCGCTTTTCTTAAAGCAATTCAGAATTCGGATGCGAAGGTTATTGCATCAAAAGTCGGTGCAAAATATACCCTCGGCGGTGCGGAATTTGAAATTTTAGGACCTGTTACGAACGATGCGGAAGATATCAACAGTATGTCTGTTGTTGTCAAAGTGACTTACGGTGAAAATTCATTTCTGTTTACCGGCGATGCCGAAACCGATGAAGAAAACGAAGTTCTTGAAACAGGTGCGGATCTTGACTGCGACGTTTTTCACGCAGGACATCACGGCTCTTATACTTCGTCATCCAAAAATTTCCTTAATGCAGTTACACCTGAAATTTGTATCATAAGCTGCGGTGCGGATAACGATTACGGTCATCCTCACGATGCCGCACTTAAACGCATCAAGAAGCATACCGAGAAAATTTACAGAACGGATATCTGCGGCAGTATAGTGATAACGGGAGACGGTTCTGTGCTTTCGGTTACATACGAAAACCTGTGAGGTGAAAGCTATGTTTTACAGCATTGACAGAATTGTTGAAGAAGTTGCTTTTTGTATCGGTGACGATGAAGAAATTCTTCTTCTTTCCGTTGACAGAATTATCGGCAGCTATTGCGAAGGCAGTGTTATCAGAGAAACGGCAGACGGCATTTATACTGTTGATGAAGAAGAAATCAGACGCAGAAGCGAGAATTTTGCGCTTGCCGAAAGTCTGTTTGATGAATAAAAAATAAACTTTTCAAAAAATATGCAGGATTGTTCATTTTACTCTTGAATAATCCTGCTTTTTATTATATAATACAAAATATATGCTCATTATGGAGGAATATGACTTGTCGTCGGTTGAAAACATAAAATCCGTAGCTGTTCCGTTTGAAGAAATTGAGAAACAGCGTGAATATATTCAGCTTGTCCGAAGCATTGTTGACAGGCAGTTTACAGAGTCGCCGAAGGCTTTTGTTCATACCTACGGCTGTCAGGGCAACGTGTCCGACGGCGAAAGGCTTGAAGGAATGCTTGAGGAAATGGGTTACAGGCTTGTTGATGAGCTTGAGGGTGCAGATCTTGTGCTTTACAATACCTGTGCAATCCGTGAACATGCAGAAGACAGGGTTTTCGGCAACGTAGGTTCGCTTAAGAATATGAAGTCTGCAAACAGGAATATGAAAATTCTTCTTTGCGGCTGTATGATGCAGCAGGAACACGTTGCTCAAAAAATAAGAAAAAGCTATCCGTTTGTTGATATTGTTTTCGGTACACACGTAATTCATAGGCTTCCGGAATTTCTTTACACTAATCTGAGTAAAGGAAAAAAGGTGTGCGAAATACCCGATGAAAACGGAGTGATTGCGGAAGAACTTCCCGTTCACCGTGACAGCAATTTCAAAGCCTGGCTTCCCGTAATGTACGGCTGTAACAATTTCTGCAGTTATTGCATCGTGCCTTATGTCAGGGGCAGAGAGAGAAGCAGAGACCCCGAACTGATCGTTGCCGAAGCAAAGCAGCTTGTCGAGCAAGGCTATAAGGAAATAACACTTCTCGGTCAGAACGTTAATTCTTACGGCAAGAATCCCGATTACGGATGCAATTTTTCAGAGCTTCTCAGGCGCATAAATGCCATAGACGGAGATTTTATAATCCGTTTTATGACATCTCATCCCAAAGACTGCACGTATGAGCTGCTTGATACAATGGCATCCTGCGAAAAGGTTGCAAAGCATCTGCATCTTCCTTTCCAGAGCGGAAGCAACAGAGTGCTTGACGCAATGAACAGACGGTATACCAGAGAAAAGTATCTTGACCTTCTTGATTACGCATATCGGAAAATGCCCGAGCTTTCGGTTACGAGCGATGTTATCGTCGGTTTTCCGGGAGAAACCTATGAGGAATTCCGTGAAACCGTAACCCTTGTTGAAGAAGCAAAGTTCACTTCGATGTATACCTTCATCTTCTCATCGAGAGAGGGTACCGTTGCATCAAAGATGCCTGATCCCGTCAGCAGAGAAGAAAAGGGCAGATGGTTCAGAGAGCTTCTTGACGCTCAGGAAGTTATTGCTGCAAAACGCACTGCATCAATGGTCGGCAAGACCTACAAGGTGCTTTGCGAAAGTGTCAGCAAAGGCGGCCTTATTGAAGGCAGAACACAAGGTAACATAATTATTGAGTTCCCTGCGGATATATCCGTAATCGGAACGTTCAAAGATGTTAAGGTTACCGAATCACTCACCTGGATTCTGAAGGGTGAACTCATTTAGTTAATACGACGCAAAAACGTATTATAATATTTTTCACAGACAGGAGATACAAAAATGGATGTAATTGCAAAAGCAAGAGAACTCGGCGCAGCCCTTCAGCAGGACGAGCGCTACACAAAGCTTATGGAAGCACAGAAGGCTAATGAAGAGGATACGGCTCTTAATGAGCTTATCGCAAGAATTCAGCTTGTTCAGATGTCATTCCAGCACGAAGCACAGAAGGAAGATAAGAATGAGCAGAAGCTTCAGGCTTACGATAAGGAGTTCGGTGAGATCTACACTCAGATTATGGCTAATCCCAATATGCAGGCATATGAAGCTGCAAGAGATGAAATTGACAGCCTTATGCAGTATATCAACGGTATTTTCGCACTTTGCCTTCAGGGTGAAGATCCTGCAACCTGCGAGCCTCCTCAGGAGCATAACTGCGGCGGCGAATGCAGTTCATGCAGCGGTTGCCACTAATTGTTAATCAGCGGGGCTGAGTAAAATCAGCCCCGACGGGAATTTTTGAAAGGTATGGTAAATCAATGGCAGAGCTTACCCCGATGATGAAACAGTATTTTCAGATTAAGGAGAATTATCCCGATACCATTCTTATGTTCCGTCTGGGCGACTTCTATGAAATGTTCTTTGAAGATGCAAAGAAGGTTTCTGCGGAGCTTGACCTTGTACTTACGGGCAGAGATTGCGGTCAGGAAGAACGTGCTCCTATGTGCGGTGTGCCTTTTCACAGTGCCGATTCTTATATTGCCCGACTTGTTGCAAAAGGGTATAAAGTGGCTATCTGTGAACAGCTTGAGGACCCTGCACTTGCCAAGGGTATTGTTAAGCGTGACGTTACGAGAGTGCTTACTCCCGGTACGGTAATTGAAAGCACAATGCTTGACGAAGGTAAAAACAATTTCCTTGCCTGCATTTATGCTTCAAAAAACGCTGTTGGTCTTTGCTTTGCCGATATTTCCACGGGCAGTGTTCACGTAACACAGTTTGAAAGAAAGAATTCACAGAGAAGAATTATAAATGAACTGGGCAGATTCAATCCCAGTGAAATTATAATCAATTCCGACGTTGCAGAGTTATCACAGGTGACGGATTTTGTTAAAACCAGGCTTCGTTCATCCTGCGATTTGCTTGATGATTCCTGCTTTGACCTTTCAAAAGCTTCCGCAACCATTCTCCGTCACTTCAACGTGACGTCACTTTCACAGCTTTCGCTTGATGGCACCGACGGTGCTGTTTCCGCATTGGGCGCCGTAATGGATTATCTCAGAGAGGTTCAGAAATCGGAGCTTGAAAACATTAAGAATATCGATTATTACGGCGAAGGCAGTTTTATGCGTCTTGATGTTTCTACTCTTCGCAATCTCGAAATAACCGAGACCATGAGAAACAGAGAAAAGCGAGGCTCGCTTCTCTGGGTTCTTGATAAAGCAAAAACCTCGATGGGTAAGCGTATGCTCAGAAGCTGGCTTGAACAGCCTTTGCTCAGCATAGCAAAAATAACCAAGCGTCACAATGCGGTTTACGAGCTGGTAAATAACCCTTCGGTCAGAGATGATATAATCGAGTCGTTATCGGGTTGTCAGGACCTTGAAAGACTCATCACAAGAATTGCATATTCAACCGCAAACGCAAGAGAACTTAAAGGTCTTTCTTCAACTCTTGCAAGACTTCCTTCAATAAAAGAATATCTTTCATCCTGCAGGTCAAGCCTTCTTGCCGAGCTTTGCGGCGATATTGTTCCTCTTAATGAATTGACAGAGCTTATCGACGGTGCAATCATAGAAGAACCTCCCTTCTCCGTAAGAGAAGGCGGAATGATTAAAGACGGCTTTAACGCCGAGCTCGATTCGCTTCGTGACATTCTCAACAACGGCAAGGGCTATATTGCGGATATTCAGCTTCGTGAGCAGGAAAGAACAGGTATCAAAAAGCTTAAAATCGGCTATAATCGTGTTTTCGGTTACTATATCGAAGTTTCCAATTCATTCAAAGAACTTGTACCTGAAGATTACATAAGAAAGCAGACCCTTACAAATTGCGAAAGATTCATTACCCAGGAGCTTAAGGAGCTCGAATCAAAGGTTCTCGGTGCACAGGAAAGAATTGTAAAACTTGAATACGAAATCTTTGATACGGTAAGAAAAAAAGCGGCGGAGCATCTTTTTGAGATTCAGAAAACAGCTGCTGCAGTTGCCGCTGTTGACGTTCTTTGTTCATTTGCAAAGGTTGCAAACGAAAACAACTACTGCTGTCCCTCAATGAATGCAAGTGACAGAATAGTTATCACTGACGGCCGCCACCCAGTTGTTGAAAAAGTTATTGATTTTCCCTTTGTTCCCAATGATACCGTGCTTGACTGTGCAGACAACCGTTGCGCAATCATAACAGGTCCCAATATGGCAGGTAAATCAACTTTTATGCGGCAGGTTGCACTTATATGCCTTATGGCTCAGGCAGGCAGCTTTGTTCCTGCACTCAATGCGGAACTTTGCGTTGTTGACGGAATATTTACAAGAATCGGTGCATCCGATGACCTTGCCTCCGGTTCTTCAACGTTTATGGTTGAAATGACCGAGGTAGCGGATATCCTTAAAAACGCAACGTCAAAAAGTCTTATTATCTTTGATGAAATCGGCAGAGGTACCTCAACGTTTGACGGTATGAGTATCGCAAGAGCCGTGCTTGAATATTCTGCCGATAAGCGCAAGCTTGGCGCAAAAACACTTTTTGCAACTCATTACCACGAGCTTACCGAACTTGAAAATTCGGTATCGGGAGTCAAGAATTACAGCATTGCCGTCAAGAAAAGAGGGGATGACATCACCTTCCTGCGCCGCATTGTTTCGGGCTGTGCAGACGGCAGCTACGGTATTGAGGTCGCAAAGCTTGCGGGTGTTCCTTCAAGTGTTGTTGAGCGTGCAAAGGTTGTTCTTAAAGAACTTGAAGGCGAGGGTCTTAAAGCGCCTGTGCGTGTTGACTCCGAGCCTCAGTACGATATGCAGATGTCATTCGGTTCTTCAAATGCAAACGATATTGTAGAAAAACTGAAAAAGATTGACGTTAATACACTTACACCCATTGAAGCAATGAGTGTTCTTTACGAGCTTGCTAAGCAGGCAAATAACTGATTGAAAAGGAGGCTCCGTTATGGCTAAAATCAACATACTTCCCAAGCATCTTGCAGAGCTTATTGCCGCAGGTGAGGTTGTAGAGAGACCTGCATCTGTCGTAAAGGAGCTTCTCGAAAATTCCATTGACTCAGGTGCAGACAGCATTACCGTTGAAATAAAAAACGGCGGTATTTCCTACATAAGAATTACAGATAACGGTTGCGGTATTTTACGAGAAGATATTCGCAATGCCTTTGTCAGCCACGCTACCAGTAAGATTTCTACGAGCGATGATCTTGAAAGCATTTTCACTCTCGGCTTCCGCGGTGAAGCGCTTGCAAGTGTCAGTGCCGTTGCTGAGGTTGACGTTATGACCTGTGCCGCAGAGGACGAAATCGGCACAAGATACGTAATTGAATACGGTGAAGAAATCCTGCTTGATGATGCAGGATGCCCCAAGGGCACAACAATCATTGTGCGTGACTTGTTCCGTAAAACTCCTGCAAGAATGAAATTTCTTAAAAAAGACGTTACCGAAGCCAATGCGGTTGCAGGCGTTGTTGACAGAATTGCACTTTCACACCCCGAAATTTCATTCAGATTTATCAGAGAAGGTAAGCAGGTGCTTGTTACAAGCGGTAACGGAGATTTACTGACCTGTATCCGTGAAATTTTCGGTAAGGATTTTTCTTCGGATTTAATTCCTGCCGAGTATTCGGGTAACGGTATTGAAGTCAGCGGCTATGTTTCAAGGCCAGTTGCATCAAGACCCAACCGTAATATGCAGTTTTTCTTTCTTAATAACCGACTTATCAAAACGGTTACGGGAACTGCCGCACTCAGTGAAGGCTACAAGAACTCGATAATGGTGGGTAAATTTCCTTCCTGTGTGCTTAATATAAAAATTAATCCGTCACTTGTTGACGTCAACGTTCATCCTGCTAAAACGGAAGTAAGATTTTCTGATGAAAAGGCGGTTTTCAATGCAGTGTTTTATGCCTGCAAAAACGCTCTTTCAAGAGGCGATACGCCCAAGAAGGTAAGCAGAATTGTTACGGATTTTTATAAAGAACCCGAAAAGCCTGCGGAACAGTTGAAAATTGTTCAGCCGCCCAAACCTGCCGAGAACTTCTGGCAGCATATTCCGGTAAAGCCTGTTGAGGCTGCTCCTGCGGTCAGCAAAATCGAAGTAAAACCCGTTGAGCAGGTTACCGTAATAAAAAATGCCGAACCTCTGAGGTTTGTTGTTGCCGGTTCCCCTGAACGTGAAACTGTTGCTGAAGAAAAAACAGAAGATATTCTTCTGAAATCTCCTTCTGTTCCAACGAAACAAGAAATTGTTACGGAACCGTCCGAACCGTCGAAAAATAATTTTGAAGAAGAAGAGTTTCACCTTATAGGTGAAGCGTTCAGAACTTACATTATGTGCGAATACAAGGGTAAAATGGTTATCATTGACAAGCATGCCGCACATGAGCGCATTATTTATGAAAAACTCAGACGGGAAAACGGAGAAAGAACTCCTCAGCTTCTTCTGCTCCCCGTTACCGTTACTCTCTCAAAAGAGGAGTATTCCGCAATACTCGATAACCTTACTCTGCTTAATGATGCAGGCTTTGATGCCGAGGATTTCGGTAACGGCTGTGTAATCGTCAGAGAGTGCCCTATGGAAATATCGGCAGATGACGTTCAGGATGTTATTTGTGAAATAGCAGGAAGGTTTGTTGAGAAGAAGCAGGATGTTACGTTTGAAAAACTGGATTGGATTTTCCATTCGGTTGCCTGCAGAAGTGCAATCAAAGCAGGTAATTTTACGTCTAGGCTTGAAATGGAAAAATTTGCAAAACAGCTTTTGTCAATGCCTGATATTCGCTACTGTCCTCACGGCAGACCCGTACTTATTGAAATGACTAAAAGAGAGCTGGAGAAAAATTTTGGCAGAATCTAAAATCCCGATTATAGCGGTTGTCGGTCCTACGGCTTCGGGCAAAACCTCCCTTGCCGTTGAGCTTTGCAAGCATTACGGTGCCGAAGCGGTATCCTGTGATTCCATGCAGATTTACAAGGGTATGGATATTGCAACCGCTAAACCCACAAAGGATGAAATGCAGGGGATACCTCATCATCTGATAGGCTTTGCGGAGCCTGATGAACCGTTCAGCGTTGCGAAATACTGTGAGCTTGCAAAGGGCGTAATATCCGATATAAACCGCAGAGGAAAAAAGGTTGTTCTTGTCGGAGGAACGGGTCTTTATTATTCGTCGTTGACCGATAACATTGAATTCTTTCCTGATGAAACAGACTTTGAATACAGAGAGCAGCTGAAGAAGCGTGCGGAAACGGAAGGCATTCAGGCTCTTCTTGATGAGCTTCGGATTGTTGACCCTGAAGCGGCTGCAAATCTGCACATCAATAATGCAGGAAGAATTATAAGAGCGTTGGAGATTTACCATTCGACAGGTAAAACAAAAACAATGCAGAATGAGCTTTCTCGCAAAAATCCTACTCCGTTCAGCACGGTTGCTATCTGTCTTGATGCAAGAAACAGACAGTTTCTATATGACCGTATCAACCGCAGAGTTGATATTATGCTTGAGATGGGGCTTCTTGACGAAGCGAAGCACTTTTTTGAATCATCTTTAGGCTCAACAGCCGGACAAGCGATAGGCTATAAGGAGTTGTATCCTTACTTAAAAGGTGAAAAAAGCCTGAATGAATGTATTGAAAATCTTAAAATGCAGACAAGGCGTTATGCCAAACGGCAGTTGACGTGGTTCAGGCGTGATGAAAAAATAAAATTTGTATACATAGACGATTATTCAAACGGCAAAGAGCTTTTTGATGCCGTTTGCAAGATTATAGAAAGGAGTGCGGATAATGAAAGGCAAGGACAGACTTCTTAAGATTCTTTCGGTTCTTGCGGCTGTTGTAATCGTTATTTATTTTGCCGCTGAAATGTACGGCATTGCCAACAAAACTTTCACTACCCAGACGGTGTATGAGCAGACGGTGCTCGAAACAGTTGATGCAAAAATGTATATTATCCGTGATGAAACTCCGCTTACAACTTCGGCATCGGGTGTTACCGTGCCGCTTGCCGATAACGGTGAAAGAGTCAGCAAAGGCAGTACGATTGCGGCTGTTTTTCCTTCGGAATCCTCTGCCGAAAATTACGTTGAAGCTCAATCTCTCGAACAGAAGCTTGAGGCTTATAAGAAAATTGACGGACAGTTAAAGCTTGCGAATGTAGACCTTAATAAGCTTAATACGGAAATAGGCAACGACTTTATTTCAATACTTGATTCCGCATATAATAATGATTATTCTTCACTCGGCGATTATAAGCTTTCTTTCGCTGAAAAGCTTTCGAGAAAACAGATTTCGCTGGGAAATGAGGTCGATTGCAAATCGCAGATTGATGAGCTTAACAACGAGATTTCTGCCTTGCAATCCGGCTCTGTGCCTACGGATATTCTTACTGCACAGGAAGCAGGATATTATGTCAGCAAGCTTGACGGATACGAAAATCAACTTACAAGCGCCGATATCGAAACGCTTACAAAAGACAGGCTTGAAGATGCTTTCAAAGCCAAGAAGAACGAGGCGGCGGAAGGCTCAATCGGTAAAATTATTGACGGTTACAACTGGTATATTGCAACGGTTGTTGATTCCGCAAAGGTTTCGGAGCTTTCAAAGGGTTCTTCCGTAAAACTGATTCTGAATGATTCCGAAAAGGATACGGTAAAAACTTGTATTCATTCGGTTAAAGCCGTTGATAAAGACGAATCGCTTATTGTTTTCAGATGCAATCTTATGAATGATTCATTGACTGACCTAAGAATTGTTGACGGTAAAATCGTTATAAACGACTATACAGGTCTTAAAGTCAGCAGAGATGCGGTAAGGATTGATGAAAACGGCAATCAGGGTGTGTATGTACGCAGAGGAAACATAATAAATTTCAGAAGCGTAAATATTATTTATTCCGAGGATTCGTTTGTTATAGCTTCAAAGCCGTCGTCAGACAGCGGAATTGAGCTTGAATATACTCATCTTAAACTTTATGATGAGGTTATTATTTCGGGAAAGGAGTTAAGAGATGGAATGGTTATCGGATAACGAAAGATTTTCGGCTATTGAAGAAAATCTGAAGTATATTAACTCCGACATTTCGGAGGCTGCAATAAAGTCGGGCAGAAATCCGTCGAATGTCAGGCTTATGGCTGTAACCAAAACAGTTGAAAGCAGGTTTATCAATTACGCCTTATCCTGCGGCGTCAATCTTATTGGCGAGAATAAGGTTCAGGAGCTTTTGCTTAAAGAACCGGAACTTAACCTTAACGGCTGTGAGGCACATCTTATAGGGCATCTTCAGTCAAACAAAGTAAAAAAAATTGTGGGTCACGTTCATACAATTCAGTCGGTTGACTCCGTTTCAATCGCAAAGGAAATCGGCAAACGCTCTACGGAATCGGGCATAATAACCAAAGTTCTTCTTGAGGTAAACGCGGGAAGTGAAGACAGTAAGTTCGGTTTTTCCGGCGAAGAACTGTTTGAAAGGGCCTGTGAAATTTCTGAAATCAACGGTATTTCGATAGACGGCTTGATGTGTGTGGCACCTATTTGCGAAAAAGAAGCCGAAATTAGGTCAATTTTTTCAAATATGCACCGTATGTTTATTGACATCGGGGCAAAAAAATTAGATAATATAAGTATGAATGTTCTCTCAATGGGAATGTCAGGCGACTACAAATATGCAATCCTTGAAGGTGCCAATCTTGTCAGAGTGGGTTCGGCAATTTTCGGCGCAAGAATTTACAGATAATTAAGGAGGAATTACCAATGGGTTTAAAAGAAAAACTTAAGAAGTTTATCAATGTTTCAGACGAGGATTACATCGAAGATACCGAACCAGCTTACGATGATGATTTTGATTATGAGCCTGTTCTCTCAAATTCACGTCAGTCACAGAACGCAAGAACCGAAAGAACATCCGCTTCAAGTCAGGGCAACGTTGTGAATATTAATTCAACGTCAAAGGCATCGGCAGGTCAGCCCAAGCCCCACGTTGTTTTTCAGAAAATTGACAGATTTGAAGAAGTAGGCGAGGTTGCCGATATTCTCAATGAAAAGAGAATCGTTATTCTTAATCTCGAAACCTGTCCCAATGACGTTTCACAGAGAATTATCGATTTCCTTTACGGTGTTGCATATGCAAACCACGGCGACTTCAAGAAGGTTGCAGGCAGAGCATACATAATAACTCCTTACAATGTTCCCGTTTCAGGTGAGCTTCTTGATGAACTCAGCGGTATGAGCGGCGATCAGCAGTATTAATTAAGAAAGAAAAGGTGATTTGTTATGCTTAGAACAGAACAGATTTTAAATGCTAAATTTACACCCGTAAGCAAGGGTACATACAGTGCCGATGAGGTTGATGCATTCCTTAAGATTGTTGCTGAATCCTATGATACGCTCAACGGTGAAAAAGCAGAGCTTATCAAAAAAATCAGTATTCTTGCCGATAAAATCGAAAGCTACCGAAATGACGAAGAAGCAATCAAGCTTTCGCTTCTTGATGCACACAGAATGGCAGAAACAATAAACAAGAATGCACAGATTAAGTCCGATACACTTATCGGTGATGCGGAAACAAGAGCACAGCTTATTGTTGACGGTGCAAACAGACAGTCTGTAAAGCTTGTTGACGAAGCAAGAGAAGAAGCAAAGAATCTTGTTGAAAACGCAAGAAATGCGGTTAATTCACTTACCGAAAGAGCGCAGAAAGAAACTGATGCAACAATTTCTGCGGCAAAAGAGAAGGCAGAGCAGATTGTTGCCGATGCAACCGCCGAAAGTGAAAGCATTGTAGGTGAAAGTAGAAAAACATACGAATATTATGTGGCTGAAATTGCAAGACTTAAAGCATCGGCAGATGAATTCAAAGCTGCAATGACTGCACTTTGCAACGGTCAGCTCGCATCACTTGAATCTGTTCCCGAGATTGAAGAGGCAGCGCCCGTTGATGTTCCCGAAGTTGAAGCGGAACCTGTTGAGGAAATCGCCGAAGAAATTGTTGTTGAAGCAGAAGATATTACAGCTGATTATATGGAAACTGCCGAAACAGAATCTGAGCTTCCTTTCGGTCAGAGTCTTATTGATGAAATTGAAGAAGAGATTGCCGCTATCGAAGATACTGCTGAAGAAACAGAAGTTCCTGCGGAAGAAGCATCTGACGTAATTGAGTCTGAGCAGGTTGTTTATGTTCCCGAAGAGCCTGAAGCTGAGGAAGAAATTACGGCGGCTGACAATGATGAAGTTGATGACTTATTTAAGCTTATTGATGAAATGAGCTTTGAAGACATAGTTGCACCGGATTCCGTTGCCGCAAGCATTGACGATATCGTACCTGAAGTTGCATCAGAACCTGAATCGGACGGTGAAGCCCCTGAAGAATCCGATGATGCAGAGGAAGACGATGATGATATAATTGAAGAAGTCGAAGATGAAGAAGATGATGATGACGACGATGATTTCTTCGGTTTTAAGATCGACCTTGATTCAATAACCGATGATGGTAACGATGACGGCGATGAGGACGATATATCTTCGCTTTTTGACTCTATGTTTGATGATTGATTTTTTGAGAGGTTTTTATGTTTCAGGCAGTTTCGCTTATTGTTATTGCTGTTCTGACAGCCGTTGATCTGTTTACCAAGCATATCGCTGTAACAGTGATAAAAAATGAGGGTCCCATTGAATTTCTTTTCGGAGCATTTCAATTCCGTTACGTTGAAAATACAGGTGCGGCCTTCAGTTCCTTTTCAGATAACACGTCACTGCTTACGGTTGTAACTGCTGTTATTCTTGCAGGCTGTCTGATTTTACTCCTTTCGAAAAAGATCAAACCTCTTTTTATGAATATTTGTCTTTTGCTTGTTGTTGCAGGCGGTACAGGTAATCTTATTGACCGCATAAGGTTCGGATACGTTATTGATTTTATTGAGCCTTTGTTTATTGATTTTGCGGTATTTAATTTTGCGGATTGCTGTATCACGGTTGGCGCAATTATGATGATTGCCTACGAAATATATGAGCTTGTGTGCGAGCAGAAGAAAAAGGCTTTAAAAAATGATTGAGCAGATTAAAACAATGGAATACAATGAGCCTGTCTCTTTTGTTGTTGACAATGATGCAGGCGGTGAAAGAATTGATAAGCTTTTGTCGTATGTTCTGTGCGATTATTCCCGTTCTTTTATTCAGAATCTCTTTAACGACGGGCTTGTATACTGCGACGGCAAAAATATTTCAAAAAGCTTCAAACCCAGGCAGGGGAATGTCATTTCGTTTACGGTTCCCGAACCCAGAGAAATATCCCTTGAGCCCGAGAATATACCTCTTGATATTATTTATGAAGACGGCGATTTGCTTATTGTGAATAAACCGAGAGGAATGGTTGTTCATCCTGCACCCGGTAACTATTCTTCAACTCTTGTCAATGCTCTTTTATGGCATTGCAAGGGAAATTTATCGGGAATAAACGGTGTTATCAGACCCGGTATTGTGCACCGTATTGATAAGGATACAAGCGGCTTGCTTCTGGTTGCCAAAAATGATTCTGCTCATATTTCACTTTCACAGCAGATAAGCGAACACTCGCTGGACCGTGAATACAGGGCTGTTATTCACGGCCATCTGAAAAATATTGAAGGCACGGTTGATGCACCCATAGGCAGAAATCCCAACGACAGAAAAAAGATGTGTGTAACAAAGCAGAATTCAAAAAATGCAGTTACTCACTATACCGTTCTTGAGGAATACAGGGATTTTTCATTTGTTAAGCTGAAGCTTGAAACAGGCAGAACGCATCAGATACGTGTTCATATGGCGCATCTGGGGCATCCTGTTGCAGGCGATCCGGTTTACGGGCCTAAAAACGGAGTTGTTTCCCTTAACGGTCAATGCCTTCATGCCGGTCTTTTAGGCTTCATACACCCGTCAAGCGGAGAGCATATTGTCAAAGAAGCACCGCTGCCCGGATATTTTACAGATTTTCTAGGGAGAATAAAAAATAATGGAAAATAATAAACCCCTTTCCCAATGGCTTATAGCATCTGATATTGACGGCACTCTGAACAATAAGCTCAGAAAATTGCCTGAGCGTAATGAAAAAGCCATAAAAAGATTTGTTTCTCTCGGCGGCAGATTTACTCTTGCCTCGGGCAGAAACCCTCAGTCAATGGAGAAGCATTTCAAACGCTTACCGATTGACGGCACGCCTGCGGTTGTAATCAACGGGGCAGGTCTTTATGATTTCAAAAATAAAGAAATGATTTATTTCAGTTCAATGAGCGAGGAAGGAATGGACCTTGCCATTGAGGCTGCAAAGAAGTTTCCTGCCGTCGACGTAATTGTTGTTGCAAAAGATATAATTTATATTACGGGTACGGGCTGGTTCGGAAGATTCTTTGTTGCCGCAGATAATCTCCCTCATAAGCATATAAAGAACATCGAAGATGTTCCCAGAGAAAACTGGGGTAAAGTTATTTTTTCGGGAATTCCGTTTCACATATCAAAGGTTCAGAAGCATTTTGAATCAATGACCGATCCCGATCTTACACTTATGTCTTCATCGGTTGCAAGTTTTGAAATTCTTGCAAGAAATACCCATAAAGGTACTGCACTTATGAAGCTTGCCGAAATATTGGGTGTTGACCGTGAGCATACGGGAGCAATCGGCGACTATTTCAACGATTTCGATATGCTCAAAACAGTTGGTGTTCCCGCTTGTTGCGGTCAGGCACCTGAAGAATTGAAGGAGATTTCGCAGTTTGTTGCCTGCCATTGCAATAAAGGTGCTGTTGCAGATTTCCTTGAATATATTGAGTCCAAGGAGCAATAATGCGCATAGGGCTTTAAATCATAATTAAACAGGAGGTGGCTGCAATGGATGCAGTTATCAGAAAGCAGTTGAAAATCAAGGCTTGCAAAGCAAGAATGGGTATTATTGAAGGCGTTTTCAACGCAAAGTCGGGGCATCCCGGCGGTTCGCTTTCTTGCGTTGATATCGTTACTTACCTTTATTTTAATCATATGAATATTGACCCTCAGAATCCTCAGATGGAGGATAGGGACAGATTTGTTCTTTCAAAAGGACATGCTGCACCTGCGCTTTATTCCGTTCTTGCACACAGAGGCTTTTTCCCTGTTGAAGAACTTAAAACACTCAGAAAAAGTGATTCAATGCTTCAAGGTCATCCCAGTATGAATTATACTGCAGGTGTTGATATGTGCACAGGCTCGCTTGGTCAGGGTATTTCGACAGCTTGCGGTATGGCACTCGCTTCAAAGCTCAGCAACAAGAGTAACAGAGTTTATACCATTCTCGGTGACGGCGAAATACAGGAAGGTCAGGTATGGGAGGCTGCAATGTTTGCTTCCGCAAAGGGCCTCGACAACCTTTGCGCCGTTGTTGATAATAACGGTCTTCAGATTGACGGTAAGATTTCAGAGGTTAACTCACCTTATCCCATTGCAGAAAAGTTCAAATCATTCGGCTGGAACGTAATCGAAATCTGCGCTCACAGCTTTGATGAAATCGATGCAGCTTTCTGTGCTGCGGCAGAATTCAAGGGTAAGCCCTCCGTGATTGTTGCAAACAGTGTGAAGGGCAAAGGTGTTTCGTTTATGGAAGACCAGGTTTCATGGCACGGCACCGCACCTAATGCGGAACAGTATGAACAGGCTATGAGTGAGCTTAACGCCGCTCTTGCAGAACTTGAAGCATAAGGAAAGGATCGGTGAATAAAAATGGCTGATATTATTAAAACCGCAACCCGTGATGCATACGGAAAGGCTCTTGTTGAGCTTGGAGATATTAATGATAAGGTTGTTGTTCTTGATGCCGACCTTGCAGCTGCAACAAAAACGGGTATGTTCAAAAAAGCGCATCCCGAAAAGTTTTTTGATTGCGGAATTGCAGAAGGTAATATGATGGGCGTTGCAGCCGGTCTTGCGGCTTCGGGTTATACAGTATTTGCAAGCACATTTGCTATGTTTGCCGCAGGCAGAGCATATGAGCAGGTTAGAAACTCGATTGCTTATCCTCATCTTAATGTAAAAATCGGCGCTACTCATGCAGGTATTTCTGTCGGTGAGGACGGTGCAAGCCACCAGTGCTGTGAGGATATCGCTCTTATGCGTGCAATTCCCGGTATGACAATTATTAATCCTGCGGATGATATAGAAACAAGAGCTGCTGTTCTTGCTGCCGCAAACTATGACGGACCCGTATATATGAGATTCGGACGTCTTGCAGTGCCCAGAATTTTTGATGAAAATTATAAGTTTGAGTGGGGCAAGGCTGTTGTTCTTAATGAAGGTAAGGATGTCACCATATGTGCAACAGGTCTTATGGTCGGTGAAGCTGTTGAAGCACAGAAAATTCTTGCAGAGCAGGGTATCAGTGCTGAGGTTATCAACGTTCATACCATCAAGCCTCTTGATGCCGAAACAATTCTTGCATCTGCTGCAAAAACAGGCGCAATTGTTACTGCTGAGGAGCATAATATTATCGGCGGACTTGGCAGTGCTGTGGCAGAAGCAGTGTGCGAGGGCGGTAATCCCGTGCCGGTTGTAAGACTTGGTGTTAACGACACGTTCGGAAAATCCGGACCCGCTGTTGAACTTCTTCATATTTACGGTCTTGATGCACAGAATATAGTTGAAAAGGCAAAGCAGGCAGTTTCAATGAAATAATTTGATTTATTGGGCGGCTGCTCCTGACGGGGCAACCGCCTGTTTATAAAGGGTCAGGTGCTGTTTTTGTATAAATCAGGGGAGAAAAAAACAAATTCAAAGGTTAACGTAATTATTATCTCGGTTGCCGCGGCAGTTGCCGTTATTGCGGCTGTTATTATTTTTGTTTGTGTTTCAGGTATGTCAAAGCCTGCCAACAGCAGTATTGCGGTTTACAGAACAGGCGGTGTGACAGGTGTCAGGATAGATAATCTTGAAGCTGTTATTTCCGAGTCCACTGCTGCGGGCTTTAAGTGCGATTCCGATAACGGCAGAGTTTTTTATACCGTTGAGTCTTCGTACTCAGACGGTCTTTACGATTTATATTACATTGAAAAAAAGCGAAGTGAAATTACTTCGCCTAAGATTATAGATATAGGTGTTTCCGGCAATTACAGTGTTGTTTCCGGTAAATTGTACTATATGAAGAAAAATTTCAGTGCAGGCGCATTTGAAGGCACGGTTTGTGATATTGACAGCAATAAAATCAAAACCTTTTCAGATAATGTTGAGTCAATATATGCGCTCCAAAATTCTGAAACGGTTTATTTTGTGAAAATGCACGGCGATAACCGTGTGCTTTATAAATATGCAGAAGATACTGCATCGGAAATATGCAGAGATCTTATGAATATTCGCTGTTATAACGACGATGAAAATCCTCATATTTTTTATGAGAAAAAATCTCTGATTCATACAGGGATGACGGAGCTTTATATTCTCACTTCAAACGGTGAGATTGAAATGATATGCGATAATGCGTATACGGTTATGTATGATAATTATTCTGTCGGCGGCAATCTTTATTATTTCACTTCATCGTCTGAAAGTATTTCCTGGAGCTATGTAATTGCAGACGAGTATTCTGAAAGCGATAAATCGGTTGAAAAGCCGAAACGCACCGATTTTTTTGCTTTTCTCGGTATATCTGCTGAATATAACGCCGCCTTGAAGCTTTATCAGGATAAGCTTGTCAGGGATGAAATCAGAGCTGCACTTAATGAATCTGTTGAGAACGGCGAGTTTTCGGTTCCCGTATTCAATGCTTTTGCGTATAACAGCCAAGGCATATACAAGATAGCTGAGAATATTGACCCTAAAAACGTATACAGTGTTTCGTCATACGGCGACCCCAAAATTGTGTTTGAGAGTACGGAGGTTCTTGCTTCAGATACGGATATGGGTACTCTCGTTGAAATTGCACAGAGAAGCACTATGGCAGAGGTTATAAAATATGCCAGAACGGTTGTTTCTGAAAGTGTTAAGTCAAACGGTATGGCGTATGCGGCATACGGAAGCGAAGGTGCTGTGATGTATCCGCTTGAAGGCTACGATAAAACAAGAACTCTGTTTTCTTTTTCACGCGACGGCGGCAGAATTTTTGCTTTTGTGCGTGATACTCAGGGCGACAGGTTAAGCCTTTACACAAACAGTATCGGTGCCGAACTCAAGCCTTCGGGAATTATCGGTGTTGATACGGGTATATCGGGTTACAGGTTTTCTGATGAAGGTGTAATTTATCTTAAATCGGATGCGGATAAAATAACAGGTGATGTGTATTCATACTGCGGTGAAAAGAGCGTAAAGCTTTCAAATGCAGTTAATGCATTTACCGTTGAAAACTTTGAGGATGTAATTGTTTTGAAAAACAATGATGCTTCCTCACCAAAACAAACAGCCGATTATTTTATTTGTGTTGACGGGGAAGAAAAACTTATAGGCAGTGATATTGTTGTTGAAAGCTTCAGTTATACTGAAGACGGAAAAGCAGCATACATCACTTCGGACGGAAAACTTTATATTTTTGGAAAAGATAAAGCTGAGCCTGTTTGCGAAAATGTAAGTGAAATTCTGCTTTTTGCATAACAGAGAAAGGGTGTTGATATGAGTAAGGATAAAATATTAAAAAAATCCGCATTCGGCGGATTTAAGAAAGAAGACGTTCTCGACTATATTGAAAAACTTCAGCAGGAGATTGTTTCTCTGAAAAGAGACGCAAGTGATTGCGCTGCTTATAAAAAAGAAGCTGAGGCATTAAGGTTGTCGTCATCCGAGAAAGATAAAGCCGCACAAGCCTTAAAAGCAGAAAACGAGACGCTGAAGGCTGAAAATGCCGCACATATTGAAAAAAATGCATCGTTGACACTGAAAATCGAGCAGCTTAACGCTATACTTGAAAAGAGTAAGGAAGATGCGGCAGAGTATAAGGCCAAGTATGATAAATTATATGAGGAATATTCGGAAGTTACCGATGTCACAAAGCTTATTTCAGAAGCGAAAGCTTCCGTTTCAAAAATTACTTCAGATGCAAAGAGTACTGTTGATTCCGTGCACTGTGACGTGCTTTCTGCGGCAGATAGACTCAAAACAGTTTGCGTAAATTTCGAAAGCTCCCTTTCTTCGCTGAAGTCAGGAACGGACGTATTGCTCAAAACTCTTTCATCGGCTTCCGAAAAGCTTGAATCTGTTGATATTAAGGAAGAATAAAATGGCTGAATACAACATAAACATAAATCAGATAAAGGAATATTCAAACGTTCTCACTGCGGGGGACAGGGTTCTTCTCAGCGGAACGGTTTATACTTCGAGAGATGCCGCGCATAAACGAATTTTTGAACTCCTTGACAGCGGCGGCGAATTGCCTTATGAACTTGAGGGTGCGTGCATTTATTTTGCCGGCCCAACACCTACTCCCGATGGTATGGTAATCGGAAGCTGCGGACCTACAACTTCGGGCAGAATGGATGTTTATTCGCCCCGTCTGCTTGATTTGGGCCTTGCCGCAATGATCGGAAAAGGTGAGCGAAATAAAGCTGTTTGTGATGCGATTGTGAGAAATAAAGCAGTTTATTTCTGTGCAATCGGAGGTGCAGGGGCGCTGTATGCAAAGCAGATAAAGAAGTGTGAGGAAATTGCGTTCAAAGATCTTGGCTGTGAAAGCGTGAAGCGTCTTGAACTTGAAAACTTTCCTGTGATTGTGGGAATTGATTCAAAGGGCGGCAATTTATTTAAATAGGATTTTCAAAGTGCTTTCGTTCAGAAAGCACTTTATTTTTTGAGAGGAGATTGCTGTTGGCTTTTTCTGCATTTATAGCTGTTCTGATAACACTTGTCGTTTCGTTCGTGAACGGTATGACCGATGCGCCGAATGCTATTGTTTCCTGCGTTTCAACCGGTACGGTCAGCCTAAAAAAGGCTGTTGTTATAGCGTCTGTATCGGATTTTGCAGGTTCGCTGATTTTTGGAGTGTTTAACAGAAGGGTTGCTCAAACCGTTATTGATATTGCTTCCATTGATGCCGGTGGAGAAAAAGCGCTGACTGCTTTATCGGCTGCAATGCTTTGTGTTGTGTTGTGGGCGGTATCAGCCTGGTTTTTCGGAATTCCGACAAGTGAAAGCCACGCTTTGATAGCGGCTGTTGCCGGTGCAGGTGTTTCACTTAACGGTTCTTTCGGTTCGGTGAATATTAATGCGTGGTCAAAAATTTTTGAGGGTTTATTTGTTTCTGTTGTCGCAGGCTTTGCCGCAGGATATTTTATCACAAAACTTACATCGGTTTTCTTCGTTAACGAAAGAACAAACAGGTTTTACGGTAAATGTCAGGTTGTTTCGGGTGCACTTATGTCGTTTATGCACGGCGCACAGGATTCACAGAAGTTCACCGGTATTGTTTTGCTTGCTCTGTCTGTTTCTGAAATAAAAAAATATACAGAAGACACTTGGTGGATTTATATTCTTTGTCCTTTTTTTATAGCTGCAGGTACGGCAACAGGCGGAGAAAGAATAATTAAAACTGTAGGCAGTAATATGATTAAAATGAATAATGCTCAAGGCTTTTCCTCGGATATTGCAGGAACGTTATGCTTGCTTATATCAACGCTGATGGGAATGCCTGTAAGCACGACGCATACCAAAATATCGGCTGTAATGGGTTCGGGTGTTGCATATGATATAAAATCTCTTGACAAGAAGATTGCAGGTGAGATGGTTTCGGCGTGGCTCATAACCTTTCCGTGTTGTGCTTTTTTGGGTTGGATGCTTACGAAAATCGCCTTTTATTTTGCCGTATAAAAAAGGCTTGTAAAGGTTTATAACCGATACAAGCCGAATTTTTATATTTTTTTATCATCACTGAAAATTCTTACATACAAAAGGGATATTAAAACAGTGATAAGCGTTCCGTATACAGCGCCTGTGAAAAGAAATGAAAAGACAACCGCTGCAAGACAAACGATTCCTTTGGGGTTTATAAAAACATTTTTCAGTTCGCCCCATTTAACACTGTTCCACGCACCGACTATAAGCACAACCGCACATGAATGAACGGGAATACGAACAATGTAATCTTTGAAAATAAATGCAAATAAGCCTGCGAGGATTGCGGCGGCGAAAGAAGATGCATAATTCTTTCGCGTGATTCCCGTCGGAAGAAATGAACAGGTTAAAAAACCGAGAAAAGCATTTGAGGCACCGCATAACATATAGTCTTTTTTGTCAGTCGATGATAATGAAACGGAACAGAATACGGCGAAATAAAGCGCAAAGCCACAGGTAATTCCTTTAAGAACAGCCGAGGGCTCAGCCAAAACGGGCAAAACAAAGGTGCTTTTATAATCTTCAAACAAGAATATACCTGCTTCTTTTATGGCAGTAATCATATATGAGGGATTAAGCCAAAGGTTAAGCAATACCGTGGCAACAAGACCGAGAAAAGCAGCGTTTAATACTTTGCTTGATTTTTTGAATTTCCTGGGAAAAGTAATCATTATAACCATAACAACCGTGCCGTAAAGAACTCCGCGCCAGTTGGGGTGAAAACCAAGCGAAAGGTAAGATTCAATCATTGTTTTGGGTATTTCACCTGTTGCACCGATTCCGAAATAATCGGTTGTGAAAAGAACCGTTACGGATAATGCCGTTGCCAGCATTGCAGACGGCAGGGCAGGTGAACGGAAATATTTGATTATTTTTTCATATACGGGTGCAGATGCAATCAGCAGTATTCCGCATAAAATGACTGCCACCGAAAGTGCGGAGGGTCCGTGCATTTTAAGCGTGTAAACTGCAATTAAAAATGATGCATAAACAGGCATCATCTGCTTTTGCTGATATACGGCAGAGAGAAGGGTTGAAATGCAGGCTAAAATAACACCTGTCATTGTTCCCATACCTGCGCAAATACACATGCAGAACACAAGGGGAAATATTCCCGTGAATCTTGAAATTGTTTCAAGTGAAAATTCTTTTATTTTATTGTTCAAAATCAAGTACCTCATTTCAGAACTATGTGCATTATTTTACATTAAAATCAATTACGATACAAGTCTTTTGAAAAACTTTTTAATAAAGTATAGTAAAAAGCGTAAGAATGTGATAAAATGAAACGATTAAATCTTTCGGAGTGTTTTATGAATAAAAATCGTGTTAAAAAAATAGCAACCTGGATTATTGTTCCGCTTATGGCGGCAATATTTCTGCTTGATATAGCAACCGTTGCAATAGGCAATTCATATTGCAGGCGTTTTACCGTTACACAGGAAGACTTTGATTATTCAGACGGTGATGACAGAATTCATTTTCTCAATACAGCAAATTCAGATTCTATTCTTATTGAAAGCAACGGCCTTTATGCATTGATTGATGCAGGCGAAGGCAATTCTAATCCGAGAAGAAAAACCGCATACAAAGGCTACGAACAGGAAGTTATTGATTATATCAAAAAGGTTTGTAAAAAAGATGACGGCAGCGTTTATCTTGACTTTATTATGGGTACACATTGTCATTATGACCACATCGGTTCTTATCTTTCACTTATTTCGGATTCCGATATCGGTATAGGTAAGGCTTATTTTAAGGAATTCAACAAAAATATTGCGAAGGATTACGAAACCGAAAGATGGAAAATAGATAAGGTTTATCAGGATATCATTGATGCCCTCAACGGAAGAAGCATTGAAATTGTCAGCGATTTATCCGAGGAAGAATTTGTTTTCGGTGATTTTACGCTTCGGTTTGTAAATACGGTTACGCCTGAGGAATTTGAGGGTAAGGGTGAGAATGCATCCAGCATCGGTGTTATTGTATGCAAAGGAAGCAAAACAGCCTTTCTTGCGGCTGATATTACCGAATCAACGGGGCTTGAAGATGTTGTTGCTCCTGTTGTAGGCGATGTCGACCTTCTTAAAATCGGTCATCACGGCTATTACGGTTCATCGTCAAAAAGCTTTCTTAAAGCTCTTTCACCTGAAATTGCCATTGTAACCAATCAGCTCGGTAAGGTTTATCCCAACGTAAAGTGGAATCTTACAATGTTTGCAAAGGTGCCTTTCTATGCAACCTATGACAACAACGGAATTATTGCAACCTTCACGGATGATGAAATTATTCTGACAAACAATATACATTAATGTTTTATCAAACGGATGGTATAAGGTTTGACAAAGTTATAGAATTTTGTTAAAATATATTTTAATGATTATATATCAGTTGTTAAAACGGATGGGAAATTTTATGAATTTAACTTGTTACGATTATCTTAAAGTGTGTGCTAAAAAAACGGGTGATTTTACCGCTGTTTATGCGTTCGGAAGCAAAATCAAACTTTCAAAGCTTATCAGCGATATTGACGCCCTTGCCGCTTATTTCAATTCAATCGGCGTAGTCAAGGGCGATGCGGTTACAATTTTTTTGCCCAATGTTGTTCACGCTTTTACAACGTTTTATTCGCTTAATAAAATAGGTGTAATTGCAAATATCGTTCACCCTCTCACGTCACCTGACGTGCTCAAAGAGAGTATTGAACTTACGAAATCAAAGGCGATATTTATTCTTGATATTCTTGCTGCAAAGTATACCGATGTTCTTAATGAGCTGGGCATTCCCTGTATAATCTGTTCTAACTCAGATTACGTTGTTGCGCCCGCCGTACCTGCTTTCAGAATTTTTGAGAAGGTTAAGGGCAAGGGTCTTGACGGCTTTAAGAATTCAGTGAAATATCTTAAAGCGGTTTCAATCGGTTCAAAGAAAAGCTGCGTTGAGTGTCACGACGGTTCAAAGCTTGCTGTTTATCTTCACGGCGGCGGTACGACAGGTAAAAGCAAAACCATAATGCTTTCCAGCAATAATCTTAATAATCTTTCTGAAAAACTTAGTACACTTGACATTCCTCATAAGGCAGGGGAAGAGTATTCGCTTATGGTTCTGCCGATTTTTCACGCTTTCGGTCTGGGCATTGCTATGCATTTCCCGTTGACACACGGATTTACCTCTATTCCTATGCCTCAGTTTACTGCAGAAGCGGCAAATAAGCATTTGAAAAAGCATAAGGTTACCTTCCTTCTCGGTGTTCCGAATATGTTTAAGAAGATGATGGAGGATAAAAATTTTGACGGTCCTCATCTTAAAAACCTTAGGCTTGTTTTCTGCGGCGGTGACGTCCTTCCTGAAAGGCTTGTTAAGGAATTCAACAAAACAGTTGCTAAAAACGGCGGTAAGGGTAAACTTTTCAGAGGCTACGGTCTGACAGAGGTATCATCGGTTTGTGCTGTTAACACCTACGAACACAACAGAGAAGATTCAATCGGCAAACCGTTGGGTGACATAGTTGTTCAGATATGGGACGAAATGAAAAATGAAGTTCCTGCAGGTACAACCGGTGAAATCGTTGTAAGAGGCGATACCGCAATGCTTGGCTATTTCAACGGTGATAATACCGTAATGAACGAGGGTATATACATTGATGCCAAGGGTAACAGATGGGTACCCACGGGTGACCTTGGCTACAAGGATTCTGACGGCTTCATTTTCTTCACCGGCAGAAAGAAGAGAATGATTATAATTTCGGGGTATAACGTATATCCTATTGATATTGAAAATGCCGTTTTGCAGATTCCGTTTGTCAGTGAGGCTTGTGCGGTTCAGGGATATTATAAAAATAAGCCCTGCGTAAAGCTTTGTGTAACACTTAATTGCAATATGAATAAAGATGATGCGGCGGATAAGATTATGGCATATTGCAAAAAAAATCTTGCAAGATTCTCTTGCCCCAGAAAAATTGAGGTTATGGACAGCTTCCCCAGAACAAAGATGGCAAAAATTGATTTTATGAAGCTTTCCGATTCATTTGATCCCAAAGCCAAATAAGAAAGGATTTGTAATATGAGTAAGCAGATAAGAGAAATAAAGCAGGGCGATGTTGTTGCCCTTATGAAAACAACAATGGGTGATATTAAAATTCTTCTTTTTCCCGATGCGGCACCCAAAACTGTTGAGAATTTTACAACTCACGCAAAGAACGGATATTATAACGGCATAATCTTTCACAGAGTAATTCCCGACTTTATGATTCAGGGCGGTGACCCCACGGGCACCGGCAGAGGCGGCGAAAGCATCTGGGGCAGAACCTTTGAGGATGAATTCAGTGTTGACTATCATAACGTCAGAGGTGCCCTTTCGATGGCTAATGCAGGCCCCGGCACAAACGGCAGTCAGTTCTTCATCGTTCAGGCAAAGGAAGTTGATGCAGGTCTTGTTTCGCAGATGGAACAGCTTTCAGACAGAGGTTTCCCCACAGAGTGTGTTGAAGATTATAAAGCTCTCGGTGGTACTCCCTGGCTCGATTTTAAGCACACTGTTTTCGGACAGGTTGTTGATGGTATGGATGTTGTTGATGCAATTGCAACCGTTAAAACAGGCTATGTCGATAAACCCGTTGAGGACGTTGCGATTCTCGGCATTGAAATTGAAAACGTATAAAAATAAACCCACGGTTTCTGACCGTGGGTTTGCTGTTTTTGTTTATCAGTGGTGGAAAAGTCTCATTCCGGTGAAGCACATTACCATACCGTGCTTATCGCAAGCTGCGATAACATTATCGTCACGGATTGAGCCGCCGGGCTCTGCAATGTAAGTTACACCGCTCTTTGCAGCTCTTTCGATGTTATCACCGAAGGGGAAGAATGCGTCGCTGCCCAGTGCAACACCCTTGATTGTTGCAAGGTATGCCTTCTGCTCAGCCTTTGTGAAGGGTTCGGGTTTTTCTGAGAAAAGAGTCTGCCATACGCCGTCTGCAAGAACGTCTTCATATTCATCTGAAATATAAACGTCGATTGTGTTATCTCTGTCAGGTCTGCCGACTGTGTCAAGGAAGGGGAGGTTGAGAACCTTTTCGTGCTGTCTGAGATGCCAGATATCAGCTTTGTTGCCTGCAAGTCTTGTGCAGTGGATTCTGGACTGCTGACCTGCGCCTACACCGATTGCCTGACCGTCAACTGCATAGCAAACTGAGTTTGACTGTGTATATTTAAGAGTGATTAGTGATATTATAAGGTCACGCTTTGCGCTGTCGGGCATTTCTTTGTTAGCGGTAACAATGTTTTCAAGAAGTGCATTGTTGATTTCAAAATTGTTTCTGCCCTGCTCAAAAGTGATGCCGTAAACCTGTTTTACTTCAACGGGGGCGGGAACAAAATTGGGGTCGATTTTTACGATATTGTAGTTGCCGTTTCTTTTGCTCTTGAGAATTTCAAGTGCTTCGGGTTCGTAACCGGGAGCTATAACGCCGTCTGAAACTTCTCTTTTGATAAGCTTTGCGGTTGTGACGTCACAAACATCCGAAAGAGCAATCCAGTCACCGAATGAGCTCATACGGTCTGTTCCTCTTGCTCGTGCATATGCCGTTGCAAGGGGAGAATCGTCAAGACCTTCAATATCATCAACAAAGCAAGCCTTTTTGAGTGTATCACTCATTTTGATGCCGACTGCAGCTGATGTGGGACTTACGTGCTTGAACGATGTTGCAGCAGGCATATTGAGAGCTTCTTTAAGCTCCTTTACAAGCTGCCAGCTGTTGAATGCGTCAAGGAAGTTAATATAACCGGGTCTGCCGCTGAGAATTTCAATGGGGAGTTCTGTGCCGTCAGCCATATAAATCTTTGCAGGCTTCTGGTTGGGGTTACAGCCGTATTTAAGTTCAAATTCTTTCATCGTTATTCTCCTTACTTATTCTTGTTAATCATTCTGCTGTCATATTCGCCGCTTTCAAGGTCAACGTAGCGAACATAAAGAGAAATCTTGTTGTTCTCGTTAAGGTTAGCCCAGATGTCATTTGTGAATTCATCGATATCGTCGGGAATTGCAATTCTCTCAGGCTCACCTGTGAATGTGGGGATGGGATTGCCGTCGTGGTTGTAAGTGTGAATGAAATGACCGAGACCTGCAAGAGGAGAGTAAGAGAAAGTGTATCTGTTGCAGGCTGTGCCGTTTTCATCGGCACTTTTAAGGATGCTCATTTTGTAGGTGAAATCTCCGCCGTCAAAGGTCATCATACCGCTGATACGGGGAGTAAAGTTGGGCATATCGGGTTCGAATTCTCTTGTTTCAAGAGCCTGTTCAAAGGTTTTGCCTTCCTTAATAAAATCGTAAATTGTGTCTGTCTGATCGCCGTTTGTAACGATAAGCTTGTTTTCGTACTGTCTTACGGGTGCGTAAATGATAAGTGAAGGGTCTTCAACCTTTGATGCATCAAAGGGGTGGATTATAATCTCGTCGCCTTCTTTAATGAAAACTCTGTTGCGGCTGTTTTCGCTTCTGCCCATTATGAAATAAGCAGTAACAGCTTTTTTGCCGTCTGCGCTTTTGCCGATAACAATGCCTCTGCCGACATATGTGTTATCCTTGATAAGCTGGCCCATGTTGTTGATTTCGTAAATGCCCATTTTTTTCATCCTTTCCAAAATAAATAGGGCAGCCCTATCCGAGATAAGACTGCCCAGACGGTCGGCTTTTTAAGCAGATTTTTTGCTCCTTTGCAGTGCTCTGCATAATTCCGTCAGTCACAAAAAATCCTTAAATTTTACAAATAAATTTTACCATTTTAAAACGTGTTTGTCAATACACTTAGATTCTGATTTTGGGTTTTTTCCATTTGCCGCTTGCAACAAATATTGCGCCCATAAAAAGCGATGCAACTGAAGCGAGACCCGTTGCAAGACCTATGCCGTTGAAGCCAAGCGTTGTGAAATGCACAACAAGATAGGCAAACGGTACTCTGACAAGAATGGAACTGAAGCAAGCGTTGAACAGTGCAAAATTAGTGTATCCTGCGCCGATTGCGAGACCGTTCATACAGAAAACAAACGGAACAAAGATATAATCAAGTGCTATAAATCTGACGTACTCCGTACCGGTTGAAATTACTTCGGGATTTGTGTCAAAAAGTGAAATTATCGGCTGAGGGAATAATTCAACAACAGCAAAAACAACCGCCGAGATTGCAAATGCAATACCCATACCTGTCAGCATCGTTTTCTTAGCCCTTTCCGTTTCGCCTGCACCGATATTCTGACCTGCCATTGATGACACGGCACTGCTCATTGCAAGTGCGGGAAGAATGGCAAAGGAATTGACCTTACCGCCGATTCCCTGGCAGGCTGATGCGATTTCTGCATTGGGTAACGAGTTGATTAACGTTGTAAGTGTAAGGAACGAGAATGATATAACAACTTGCTGAACCGATGAGGGTAAACCGATTTTAAGAAGAGTTTTGAGTTTCTCTTTGTCGATTTTGAAATCACTCTTTTTGAATCCGTCAAAGAAATGATTTTTGAAAAGATAAATAAGAGAAAGAACAACACTGAGTGCCTGTGCACCGACAGTAGCGTATGCTGCACCTGCTGCACCCATTTTGAAGGGACCGACAAGGATTATATCACCTATTATATTAATGATTGTTGCGATAAGTACAAAATAAAGAGGTCTTTTCGAATCGCCCATACCGCGGAGTATTGCGCTGATAACGTTGTATGCAAACATAAACACAAGGCCTGCCATACAGATGTTATAATAATTCTCCGCATCCTTCATTGCAATCTCAGGTGTTTTTAATACTTCAAGCAGAGTTGTGCCGAGAAGAAGCATTACAACCGTACATATTACGCTGAGAATCATATAGGTGGTGAAAAGTGTTCCGATTGATTTCTTTTGTTCATCGAATTTTTTTGCGCCGCCGTACTGTGCAATAAGAACCGTGCCTCCGACTGCAAGTCCGAGTGCGGCACCGGTTACAAGAATGTTGATCTGGCTGCCGATATTTACAGCCGTTATGCCAACCGTTCCGTAAAGTCTGCCGACAATAATCATATCGGCAACCGAATAGAATGCCTGAAGAAGATTTGAAAGAAGAAACGGAATCGCAAATTTCATAAGCTGTTTTCCGACGCTTCCTTTTGTTAAATCTTGTCTGAATTTATCTGCCATTTTAATTGTTCTCCTGCTGTTTAGGTTCTTTCATTGTAAGTGAAATTCTCTTTTTGGCGGTTTCTACCGAAATTACCCAAACGGTAACAACCTGACCTACCTTGAGCACCTCTGAAGGATGCTTTATAAATTTGTTTGTAATTTGTGAAATATGAACGAGGCCGTCCTGATGAACACCGATATCAACAAATGCACCGAAGTCGGTAACGTTTCTTACGGTGCCTTTAAGCTCCATACCGGGTCTGAGATCATCCATATCCATAACGTCGGTTCTGAGCATGGGAGGGGGGAGTTCATCTCTGGGGTCTCTTGCAGGCTGAATAAGCTCCTTGACAATATCTTTGAGAGTGGGAACGCCGATACCGAGTTTTTCGGCAACCTTATCTTCACCCAGACTTTCAACCTTCTCTTTTATATCTGCGATTTTATCGGTTCCGATATCATCAACAGAATAGCTGAATAGCTTAAGAAGTGCCTTTGCGGCACTGTAACTTTCGGGGTGAACGCCTGTGTTGTCAAGTGCATTTTTGCTTTCGGGAACCCTCAAGAAGCCTGCACACTGTTCGAACGCCTTTGCACCCAGTTTGGGAACTTTTTTAAGCTGTGAGCGTTCGCTGAATTCGCCGTTTTCATCTCTGTAATCAACAATATTTTTTGCTACGGTTGAATTTATACCCGAAACTCTTGAAAGAAGGGGAGCAGATGCCGTATTAAGGTCAACACCCACAGAGTTAACTGCATCCTCAATAACACCATCAAGTGCGGCGTCAAGCTCTTTCGGGGGCATATCATGTTGATACTGACCTACACCGATTGCTTTGGGGTCAATTTTAACAAGCTCAGCAAGAGGGTCCTGAAGGCGTCTTGCAATTGATACCGCGCTTCTGAGTGAAACGTCAAACTGAGGGAATTCTGCGGCGGCAAGCTTTGACGCGGAATAAACCGATGCACCTGCTTCGCTTACAACCATATATGAAACCTGTGCTTTGATTTCGCGAAGAATTTCTGCCGCAAAGATTTCTGTTTCTTTCGATGCCGTTCCGTTGCCGATTGAAATGCAGTTTACACCGTGCTTGGCGATAAGCTTTTTGATGAGCTCCTTTGCCTGATTCCTTTGTGCTTCGGAATGGGTTACGTATATAACTCCTGTGTCAAGCACTTTGCCTGTGGGGGCAACAACGGCCACCTTACAGCCTGTTCTGTAACCGGGGTCAAGACCGATAACAACCTTACCCTTTACGGGAGGTGCAAGAAGAAGCTCTTTTGTGTTAAGTGCAAAAACCTTGATTGCGCTTGCGGCGGCATTTTCGGTAAGCATATTCCTTATTTCACGCTCGATTGAGGGATAAATAAGGCGGTTATATGCATCTTCTCCTGCTTCACGGACGGCTTCTGTTGTGGGTGAGCCCTGAGGATTGAGAGTAACGCTCGTGATTACGTTTGAGGCTTTTACGGTATCGATTGTTACGCTGACTTTGAGAAACTTTTCCTTTTCACCTCTGTCAATGGCAAGAACTCTGTGGCCTGCAATTTTGTTGACAGGTTCCGAATATTCATAATACATTGAATATACGCTGTCTGCATTTTTGTCTGTTGCGGTAGCAGTAACCGTACCGATAACCGTAAAAAGATTGCGAAGTCTTCTGCGGATGTCGGCATCGTCTGAAATATTTTCCGCAATGATGTCAAGTGCACCTTTGAGCGCATCCTCTGCAGTTTCAACACCTTTTTCCGCATCAACATACTCTTCTGCAAGTTCAATGGGGGAGAGTGAATCTGCGTTTTGTTCGTAGATTGCATTTGCGAGAGGTTCAAGACCTTTTTCTCTTGCAACAGAGGCTCTTGTTTTTCTCTTGGGTCTGAACGGTCTGTAAATATCTTCAATTTCCGCAAGAGTTGCCGCTTTATCAAGTGCGGCTGAAATTTCATCTGTAAGTTTTTCCTGTGCTTCTATTGATGCACGGACTTCCTCGCGGCGTTTCTCAAGGTTTCTCAGATATTCAAGTCTTTCGGAAAGCTCTCTTATAACCTGATCGTCAAGGGTGCCGTGCGCTTCTTTTCTGTATCGTGCAATAAAAGGAATCGTATTACCTTCGTCAATCAGTTTTACCGTATTATCGACCTGCCACGTCTGCAGACCGAACTGTGATGTAAGCTGCTGAATAATGTCCATTGCTTTCTCCTTAGAAATTGTTCTTTATCTGTCTTATATCCTTGCCTATGAACAGCAGTGATACGTAGTTGCCTATGATTCTTGAAGTTACGCGCTGTGTGTATTTTTCTTCAAGCTCTTTTTCGGTAAGGTTAGTGCTGATGATAACAGGCTTTGAACGGTTTATTCTCGTGTTCACTATGTTGTATATTGCCGCAACAGTGAACTGCGTTGAAAATTCAGAGCCGAGGTCATCAATTATAAGCAAATCGCAATCAAGAATTTCTTTTTCGCGTTCGCCTGTGTTCGAATAACTGAATTTTTCTCTTTCAAGAGAAGAAAGAATGTTATGTGCAGTATCGTATATAACCCTGTAACCTTTTTCTGCAACGACGTTTGCGATTGCAAGCGAAAGATGCGTTTTGCCAAGCCCTGTTGCACCGTGCATATAAAGACTTTCGGATTCAGTGTCAAAATCCTCTGCGTAGCACTTGCAGTATTCAAGTACGCTGTTCATTCTTTTTCGGGGAGAAATGCCTAACGTGCCGTCAACCGGTTCAGCGTAATATTTTACATCAAAATTATCAAAGCTGCATTTTTCGCTGGGTGAAACAGATGAAAGTTCCTTCTTTGCAAGCTCTTTAAGCAGTTCTTTTCGGCATTCGCACACATATCCGCCGACAAATCCTGTATCACTGCATATGTTGCAGGTGTAAGGAACTTCAAGATAATTTTCGGGATATCCGTTTTCTTTAAGCAGATTTTTTATTGTTGCCTGAAATGAAAGATTGAGCTGCGAAAGCTGTTCTATATATTCATTGGCATCGTTTCCCATACCGATTGCTTTTACAACGTCAAGTCCGGTTTGAGAGAGCTTTGCTTCGTATTCGGATATAACCGGGATTTTTTCGGTAACTTCAAGATGTCTTGCAAGCTGAATACGCTGTGCCTTGTTCCGTCTGCTTTCGAGAATCTGGGTTGCTTTTGAAAGGGTTGCTTTGCTGTAACTCATTTCTTTTTCTTCCTTTCATACTTTAATTCCGAATGAAGTGATTGCTCTTTGAATTTATCGAGGTCATATGAAGCGTTATCGCCGGAAGGTGTTTTTTGCGGCTTCACTTTTGATTTTTGGAACTCAGCCTCGCCGTTTTCGATGTCCTCGGGTGTTCTGTAACCCTTCTGATACCAGTTGGCGAGGACCTTGTTCATATAGTTCAGATTGAATTTTCCCGTGTTTTCAACCATTGCTTCATATGCCAGAAGAATAATATCGACCTTGTATTTGAATTCCTCGCTCCAGCGGCGGACAATATCCATCTGCTTTGTTGTGGGTCTTGTGTTTGTTATTCCCGCTGCTTTTGAAAATTCTGTCCAAAGAGTTTGTGTGTTTCTCAAGGCTTCAATCTGTTCGGCAGCTTTATCGATTGTATCAATTTCTCTGAGTCCCCAGTCCTTGCCCACTGCCTGAATATAACTGTAATTTGTTTTGCCTATTGAAGCACAGTAGTCAATCATCATAAATATTACTTCGGTAGGCAGACCGTAGTGATCGTGAATAAGCAAAAGAGTGCACTGACCGTCATAGCCTATTGTTTTGCCAAGCTTTGTCTGTGCTTCATTGAACAAGTGTCCTATTTCCGGCGATTCTTCAAGCCTTGTTAAAATTTCTGCGCTTGAAGGCTTTGAAGGCGTAATCGGGGCGGTGTTTGCCAAAGGCTTTTCGGGTGATATATCTTCCTTCACGGTATCTTTTTCGGTTGAAATCACCGGTGTTTTTGTTTCAGCCTCGGCATATGTATCGTCTTTTCCGCTGAGAATACCGTTTTCTACCCAATACTGAAGGTAATCCGTTGCGTCATCTTTGGTGATTTTTAATGCTTTGCACATTTCGGCTAAATCGGGATTGTCCGGAGAATTACGGAGAATCCAAAGAAGAACCTTGAGCTGATGCCCGTTTGCAAGGCGTATGTGCCTGTCAACTATATCTGAAGGTACGGCAAATATTGACCTGAATGCCGAGGGATTTACTGAATAACTCATCACATTACTCCATTATATATTATTAAACAATACAATATTATACACTATCTGCGCGGAAAAACAAACATAATTTTTGAAAAAAAGCAAGTTCGTGTAAAGTTCTATATAATAATGTAATTAATCACAATATGTTGTGGAAAAATCTTTTACCGCCAACAATCTGTTTGTCAAAACTTACAAATGAAAAAGAGACTGCCTGACAGCAGTCTCTTAATCATCCTGTTTTTAATCAAACGGCTCTTGTAACCTTACCTGAGCGAAGGCAACGTGTGCAAGCGTATACTCTCTTGGGAGTACCGTTAACAACGGCCTTAACTCTCTTAACGTTGGGCTTCCATGTTCTGTTTGAACGTCTGTGTGAGTGAGAAACCTGGATGCCGAATGCAACGTCCTTACCGCAGTATTCGCATTTTGCCATGTGACACAACCTCCTTTTTAGTCATTAACAGATGATATATTAACAGACTTTCAAAGAAAATGCAAGCATTTTTTTGTATTTTTGCAAACTTATTTAAAAAATAAATATTTTTGAAAAAAGTATTGCATTTTTTGTAGAAATGTTATACAATACCAATAGAACATTTGTTTGATTTACTACGGAGGTTTAGAAATGGCAGATAAGAAGAAGGCACTTGAAACTGCGCTTGCGCAAATTGAAAAGGCTTATGGTAAAGGCACCATAATGCGTCTTGGTGAAAACAGCGGAATGAATGTTGAGGCAATTTCAACAGGCTCAATCACCCTTGATGCCGCAACGGGCATCGGCGGACTTCCCAAGGGCAGGATTATTGAAATATACGGTCCTGAATCATCGGGTAAAACAACACTTGCTCTTTCGGTTGTTGCACAGGCACAGAAAAACGGGGGAGAGGCAGCTTTCATTGATGCGGAGCACGCACTTGATCCTGCGTATGCTTCAAATCTCGGAGTGGATGTTGATGCCCTTCTTGTATCACAGCCCGATAACGGTGAGCAGGCGCTTGAAATTGCAGAGGCTCTTGTTCGCTCGGGTGCTCTTGACGTGGTTGTAATCGACTCGGTTGCGGCTCTTGTTCCCCGTTCTGAAATTGAAGGTGAAATGGGCGATTCCCACGTAGGTGCACATGCAAGACTTATGTCTCAGGCACTCAGAAAAATTGCAGGTGCAGTTGCAAAATCAAACACGATTATTATCTTTATCAATCAGCTTCGTGAAAAGGTGGGCGTTGTTTACGGCAATCCCGAGGTTACGACGGGCGGCAGAGCACTTAAGTTTTATGCAACAATGCGTATTGATGTGCGCCGCACAGAGTCGCTCAAAGGATCTGGCAGTGAAGTCGTCGGCAACAGAACAAGATGTAAGATCGTCAAGAACAAGGTTGCGCCTCCCTTCAAGGATGCGGAGTTTGATATTATGTACGGAAGAGGTATCTCCAAAGAAGGTGAAATGGTTGATATCGGCGTGAAGTACAATGTTATTCAGAAAAGCGGTGCCTGGTTCTCATACGGTGATATGCGTCTCGGCCAGGGCAGAGACAACGTGAAGGAACTTTTTGTTTCCAACCCCGAGCTTGCAGAAGAAATCGAAAAGAAAATCGTTGCCGCTATGGCAGAGGCAGCCGAGGCTTCAAAGGTTGTCAGAAGACCCAGACCCGTTGCACCTCCTCCGCCTGCTCCTGAACCCACAACAAAAGCAAGCGCAAGAGCAAAGCTTGATATTGTTGTAGATGATGACGAATAATTTATGAAAATATCTGTTGCAAAAGGAAAACAGAATAAGATACATGTTTCTTGCGACGGTGAGTATACGTTTACCGTTGATGCTGAGTATTGGTTCAGCAGCCCGTATCACGGCAGAGAAATTATTGAAGATGATGAGGAGTTGACAGCCTTTTATGAGGCTGTCGGCTCCCGTTGTGCGTTCATTGCAGGTCTTCGTCTTCTTTCATACCGTGATCACAGTTCAAAAGAGCTTGTATCAAAGCTAATTCAGAAGGGGCACAGACGTGAATATTCGGAAAAGGCCGTTGAAAAGCTTTCGGAATACGGATACGTTAACGATGAGCGTTATGCATCCTATCTTGCAACGTCGTTGCTTGAACGCAAGGGAATGAACGCTAATGCCATCAGAAGTGAGCTTCTTCGTAAAGGAATTTCAAGAGAAATTTCAGATAATATTGTTGAATCACTTGACATTGACCCCGTTTTACGTATTATAGATTTATTGAACACAAAATATTCCCGTAAGATATCCGATGAAAAGGGTGTTAAGAGAACAGTTGCGTCACTGCAACGTCTCGGATACAGATGGTCGGATATAAGAACTGCTTTCCGCAGATTGGAAATAGAAACGGAGGATACGGATGATGTATAAAATCGGTATGATTTCGCTTGGATGTCCCAAAAACCAGGTTGATGCCGAAAGAATGCTTGCTCAGCTTGACAGTAACGGTTTTTCAATAGCAGATTGCTATGAAGGTGTTGATGCGGTTATAATTAATACCTGCGGCTTTATTGATGCCGCAAAGCAGGAGGCTATCGAGAATATTCTTGAAATGGCTCAGCTTAAAGAGGAGGGTACGGTAAAAAAGATTATCGTTACCGGTTGCCTTGCTCAGCGTTATAAAGAAGAAATATTCTCCGAAATACCCGAGGTTGATGCAGTGCTGGGCATAGGCTCAAACGGTCAGATTGCAGACATTGTAAAGAAAGTCATTGAGGGTGAAAATATTTATGATATGCCCGATAATGAGCTTTTGCCCTTGACAGGCGAAAGGCTTCTGACAACACCCGAATACTGGTCGTATCTCAAGATTGCCGACGGCTGTTCAAACAGATGTACGTATTGCGCCATCCCTTCAATAAGAGGAAATTACAGAAGTGTTGAGTTTGATACGCTTATTGAGGAAGCGAAACAGCTTGCCGCAGCTGGCACCAAAGAACTTGTTCTTATTGCTCAGGATACCACTAATTACGGTGCGGATCTTTACGGCAAAATACGCCTTCCCGAACTGCTTGACGCTCTTTGCGAAATAGAAGGCATTAAATGGATCAGAATGCTTTACTGCTATCCCGATAAGATTACCGATGAGCTACTTGAAACAATGGCAAGACAGCCCAAGGTTCTCCATTACATTGATCTGCCCCTCCAGCACGCTGACGATAATATTCTTAAGGCGATGAACAGAAGAGGAGACAGTGCATATCTCAGACAGACAATCGGCAGGATACGCGAGGCTATGCCTGATGCGGTTATCCGTACAACGTTTATAGTCGGTTTCCCCGGTGAGGGTGAAGAAGAGTTTGAAAACCTTGCCGAGTTTGTCAACGAAATTGAGTTTGACCGTCTGGGGTGTTTTGAATTTTCGCCCCAAGAGGGTACACCTGCATATGATATGGAGGACGATGTTGACAGTGATACGAAGCTTCGCAGAGGCGAAATAATTATGCAGGATCAGCTCGAAATCGTTACTTTGAAAAACACGGAGCGTATCGGAAAAATATACAGGGTTCTCGTTGAGGATTATGACAGATATTCCGACAGTTACAGCGGCAGAACTTATATGGATGCGCCCGAAATTGACGGCACGGTTTCGTTCACAAGCGATAATGATTATGATCCCGGTGATTTTGCGGATGTAGAGATTATCGGAATGAACGATTATGATTTAATCGGAAAAGATATAAATTAAGGAGCAGCTATGAATTTACCCAATAAACTTACGGTTCTCAGAATTATTCTCACTCCCTTCTACCTTGCCGCAATGCTTATTGAGTTTGAATATCATTTCCTTGTTGCAGCAGTGATTTTTGTTGCAGCGTCTGTGACGGATTACCTTGACGGAAGCATTGCAAGAAAGAATAATCTTGTTACAACCTTCGGTAAACTTTGTGACCCTGTTGCAGATAAAATGCTTACAACTGCCGCACTTCTTGCTTTTATGCATTTTGACCTTTGCAATATCTGGATTGTTATGGTTGTTCTTACAAGAGAATTTCTTGTAACATCATTCCGTCTTGTTGCTTCGGCTCAGGGAATCGTTATTCCTGCAGGTATACTCGGTAAACTTAAAACCGTCAGCCAGATGATTTTTTCGACGGTTATAATGTTGCTTGTTCACTTTGCGCCTTCCGCAAGTGTTGAATACGGTACGGTTTCTCTTGTTTCAAACATCCTTATGTCCGTATCTGCGGTGTTGACTGTTGTTTCGGGCATCAAATATATGTTTGACGGTAAAAAAGTAATTGACTTTTCAATGTGAATAACATATAATACCGATGATAGAATAAATGCAATCGGCGGGTAGAGTAACCGACGTGCTTGTATATCAGAGAGGAAGCAGGCAGCTGAAAATGCTTCTTATACAAAATCGGTGAAGTGCGCCCGACGGCACACAGGGGGAATTTGCAGTATCTCTGTGCGTATGGCTGCGTTAAAGCTTTATGAGTTATAAACTGGAGTGGAACCGCGTTTTTACGCCTCCGTAGTCTTTAGGGACTGCGGAGTTTTTTTATTTATAAGGTGTGATTTTATGTTCAATCAGCTCAGGGAGGATATTGCCTGCGTTAAGGACAGAGACCCTGCAGCGCGTTCTGTGCTTGAGATTCTGTTGCTTTATCCCGGATTAAAGGCAATAAGAATGCACAGACTGGCAAACAGATTTTACAAGAAAAAGATGTATTTTACCGCCCGCTGGATTTCTCAGAGAGCATCCAAAAAAACGGGTGTTGAAATTCATCCTGCCGTTCAGATAGGCAAGCGCTTTTTTATTGACCACGGAACAGGCGTTGTTATCGGTGAAACAACAATTATCGGTGACGACGTTACGATTTACCAGGGAGTTACTCTCGGCGGTACGGGTAAAGATACAGGCAAAAGACATCCCACAATTGGCAACAACGTTATGATCGGTGCAGGTGCAAAGGTGCTTGGGCCTCTCAATATAGGCGATAATTCAAAAATTGCGTCGGGTGCTGTTGTTCTTAATGATATTCCGCCCGATTCAACCGCAGTTGGTGTTCCTGCAAGAGTTGTTAAGCGCGAAGGTATGAGGGTTGACGACCTTGATCAGGTTCATATTCCCGACCCTGTTGCTCAGGAAATTGCAAGGCTTGAAACAGAAATAATTGAATTGAAGAAACAAATCAACTTGGAGGATAAATAAATGAGAATTTTCAATACGCTTACAAGAGAAAAAGAAGAATTCAAACCCATTAATGAAGGCGAAGTAAAAATTTATGCCTGCGGACCTACCGTGTATAATTTCATCCACATCGGTAATGCACGACCCATCTGTGTGTTTGACGTTCTGAGAAAATATTTTGAATACAGAGGCTATAACGTTACCTTTGTTCAGAATTTCACGGATATCGATGATAAAATTATTAAGCGTGCAAACGAAGAAGGCTCAACTTTTACCGAGGTTTCGGAGAAATATATTGAAGAATTCTGGACCGATGCAAAGGGCCTTAATTTCAGACCTGCAACAATTCATCCCAAGGCAACCGAAAATATCGAAAAAATCATTGAAATCGTTCAGGGTCTTATCGATAACGGACACGCATATGAGGTTGACGGCGACGTTTATTTCAGCCCTTCAACCTTCAATGAATACGGTAAGCTTTCTCACCAGCCTCTTGAAGAGCTCGAGGCTGGCGCAAGAATTATGGTTGGCGATATAAAGAAGAATCCGATGGATTTCGCATTGTGGAAGTCAGCAAAGCCCGGTGAGCCTTACTGGGAGTCACCCTGGGGTAAGGGCAGACCCGGCTGGCATATCGAGTGTTCCGCTATGGTTTGCAGATATCTCGGTGAAAGCATTGATATTCATTGCGGCGGTCAGGATCTTATCTTCCCTCACCATGAAAATGAAATCGCACAGAGTGAATGCTTCACGGGCAAGCCTTTTGCAAATTATTGGATGCATAACGGTTATATTAACGTTGATAATGTGAAAATGTCAAAATCACTCGGTAATTTCAAGACCGTTCGCGATGTTGCCAAGGTTTACGGTTATGAGCCTATCCGCTACCTTATGATTTCATCGTCATACAGAAGCCCCATCAATTACAGCATTGATATTATTGAGCAATGCAAGGCATCTCTTGCAAGACTTTATACCTGTCGCGACAGCATCGATTTTGAAATCAAGAATGCAGGAGAGGGCGAAGTTTCTTCTGAAATCAAGGAACAGCTTGATAAGAGGGTTACACAGTTTATTGAGGCAATGGATGATGACCTTAATACTGCTGACGGTATTGCCGCAGTATTTGAGCTTGTAAGAGATATCAATTCACTTATTATCGGCAAGGGCGGTTCGAAGGCAACTGCAGAATATGCCGCAAAGATTTTTGATGAGCTTACAGGTGTTCTCGGTCTTGTTTACAACCGTAAAACAGAAACTCTTGACGAGGATATTGATGCTATGATAGCTGCAAGAACCGAAGCAAGAAAGAACAAGAATTGGGCTGAGGCAGACAGAATCAGAGATGAACTCAAGGCTATGGGTATCGTTCTTGAAGATACAGCTCAGGGCGTTAAGTGGCACAGAGAGTAATTTAATAAAGCAAATTGCCGTATCAATCTGTTTTTGATACGGCTTAATTTGTATATAATATAAAATTTTGCATTATAATAAAAATAATTAAAATTATGCTTGCAATTTTATCCGTGTTGTGATATAATTCCAAGGCAAATCACACGCAAGGCTATTTTTATTATGAGTGCGGAGCTTAAATCTGTTGTAATATCAGGCTTTGCGGCGGTTCGTATCTGACATTAGATACAAAATTTAACTTAGGAGGAAAAACAAATGTCAGTAGTATCAATGAAGCAATTGCTTGAAGCAGGTGTTCATTTCGGACACCAGACCAGAAGATGGAACCCCAAAATGGCTGAGTACATCTTCACAGAACGTAACGGCATCTACATCATCGACCTTCAGAAGACAGTTAAGAAGCTCGAAGAAGCCTATATGTTCATCCGTGAAATCGCTGCAGACGGCGGCGAGGTACTTTTTGTAGGTACAAAGAAGCAGGCTCAGGATTCAGTTAAGGAAGAAGCAATCCGTTGCGGTATGCCTTTCGTAAATGCACGTTGGCTCGGCGGTATGCTCACAAACTTCAACACAATCCAGAAGAGAATCAAGAGACTTGCACAGCTCAAGGCTATGGAAGCAGACGGTACTTTCGATCTTCTCCCTAAGAAGGAAGTTACAAAGCTCAACCTTGAAATCGAAAAGCTCGAAAAGTTTATGGGCGGCATCACAGAAATGAAGAAGCAGCCCGCAGCTATGTTTATAGTAGACCCCCGCAAAGAAAGAATTGCTGTTCTTGAAGCAAAGAAGCTCGGTATCCCCATTGTTGCAATCGTAGACACAAACTGCGATCCCGATGAAGTTGATTACGTAATCCCCGGTAACGACGACGCTATCCGTGCTGTTAAGCTTATCGCAGGTGCAATGGCAGATGCAGTTATCGAAGGCAGACAGGGCGAGCAGTCAGCTCCTGAAGCAGCAGAAGCATCAGAGGAGGAATAATATAATGGCAGCATTTACAGCTAAAGACGTTCAGGCTCTCAGAGAAAAGACAAACGTTGGTATGATGGATTGCAAAAAGGCACTCACAGAAGCTGACGGTGATATGGATAAGGCAGTAGAAATCCTTCGTGAGAAGGGTCTCGCAACAGCAGCAAAGAAGGCAAGCAGAGTTGCAGCAGAAGGTGTTATCGGTCTTTACTCAGACGGTACAGCATCAGCTCTTGTTGAACTTAACTGCGAAACTGACTTCGTAGGCAACGGCCCCGAATTCAAGGCTCTTGCAAACCAGATTGCAAAGACTGTTGTTGAAGCTAAGCCCGCTGATCTTGATGCACTTCTTGCAACAACAATTTCAGAAGGCAGTGTTTCAGTTGCAGATGCAATCCAGGAACTCTTCCTTAAAATTCGTGAAAACCTCAAGCTTCGCCGTTTTGTACTTGTTGAAGGTACAGCAGTTTCATACATCCACGGCGGCGGCTCGGTAGGCGTGCTTGTAAGCTTTGATACAAACGCTGCTGATAACGATGAGTTTGTTGCTATGGGTAAGAATATTGCAATGCAGGTTGCGGCTATGAGCCCCGAATATCTCAGCAAGGAAGATATTTCAGCAGATGAGCTTGCAAAGATGAAGTCAATCACTATTGACAGCTCACTTAACAAGCCCGAATCACTTCCCAAGCCCATCCTCAGAAAGCTCTTTGAGAAGGCTATTGCAGAGAAGCTCTTCAGCGACGAAGATATCGCTGCTTATGAGGAACAGAAGAACAACAACTTCCTCTTCAATTTCCTTTCAAAGGAAGCAGTTGCAACTCTTGCACAGCTTGCAGTAGCAGGTAAAGAAGAGTATGTAAACGACAAGATCTTTGCAGGTGCAGTTGAAGGCCGTATCAAGAAGCAGCTTAAAGAAATCTGCCTCCTTGATCAGACTTTCGTTCGTTCAGACCTCTTTGACGGCACAGTAGCAGGTTATGTTGCAAACGTTGCAAAGACCCTCGGCGCTGACATCAAGGTTACAGGTTTTGTACGTCTTGCAAAGGGCGAAGGTATCGAAAAGAAAGAAGATAACTTTGCAGCAGAAGTTGCAAGCATGATGAACAACTAATCAAATATTATTTACGGCTGTTACCGAAAGGTAGCAGCCGTTTTTTTGTTGTATTTTTTTGATTTAACTGCAAATACTGATATTACCAAACAGTAAAGGAGAATTGAAATGGCAAATCTTACTGCAAAAGAGCTTTCGGCAATTGAGGACCAGCTTAACTGCGAGCAGATGCTGATTAAAAAGTATAAGGCTTATGCACAGGTTGCGACAGACCCTCAGATTAAATCAACCTGCGAACAGCTTGCGAATCAGCATAAACAGCATTACAACACACTTATGGGACATTTATATTGATGGGGGATTACGCTATGATGAATATGGATGCAAGCTTCACAGATAAAGAAATTATGGATGATATTCTTTCATCGCAGAAGCATATTACCGATGTTTATAATACTTTTTCAAATGAATGCACAAATCAGCAGCTTCAGACCGATATGCTTAACATCCTTAAAGAGGAGCATACAATTCAGTTCAGCGTTTTCGGTGAAATGCAGAAAAGAGGCTGGTACAGTCCTTCTGCCGCACAGGCGCAGATGATTGACCAGACAAAAACAAAATACGAAAATATGGCTTCTCAGCTTTGATTCAATGCGGCATCCGTTCATAGCGGATGCCGTCTGATTTTTTATAAAAAATCAATAAAAATTTTCAAAAAGGGTTGGAAAATTATCGGATATGCTTTATAATAACATTAATATGGGTTTGTGCGTGAAGTTAAACCCGTAATGTAAGGAGAATATTATGAGCAGTAAATATTCCGTTTCTCTTGAAAAGGTTGTAAAGGATCTTTCCTTTCAGGTAATTTATACGCCGAAGGATATTGCCGATATTTATATTACGGCTCAGGATGTTAACCGTCCGGGACTTATCCTTACGGGTTTTGAGGATTATTTTGACCCGGCAAGAATTCAGTTTTTCGGTCTGACGGAGCTTGAATATTTCAAAAGTCTCAGCAAAGAAGCATTTCTTGAATGTCTTGAACGCTTTTTTTCAAAGCGTCCAGTTGCCATTGTTGTAACCCGTGACCTTAAATGCGGTAAAAGATTTTTGAGTTTTGCGGAGAAATATGAAGTACCCGTTCTCAGCACGTCTGAATCCACATCAGGTTCTATGGCTGCTGCCATATCATATCTCGGTGTTGAACTTGCTCAGCGAATAACCCGTCACGGTGTACTTGTTGAGGTTTACGGCGAAGGTGTACTTATTCTCGGTGACAGCGGTGTGGGCAAAAGCGAAACCGCACTTGAGCTTATCAAGAGAGGTCACAGACTTATTGCCGACGATGCAGTTGAAATCAGAAGAGTATCAAATAAAACGCTTGTTGGTTCGGCTCCCGATAACATCCGTCATTTTATTGAACTCAGAGGCGTGGGCGTTCTTAATGCAAGGCGTCTTTTCGGTATGGGTGCCGTTAAGATGACTGAAAAGGTGGATATGGTTGTTCAGCTTGAACCCTGGGACAGCGAAAAGGTTTACGACAGACTCGGACTTGATAATGAATATACGGAAATACTTGATATAAAGGTTCCCGTGACAACCGTTCCGGTAAAGCCGGGTCGTAATCTTTCAATTATAATTGAAGCCGCCGCAATGAATAACAGGCAGAAAAAAATGGGCTATAATGCCGCAAGAGAACTTCTGCACAGCCTTGGTATGACGGATGACGTTATACCTGCTCAGCAGGAGCTTGAAGTATGGCATAATTTTTAATGATTAAGGATAATATTTTTTGGAGGTAATAAAATATGTATAGAATCGGTGTTGACCTTGGAGGCACAAACATTGCTGTTGGTGTTGTAAATGAAGATCTTAAAATTATCGGCAGAGGCAAAGTTAAAACAAGATGCCCCAGACCTGCCGCTGAGATTTTTGACGATATTGCAGTTGCGGTTGAAATGGCTGCAAAAGATGCAGGCATATCGATGGATGAGGTTGTTTCGGTTGGTGTCGGTACACCCGGCTCGGTTAACAAAAATAACGGCTATATTGAATTTGCAAACAACCTTGGTTTTGATAAGGTTCCTGCAAAGGAAATGCTTGAAGAAAGAATCGGTAAAACGGTATACCTTGACAATGATGCAAACTGCGCTGCTCTCGGTGAAGCTATCGCAGGTGTCGGTAAGGGTGTAGGCAATTTTGTTGCTGTTACTCTCGGCACAGGTGTCGGTAGCGGTATCATTGTTAACGGCAAAATCGTAAGCGGTGTAAACTATGCAGGCGGTGAAATGGGTCATACCGTTATTATGGTTAACGGTAAGCAGTGCAACTGCGGCAGAAAAGGCTGTTGGGAACAGTATGCATCGGCTACCGCACTTATTTCGCAGACAAAGGAAGCGATGCTTGCTGATAAAGACAGCAAAATGTGGCAGCTTGTAAACGGTAACGTTGACGCAGCAAGCGGCAGAACGGCTTTTGATGCAATGCGTCTTGGCGACGAAACCGCAAAGAAGGTTGTTGATAATTACATTTATTACGTAGCGGTTGGTGTTATCAATATTATCAATACCTTCCAGCCCGAATTTGTATGCATCGGAGGCGGTATCAGCCACGAAGGCGAAACACTTCTTGCACCTATCAGAAAGTATGTTGAAAATGAAAGATATTCCGTTCATTCTTCAATACAGTGCAAGATAGTTGCCGCTGAGCTTGGCAATGATGCCGGTATCTTCGGCGCTGCACTTCTTGATGAATAAATGAATTTTTCGGAGGCAATAATGAACTCATATAGTGAATTTTGTGCACTGTGCGATGATATTAAATGTGAATATTCTGTTGATGTGCCGCTGAGGGACTATACGAGTTTTAAAATCGGCGGTAATGCCGATGTGATTGTTTTTCCCGATACGGCAGAGAAGCTTTCTTTCGTAACGGAGTATGCAAATAAAAATGCAGTCCGTGTTCTTGTTATAGGCAAGGGGAGCAATCTTCTTGTCTGTGACAAAGGCTTCAGAGGTATTGTCATCAACACCTGTAAGATGGATAGGATTGAACTTGTTGACGAAACAACAATTCGTTGCGAATGTGGCGCCTCTCTTTCACGGCTTTGCCGCTTTGCACTGGAAAATTCACTTTCGGGGCTTGAGTTTGCTTTTGGTATACCCGGAACCGCAGGCGGTGCCGCATATATGAATGCAGGTGCATACGGAGGAGAAATGAAGGATGTGCTTGTCTCTTGCGTTCACGTTAATTCTGAGGGTAAAATCGGTGAATTCAAAGGCGATGAACTTGATTTAACTTACCGTCACAGTGTATACTCCGACAGTGAATATATTATTTTATCCTTGACTCTTTCGCTGAAAAAAGGCGATAAAACTGAAATTAAATCTGTAATGGATGACCTGATGTCGAGACGTAAGGATAAACAGCCGCTTGAATATCCGAGTGCAGGCAGTACTTTCAAGCGACCCGAAGGCTATTTTGCGGGAGCACTTATTGAACAGTGCGGTCTTAAAGGCTATACGTCGGGCGGTGCACAGGTAAGTGAAAAGCACGCGGGTTTCGTTATCAACAAAGGCGGCGCTACTGCAGATGACGTTGTTAATGTAATTGAACATTGCAAAAAAACGGTTCTTGAGCAAACGGGTGTTGAGCTTGAACCTGAGGTTAAAATTATAGGGCAGGAGGGGATTTGATTGTCGTTTTCATCTGATGTAAAAAGTGATATTTCAAAGCTTGAAAATCTTTCCCCCTGCTGTCAGCACGCACAAGTCTACGGGCTTGTGCTTTTTGCTCATTTTTCAAAATATAATTTTTCCATTACAACGGAAAACCAAGATGTATTTTCTTTGTATGTTTCCTATTTGAAGGATTACTGCGGTGTTGAGCCTACAATAAGTGAGAATGGCACCAAAAAGATGACCGCTTACCTCAGAAACGATGCTGAAAAAGAAAAAGTTTTTGATAAATTCGGCCACACGCTCAGGGAGCCGACTTTGAGAATTAACAGAGCAAACATATCCGATGAGTGCTGTGCAGGTGCTTTTTTGAGAGGTGTGTTTCTTTCGTGCGGTACGGTAACAGCACCCGAAAGAGGATATCATCTTGAGTTTGTGGTGCCTTACAAACGACTTTCTGCTGACTTGATGAAGTTTATGGATGAACTTAATCTTAATCCCAAATACATAGTCAGAAAAGGCAACCACGTTATTTATTTTAAGGATAGCGAGAGTATTGAAGATATTCTTGCCATTATCGGTGCACAGGAAGCATCACTTTACGTTATGGGCATAAAAATTGAGAAGGATGTAATTAACAAAGTTAACCGTAAGCTTAATTTTGAAATGTCCAACATCAGTAAAACTGTTGAAGCGGCGAATGCGCATATAGCCGCTATTGAGTATATTGAAGAAAATAAGGGTCTTTCTTTTTTACCCGACGTTCTTCAAAAAATCGCAAAATTACGTGTTGAAAACCGAGAAGCAAGTCTAAATGAGCTTGGTAAGCTTCTGGACGAGCCTATATCACGCTCGGGGGTTAATCACAGACTAAACAGAATTGTTCAGATTGCCGATAATCTTAAAAACGGAGAAAAATAATGGCTTTTACACATTTACACGTACACAGTGAATACAGTCTGCTTGACGGTGCTTGCAGAATTGAACCTATGCTTGATAAAATCAAAAGTATGGGTCAGACTTCTGTTGCCATAACCGATCACGGTGTAATGTACGGTGTAATTGATTTTTACAAGGCTGCAAAAGCAAAAGGGATAAAGCCTGTTATCGGTTGTGAGGTGTACGTTGCTCCGAGGTCGAGGCTTGACAAGGTGCACGGAATTGACAGTGAAAGATATCATCTTGTTCTTCTTTGCAAAAATAACGAAGGCTATAAAAATCTTATAAAGCTTGTTTCTGAAGGCTGGGTTAACGGCTTCTACACCAAACCGAGAGTTGATAAGGATATACTTGAAAAATACCACGAAGGGCTTATTGCGCTTTCGGGCTGTCTTGCAGGTGAGGTTGCAAGGGCACTTCAGCAAGGCGACTATGATGAGGCAAAAAGGATTGCTGAATGGTACCGTGATACATTCGGAGAAGATAACTATTATCTTGAAATTCAGAATCACGGTCTTGATGAACAGCTTCGTATAAATCCGGAGCTTATCAGACTTTCGAAAGAACTCGGTATTCCGCTTGCCGCAACAAATGATGCTCATTATGTTGATAAGATTGATGCGAAAATGCAGCAGGTGCTCATTTGTATTCAGACAAACCATACTGTCGGTGAAGATACTGGTCTTGAATTCGGCACATCGGAGTTTTATCTTAAAAGTGAAGATGAAATGCTTGAAGCCTTTCCGCAGTGTCCCGACGCAGTAGAAAACACGGCAAAGATTGCCGAGAGGTGCAATGTGGAGTTTGAATTCGGGAAAACAAAACTTCCTCATTTTGATGTGCCTGAGGGGTACGGGCATTTTGAATGGTTTTCACATCTTTGCCGTAAAGGTCTTGTTGAAAGATACGGCGTAAATCCTCCTGCTGAATATGTGGACAGGCTTAACTATGAACTTGAAGTAATTAATAAGATGGGCTATGTTGATTATTATCTTATAGTTCACGATTTTATAAGACACGCTAAAAAAGAGGGTATTCCCGTAGGTCCCGGCAGAGGTTCGGGTGCGGCAAGCATCTGTGCTTACTGTATAGGAATAACGGGAATAGACCCAATGAAATATAACCTCCTTTTCGAACGTTTTCTCAATCCCGAACGTGTCAGTATGCCCGACTTTGACGTTGACTTCTGCTTCGAAAGAAGAGGCGAAGTGATTGATTACGTTATTGAAAAATACGGATCAGACCACGTTGCACAGATCGTAACCTTCGGTACTCTTGCCGCAAAAGCCGCAATCCGAGATGTGGGCAGGGCGCTTGGGATGCCGTATTCAACCGTTGATAACATTGCAAAACAGGTTCCTAATGAGCTTAATATTACCATTGACAGAGCATTGAAGCGTTCAACGGAGTTTAAGTCCCTTTATGAGAACGATGATGAAGCACGGGAGCTTATTGATATGGCAAAAAAGGTTGAAGGTATGCCCAGACATGCTTCAATACATGCTGCAGGTGTTGTTATCACACACGACCCTGTTGTATCTTACGTTCCTTTAGCGAGGAACGATGAAGCCATAGTAACGCAATTTCCGATGACGACCCTTGAAAATCTCGGGCTTCTTAAGATGGATTTTCTTGGTCTCAGAACTCTTACAGTTATTAAATCGGCTGAAAAACTTATTCAAAAATCCGTACCTGAATTCAGTATTGATAATATTGATACGGAAGATAAAGCAGTGTTTGAAATGATGTGTTCAGCGCAGACAGAAGGTGTTTTTCAGTTTGAATCTGCAGGTATGAGAAGTGTTCTTTCACAGCTTAAGCCTGAAAGCCTTGAGGATTTGATTGCTGTTATATCTCTTTACAGACCGGGTCCTATGGATTCAATACCTGTCTATATAGAGAACCGTCATAATCCTCATAAAATCACATATAAGACACCTGAACTGAAAAGTATACTTGACGTTACCTACGGGTGTATGGTTTATCAGGAGCAGGTAATGCAGATTTGCCGTGAGCTTGCAGGTTATTCATACGGCAGAGCTGATATTGTCCGCCGCGCGATGAGTAAAAAGAAGCACGATGTTATGCTGAAAGAGCGTGATAATTTTGTGCACGGAACTGTTGATGAAAAGGGTAACGTTATTTGTGAAGGCGCTGTAAGGCGAGGAATTAACGAGAAAACGGCAAACGAAATATTTGATGAAATGATGTCGTTCGCATCGTATGCGTTCAATAAGGCACACGCAGCAGCTTATGCCTACGTTGCCTATCAGACCGCCTGGCTTAAATGCCATTACCCTTGTGAGTTTCTTGCCGCTTTGCTGACAAGCTTTCTTGACAATACCAATAAAGTTGTTCAGTATATCGGTGAATGTTCACGATTGGGTATCAAAATTCTTCCTCCGGATATTAACAGAAGCTCTGAATCCTTTGAGGTTTCAGACGGTAATATTCATTTCAGCTTGTTAGCTGTTAAAAATCTCGGCAGAAATTTCATAAAGAGAATGACGGCTGAGAGAGAACTTAACGGAAAATTTGTTGATTTTTATGATTTCTGCCGCAGAATGTACGGCAAGGATTTCAACAGAAGGGCTATTGAAAGCCTTGTCAAGTGCGGTGCTTTTGACGGATTGGGCGCAAACAGAAATCAGATGATTACCGTTACCGATAAAATTATTGAAGAGCTTGACAGCGAGAAAAACCGCAATGTTGAAGGTCAGCTCGGATTTGGCGACCTTATGAGTTCATCGGATGAACCTTCGCCCTCAGTGACGTTTACCTATCCCGATGTTGAGGAATATCCAAATGAAACACTTCTGAAATATGAAAAAGAGGTTTCAGGTATGTATCTCTCCGGTCATCCGATGGCGAGATACAAAAACATTTCCGATTCTCTTAAATGTGCAAAAACATCCGATATCACAGGCGAAGAAACCGCTTATAAAGATAATGAAAGAGTAAAGATACTCGGTCTTATTGGCTCGCTTAAAAGAAAAATAACAAAAAGTGATTCTACAATGGCTTTTGTTAATCTTGAGGATACTTTCGGCAGTATTGAAGTTATTGTGTTTCCGAAAACGCTTGCCGAAAATCCGTCGCTTTTTTATGAAGGCAATATTGTTCTTATCCGAGGCAGAATAAGTATGCGAGAAGATGAGGACACTAAGATAGTGTGTGAATCCGTAGAGCCGTGTCCGTCTGAAAATGCAGTTACGGAAAGTCCGAAAACCGAAAAGAAAAAGGCTAAAGGATTATTCCTGCGATTTGATAATTCACAATCACCGCAAATAGAATATTGCAGAAGATTACTCGCGATATTTGACGGAAATGTACCACTGTTCTATTATTTCAGCGATACGAAGGAGTATAAAAAGAATCCGCTTAATATCGGGATTGACGTTAATCCCGTGCTTCTTCGTGAGCTCATAAAAATTCTCGGAGAAGATAATGTTATTTATAATGATTAGCGTTGCAAAAGATTGAAGTTTTTTATCAAATAATGTTTATTTCATTGACATTGTGTAATAAAAAGTGTATTATATTGCTTGAACATTTTTCCAAGGAGAGTATTGATTATGAAGACTATCGGCGTTTTAACAAGCGGCGGCGACGCACCTGGCATGAACGCTGCTGTTCGTGCAGTTGTAAGAACTGCGTGTGAAAACGGCATTAAGGTTTTAGGCATTAACAGAGGCTATCAGGGTCTCATCGACGGAGACGTTCGTGAACTTAACATCAGAAGTGTTTCCGATATAATTCACAGAGGCGGAACAATGCTTTATTCGGCAAGATGTAAGGCATTCCGTGAAGAAGAAGGAATTCAGCAGGCTGTTGATAACTGCAAAAATCTCGGCATTGAAGGTATTGTAGTTATCGGCGGTGACGGCTCATTCAGAGGTGCGCGTGACCTTTCACTCAGAGGTATTCCCTGCATCGGTGTTCCCGGAACAATAGATAACGATATTGTAAGTTCAGATTATACAATCGGTTATGATACGTGTCTCAACACTGTTATGCAGATGGTTGACAGAGTAAGAGATACCGTTGAATCTCACAGCAGATGTATTGTTGTTGAGGTTATGGGTAACAGATGCGGTGACCTTACGCTTAATGCAGGTATTGCAGTTGGCGCAACCGCAATCGTAATTCCTGAAATTCCTTCTGAGATTGAGAAACACGTTATTGAAAGAATCAGAAGAACTCAGAAAACAGATAAAAAGCATTTCATCGTTATGGTTGCTGAAGGTATCGGCGGCGTTGAAGAACTCGCAAGAAAGATTGAGAAGGAATGCGGCGTTGAATCAAGAGCAATCGTTCTCGGTCACGTTCAGCGAGGCGGTTCACCCACCGTACGCGACCGTGTTGCGGCAAGCCAGATGGGCTATAAAGCTGTTCAGCTTCTTATGGAGGGAATCGGTAACAGAGTTGTTGTTCAGAAGGATGACCATATTATCGATTACGATATTTACGAAGCACTCAGCATGGAACGCAAGGTTAACCATGAGCTTTACAAGATTGCACACGAAATTTCAATCTGAGGTATCAAATGCTTTCTAACGATTTTCTTTCATTACGAAAAAGAATTATTGAAAGGGATTTCAGTTCCCTTAATGATATGCAAAAAAAAGCGGTCCTTTCTACGGAGGGACCGCTTTTGGTGCTTGCCGGTGCAGGCAGCGGTAAAACAACCGTGCTTGTAAACCGTATAGCTAACCTTATAAAATACGGTAAGGCTTATTACAGTGATTCTGTTGAATATGAACCCACAAGCGATGAACTTGCTTTGATGCGTGCATATGCTGACGGCGTTATTGACGATGCGTTTGATATCGAGCACTTGCTTAAGGTTGATGCCGCAAGGCCTTGGGAAATACTTGCGATTACATTCACAAATAAAGCGGCAGGTGAGCTCAAGGACAGGCTTGAAAGAATGCTTGGTGAGCAGGCGAGAGATATCTGGGCGAGTACGTTTCACGCTTCTTGTGTCAGAATCCTCAGACGAAATGCCGATTATATAGGTTATTCTTCCAATTTCACTATTTATGATACGGATGACAGTAAACGTATTATAAAAGATTGTCTGAAACAGCTTGGTTTCTCGGATAATATCCTTACACCCAAGAGTGTTTTAGGTGCAATCAGCAGTGCAAAGGATATGCTTAGTTCTCCGGAAGAATATATAAAAGAAAACTATATGGATATCCGAAAAAGAAATATCGGTTCGGTGTATGAAGCGTATCAGAAACGCCTTAAAGCCGCAGATGCAATGGATTTTGATGATATAATTGTAAATACGGTCCGTCTTTTGCAGAATAATCCTGAGGTACTTGAATATTATCAGCGTAAATTCAAGTATATTATGGTTGACGAGTATCAGGATACCAACCACGCACAGTATCTTCTTACTTCGTTGCTTGCAGGCGGTTATAAAAACATCTGTGTTGTCGGCGATGATGACCAGAGTATTTACAAATTCAGAGGTGCAACCATTGAGAATATCCTCAGCTTTGAACATCAGTATATAAACGCAAAGGTAATCCGCCTTGAACAGAATTACAGATCAACCCAGAATATTCTTGATGCCGCAAACAAGATCATCTCAAACAACCAAAACAGAAAAGGCAAAAACCTTTGGTCCGATAACGGCAGGGGAGAACTTATAACATATCACACTGCAGATTCAGACAGAGACGAGGGTTTTTATGTTGCCGATAAGGTTTACGACGGCATAAGAAACGGCAGAAAATACAGTGATTTTGCAGTTCTTTACAGAATGAACTCGCAGTCAAACCATATTGAGCAGTCCTTTGTCAGAATGGGCATACCTTACCGACTTATAGGCGGTCACAAATTCTATGACCGTAAAGAAATCAAAGATGCTCTTGCCTATCTCAGCGTGCTTGTTAACCCCAATGACAGCGTCAGACTTCAAAGGATAATTAACGTTCCAAAGAGAGGAATCGGAGACTCTTCCGTTGCCGCCGCACAGGAGATTGCAGACGGCCTGGGAATAGGTCTTTTTGACGTTATCAAATCTGCAGATCAATTCCCAAAACTCAGCAGAAGCGCAAAGAAAATGCTTGAATTTGCGAGGATGATTGAAGATTTCATTGATGAAATGGAAAATACAGAATTATCCGAGCTTTTCAAGAGAGTTATAAATGTATCGGGTTACGTTGATTCACTTTCAAATGAACCTGAAACAAAAGAAGATCGTCTTGCAAACCTTGATGAACTTGCAAATAACCTTCTTCGCTTCTCAAATGATAACGGTGATGCAACTCTCAATGATTTCCTGCAGGAAGTTGCACTTATGACCGATATCGATAACTATAATGCCGAGGCTGAAACTGTTGTTCTTATGACGGTTCACGCTGCAAAAGGCCTTGAATTTCCGGTTGTATTTCTTGTAGGTATGGAGGAATCCATTTTTCCTTCGGATATGTCGACTATGGCAGGTCAGGAGGAGATTGAAGAAGAACGCAGACTGGCTTATGTTGCCGTTACAAGAGCAAAGAAGCGCTTGTATATTACGAGAGCCAAAACCCGTATGATTTTCGGGCAGACACGCTTTAATCAGCCTTCAAGATTTATCAGAGAAATTCCCGAAGAGCTTATGGAAAGAACGGGCGAAACACTGAAAACATCGTTTGCAACAGGATTTTCACAGGCATCTTCAAAATCCCAGACTCCTTCAAGAGGCTTCACTTCTGCAGCTTCTGTTTCAGTACCTGCAAAGAATACGGCGGTATTCAATGTTGGCGATACCGTAATTCATAAGGCATACGGAGAAGGTATCGTTCTCAGCGCAAAGCCTATGGGCAATGATACGTTGCTTGAGATAGCATTTACAGCAGCAGGAACGAAAAAAATTATGGCAAATTATGCCAAGGTTGAAAAGAAATGATTTATAAAGACGGATGGTAATCATCCGTCTTTTGTAATATAAAAATGGACTTGCTCATATATTTTACAAAAAGCTTTCGGAGGTAAAAAATGAGCAAGTCCAAATTAAATTATAAGGTTTATAACGGCAAAGCGCTGAAAAGAATATTTGAAAATTCAAGAATATTTTTTCTTACTATTCTGTTTGCGGCAGGAATTATTTTCGGCGCTGTTATGATTGATAATCCGTCAGATTTATTTTCTGAGGTAAAACAAATAGCGGTAAGCTTTGTTCAGAACCGAGCAGAAAAGGGGATAGGTGAGAATTTTTTTGATTCGTTAAAAATCTGTATGTCATTTAATATTCTTAGTGTGTTTTTCGGGTTTTCGCTTATCGGTTATCCCTTTATTATGTGGCTGCCTGTTCTTCGCGGCTTAGGATTCGGTGTTTTGAGCGGATATATGTATTCTGTCTATAAGCTTACCGGTCTGGGATATTGTGTTCTGACGGTATATCCCGGTGCTGTTGTATCAGTATTTGCTTTTTTGATTGCGTGTAACGACAGTTGCGAGTATTCCAAAAATGCTTTCGCTAAGGCCGTGAAGGGAAGGGGTCAGTTTGAAAAAGGCGAAACAAAATACTTCCTGACAAGACAGATTTTGTTTGCGGCGATTTGTATTCTTTCCTCAGCAACAGATGCGGTATTCACCGCATTATTCACCGGTTTTTTTGAAATTTGAAGGGTTATTTAACGGGTTTGAGTCAACGGCTCTCTTGAGCTGTTCACTGTGAATATGAGTGTAAATTTCTGTTGTTGAAAGATTTTCGTGACCGAGAATTTCTTTAAGCTGCAACGGGTCAACGTTTCCGTGTTGGTACATAAGCGTAGCGGCGGTATGTCTTAACTTGTGTGTGGAGAATCCCATACCGTCAAGTCCGCACTTTTTCAAATATCCTTCAACCATTTTCTGAACACTTTGTCTGCTTATGCGCTTTTTTTGGTTGCTTATAAAAAGTGCATCTCTGTCCTTTACACCGTCTGCTGGACGGACAGCCATATATGAACTGATTGCGGAAAGGCAGGCGTTGTTAAGATAAATCGTTCTTTCTTTATTTCCTTTACCAAGAACGACAAGCGTATTATTATCCTTGATATGAGAAATATTTATGCCTACAAGCTCAGAAAGTCGAAGACCGCAGTTGAGAAATAGTGTAAGTATACAGTAATCACGTTCCTTAAATTTACCGTCTACGCTTTGAAGAAGCATAACACTTTGCTCAAGAGAAAGATATTTGGGCAATCCGCGTTTTGTTTGAGGTGATTCAAGAAAAGCAATTCTGTTGTTTTCAATATAACCGTTAATTTCCAGATATTTATAAAAACGCTTTATGGCAACAACTTTTCGTGCGCGGGCATTTGTATCGTTATTTCTTTCTTTTCTGCAATAGGCGAGGAAAGAATAAGCATCTTCGAGTGTAACGTTAAATATCACATCGTTAGATAAAAGCGAAATATTAATTTCATCAAAAGGTGTGGATTTGTCACACAGACCTTTTATGCGAGAAATATATCTGAAAAAAAGTCTGAGATCAGAACCGTATTCGAGTACGGTTAATTCGGATTTTGCTTTAACAGACATAAGATAGTTAAGATATACTCTAACAAGAGCCGGAAGGGTTGCAATTTCTTCTTGCCTCATTATTTTCACCTCAAATATAAATAGGGTATGCTATAAATATATTATAACATACCCTTAAAAAAAAATCAATATAATTATACAAAATAAATGTTTTGTATAATTTAGGGGAGTGAAAAAACACAAAAAACTATACTTCTTCGCAAAGCGGTATTATTCCGCCGATATCGCAGAGCTTGTTTCTGCTTAATTCAATGCACTCTACGTTGTTTCTTTCAAGACAATCAATTATAATTTTATAATCCTTGTGGCTTTCAATTGCTCCGTTAAATGCGATTTTATTTTTATGGATCTTGCCGCAGCATCCTCCGATGAATCCGTAACCGTATCCATTCAATTCGATGGAGCCTTTTGAAATGAACTGAGTATCGTTAAAAAAATTTCCAGCGGCTGTAAAGATGGATTTATCGTCAGTAATTATTGCGTTTTCATTGACAACGCATATTGAGCACCTTGAATAGCCCTGGTTAACGTTTATAATAGTTAAACCGTGGATTTCTGCATATTCAAGGATTGCTCGAGAAACTGTTTTGGGATTACATATAATCTTATTGCCGATAATTGCACAGTTAAGTCTTACATCGTCTGGATATTTGCTGCCTGCTTCTTCGGGTATGTTTATAAAATCAAATTTTTTGTCAAACTCCCCCGAGAACAAATGTTCGTAGCAAAAAATATTTTTTCTTCCTGTATGAAGCATTTGAATATCAGCGTGTGAACATACGGGTTTAGGTAATTTACTGTATTCAGGTATTTTGATTGTTTTTATACCCAGAGAGTTGAGTTTTTCTGTTGACTCCCCTGCTTCTTCGCTTATTGCCGCAAGTGATACCTTCCCCTGCGGTAAATTCGGTTTTTCAATATATTTCATATAGTTTTATACTGCCGCATTATACGCTTCATTTACGTTATTTGCGCCTACAATTTCAATGTTGCCCTTAAACCCGTCCGAAAGTGTTTTTAAGTTGTGTTTTGGTATTATGCATCGCTTAAAACCAAGTCGTTCCGCCTCTTTGATTCTTTGTTCACAGTATGAAACTGTTCTGAGTTCACCGCCGAGACCGATTTCTCCGATTACAAGCGTATCATCTCTTATGGGTGTATCTTTGAAGCTTGAAATAAGAGCAAGAGCAACAGAAAGGTCTGTGGCAGGTTCGTCAAGCCTCAGACCACCTACAATATTTATATAAGCATCACAGTTGCTCATAAAATAGCCCGATCTTTTTTCTAAAACGGCAAGGAGCATTGACATTCTGTTGTAGTCAAAGCCTGTTGACATCCTTCTTGCATTGCCGTAATTTGATGTTGCAACAAGTCCTTGAACTTCGGCAAGGATAGGTCTGCTTCCTTCCATTACGCAGGCTATACAGGTGCCTGCAGTGTTTTTTGGCTTGCCTGATATAAGCATAAGAGACGGGTTTTCAACCTCTACAAGACCTTTATCGAGCATTTCAAAAACGCCGATTTCATTTGTAGAACCGAATCTGTTTTTAACTGCACGGAGAATTCGATATGAAAGATGTCTTTCTCCTTCAAAATAAAGAACACAGTCTACGATATGTTCAAGAACTTTGGGTCCTGCAATATTGCCGTCCTTGTTGACGTGTCCCACAAGAATTGTTGGTATGCCAAGACCCTTGGCACAGTGCATATACAGATTGGTAGATTCTCTGACCTGAGTTATACTTCCGGGAGAAGAATTAATTTCTGATACACACATTGTCTGAATAGAGTCAACAATAACAAGGTTGGGCTTTTCTGACTTGATGTATTCGGTTATGGCTTCAACGTCCGTCTGACACATTATAAGAAGATTTTCTGTTTTCACTCCGAGACGGTTAGCTCTGAGTTTGATTTGCCTTGCAGATTCTTCACCGGAAACGTAAAGGATTCTGAGGTTTTTACCAAGATATTCGCAAATCTGAAGAAGGATTGTTGATTTGCCGATACCGGGATCACCGCTGAGCAGAACAAGTGAGCCTTTAACTATTCCACCGCCAAGAACTCTGTCAAGCTCTGCCATACCTGTTTTAAATCTGATTTCATCATCGGCATCAATCTCGTTGATGGTTTGTGCAGTAATAATTTTTGAAGAAGAATGGACGGATTTCTGCTGCTGAGCAGTGCGGAATTCTTCTTCCATTGTATTCCACTCCGAACAACCGGGACAGCATCCGAACCATTTTGCGCTTTCATAGCCGCACTGACTGCATATGTATAATGTTTTTGATTTTGAAGCCATTTTTTACACATCCTTAGATGAATTGATATAATCACATATTCCCAAAGCGATAACAAAAGCCATTTTTTGCTGATAGTCAGAATTTTTGAGTAACTCTGTTTCTTTTATATTTGACATAAAACCGCATTCGACCATTACGGCGGGAACCTGAGCGTTGTTTAACAAATAGATTTCTTTTCCGCTTTGTTTTATTTCTCTTGTGTTGTCTTTCTGGAGAATTGAAACAACAGAACCTCTTATTTTGTTCGCAAAAACCTCGGAATCCGGATTGTTTTTAGAATAGAACACTTGCGTGCCGCTGTATTTTGAATCTGAATAGTGGTTCTGGTGTATGCTTACGTAAATCGCATTATCGGTATTATTTATAATGCTTAATCTATTCTTAATATCAGAAACTTTCTTTTGTCTTATTGTTTTTGCAGTGTCGTCATGTATTGATATATCTTCAACTCTTGTCATTACGGTTTCTATGCCGAAAGAAGTTAATATATCATTTAATTTGTGAGCAATCTGCAGGTTGATTTCTTTTTCGGGAGTTCCGTCTGCTGCAGATGTTCCGCTGTCTACTCCCCCGTGACCTGCATCAATTACTACCGTACAGGCAACGGAACTGTTCAGAACATCCATAGCCGATTTAACGTAAACGTACCTTGTACCTATTGCAATAACAGAAAAAATAAAAATCAGTGAAGCAAACAGAGTGGTTTTAATTTTAATTTTCTGTGATGCAATAATTTTCATATAATCACTCCGCATATCAATCTGATAAATAATATGCGGATAAATGATTATATATTTTGATTTTTTCTGAAATCTATGTAATCCTGAAGTATTACCACTGCGGCAACCTGGTCAACAACAGCTTTTCTTTTTTTGCCGCGTGTATTGGTTGTGTTGAGTGCATTATGTGCGGTGACGGTTGAAAGTCGCTCATCCCTCATAACGTATCCGATGCCTGATTTTTCTGAAAGCTGTTTGGCAAAATCCTCGCATTTTTCAGCTCTTGAGCCGTATGACGAATCCATATTTCTCGGAAGACCCACAACAAACTGCTCAGCCTTATATTCCTTTGCCAGCTTAATAATATCATCAATAAGCAAGTCAGGGTTTCTTTGTGTAATAGCACACACAGGAGAAGCGAGCATTTCAAATTTATCACATACGGCAATACCTGTTCTTACATCGCCGTAATCAATTGCCATTATAACCAAAGTATCATTCCTTTTAAAATTGCGGAGTTTGCAGTTAAATACAAACTCCGCATATATTTATCTTTCGCCTACGATATTGTTGAGAATGGAATCAAGATTTTCAACTACTCCGCCTACAACATCGCTTATAAGCTCATCGGTAGATGGTGTATAAGTGCACGAAGTACAGGTTGAGGGCAATGAAGTTATTTTGTACCAGCCGACACCTGTTGAGGAACAGTTTGCTCCTGCAAGTTTACCCGTTGCACGGCAATAGCGTTTTTCGATGGTTTTTGTGCTCTTGGGAAATTCTTTTTCAGGTAAATCTTCGTGTATTTCATCGAAAACTCTGATAAACACCTTACCGCCGGGGTTAGTTGAAACACCAAGTGTTTCGGGATGGTCAAATCCGAACCATACGGCGGCAACATAATAAGGTGTGCCTGCACAGAACCAACGGTCCTTATCGCTGCTGGTTGTACCCGTCTTTGCCATAATCTGAAACTTTCTTACATTGCTTCCCGTTCCGTAGTAGCTTGTGTCAACGGTCTGAAGAAGTTCACACATAATATCGGCAGTTTCTTCGGAAAGAACGCGCTGGGCCTTTTCTGAGGGGTTTTCGTTGCTCAGAATAATTTCTGTTCCCTGGCTGTTTGTTACTTTGTAATAAGTGTAGGGCTCATAGTAATATCCGCCGTTGCCGAAGGTTGCATAAGCTGCCGCCATTTCAACTGTTGTTGTACCGTTTGTCAGCGCGCCTGTTGCAAGAGGAGCAAGTGTTCTGTCCTCTTTTTCGTTAAGTCTTGAAAGCTTAAAATGGTCTCTGATAAATTCGAATGAATTATCAATGCCCACGTCATAGTTGATTATTCTTGCCGGTACGGTGTTGAGCGATTTCTGAATTGCATATTCAACGCTTACGTTTTTACCTGAGCCGTATGTCTGGTCTACGTTATGAGGCCAAAGCTTACCCTGTACGGGAATAGCATAGTCCTTAATCATACTTGAGTAGTTGTAGATATTCATTTCTATTGCAGGTGCATACGTTGCAAGAGGTTTGATTGTAGAACCGGGCTGTCTGGGTGAATTTGCTGCTCTGTTAAGGCACATTGCACCTGATTTAGGGCCGGCTTCACCGACGATTGCAACTATTCTGCCGCTGTAATCCATAATGGTCATAGCAGACTGAACGGCTTCACCCTCATAATCTTCATTTTTGCTGTACAAGTCGGGGAATGATTTACGGTTAACGTATACGTCTTCAAGTGTTTCTTGTATATCAAGATCAACTGCGGCATATATTTTAAGACCGCCGTAAAGAATTTTATCCTGAGCCTGCTGCAACGAATAACCGTATTCTTCCATAAGGTCATTCTGAACGCACTGTCTTACATAGTCAACATAGAAGCTGTCAACGGTATTTTCAGTGTCTTTTTTTGCCTTCTCTTCTTCTTCGTCCTCATCAGGAACGTAATTTTCACTGTTTGTAAATATCAGTTCAAAATTTACAGCCTCGTCATATTCTTCCTTTGTGAGGAAGCCTTCAGAATACATTTTTTCAAGGCAGTCAAGCTGGCGTTTTCTGTTGTTTTCGGGGTTAAGAAGAGGATTCCATTTGGTAGGTGCCTGAGTGATTGAAGCAATTACGGCACACTCTGCGGCATTGAGTTCACTTACGTCTTTACCGAAATATTCTTCGCTTGCGGTTTTAACGCCGTAGCATCCGCTGCCGAGATACAGAGTATTAAGATACGCTTCAATAATGGTATCTTTGTTGTAGTGTTCTTCAAGGTTAAGCGCAGTCAGAATTTCATTGAATTTACGGACAACGGTTACTTCTTTGTTGTTGGTAAGGTTTTTAATGAGCTGCTGAGTAATGGTTGAACCGCCTTGGCCGATCTGCTTGGGTTTGACGACAACACCCACGGTTCTTATCCAGTCAACACCGTGATGCTTTTTGAATCTGACGTCTTCAAGAGCGATAAAGGCTTTCTCCATATAGGGCGACATATCGTCAAGGTCAACCCATACTCGGTCTTCTTCGCCGTGAAGCCTTGCGATTTCAACCGTATTGCCGTTTTTATCATAAGCATAAATAAACGAAGTCTGATTCTGATTTGCCTTGTGTTCATCAAGGTTGATAATAAGATCGCCTTTTATGGTTGAAATAACGTTGATAAGCATATATGAAATAACAACAACTGCTGTAAGTGCAACAACGCTGAATACACCTAAAAATGCCAGGCCGGTTTTACTTAATTCTTTTATGCTTTTTTTCTTGCTTTTGGTTTTTGCCAATATAATCAAACCTCCTTAAAGAAGATTATGTAAGTCTTATAATAAACTGAATTATTGAATGATTTATAATCTGTTTGTTAATTTATTTTGTTGCCGTATTTTATGTGGTTTGAAACTATACCGTATAATGCCAGAATAAGCCATACGGGAAGGAAGGCGAGGAGTAAAACTGCGGCAATAATTATAATCGGTAACCCTTTTTTACTTTTCTTTACGGACGAAATTCCGGGAGAAAAAATAAGTTTTTTGAAGCTGCTCTCCCCTTCTTCAACGTAAGGAAAGATTTCGAGATCTGCAAAATATGAATCAATTTTTGCGTTGTAAAGTAAGGGCTCAATGAGAGAAGAAGCATCGGGTGCAACCTTAAGTATTTTACTTAAATCGATATGAAGAACACGAAGGATGCTGTCAATGATGCTGAAAAGACCCATGGTTATTTTATACTCAGCAGTTTCGGGCGGATACTTGCTTTCACCGCCGAAAAGATTAAGAACAAGCTCGGCAATAAAATCAACGACCTTATTTTCTTTTATTTGAGCATAGTCAGAGGGTGTTAAGCCTGTTTCCTGCTTTGTCCATTTCGCAACCGTGCCTATTTTCAAAGAATTGAGGAACTTGAAAACAGGCTTTATAATCCAGGCGAATTTATATATAACCTTTGGCTTTATACTTATGGCATTAACCATATCCGCAAGCTTATCAATATCCTCACCGGCGGTTTTTATCATTTCTTTTATGACGCCTATAAGCTGATCTTCAAGGCGTTCACGCAGAGAAATGCCTTGTTTTGAATAAATCTCCGGAGAGTTCACAAAAACCGTGTCAACGTCCACTGTTTTTTTCTCGGGTTTAAAGATAACCTTACGGTACGCACCGGGATAGCCTATGGGTGAAGCTCCGCATATATCGTAGAGAACGTTGCCCTGCTCACTCTGATAAGCAGAAATATTGTGAATATGTGTATGACCTGTGAAAATAAACTGAATTCCAAGGTCTGCAAGGCGGTGTATCCTGTCGTCATAATCACCGAGCATATCGCCTTTTCCAATTAATTCGTATATGGGCGATGGTGCAATAAGCGGATGATGAGTCATGGCTATAATGAACTGATTATCTTCTTTTGCCTTTAATGCCTGTTTTGTAATCCATTCAAAACACTCATCCGAAAATCCGCTTTTTCCGTTCAGGTTTGTGTCATCGTTAAGCGCAAAAAGTCTGTATCCGTCTGAAAGCTGAATAATATATGACATACTTGGCAAATGAACGTCAAGTGCTTCATCGGGACCGAATTCGCGGTACATCTCAAAAAGCATATTTCTTTTTGCCGCGGGCACATCGTACACGTTATCCCCGTCATAGCCGTTTGTTACTCCGCCGTCACGGAAATCATGTGTAGCCGTAATCACGTAAACCCTTTTGCCTTTGGCTTTCAGATTGCGCAGCATTGAGATGAATTCAGCGTGTGAATTAAGCTCACCGTTGTTGGTTACGTCGCCGCTGATGAGCACGATGTCGCTTTCGGTATCATTTTCAATCTGACTGAATGCCTGTGCAAGAACCTCGGGACTTTCGGCTAAAAGCTTCTGACTTTTGAGATTTGCAAACTCATAAGCTTTTCCGCTTGTTCCGTTTTCTTTGCAATAGTAATGTGTATCCGTCAATACGGTAAGCGTAAGCGGGGCAAATGTCATTGTTATTCGTTCCTTTCGGCGATATCAACAAGGTTTTTATAGCTGATTGCCATTGATTCTCTGGGGTCAATTTCGCATATATCCTGCTCAATGACAATATACTTTACACCTGTGCTCAAACATTTCTTATAAATAGCATCGAGGTTAAGATTGCCTGTTCCGATTTCAACAAATTTCGGTGTATGGTCTGTAATGCCGTAATCCTTGAAGTGGCAAACCTTCATTCTTCCGGCAATTTTTTCAATATAGTCGCAGGGATTTACACCGCCGAATTGGAACCAGTATGTATCGCCTATGAAACTGAATTCTTCGGGCTTTGTATCTTCAATAAGCATATCGAAGATGCGTCTGCCGTTTTCAAGCTTTGCAAATTCAAAGGCATGATTATGGTATGCAAACTGAAAACCTTTATCGTGCATTTTTTTGCCGATTTCACTTGTTATTTTTATAAATTCTTTTATGCTGTCAGCATCTTTTCTGTAAATATCGGGCATTCCTCCGATGCCGAGAGTATCACATCCCAGCATTTTATGCTCATTCAGTACGGCATCAAGATCGGTCTGCATTCTGTCAAAAGAGGTGTGAGTTACGCAAACGTCCATATTGTATTTTTCAACAAGGTAAGCAACTTTTTCTGCAGGAATGGGGCCTATGCCCGAAATCTGAATAACATTGATACCGATGCTGTCAAGATATCTGAATGTTTCTTCGCAATCCTCATATGTTTTAATGTAGTCGCGCAAAGTATAAAGCTGTGCACCTAACTTAATTGAACTCATTTATATTCACCTCTCCAGTATATTTATTACATTATATACCTTTTTTATGTATTATGCAAGTTTATATTGGTTATAAATTCTCTCTTTTTTCGCCTCATACGGTATTTTTGATAGTGGATTGTAATATATTTTGAATTATGGGAGTGATTGAATGTTTGGCTTGCTGATTGAAATTATTACAAGAGGATTTTTGTTTTTTGCATTACATATAAAAAGCGGAAATTCGTTCCCATCAGCATTATCTGCAAAAGACGAAAAAGAGTATTTCAGAAAATTCAAGGCGGGAGATCTGAATGCAAAAAACATACTCATTGAACATAATCTGAGATTGGTTGCGCATATTACAAAAAAATACTGCACCAATCCTAATGAGCAGGATGATCTGATTTCAATAGGAACCATAGGTCTGATAAAAGCGGTAAATACGTTTGACGGCTCAAAAGGTACCAAGTTTGCAACATATGCCTCAAAATGCATTGAAAACGAAGTGCTGATGTATTTCAGAAGTCAGAAAAAATCTGCACAGGATATTTCCATAAACGAACCGATTGATTCGGACAGTGACGGTAATCCGCTGACGTTAATGGATATTGTATGTATTGAGGATACGATAGCGGATGATATAAGCGATAAAATTGAAATTACAAAGCTTTATGAGTACGTTGAAGAGCTTGAAAATGAACGTGAAAAAGAAATAATAATACTCAGATACGGTTTGTACGGAGTCAACCCTCTGACTCAGAAGCAAATAGCAAAAAAACTTGATATTTCCCGTTCATACGTAAGCAGAATTGAAAAACGTGTTATTGATAAACTGAGAAAAAGATTTATCGAAAAATGAAAAAAGCTGCTCCGTAAAGGAACAGCTTTGCTTGATTTTCTGAATCAGTTGATAAAAAGAACAATGAGCGTTGAAACGAGAGCAAGAACAAAGAATACGATAGCAAGAATCTTTGTAATCTTAGCAAGTTTCTGCTCGGCAGTTTTGCTTTTGCCCTTACCGAGGAAGGTTTCAGCTCCGCCTGCGATTGCACCGGAAAGACCCTGAGTTTTGCTTTCCTGAAGAAGAACAATAGCAATAAGTGCAAGAGATGTAAGAATAAGGACGATGCCTACTACGATTTCATACCACTGCATAGGTAAATGACCTCCAAAAATTATTGTACTAATGGATTTTAACACATATTATAGATAAATGCAAGATGTTTTTTTAATTTATTTGGAAAAATATTATAGTAATCAAAACAGAAATGCAGGTAAAGATAGTAATGCAGAGATGATTAAGATATGCGTTTGCTTTATTTCTGCTTGTGCCGTTCAAGGTGGGGAAGCCCGACTTTGAACGGCATTGATTTATTCTGCGGAAAAGGTTATCTGCTCTGCTTCGTCCTCACTGCTGAGAAGTGCACCTGCAGCGGGAAGATTTTTTGCCTTGTATCTGTACGGCTTTGCAAATTCCCCTTCTCTGTATGGTCTTGCACCCATAAGACGGTGACCTTTTTTCAGAGTTAACACACCTACACCGAGCGTATCTTTGGTTGTTTTGGGTGTGATTACCGCTGTGTTGATGAGAAGGTGTCTGCCGGCACTTGATGAAACGACAAGCTCCGTATCCTGTTCAATATGCATAATTGCGGATACCGGCGATTTGTCCGAAAATGCCTTGATAAGCTTTTTGCGCTTTGTAACGGTCTGGTATGCTTTAAGTTCAACCTTCGCCACCTTACCGTTTTCAAAGAAGAACAGCATATATCCCTTGTAATCACCCGTAACAGCCATATAGACGGGTGTTTCGCCTTCATCCATTTCAAGCTTTGCGGGAATATAATCACCCAGTACGCTTGCTTTTGTGTCTTCAAAAGCGGCAGCTGATGACTTGTAAACCTGACATTTGTTTGTGAAGAACAAAAGCTCTTTTGCGTTGGTTGTATCAAACGTCTGTGAAATTTCATCACCCTCTTTAAGCTTTTGTGCACCGCTCATACGCAATGAAAGAGGTGTGATTTTTTTGAAATATCCGCCGGATGTAAAGAAGATGTGTACGGGATAATCGGGCACTTCTTCTTCGAAATCCTCATTATCAATTTCTGTTGAATAGATTATTTCGGTTTTTCTCGGTGATGAATATTTCTTTATGACTTCTTTAAGCTCGTAAATTATAATCTGCTTTATTCTTTTTGCGTTTTCGAGGATATCGTTAAGGTCTTTTATTGCCTCTTCAAGCTTTTCAATATCCTGCAGACGCTTAAGAATATATTCTTTGTTAAGGTGTCTGAGTTTGATTTCGGCAACATATTCTGCTTGAATCTTATCGATTCTGAATCCGATCATAAGGTTGGGAACAACTTCGGATTCTTCCTCGGTGTTTCTGATAATTTTGATTGCTTTATCAATATCGAGAAGAATTTTTTCAAGACCTCTGAGAAGGTGAAGTCTGTCAGTTGCACGTTTCAAATCAAACGCTGTTCTTCTTCTTATGCAGTTGCTTCTGAAATCAATCCATTCCTTGAGAAGTTCACTTACACCCAAAACCTTGGGCATTCCGTTTATGAGTACATTAAAATTGCACGAGAACGTATCCTGAAGCGATGTTGAATCATAAAGCTTTTTCATAAGTTTATCAGGGTCAGTGCCCTTCTTTATGTCAATTGTAATCTTAAGACCGTTCTTATCCGTTTCATCACGGATATCGCTTATCTCTTTGATTGAGCCTGTTTTAATTTTCTCGATTATTCTGTCTATAACAGCTTCGCACGTTGTTGTGGGAGGGATTTCGGTAACGTCAATGCAGTTGTTGGCTTTATCGTAAGTATATTTTGCTCTTACCTTGAATCCTCCCCTGCCCGTTCTGTAAATGCTTTCCATTTCATCACGGTTGTAGACGAGGAAGCCGCCGCCTGCAAAATCCGGTCCTTTGAGAGTTTCGGTAACGTCGTGCTTAGGGTTACGAAGAAGCTCTATGGTGGTATTGCACACCTCTTCAAGGTTAAAAGAACATATTGAGCTCGCCATACCCGCAGCAATACCGGTATTTGCGTTTACAAGTACACTGGGAAACGTTACGGGCAGAAGAACGGGTTCTTTCATCGTGTTATCGTAGTTATCGACGAAATCAACAGTGTCTTTATCGATGTCCGAGAAAAGCTCAGCACAAAGCTTATCAAGCTTTGCTTCGGTATATCTTGATGCAGCCCACATCATATCTCTTGAATATGCTTTACCGAAGTTACCCTTTGAATCAACGTAAGGGTGCAACAACGCTTCATAACCCTTTGAAAGGCGGACCATGGTTTCGTAAATTGCCGCATCACCGTGAGGATTAAGCTGCATTGTTCGGCCAACAATATTTGCGGATTTTGAACGGTTGCCTGTAAGCAAACCCATTTTATACATTGTGAAAAGTATTTTTCTGTGTGAAGGCTTGAAGCCGTCTATTTCGGGGATTGCTCGTGACATAATTACGCTCATTGCATAAGGCATAAAATTAAGCTCGAGTGTATCCGTAATGGGCTGGTTTACAACTTCGCCCGCACCTAAAATATGGGTTTTGGCATCAAGAGTTTCAACGGGTTTTCCGCTGCCTTTTTTTGTTTTTTTAGCCATATTATTACTCCGTTATTTTTATTATGATACGTCAGCCATATCAATGTAAAGATGACCATTCTGAGCGATATGCTCTTTTCTGCCTGCAAGGTTATCTCCGAGAAGAAGGTCGAATTTATCAGCCGTTTCCTGAGCAAAAGATGGTTCAACCTTAATGAGTCGTCTTGTTGCAGGGTTCATTGTGGTAAGCCACATCATATCGGGGTCGTTTTCACCGAGACCTTTTGAACGCTGAATTGTATATTTTTTGTTGCCGATTTCGGCAAGTGCGTCGGTTTTTTCTTTTTCTGTGTATGCAAACCAGGTTTCGTCGCCGCAGGTGATTTCGTACAAAGGTGATTCTGCAATAAAGACCTTGCCTTCTTCAAAAAGCGTGGGCATAAGTCTGTATATCATTGTAAGAATCAGAGTTCTGATGTGGAAGCCGTCAACGTCGGCATCGGTACAGATAATAATTTTATTCCAGCGGAGCAGATCAAGATTGAACGAAATCATATCCTTGCCTTTTTTCTGCTTTGAACCTATTTCAACTCCGCAGCCGATAACCTTAATAAGGTCGGTAATGATATCACTTTTGAAAATTCTGTCATATTCAGATTTAAGGCAGTTAAGAATTTTACCTCTTACGGGCATAATAGCCTGATATTCGGAATTTCTTGACTGTTTACAGGCACCCAACGCAGAGTCGCCCTCTACGATGAAGAGTTCGCGTATATCAACATCTTTGCTTCGGCAATCAACAAATTTCTGAATACGGTTTGTGAGATTGCTTACGGTTTTGGTGAGCGATTCTTTAAGACCGAGTCTTGTTTTTTCGGCATTGACACGGCTTCGCATATTTATGAGAATCTGATCGGCAATTTTGTTTGCTTCCATAGGATTCTCAATAAAGTAAATTTCAAGCTGATGCCTTATGAATGCGGTCATTGCATCCTGTATGCCTTTATTGTTAATTGATTTTTTAGTCTGATTTTCGTAGGATGCCTGAGTCGAAAATGCCGAAACGACTATTGCAAGGCAATCCTCAATATCCTGGAAAGTTATTTTTCCGTCGCTTTTCTGATATTTGTTACTTTGTTTGAGATACAGGTCAATCTGAGAAAGGAACGCCTGTCTGACAGCTTTATCCGGTGAACCGCCGTTTGCAAGGTAGCTTGAGTTATGATAATACTCTTTCATCTGGACCTTGTTAGAGAATGTCAGAGCAAAGCTCATTTTGAGTTTATATTCGTCAAGGTCTTCTCGGTCACGGCACATACTTTCACCGCTCCAGGAAAGAAAGCTTGTGAGAGCATTTTCGCCAACTTTTTCTTTGATGTAGTCGTTTATGCCGTTTTCATAGTAGTATTCATAGGTGTCAAACCCTTTGCCGACCTGATTTTTAAGGATGAATTTTACACCTGCGTTTACAACAGACTGATTTCTCAGCATCTCCTGAAGATACTCAAGCGAAACATTTATATCGGTGAATACCTCAAGGTCGGGTTTCCATTTGATTCTTGAGCCCGTATCTTTCTTTGAATACGGTTCTTTGATCATTTCACCGTCGGGATCGCCTTTTTTGAAATTGAGAAGATATCTGTATCCTCCGGTATGGATTTCCGCTTCCATATATTCGGATGCATACTGAGTTGCACAAAGGCCGAGACCGTTTGTACCGAGCGAAAATTCATAGTTTCCGTTCTCGCCGTTGTTGTATTTACCGCTGGCATAAAGCTCACAGAATACAAGTTCCCAGTTGTAACGTCCTTCCTTCTGGTTATAGTCAACTGGAATGCCTCTGCCGAAGTCCTGAACCTCTATTGAGTTGTCATCGAAACGTGTAACAACAATTTTATTACCGAAGCCCTCTCTCGCCTCGTCGACAGAGTTGGAAACAATTTCAAAAATTGAATGTTCACAGCCGTCGATACCGCTGGAACCGAATATAACGGCAGGTTTTTTTCTTACTCTGTCTTTACCTTTAAGCGCAACAATACTTTCGTCGTTGTAGCCGGGTTTTTTCGCCATAAGATAATCCTCCCAAAATGCGCAATTTTTACCGATACTATTATACCACATCTTGAATCAAAGTCAAGTTTTGCGACAATATATTGTTTAATATTTATCTTTATATGTAACATTATACTTCGGTTTATGACCGATAAAAAGGACAAAAAAACACCCGCCGTTTTGTGGCGGGTGCTGAGTTGTATAATGAACGGCATATTCGATATTAAAGTATGATGCCGTTCTTTCTCTGCATTCTCAGATATGAGCCTTCAGGCACTTCAACGGGACACTCAAAACTGAGCTTCATCATAGGATGAGGTGCATTATCAATAAGCTCCCCTTCTTCGTTTCTGAGATTATTTACGGTAACTCTTACGGGCTCAATTCCTTTAACCATAATTTCCAGTTCATCGCCGTTGAAAAATCTGTTACGCTGTGAAGCATAGAGAACCCCGTTCTCCCACTTTTCTGCAATAGCCGCAACGTCCCACTCACGGACATATCCGCCGTTGTAAAATATCTGAGCATCATCCATGGGAGTTGAGAAATAGAAGCCTGTGCAATACTGCCTGTTGCTGACTTTCCTTACTTCGTCAAGTATCCATTGTTCGGGTTTGTAATCGCTTGAATAACCGGATTTTTCATAGCCGTCAATGGCACAGCGGTATGCGTTGACGGAAACGGCGGTATAGTATGCAGATTTTGCTCTGCCTTCAATTTTGAAGCTGTTTATGCCTGCCTCTGTCAAAGCCGCAATATGCTCAATAAGGCACATATCTCTTGAATTCATTATGTAAGTGCCGGTGTTATCCTGCTCAATAGGAAAATATTCACCGGGACGCTTTTCTTCGAGTAAAGAGTATCTCCAACGGCAGGGCTGAGCACAATCGCCTCTGTTTGAATCTCTACCGGTCATATAATTCGAGAGAAGGCATCTGCCCGAAAAAGATACACACATCGCACCGTGAACAAAGGATTCTATTTCAAGGTCTTTAGGTGTTTTTGCTCGGATTTCAGCTATTTCTTCAAGTGAAAGCTCTCTTGCGGTAACAATTCTTTTGGCGCCCATTTCATAAAATGCACAAGCCGATGCGTAGTTTGTTATACCCGCTTGCGTAGAAATATGAATCTCCTTATCGGGTGCATACTTCTGAACTGCTTTCATTACTCCGATATCTGTGACGATGAACGCATCGACACCGCTGTCTGAGGCGTATTCAATGAATGAAGGAAGATTGTTAAGCTCATCATTACGGGGCACCGTGTTGCAGGTGAGGTAAACCTTCACCCCTTTTGAGTGAGCATAATCACAAGCCTTTTTTAATTCATCTCCTCCGAAGCTTGCCGCCGCAGTCCTCATGCCGAAGCAATCAGAACCAAGGTAAACCGCATCGGCACCGTATTCAACTGCCGCAACAAGTCTTTCGGTATCTCCTGCCGGCGCAAGCAATTCGGGTTTGGAAATCTGAAACATAAATTATCTCCTATCGGCTGTTAACACGAAGAACCTCTCTGCCGTTTGCATCGTGTTCTGCCTGGGTTCTCGCCATATATATTTGGCCGTATTTATCGTGTCTGAAGTAGAAATAGTTCGTATCTTCGGGGAAAAGAGCAGCGTTAATTGCATCGTCGCCGGGGTTGCAGATAGGTCCGGGAGGAAGACCCTGCTGACTGTAAGTGTCATATGCGCTCTCGTATGCCATAGCAAGAGTAGACGACACGTTGGGTGCAACGTAACTTGATATATAGTTTGTTGTAGAGTCACAGCCCAGCAAAGGCCACGATACGGAATGGTTGAGTCTGTTATGAATTACCGATGAAACAAGACCCATCTGTTTTTTGCTTGCGGCTTCGCGCTGGATTATTGAAGCTATTGTGATAACTTCATCCCTCGTAAGACCGAGTTCAATTCTCCTGGCTTCATATTCATCGGTCCACTTGTCTTCGGATGCCTCAAGGAATTTTCTGATTATTGAGTTTGCGTCGCTTTTTTCATAGAATTCATAAGTTGCCGGGTAGAGATAGCCCTCAAGAGTAAACGTTCTGCTGCTGTTCTGAGGAATAGCTTTGATAAAATCATTTTCAAAGTCGGTTCCCTGAATAGACTCTATGAGCTGCTCTTTGCTGCATACACCGAATTCGGCGATTTTATCGAACATCTGATAGATTGTCCAGCCTTCGGGAAAAACAAGAGTAATGGTATCTGCGCTTTTCTGAACCTCCATAAATTCGTTCAGATATCCCTCAAGACCCAGATTTTTCTGAACGTAGTACACGCCGCTGAGGTATTCGGGATCACCGGGTTTCGGGTCTTTATTAAGATTTTTGAGAAAAGTGACAAGGTTATAGTAGAGCTTGCAGAACATTTTCTGCTTTACAAGCCCTTCATCACTGAGAATATTGATTATACTGTCGGTTGTTGAACCCTGAGGGATTGTAACCTTAACAAGCTCTTCGCTTCTGTTAAGCGCAAGAACGTCGTTTATGCAGGTGATTGCAATAGCCGAAAAAGCTGTTGTGAACACAAGAACAACTGCCATAAATATTGCAAGAACTGAATTGAATGCCTTTGCTTTAATCGATTTGTTTTTATTCTGATTCTGATTTCTTTCGGCAGGCTGTGCAGGCTGAGTATTCCGCCTTAAAGGCTTTCTGTTGGAAAAATACACTTCACCCTTATACTGCGGCGTATGGTCATCGGTTTCGGGTGCAAGAGCATTTTCGTCAATATGAACTTCAAATTTTTTCTTTTGTATTTTTTCAGTCGGTTTAATATTTTCGAGTGCTTCGGGGCTGAGAAAACCGTCATCTTCAATATGAACCTCAAAGGGCTTTTTTCGTCCGTTCATATTGTTGTTGGCATCATTATTCATATGTATACCCTCCCTTTTCAGAGTTTATAATGTCTGTTTTCGGTTATAATATCAGAAACGGATATATCGTATTTATCGGTTGGGATTGATCGGTACATGCATCTCTCATAAGAAAGAGCGACGGTACGGATTTTTTTATCAACAAGAAATCTGTCGTAAAATCCTCCGCCGTAACCGAGTCTTCCGCCTTCTGCATCAAATGAAAGACCCGGAACGATGCAGATTGCATTATTAAAATCGGTTATAAGATGATTATTCCCCGGTTTAACGGTCGGTATACCGAATCTGCCGTTTACAGTATCGCTTATATCGGATATTTCATAAAAATCCATCTGATTTCCGGAGCAATAAGGTACGGCAATCCGCTTTCCGACTGAAAGAGAATATTTTATAAGCTCCGTTGTATCCACTTCACTGCCGAATGAGATATAAGTGAGAATCAGTGTTGCATTTTTATAAACATCCGAATTTACAAGTCTTGTTAAAATTGAAGAATCAAGATTTTTTTTACACTCAGCATCCATACCGTTTCTCACCGACTTGAACAGTGTGCGGAGCTTTATCTTATCCGTTATGAGCATTGGAGTGTAGCCTTAAGAGAATCAGCAGCCGCAGTACCCTTGAAATAAGAAGTAATCGCCAAACCGAAATTGATTGCGCTGCCCATACCCTTGGCGGTGATTATGTTACTGTCGGTACAAACGAATTCTTCGGAAATTTCTGCACCTGTAAGCTCATCTTCAAACCCGGGAAAGCAAACAGCTTTATGTTCGTTAAGAAGACCTTTTCTGCCCAAAATCATAGGTGCTGCACAGATTGCGGCAAGAAGAAGATTATTTTCTGAACAAAAATCAATGAATTCATTAACCTTTTTACTACTCAGAAGGTTGGTTGTACCGGGCATTCCGCCGGGAAGTATAATGCCGGAAAGCTCTTTGTCGGCAGTGACTTCGGAATCAGTAACGTCGCATACTATACTTATTCCGTGAGAGCCTTTCACCGTTTTATTGACTACTCCGACGCTTTTTATTTCAATGCCTGCACGTCTTACAACGTCAAGCGCAGCAACGGCTTCAACCTCTTCAAAGCCGTCTGCGAAAAACATATAAAGCATATATATCACCTTTCTAATCCAGGGTGAGACCCAGATATGCATTTTCAACGGAATCAATTAAATTTCTGCCATCGCTGTTAACAGCGGTAATCATTGCATAAGGTATGATTTCACCTTCCGCATCAACCCATGGCGGAAAAATAATTTTCACAAGTTTTTCATAATGTGATATTGTACGGATTACATCTTCAATGTGTGTAAAGGTTGTTTCCTTTACGACGTTTTCTGTGCCATCTGATGTGTAAAGTGAATATCCTTTACGGTTTGTGGAGGCGTTTCCACCGAAGAATTGATTGTGTAAAAACGCAAATTCAACCGACTGCCTGTCCCATTTGAAATAGCTGTGCCCTTCAAATGCGGAATCCCGAAGTAATTGAGGATGTATTTCATTACAGGTTGTGTCGTTTATTAATGATTTTTCTGCGTTATATTTTGTGATTCTTGCCGTGAAAACAGTTTTATATCCGTGCTTTTCATAAAAATCAAAAAGTGATTTTTCGGCAGGTTTAAGGCATATAAAATATTTGCCGTTCTTATCTGCAATTTCTTTTGCGGAATCCAGAAGTTCGGCCATAAGTCCTCTGCCGCGGTAATTTTTTAATGTGCAGGCGGCATACAGATAGTATGACGGGTAATCTGCACCGCTAATATGCATATCGCCTTCAAGCAAAAACAGCATGGAGGCGATTTTGCCGTCAAGTTCATATATCAATGCGGTAAGAGGCTTACGGCATCCGTCAAGAAAAAATCGTATTTCGGCTTCTGTGTCACCGAAAGCTTCTTCCCACAGTCTGATTATTCCGTTTATATCGTCTTCTTTGTAAAGTCTGATCATATGTTCAAAGCTGATTTTACGGCCTCGAGAACCGATTGAGAAATAACCTCAACGGGCAAGGGTTCGCCGTTTTCACTGCAGTTTATTCTGAACCATCCCAGTTTAGAGCAAGCATAATCTGCCGCTTCACGGCAGCTGTTAAGGTATTCAACATCCTTTTCGTGAATATCTTTTTTGCTTTCGTCGCCATTATACCTGCCTGTCATAAGTTTTTGTGAAACTTCAATAGGCATATCAAGGTAAATAACAGCGTCGGGCTTGGGTATACCCATTTTATTGTATTCGAAATCTTCGAGCCATTCAAGGTATGCATCCCACTCGTGGCGGGGTGTTTTCGTAAGCTGATGGTATGCATTGGAGGTTGTGTACCTGTCTGCAAGAAAAGTTTCACCGTTAAGATACTTTTCTTTCCAGAAACAGTTATAGCTTACATATCTGTCTACCGCAAAAAAAGATGAAGCAGCATAAGCGTTAACATCGCCCGGCTTTTTTCCGAATCTGCCGGCAAGATACATTTTGACAAGCTCACAGGCGGGGTCATCATAATTCGGGAGTTTGATAAAATTAACCTTTACGCCCATATCTGCAAGTTTTTCTTTAAGGAGATTTTCTTGAGTTGATTTTCCGCTTCCGTCAAGACCTTCGATTACAATAAGCTTTCCGTCCATACTTCCTCCATATTACACCATAATTATTAACATTATATCAACAAACAATGTACTTTTCAAGTACGGACAGATAAAATTATGAAAAACGGAGTAATGAAAATTTCAATACTCCGTACAAAATCAGAAAATGACAGGCTGCAGCTGTACGCCGTCAACCGCGTATATTATTGCTTCGTTTGTTTTCTCAAAATCGGCAACAACCGACCTTGGCTTATTTTTGCTGTCATCCTGCCGCATAGGGACAAAATATATATTTCTTGTGTTGAGAAGTTTACCTATATTTGCGGCTGAAGACGAAAGCGCATCGTTTGTTGATACGGCAATAAGGAGCGGTCTGTCGTTTCTTAAATGAGCTTTTGCAGCCAACGTTACGGGAGTATCCGTTATGCCGTTTGCGAGCTTTGCGAGTGTGTTGCCCGTACAAGGCTCAATAACAAGTATGTCGAGCATTTTCTTAGGTCCGATCGGCTCGGCATCGGAAATGCTTGAAATAATTTTTTTGCCTGTTATTTCTTCTATTTCCGCTATATGCTCACAGGCTTTACCGAAGCGTGTGTCAGTTGAATAGGCATTATATGACATAATCGGAATAACGGTGTTTCCGTCATTGCAAAGAAATCTTATCTGTTCTTTTGCCTTTTCAAACGTGCAGAATGAACCGCAGATTGCAAAACCTATACAGAGTTTACTCATATTCCCCCTCCTTTATAATGTTAAGAATTCCGTCAGCAATAATTTTTCCTGCTGTTTTCGGGGCAACCTTGCCGGGAAGAGACGAGCACTGTATCGCTTTTATACCAAGTTCGTATGCACAGGCAAAATCCGTACCGAAGGGTGACGATGCAACGTCAATGATAAGGCAATCGCTTTTTACGGCTTCAAGTATTTTTTTGTTGATTACAAGTGACGGAACGGTATTAATTATGATGTCGAATTTATTTGCCTGCTTCCAGAATTCAGAAATATAAATTCCGCCGCATCCCTTGGTTTTTGCAGTTGCAATGTCGCCGCTTTTCCGTGCTGCAATGGTAACATCAGCACCCAGGGAAGAAAGCGTATCGGCCGTAAGCCTTGCAACGCGTCCGTATCCGAAAACGGCACATTTGCTTGAATGAACGGTATATTCGATGTTATCAATCATTGCTTTTATAATCCCCTGCACTGTGGGAACGGTATTCATAACGGTTACTTCTTCAAGCTTGAAGTAATCGTATATGCAGTCTGTTTTTTTCTTGATTTTTGTTTCGAAACCTTTGCTCAGCATACCGGCAAAAACAAGCTGATTTTCATTAATCATAGAAAATATCTCATCTGCCGTTTCTCTCATCTGAACAATTGAATAAATATATTTGTTGTCTTTTGTGACAGGCAGAGGAAGAATAATGCAATCGGCACTGCTGATGGAATTTTTTATGTTTTCCGCACATTTGCGGTTTACTTCCGGCAAGCCGTAAAGCGTTACTTCATATCCCATAGATGAAAGATAATCAGCCATATAAAGCTGTCTGCTGTCACCGCCGATAATAATAAAACTGTTGATTTTTTTCATATTTGCACCTCCCTGTAATTTACTATCATTTTATGGTTTCAGACAAACGTCTGTTACAGGGCAAAAACACAATATTTTAGTAAAATTTCTCTTTATTTTTTGAAAACAATGTTATATAATAAAAGCAGTATATTCAAAAGGAGAATAGAAGATGTTTGAGATAGACGTTCTTTTGAAGCAGGTCAAGCGTATTCACTTCATCGGAATAGGGGGTTCGGGTATGTGTCCCCTTGCAGAAATTCTTCATAAGGAAGGATATTTGCTCAGTGGTTCCGATAACAACGAAACGGATACTCTTGCCCGCATCCGTTCGCTTGGTATCCCTGTAACTATGGGTCAGAAGGCTGAAAATATCATAGGTGCTGAAATGATTGTTTACACTGCTGCATTGCTTCCCGATAATCCTGAGCTCGTTGCAGCAAAAGCATCGGGTATACCTACGTTTGAAAGAAGCAAGCTTCTCGGTGCGGTAACAAGAATTTATCCCAACAGCATATGCATAAGCGGTACGCACGGTAAAACAACAGCCTGCTCAATGCTTACTCAGGTGCTCATCGAGGCTGATTTTGACCCCACGGCTGTAATTGGCGGCAAGCTGCCTCTGACCGGTTCAAACGGCATTGTAGGCCACAGTGAGCATATGGTTTGTGAGGCATGTGAGTTTGTTGATACTTTTCTTGATTTATCCCCCGATATTGCTGTTGTGCTTAACGTTGATGAGGATCATCTTGATTACTTCAAAACGTTTGAAAACTTGAAGAGATCATTTACAAAGTTTGCTTCAATGGCAACGAAAATGATTATTTATAACGGTGATGATATTCATTCTGCCGAATCCGTTATACCTGCCGCAAATGAATCGGGCAAGCCTTTGGTTACTTTCGGCTTTAACGACGGGAATGATTATCAGGCGGTTGATGTTCAGCTTGAAAATGAATTTGCATCTTTTGTTTTGAAAAGATACGGTGAAAATCTCGGCAGAATCACTCTCGGAGTCCCGGGAAAGCATCACGTCTACAATGCACTTGCTGTTACCGCATCCGCTATGGAATCGGGTGTAGACTTTGAGCAATGTGTAAAAGGAATTGCGGATTTTGCAGGTGCAGGCAGAAGATTTGAAATTCTTGCAAAACTTAACGGAATTACGATTGCTGACGATTATGCACATCATCCCAAGGAGCTTGAGGTTACTCTCAACACTGCGATGAAAATGGGGTTCAATAAAGTTTGGGCGGTGTTCCAGCCTTTCACCTATTCAAGAACGTCCATTCTTTTTGATGAGTTTGTGAGAGTTCTGAAAATTCCCGATAAATGTATAATGACTGAAATAATGGGTTCAAGAGAGGTTAACACATACGGTATTTATACCTCTCAGCTTGCTGAAAAGATTCCCGGAAGTGTGTGGTTCAACACTTTTGATGAGGTTGCAAAATACGCCGTTGACAATGCGGAAAAGGGAGATCTCATTATTACTCTCGGATGCGGAGATATCTACAAGGCGGCAAAAATAATGATTAAAATGCTTGAAGAAAGGCAGTGAAAATATGAAATATACCGTTAACAAAACAAATTACAATGATTTCTCGGTTTATGAAATTAATAAGCTCAGCGGCAGAGGTTACGCTATCCCCTATTCATCAAAGGAACTGCTGAAAAAGACTTCATTCAAAAAAGAAAGAATTTCATCGGATATAGTTAAGGTTCTTTCGGGTAAATGGCAGTTCAGATATTACAAAAGCAGGAATGATGTTCCCGATATCATTGATACCGATAAGGAAGCTTTTGATTCCGTAAAGGTACCTTCGACCTGGCAGAGAACCGGTTATGATGCACCTGCATACATAAACTGCCCTTATGCATTTGATGACAAACCTCCCTACGTTCCGGAAGAACAGCCCGTAGGTGTATACAGAAAGACCTTTGATGTAAGTGATACGGATAAGGTTTATATTCTTTCGTTCCTCGGTGTTATTTCCTGCCTTGATCTCTATGTCAACGGTGAATTCGTCGGTTACAGCGAAGGTGCTCATAATACTGCGGAATTTGACATTACAAAGAACGTCGTAAAAGGTGAAAACGAAATTCTTGCAATAGTTCATAAGTGGTCCAATGCTACCTTCCTTGAGTGTCAGGATATGTTCAGAGAAAACGGTATTTTCAGAGACGTTCTTCTTTATGAAATGCCTGAAACTTACCTTTTTGACGTATATTACAGAACCAAAGAAACCTCAAAGGGCTGGAATCTTGATATCAATCTTGCTCTTGAAGGTAACACGGACGGCTATAAAGTCTGCGCCGAAATATACAGCAAAAACAAGCTTCTTGCAACAAATACCGTTGATGCAGGCAGTGAAGCTGTTATAAAATTCAGAAATCTTGACGTTACAAGCTGGAATGCGGAAATTCCTACGCTCTACACCGCTTTCGTCACTCTTTACAAGGGTGATGAAGAAATAATGACAACCCGAAATTATGTCGGATTCAAAACGGTAAAAATCAAAAAAGATATTTTTACCGTTAACGGCAAGAAAATTAAGGTTAAGGGTGTAAATCATCACGATACACATTATAAGAACGGTTATGTAATGAGTTATGACGATATCGAAAAGGATATCAGACTTATGAAGTCACTCAACGTCAATACCGTAAGAACATCTCACTACCCTCCCGATGCACAGTTCCTTGTTCTTTGTGATATATACGGTCTTTATGTTGTTGACGAAGCCGATATTGAAACTCACGGCTGCGGCTGTGATCCTCACAACAATATCGATCTTATCAGCCACGATCTCAAATGGGCACCCAGATATCTCGATAGAGTGAAGAGAATGTATATGCGCGACAGAAGCCGTGCAGGTATCATTATGTGGTCGCTTGGTAACGAGGCCGGCGGTTATGCCTGCCATGATGTCTGCTACGATTTCCTTCACGGTATCTGCCCCGAAATTCCCGTTCATTACGAAGGTGTTGTACGTAACGAAAGACATTCATACGACGTTGTTTCAGAGATGTATACAAACCACAAGGATGTAGAGAAAACAGGAAGGCACACAAGAGGAAAGAAATACACACCCAAGCCTTTCTTCCTCTGCGAATATGCTCACGCTATGGGTGTAGGCCCCGGCGGACTTGAAGAATATATGCAGCTTTTCTATAAATATGACAACCTTATGGGCGGATGTATCTGGGAATGGGCTGACCACGCTGTTTATCATGCAAACGGTAAGCTCAAGTTCACATACGGCGGTGACCACGGTGAATGGCGTCATGACGGTAATTTCTGCGTTGACGGACTTCTTTATCCCGACAGAAGGCTTCATACCGGTGCAAAAGAAATGAAGAACGTTTACAGACCCGTAAGAGCAGAATACAGCGACGGCGTTATAACGTTCACTAACACGAACAGATTCAGAAATGCATCATATATTACTGCGGTATGGGAGCTTGTTAAAAACGGCAATATCCTCCTTGCGGCAGATGAGCTTGTTCTTGATATAGAACCCGAACAGAAGATTGAACACGCTGTTGAGTTTGACGTTCCCAAGGGAGATTGTGACTGCCATCTCAACGTTTATTATTACGTTGGTGATGATGAAATCGCTTTTGAGCAGATTGCTCTCAAAGAAGAATATGAATACAAAGCCGAGAAATCATTCGATAAGCTTGCCATGTCAAGCGACGGAGATGTAAGCACCCTTGCTTTCAGCGGCGGCAGTGCAACATTCTCCAACAAGACAGGTATGCTCGAAAGCTACATTGCAGACGGTGTGGAGCTTATCAATCCCTCACCTGCTTCGTTCAAGGGCTTCCTTCCCAACATATTCAGAGCTCCGCTTGATAACGATGCTTGCCGTGACAAATGGTACGGCGCAGGCTACGATAACTATGAGTGCAAGTGCACTGATTTTGAGATAGAGCTTAAAAAGAATAAGGCAGAGGTTGAGGTTACATACCTTCTCAAGAGCAAAAAATCAATTCTTCCTCTCGGCAAGGCAGAGCTTGAATACACCGTGTATTCAAACGGTCTTATCAAGGTTGAAGCAAAGTTCAAGGCACTTGCAAAGAAAAAAGCTGCAGCTGATATCCCCAGATTCGGTCTTACACTTGAAATGCCCGAAAACTTTACTAACGTTGAGTATTACGGTATGGGACCCGAGGAAAACCTTTCAGATATCTATGCACAGGCACTTGTAGGAGTTTATAACACTACGATAAAAGATATGCACGAGCCTTATATAAAGCCTCAGGATGCAGGCAACAGAACACGTGTCAGATATCTTGCACTTACTGATGAAAACGGAAACGGTCTGAAATTTGCATATGATGATGAATACTTCAACTTCAACGTCAGAGAATTCAGCCAGAAACTTTTGCAGAATGCAAAGCATCAGGAAGACCTTCACAGCGAGAATACTGTTGCAGTTAACATTGACGGCTTCACAAGAGGTACAGGTACCGCAAGCTGCGGACCCGACGTTCTTCCTCAGTTTGTTGTTGACGGCAGAAAAGAGCTTGAGTTCAGCTTCTATATGATGCCCGTTAAATAAAAAATCAGACCCGAAGCCTTATGACTTCGGGTCGTTTTCTGTTTCGTCTGATTTATTTCTTTTGTTCGGCTTAACTGTTCCGAGAACAGAAATTGCAACAAGAGTAATTGCGCCTGCTATCAATGTAATTGTTTTATACTTATCTCCTTTTTCAAGACCGAGCATACTTTCCGGAGTTTGTTTTTCTGTTGAAGTATATTGCGTTTCTTTATACTGTTCAGAAACGGTGTCGGAAATATCGGTTTTATTATTCTCGGTTGTTGATTTATCCTTTTTCTGCGTTTTCTTTTTTGTCTCGGATTTTGTTTTTGAAATTACGGTTGAGGATTCGGAATTTGTTGTAATATCATTCAAAATCATATCAATCAGCCATAAGCCGCCGTCTGAATCCGACTGCTTGCTCTTTGTTGTTTTTGCTGTTTTGCTTGTTGTTTTTTCCGTCTTTTGGGTTGTAGTTTTATACGTTGTTGTTTGGTATGAACTGCCCGAATTATAGTGCATTTGTTCCTCGGTAACAATTTCGTCACTTCGGATAGTAAAGTTATAAACGTTTGACGGAACGCCGTCTGAGTCCAAAAACCTTACGGAGCCGTTGATTATGTCCGGAATTCCGTATTTTAAGCCAAACTTTATTTCACACGTGACACCGTTGTTTGAGTCAACCGAAACAGCACCTTTGAAAGAATATCTGTCTTCGTTAATTTCATTATCGGATGAAGAAGCACTGACGGTATAAAAATCGGAGTTTTCAATTCTGATTGACGCACCTACGTTTGTATTATCGGCTGCGAGGTCGGGTTCTTTGAACATAACGCAAAAATAAACGGTATTGGTATCGGGCTCGAATTTCCATTTTATAAGCCCGAAATTTACCTTGCAGTTGCTTTCGCCGTTGAGCAGAAGAAGAGCATCTGATTCAATCCATTCGTCACCGTTGTCATATCCGTCAATGTTGACGGATAATGCACTGAACGATGAAAGTATTACTAAAAGTAACAAAATAAAAAACACAGTTATCTTTTTCATAAAATTACCTTTTGACAAAAATTTCTTTTTATAAGATTTTACATTAAATAACCGAAATGTCAACAGATATATTTATATTGTTCCGATATGTCACAAAAACCGACTTCGAATAACTCAAAGTCGGTTTTTATAATAAAAAATATGATTTAGTAAATAATTACAAGCGTACCGTTTTTAACGGTAACTGAAGCCTTCTGCCCGATGAACTCGTTACTGACTCCCATCGGAAACGAGTTTTTTAATGACTGATTTTCAATAGTGTATTTCAAACCTTTTATTGTTACTCCCGTGCAGTTATCCGAATGGGAAAAAATTGAAATATACCCCGTATTATTCTCGGAAAACTCAACAGTACCGTTGTGAATCGATGTTATATTTGTTTCACCGTCGATTATGGTGCACTTATTTCCTTTTTCCGTCAGCGAAACGGCAAGCTGAATATTGCTGATTGTATGATCAAGTCTTCCGCCGCAGGCACCGAAAATCAAAAATTCCTTATATCCTTTTTCGAGTCCGATTTCAGCCGCAGCATACATATCAGTTACATCCTTTACAGCCGGAAGTCTGATAACAGGTATATCATCCGGAATATATCCGAGGGAATCGAAATCACCTATAACGACATCGGGAATTACTTTGTATTTTTTCAGATGGCTGTATCCTCCGTCGGCGGCAATAATTAAGTCGCCGTTATTTTTTTGAAAATCAAATTTTTCACAATCACCTGCACCGATGATACAGCAAATGCTCATAATATCAACCCTTAATTAAATTTACTTAAGCTTTGTGATGAATCGGAAACCATAAACTGAGGATATTTATCACTTGCACCTGCGTAAAATTCACCGTCGTACATAAGGAGCCAGACAATAAAATCGCTGTAATCCGTTCCGTATGTTCCGCCTACGTGGTCAGCACCTTTGATTATATATGTATACTCGGGAAAAAGTGCGGTTGAAAGGTCAACGGTGTTATCGGGTGAAACAAGAGCGGGATTTGCAGCAACGTAATCATCACCAAGGGTTTCACCGTAAGCTGCAACGGTTGCATAGCCCGACATCTGATAGGTTTCAAGTATACCGTCGCCGTTATAATCGGAATTTTCATAAACGGGTATTACGGGAATTCCGTAATGAGCAACAATAGCGATTTCAACGCCGTTGTCAATCATTTCATTCATAAGGGCGGTTTTATCCTTCATCATTTTCTGAAGCCTGTCGGTTTTTTCTATGAAATCCGCATCAGCGTTTTCTCTGCCACCGAAAACATAATCAATGGCAGATGCATAATCCTCCTCCTGAACAAGCCCCCACAGAGGCAGCATATGGCTGAAAACAGGGATTATCGCATCCTGATACACTGTGTCTTTATAGTTTTCAAGAATGAAATCCGTAAGCTTAGTCAGCAAATCAAAAACTTTTGCTTTATAGAGAACATTTATGAGAACTGAAAGGGGTTTGTTGTCTCTGACGGTGTATGCGAGATAACCGTAAAGATTTTCCGCCTCTATGTTTACTCTGCCGTTGAGCAAATCCGATGCAACCTGGGCACCGCAGAATGTTGTTGAAAGAAAAATGCATCGGTTAACTTTTTCGTATCCGTATTTGGTGAGATATGCAAGTGTCATCTGACCGCCCATACTGCAGCAGATAATATTTACCTTTTCGTGACCGGTATTTTCAATCGCAGCCTCAACTGCCGCATTAATATCGTCGGCAACAACAAAAGGATCAAGACGCCAATCATAATTAATGTAATAAGTATGACCCTCACCGAATTCTTCAATGCACCTTCTTACGATTCCGTATTCAAACGACGTACCTTCGCAGAGGTTTTCATATTTATCTGCACTTTCGGGGTATGCAGGCATCGTTACGTTATATAACGAACCTCCACTTTCATCCATTGAATAATATTTGAAAATATCCTTTGCAAGGAGTGAGATTTCTTTAATAGCGGAGTCCGGACTGAAATTAATTATACCTGAGGCCACAGCTTTAAGAATACCCTTCACTATTGTACCTGCATCTACTGTAAGGATTGATTTTTCGTTATCGGTACCGTAATCGACATACATACCTGCAAAGTCCATACCCCTCACAACGATTACAGGTACGTTATCGCAGGCTTCTGCAGGGGTTTCTTCATTTGAAAAGGCAGGAACGGCAAGAGAAAAACCAAGGGAAAAAGCAAGTAATAAGCTGATAAATTTTTTCATAACTATCCCCTTTTATTGTGTAAATTCAGTCTTATAATGATGAACAAAAACACCGATTACCTTGTTATAATCAAGCACGTGCATAACAGAACCGTCTTCAGCGGGAAAGAATGTAAGACCCTCTGCCTCAACATTATCGCCGCCCACATCGCGTATTGCCGCAACGTCGACTTTACCTGTTTCAACGTCAACACTGAGAATGTTTTTATAATTACCGTTATCCTTTATGTCATTTGAAAGATAAAGAGTTCCGTTATAAAACTCGCCGCCCTGAATTCTGTGAATTGTTTCGGAAAGAGGAATTTCCTTAACAAAACTCATGGAATCAGCAACGTTATAAACATATATTGAATTTATATTGTTCCATTTTGATGTATAAAGAAGACCTGTTTCACCGTCAACAGCACACCAGGGTACACCGTCATCATATATATCGTTGGGTAAATCATATATTTCGCCCGTTGCTTCAAGAGTTTCACAGTCGAAAACAACTATGCAGGGTGAAAGATATTCGTCGCTGTCTTCAACGGATGCGTAAATTTTACCGTTATAAACACTGATACCGCCGATATGGTCATCATCTTTGTCTGTGCATTCGTCGGGCAGAGGGTTAATATGTGTATCAACAAGCTCCATATCATCAAAGGTGAATTTTGCAAGAGCGGTCAGATCAAGTGCCGCAATGGCACCGCTGGTATAATAATATTCGCCGTCTGTTGTAATACCCTGTCCCATAAGAAGTGCTTTTTCAAAAACAAACGTATTTTTTGAAATAAGCTCAGCAGTTTCCGTGGTTTTTGCAACGGGACTTGTGAGCAACGTAATCAAGAGTAAAGGCAGTGTAAGAACAGACCATATTTTTCTGATAATAAACATATTCATAACCTCCTCATTTTTTAGATAATAACATAACGCGATGTAAATATCAACTTATTTCGTATAAATGCTTATACAAGATATCCAAAATTTTTTTGATGACTATTTACAATTTATAAATATTTGATATAATAATATCATAAATTTTTGGGAGGCAATAAAAATGTTAAAGAAAATTCTGGCGGTTATGACGGCTGCGGCAATGCTGTTTGCCATCGCACCATTCTCGTTTGCATCGGATAACGATGTTGATTACACGATCAACAGCCCTTATGAAGGCGTTGATTTTTCAACTTATAACCGATATAAAGCGGATCTTCACAGCCATACCACGTTCAGTGACGGCAGTAATTCACTGCCCGAAATGGTTGAAAGACACTATGAACTCGGCTTTGATATTCTTGCCATTTCTGACCACGGTACGGTAAGCTACGGCTTCACAAGTCAGCGACACAACGAGCCTATGCTTGTTTTCTCACTTATCGACAACGGCGAATATGTAGGCGACGTTCTTTCTGAAAGCGGAGTTGCGGCAAACGGCAATGCATATTCTGTTTACAATAAGGGTACTGACGAATACTATGCACAGACTTTTTCAAGCGGCGAAAAGGGTCAGGAGCTTATGAGAGTTCCCTACGCCAACGAACAGAATCCCACATCATTCAACAATGCCCACGTCAATTCCTGGTTTGTTGACTACGGTCACGGTGTTGTAGGCGGTACAAGCAATTATCTCAGCCCAATCAGCAAGGTTGATGAGCTTGGCGGTCTTTGCGTAATCAATCATCCCGGTGAATATACAAACGCAAGGGATGAAGAAAGCACCGCAGATGCCTATAACCTTGAAGATTCAACTTATGAATATAAAATCAACAAATTTATAAACATTCTTAATACATATCATGCCTGCATCGGTATTGATATCAACAGTAAGGGTGACAGCAGAACCCGTTATGACAGAAAGCTTTGGGATATTCTTCTTCAGAAGATTCTTCCCATCGGTGAAAGAAACGTTTTTGCCATTGCAACATCAGATGCTCACAACCTTAATATCGTTGATTCGGGTTATACGGTTATGCTTATGCCTGAGCTTACTTCGGATAACCTTAAATCCGCCCTGGCAAACGGTGAATTCTTCGCCGCAAGCAAATATCTCGGCAACTACGATGAGCAGGTAAGATATAAGGCTTCACTTGAAGCAATCGGCACTGCAGAAGCACTTGAGCTTGCAGGACTGCTTGGCAACGTAATAAACGCCAACGATAAGTTCAATGCTACCGACTATCCCGAAGCCGCAGCACCCGTTATCAGCAATATCACTGTTGACGAAACGGAAGATACCATTACCCTTACAACCGAAAATACCCTTGTAACTCATTGGATTGCAGACGGTAAGGTAATTCACGTAGGCAATACCATTGACCTTGACGATTATTCAGAGGAAATCGGTAAATACGTCAGAGCCGAATCACTCGGCAAGGGCGGCATAATCTATACACAGGCTTTTGTTCTTGATTATGACGGCGCACCTACCGCAGAAAAAGACGGTTTCTTCTTTGATTGGGGTACAATCGCTTCGGCAATCTGCGATATCCCCGTTAAAATCCTTGTCGGACTTCTTAAAACACCCATAAAGGTAGTTTTTGATATTCTCGTATAACAAAAAACGACCCTGCAGTTATGTTGCAGGGTCGTTTTTTTACTGAATTATTAAATCATCAAGGCTGCGTTTGGGCACACAGTGAACGTCATTTTCATCCCTGTAATATGCGGTTGCGCCGTTTTCGGGAATGTCTACAATTCTGACTTCCTCAGCCGGAATACCTAAGGCAAGCACCAGGTCAATTGAGTATCTGTCAAGATTAATTCCCAGGCTTTCTGCAAGAATTTCTCTTTTTATACTACCGAGCATACATCCGCCGATTCCTTTTTCTGCGGCACCGAGCATAATCGTTTGTGCGGCTATTCCAACGTCGGTTTTCATATTGCTTGCAACGGACAGGTCAGTAAGAATGATAATATAAGCTGAAGGTCTTTCCCCTTCTGACGGACCGTTCCAATCCTTCAAAAGACCTGCCCACGAAAGAGTTTCAAAAACCTTAAGGTTGTTTTCGGCATCATTGACCGTTTTGAATCTCAGCGGTTGAAAATTAACTGACGAAGGAGTAAACCTTGCAAGGTCAACAAGCTCGTAAAGTACTTCTGATTTGATTGTTTCGTATTCATTAAACCGTCTGTAAGATCTGTTTTTTATAACAAGTTCTTTAATCATTTTTTTCACCTCGTCTCTATTATAATATTGTCAAGTGACATTTTCAACATTATTTTGGTAAAAGTTATTTATACAGTGCCAATGGTATTACAAACAGTATAGTTTAATTGGCGTTATTTTTAGTATATCTATGATTTATTTTGTATTCGCTTGCATTATATACACAAAGTATAGTATAATAAAACAAAATATTTATAATGTTTTTCAATCATACATAATATATTTTCGGAGGAGATACAGTGAAAAAACTGCTATGCATCATAATGTCGCTGATTGCGGTTGCATCGTCAGCTTTATCATTTTTATCATATGCTGTTGCAACGGATGTTGATGAAATATCCGCTGAGGAATTTGCTGCGGAAATAAGCGGTATGATTAATGCATCCGTTATGACGGAAGGCGCTTTCGGCTCTGAATACGGAAGCGGTTCAGATGAGTTCAAAACGGCAAGACTTATTATTAAAAGTAAATACAGGATCGACACTATGAATGCAACATCGGTTATTTGCGGATACGATGACCTTTGGGTGCTTCAGTTCAATTCTCCCGATGATGCGGAAAATGCATATAACAGCTACGTTAATAACAATAAGCTTGAATATGTTGAAATCGACAAAGAGGTTTGCGCTTTATTCTCCGATACAATGTCATCTGAGCCTATCGTGTATTCCGACGGAGAAGGTGAAAATACGTATTTATCCTGGGGTCCCGAGTACATAGGAATTGACAAACTTAACAATCACATAAAAATCAGCAACGTTGAAATCAGTGACACCGTTGTTGCTGTTGTTGATACGGGTGTTGACCCTGACCATCCTTTTTTCAACGGCCGTGTGCTCCCAACAAGAATCAACACAAGCACAAGCGGAACAAGAAACAACTCTATGGATGATAACGGTCACGGCACACAGGTTGCAGGAGTTATTATTGACAGTACAATGGATAACGTCTTTGTTCAGCCCTATAAGGTTCTTGACTCCCACGGTGCAGGAACAGTCATTTCTCTTGCGGCAGGTATAAACTGTGCAGTAGAGGACGGTGTTGACGTAATCAATATCAGCGTAGGTTTTGAAGAAGATTCCTCTGTACTGAAAAACGCAATAGATAATGCAGAAATCAATGATATCCCTGTTATTGCGGCTTCGGGTAATGACGGTACAACCAATAAATATTATCCTGCATCATACGACAGTGTTTTGAAAATTACCGCTGTAAATAAGTCGGGTATTGTAACAAACTTCAGTACGTATGATAACGGCGTTTCATTTGCGGCACCAGGCTTTGAAATAACAACAACAAATCTTGGCGGTGGCTACGTTAAAACAAGGGGCACATCCGTTGCCGCACCTTTTGTAACCGCAGTTGTTGCGACGATTTACTCGTACAGACCCGATGCGTTACGCGAAGAGATAATCGAAATAATCAAAAACACCTGTGTTCATATAAGTGAGCACAATTCTACAATCAAATACGGTAACGGAATTATAAGAGCGCCCGAAACGCCTGATAACGTTAAGCAGAAGGATATTGTATCAGCCCCCTATTTTTCACATCTGACAGCTTTCAGTCAGACTGAAATTGATATTGAAATATTCTGTGATACACCGGGAGCACAGATATATTATACGACAGACCGTTCCGTTCCCGTAATCGGCGGTGAAAACGTAAAGCTTTATGACGGTAAACCCATACACGCCGCTCAGACAGTTGTTATTACTGCCGTTGCTTATTGTGACGGTATGTATCGTTCGCCCATATCGTCTTTTGCAACCGTCATTGCACCGTATGCAAATGAAGAAGAACTTACCGTAACGTCCGACGGTACGTTAACTGCGTACAGCGGAAGTTTATTGAGTTTCACGGTGCCTCGGAACGTAAACGGAACGGAAGTTAAAAAAATAGGTGACGGTGTGTTTGAAAATACAAACGTAACCGAGGTTATACTCCCCGACTCCGTAACCGAAATAGGAAATGCTTCCTTCAAAAATTGTACTATGCTCAAAACCGTTTTCGGAAGAAACGTGAAGGTTGTGGGTGATTATGCATTTTATAATTGCGATTGGCTGAAAAATCCGTTTTTCTTTACCGATTTTGAATCAATAGGTAAATATTCTTTTTACAACGCAGGAAACAGACAGAATATCTTTACAGGTTCAACTTTTACGCTTAGGCTTTCAAAGCTCAAAAGCATACCTGACGGTGCTTTTTCAAAATCCGCAATTTCAAATATTGAATTGGGAAATGTGTCGTCGATAGGAAAAAACTCGTTCAGAGATTGTAATCAGCTTGTAAACGTTCACATCAGCCATCTTTCCAATATGCCTGACGGTTGCTTCAAAGGATGTTTTTCCCTTACAGAGGTTGATATAAGCGGCCTTGCATATATTCCTGCAGGAGCATTCAGCTGCTGTGAAAGTCTGATGATCGCGTCATTCTCTGATGCAGGATATATCTTCTCAAATGCCTTTGAAAGCTGTATTTCTCTTTATGATATTATTCTTCCGCAGGCTAAAACGGTTTATTCTAACGCTTTCAACGGATGTGACTCTCTCATTGTTCTGAATCTTCCCGAAATGACCGCCTTTGAAGATGACGTCTATTCCAAGCCGTCTCCAAATATTTATCTTCCTGCAAATCTTGAAAAATTCTATGCGCCGAAGCTTCTTAAAACCGTGCCTGAAATGTTTGCAAAAACTCCCGATATTTATATTATCGGTCTCAACGGCGCCGAAAACATTGCCGCAGACACTTTCAAGGGCTGTCATAACATATACTCGTTGAATATTGAAAATACCACCCACCTTTCAGCCGGCGTTTTTAATGACTGTACGATAGAATTTATTGACGCAAGAAATCTTATTACAACTGACGATATGCCTGATAACAGTGGTATTCTTCTTTCAAACAACTTTATCGAGTCAACCGATAAAGGAGAAAATATGACCGTATACGGAACCAAGAATACCTTTGTTGAACGCTATGCAAACCTCAAAGGATATAAATTCATTGAAATTCCTCTTATTTACAGTGAAATTCCCGAATACGTAACCGAAAACAGTGAAACAGTATATATTCTGGCAGCGGGCTTTGACCTTACTTATCAGTGGTATTGGAATACCGTACCCGAAACGACAGGCGGTACACCGATTGACGGGGCAACTACGCCGTCGTATATTTTTACAAATTCCGATTCAGCACCGTATTACTACTGTCAAATAACCCAGAATGACCTTGGCGTTATCAACGTAATCACAACAGATATTATTACCAAGGATACGGTACCTGCCGATTACACCGAATATAATAAAGCTGTTGAAAAAGCCCTTGCCGTTGACAGAACACTTTATAAGGATTTATCACAGCTTGATGCGGCTGTCGGAGAAGATGTAAGCGGCAGATACTCCTGCGAACAGGATATTGTTGACAGACAGACACTCGCAATTCTTGAAGCACTGGAAAAGCTTGAACCGAAAATTGTTGAAGTAATCAACCTTTATGCATCAAGCGTTAAGCTCAGCCTTTATGAGGCAGAAAGAATTATTACGGTATTCCAGCCTTCCGAAGCGTTGTATTATGATGCAGAATGGACGTCTGATAATGAAAATGTAATTCTTGTTTCGTCATCAGGCTATGCAAGGTGCATCGGTGATGGCGTTGCAACGGTAAGTCTTACGATAGAAAACGTTGACGGTACGTTTACCGAAGGAAAAATAGTTTTCGAATGTAAACTGAATTTTTGGGAAAAGATTGCCGCTTTTCTTCTTCGTGATATTGTTAAATCAATTTATGCAATGAGTTATTAAAAAAACAGGCTTACGGATTATCAATCGTAAGCCTGTTACATTTTTATAAACCGTGGTTCTGATATTCACCGCTTTTAATGTCGTCCATCCAGCCTTGATTATCAAGATACCATTCTATTGTTTTTTTCATACCGTCCTCAAATGCGGTTTCAGGTTCCCAGCCAAGCTGAGTTGAGATTTTTGTCGGGTCAATTGCATATCTCAGATCGTGCCCTGCTCTGTCTTTTACATAAGTAATAAGAGTTTCAGGCTTCGAAAGGTGGCTGAGAATGGTTTTTACAACTTCAATATTCTGCTTTTCATTGTGACCGCCTACGTTATAAACTTCACCGATTTTTCCGTTATGAATAATCATATCGATAGCCTTGCAATGATCCTCAACGTAAAGCCAATCACGGACATTAAGACCCTGACCGTAAACAGGAAGATTTTCGTTTGCCAATGCTTTCATTATCATAACGGGAATAAGCTTTTCGGGGAATTGGTACGGCCCGTAATTATTTGAACAGCGGGATATTGTGACAGGCAGACCGTAGGTTCTGTGAAAAGCAAGCGTAAGAAGATCTGCAGAAGCTTTTGAAGCGGAATAAGGGCTTGAGGTAATAAGATTCATCGTTTCGGTAAAGAATAAATCGGGTCTGTCGAGAGGCAGATCGCCGTAAACCTCATCCGTTGAAACCTGGTGATATCTTTTAACTCCGAATTTTTTGCTTGCGTCCAGAAGGCACGCAGTGCCCATAACGTTTGTTTCAAGGAAAACAAACGGATTTTCAATTGAACGGTCAACGTGACTTTCTGCTGCAAAATTTACAACAACGTCGAATTTTTCGTTTTCAAAAAGCGAATATACAAGCTCTTTGTCTGCTATGCTTCCCTTTACAAACTTGAAGTTTTTATTTTCAAACGCTTTTGAAAGGCTTTTGATGTTACCTGCATATGTAAGCGCATCAAGGCACACGATCTCATAGTCTGCATATTTATCAAGCATATAATAAACAAAATTACAGCCGATAAAGCCTGCGCCGCCCGTAACCAGAATTTTCATTCTTCAGTTCCCTCCTGCTCTATTTTAGGTTCCGGTTCTTTAACCGATACAATTTTTCTGAATTCAACCTGGTCAAAAAGTTTTTTGAATCTCACACCTACCGAGTATGTGAGGTCACATTCACTGCAATAAAAGTTTGCTCTGAAAAACTGACAGTGGAACTTCCAGGGTGTAAGCTGGGTGCAGGGTGTACCGCAGGATTCGCAGGTATGGTTGAGCCTTTTTTTATCAACCAAAGGATTGTCGATGTTTCTGATTACCTTTGCTTTGTAAAGAAGTTTTGAATAAAAATCATCGTTACAATCGAGTATATCCGGCTCAATGATACCCATGGGGTATATTTTTTTAAGAATATCCGCGGTAAGCATACTGTCACCGAGAGCACGGTGATGAATATACATTTCAGGGTCTATTCCAAGATATTCAGCCGCGGCAAGAAGACCTGTCTGCTGACCTTTTGCATTACCGTTGATTTTCTGAAAGCTTTTCTGCATATCGCAGTATTTCTTCAAAAACGGAATAACTTTTATACCGTTGAGGTACTTAAAATTATCAAGCAGAACTCTGATATCACCGTCACCCCATGTGAGAATAACGGTATCGTCATTGCCTATCCACTTTCTGAAAACAGAGAATGCTTTGGTGAAAGGCATACCGGAGCTTATATCTGCATTTGTAAGCTGAGTAAGTCTTTTAACGGTACCTCTGAGTTTTTTTCCGATCTGAGAACGGATAATGCACGAAAAAGTATCAACGGTTTCAAGATCGCCGTCAAGCTTCACTGCGCCGATTTCAATAATTTCATTTATGTAACCGTTTGCTTTTTTGGCATAAGTATTGTTCCATTCCAGATCCATTACAATGAACTGCATATAAACATTCCTTTTCGGTTTTTCATTACACTGTATACAATAATACAATATTTCTCACGTTATTTCAAGAGAAAAAGAATATATGGGTTATTATTTGTAAAATCTTTTCTTTTTCTCTTGCATATATCGGCGTGTAAATATATAATTAAACATATATATTATAGAAACGGAGTTTTTGATATGTATTTCGATTTCATTGAAAAAGTAAATTATGAGGGTGCTTCAAGCAAAAATCCTTTTGCATTCAAATATTATGATGCAGACAGAGTTATTATGGGCAAAACCATGAAAGAGCATTTTTCATTTGCTATGGCTTGGTGGCATAATCTCGGTGCCGCAGGAACGGATATGTTCGGCAGAGATACAGCCGATAAATCCTTCGGTGCGGAAAAAGGCACTATGGAACACGCAAAAGCAAAGGTTGATGCAGGTTTTGAGTTTATGAGTAAGCTCGGAATCGGATATTTCTGCTTTCACGACGTTGACCTTGTTCCTGAAGCGGAGGATATCAACGAAACAAACCGCCGTCTTGATGAAATAACCGATTATATTCTTATTAAGATGCAGGAAACGGGCATCAAATGCCTTTGGGGTACCGCAAATATGTTCTCAAATCCCAGATTTATGAACGGCGCAGGCAGCACAAACAGTGCAGAGGTTTACTGCTTTGCTGCAGCACAGATCAAAAAGGCTCTTGACCTTACAGTTAAACTCGGCGGTAAAGGCTATGTTTTCTGGGGCGGCAGAGAGGGCTACGAAACACTTCTTAATACAGATGTTAAGTTTGAGCAGGAAAATATTGCTCGTCTTATGAAAATGGCTGTTGAATACGGCAGAGGCATAGGATTTGAAGGCGACTTCTACATTGAACCCAAGCCTAAGGAGCCTATGAAGCACCAGTACGATTTCGACGCCGCAACTGCAATCGGTTTTCTCCGTCAGTACGGTCTTGATAAGGATTTCAAGATGAACATTGAAGCTAACCACGCACTTCTTGCCGGTCATACGTTTGAACATGAACTCAGAATTTCGGCAATCAACGGTATGCTCGGTTCAATTGACGCAAACCAGGGCGATCCCATCCTTGGCTGGGATACCGATGAATTCCCCTTTGACGTTTATTCGGCTACGATGTGTATGTATGAAGTTCTCAAGGCAGGCGGTATGAAGAACGGCGGCCTTAACTTTGATGCCAAAAACCGCAGACCCAGTAACACACTTGAGGATATGGTTCTCGGTTTCATCCTTGGTATGGATACCTTTGCACTCGGTCTTATTAAGGCGGCAAAAATCATTGAAGACGGCAGGATTGACGGATTCAAGGCAGAGAGATATTCAAGCTATAACAGCGGAATCGGCAAGAAAATTGTTGACGGCGAAACAAGCCTTGAAGAGCTTTCGGCTTATGCTTGCTCACTGGGCAAGTGCAGCGATCCCGGTTCGGGCAGTCAGGAATATCTGCAGTCGGCACTGAACAGCATTTTATTTGGTGAATAATATGAAATATTTAATTGGTATCGATTTAGGAACCTCCGCAACAAAAACCGTGCTTTTTGATGAAAAGGGTAATGCAATTTCATCTGCGAGTATGGAATACCCGCTTTATCAGCCTCAGAACGGTTGGGCTGAGCAAAATCCCGAGGATTGGTATAATGCCGCCATCTCCACTCTTACCGATGTTGTAAAAAACAGCGGTGTTAATGCGGAAGATATCGTTTCTTTGGGTATATCGGGTCAGATGCACGGACTTGTAATGCTTGATGAAAAATGTGACGTTATCAGGCCGGCTATCCTGTGGTGCGATCAGAGAACGGGTAAGGAATGTGAAGAACTTACCGAAAAATTGGGCCTTGATACTCTTATTAAGATTACGGCAAATCCTGCACTTACAGGCTTCACCGCATCTAAAATACTTTGGGTTAAGAATAATGAGCCTGATAATTTTGAAAGATGCAGACACATTCTTCTTCCGAAGGATTATTTAAGATTCAGACTTACGGGTGAATTTGCAACCGAAGTATCCGATGCATCAGGAATGCAGCTTCTTGATGTTCCGGGCAGAAAATGGTCTGATGTGATGATTGATGCACTTGGAATTAAAGAAGATTATCTTGCAAAGGTATATGAATCCCCCGAGATTACAGGATATATCAACGGTGATACATCCGCTAAAACAGGTTTATCAGTTAAAACAGCCGTTGTAGGCGGTGCAGGCGATAATGCTGCCGCCGCAGTAGGTATGGGTGTTGTTACCGAAGGAAAAGCGTTCACAACAATCGGAACGTCGGGAGTGGTGTTCGCCCATACCGATAATCCTGTTATTGACCCCAGAGGAAGAGTTCATACATTCTGCTGTGCTGTGCCGGGTGCATGGCACGTAATGGGTGTCACCCAAGGTGCAGGACTTTCGCTTCAGTGGTTTAAGAATAACTTCTGCTATGAAGAAATTATGCAGGCAGATAAAGAAAACAAAGACGTTTATCAGATAACGGATGAGAAAGCAAAAAATATCCCCATCGGATGCGATAAACTTATTTATCTCCCCTATCTTATGGGTGAAAGAACGCCTCATCTTGACCCCGATTGCAGAGGTGTATTCTTCGGATTGTCAGCTATGCACACGAAAGCACACTTCATAAGAGCGCTTATGGAAGGTGTTACCTATTCGCTTTATGATTGCCTTCTCGTTCTCAGAGAAATGGGTATCACTCCCCTTTCAATGCTCCTTTGCGGCGGCGGAAGCAAAAGCAAGCTGTGGAAGAATATAATTTGCGATACATTTGCAATTCCCGTTGAAACAGCGAAATCGTCAGATGCGGCGGCGTTGGGTGTTGCAGTGCTTGCGTCGGTCGGTGCAGGCATTTACGCCGGTGTAAAGGAAGCCTGTGATGCGATGATTCCGCAGGTGTCGGATAAATTATCTCCCGATGCCGATAATACGGCTTCATACCGCAAGTACTATAACATATACTCATCTCTTTATACTTCTCTTAAATCAAACTATAAAGACCTTGCAAATATAAATTGAAAGCGGTTTTGATATGAAAAAAATTCTGGTTATCGGCAGTATGAATGCTGACCTTACTATTCATACCAAAAGAATGCCTCTTCTCGGAGAAACAGTTGAAGGCTTTGATTTCTCCGTTAACGCAGGCGGCAAGGGCGCCAATCAAGCAGTTGCCGTTGCAAAGCTTGGCGGTGAAGTAAATTTTCTCGGTGCCGTGGGAAATGATTCAAACGGCAGAATGCTTCTTGAAAATTTAGAAAAATCAGGTGCTCGTTTTTGCGGTTTTATAACAGAAGAAGCATCAACGGGTACTGCAAGCATTACGGTTGTAAACGGAGATAACTTCATAATCCTTAACGCAGGTGCAAACGACTGCATTACGCCGGATGTTATCGATAAGAATTCGGATATAATCAAAGAATCGGATATTCTTGTTATGCAGCTTGAAATCCCCCTTGAATCAGTTGTGAGGGCTGCTGAAATTGCAAAGCAGAGCAATACCCTTGTTGTTTTCAATCCTGCGCCGTACAAGGATTTATCAGACAGCTTTCTTAAAAATATTAATATAATTGTTCCCAATGAACATGAAGCTTTTCTTCTTACGGGAATAAATGCTGATGATAAAGAAAGCTGCCGAAGAATAATTGAAACATTGAAAGTCAAAGGTGTTGAAACGGTTATTATTACTCTGGGAGAAAAAGGCTGTGCATATAACGACGGCGATTATATCTGTTTCAGAGATGCAGAGAAAACAACCGTTGTTGACACAACGTCTGCAGGAGATACCTTCATAGGTGCTGTTTGTTGCGGTCTTGCGGAAGGAATGAGCTTGACTCAATGTATTGATTTTGCAACCAAAGCGTCGGCAATCACCGTAAGCAGAAAAGGTGCAAGCTGCTCGATACCCACAAGAGAAGAAATAAAATAAAAAATAATCAGCCTCTGCCGGTTATTCCGACGGAGGCTGAATTTTATATCTGATATTATTTTGCCACAGGAACGTTAATCTCAAGATCTGTCAGAGGGAAAGAACAGCAGGGGTGGATGCATCCGAACTTATAATCGGCAAGTCTGCGGTATTCAAGGTGCTTGGGTACGTACACTTTACCGGAAATAAGATGCGAGTGACAGAAGCCGCATTCACCGCTTCTGCAACGTGCAGGAACAGAAATACCGTTCTTTTCAAGAGTCTGCATAACGGAATCTGAGGATAAGCCTTTAACAATATAGGTTTTATCCTGAATTGTTACTGTGATTTTGACTGTTTCGGGAATATCGGACGGATAATCCGACTGAGAAGCGGGATTATGGAATTCACCGAACATTTCGTGACGGATATATTTTTTTTCGAGAGAAAGCTTTTCAAGTTCTTTATCAACGAATTCATACATCTGCTGAGGACCGCAGAGAAATACTGAATAGTTTTCGCTTTCCGGGGCGTATTTTTTGATAAGCTCGGCGGTGATAAAGCCTTTTTCGGCACCATCGGGAAGCTGTGTATTTTCATCACTTAAAACGTGAACAACCTTGATTTTGCTGCATTTTGCTTCAAGGTCTGCAAGTTCGTCACGGAAAAGGATGCAATCTGCATTTCTGCTTCCGTAGAGAAGTGTAAGTTCGAAATCTTCATCGCCGTCATTGATAGCATTTGCCATTGAAAGGAAAGGTGTTATACCGCTGCCGCCTGCAATACAAATAACCTTTTCGGCATCACGGAGAGGCTGGTAATCAAAATTGCCCGAGGGCGCTGAAACCTCAACCTTTGTACCAACGGTCCAGTTATCAAAAATATATTTTGACATAAGTCCGCCGTCAACAAGCTTTATTGTAAGCACATACTTACCTTCAAGCGATTCCTTGGGTGAGGATGAAATCGAATACGCTCTGGTTACGGGCATACCTTCAATTGTTTCGAAAACCGTAAGATATTTACCGGCTGAGAAATATGCAAGCGAAGCAGTTCCTTTTTCTGCATCGGGAACAAGCGTGAAGCTTTTGCAGTCTTCTCCCCTGTCTGTTACGGATTCAATCACAAGATACTGCCTTTTGGGGTGAAGTGCCTTGGCGAGAAACATTGCATTATCTCCGTCTTTAGGAAGCTCAGCCTTGGAGTTTTCAAATCTTTCCTGACGGGCAGAGAGCATTGACAAAAACTTTTTGCCTTTTAATGATTTGAAATTGTTTGCCATATTATTTGCCCTCCTTGATTTTTTTAACTACAATTCCGCCTGCTTTTTCACCTGTGTAATATGCACAGCCGTAGCCGTCACCGCGTTCCTGGCTTGCACCGCAGAAATAGAAATTATCGAAAGGCTGATCCTTGCCGTACTGAACGGTACGAGGAATCATACTATCCCATTTTTCAAGCATATATCCGTAAGGTGTGCCGAGAGGTGTGTTGAGGTATCTTGCAAAGGTGGGCGGAAGTGCAATTTCAATTTCTTCAATGTAGGGAGTGATTGAAATGTTAAGCGCCTTTTCACAGGTTTCAATCATATCCTTTGCTACCTTCGTTTTGAATTTTTTGTAATCCTGAGGCTTGATATCCTTCATAACGTCACCAAAAGTCATTGTTGTAAGGAAAAGCTGACTTGTGCCTTCGGGAGTACAATCGGGAATGATTTCGTTAAGGCAGTTGATAATGCAGTATCCGCTGAAAAAGTTCTGTGCCGCTTCATACTGCTTATCCGAATCCGAATCGGGTGCAATGAATACGGAATAATCCGTAATACCCAATTCTTCCTTTGTTTTATTCATGCCAAGATAAACAGTTGTTAAAGTACAAGCTGTTTTTCTGGCATTAAGCATTTTAAGCTGTTTTTCGGGAACATCCTTGATATCAAAAAGATCGTTCCATACTGCATTGGGCGAAGAATTACAAATAAAGTATTTGCCGTAAATTTCTTTTTCACCGTTAATAACAACGCCTGCAGGCTTTCCGTTTTCCATTATAACCTTGGTAACTTCCGAATTATACCAGATATCTCCGCCTGCTTTGCGGATTACTTCATCAAGAGCAAGGCTCATTTCATGGCTTCGCTTGAGAGGAACACCCGTTCCGTTTTTTACATAGCTGTGAAGAACTGCCATATAATAAAGGAAGTCAAACTTCGAGCCGGGCGAACCCATATAGCACCAATATGTGTTAAAGATATCCTGCGCCTTCTTAGGCATACCGAGTGCGTCCAGTGCCTCGTTCATTGTATGCGAAATCATACGCATAAGGTCGGGAACATCTTTAAGACAACCGGGAATTTTCTTGGGGTTGTTAAGACATTCGAAAGCATTGAACATTCTTGTTGAAAGGTCAAACGCAGCCATACAGCTGTCATATGAACCGGGAACAATTTCGTCAAGTTTTCTTGCAAAATTCTGAAATCCTACGGGCATACGTGCATCAACGGTAACGAGAATGCCGTTTTCGTTTACAAAAGCATCCTTATCCCCTTCTTTTGCCGGAACAATAAGACGGAATGTGGAGTCGTGTGCAACCCAATCAACGTCGCCGCCCATTCTTATAAACATATCTTCGATCTGACCGTCTTTTTCGGGCGAACCGGCACCTGCAAGCTCGTGAAGAGAAGGCTCAAACTCGAACCTGCCTCTTACAAATGATGAAGCAGATCCTCCGGGAATGTTGTGTCTTTCAAGCAGAAGTGTAGAAAGACCTGCCTGAGCGCAAGTTGCAGCAGCAGCAAGACCGCCGTTACCTGCACCGATAACAATAACGTCATATTTTTTCACTTAACCGCCTCCGTTGGCTTATTTCTTAATAATTATATATCATTCGTATTCCAAAGTCAAACAAAATGTAGTGGTCTTTTTTATCCCGAAGCACATAATAACATAAAAAATGACAAAAAGTCCTTGATTTTTCCCTTCTGTTGCTCTATAATTAAATTGACATTTTTAAAGGTGTTGATAAGATTATGGAGCTTCTCAAACAGAAAATTCTTGATGAAGGAAAAACTGTCGGGTCAGATGTTGTTAAAGTCGATATGTTTCTTAACCATCAGATAGACGTTGACCTTCTTTGTGAAATCGGAAAAGAATTCAGAAGGATTTTTGATTCGGAAAAAATAAATAAGATTCTGACCATCGAAGCATCGGGAATTGGAATTGCCTGTATTGCGGCCCAGTATTTTTCGGTTCCCGTTGTATTTGCCAAAAAAGGTGCAAACAGAAATGTTGGCGATAACATCTATAAAGCCGATGTTTACTCCTTCACAAAAGGTGTTACAACAACAATCGGCATTTCAAAGGATTACATAGGCAAAGATGATCACATACTTATAATTGATGATTTTATGGCAAACGGTAAAGCTGTTCACGGCTTGATTAACATTATAAATCAGGCAGGCGCAACGGTAGAGGGAATCGGCATCGTCATTGAAAAAGGCTTCCAGTCCGGCGGAGATTCCCTTCGCTCGATGGGCTACCGTGTTGAATCACTTGCGGTTATTAAATCCATTGATGACGGTAAGGTTGTCTTTGGGTGATAATAAAATTCAGGAGGTAAACAAAATGAAGAAACTCACAAGAATTCTCGCAATCATCCTTTCGCTCGCTCTTGTATTCGGTCTTGCTGCTTGCGGCAATCAGTCCGAAAAACCTGACAATGAAGAGTCAAATCTTCCCGTGGCATCCGACCTTAAAGTAGGTTTCATCTATCTTCACGATGAAAACTCAACCTATGACAACAACTTCATTAAAGCTGCGAAGGCTGCTTGTGAAGCTCTTGGTGTTGAATATGTCGCAAAGGTTAACATTCCCGAAAGTGCTGAATGTAAAGAAGCAGCACTTGACCTTGTTGACAGTGGCTGTGATATCATTTTTGCTGACAGTTTCGGACACGAGCCATACATTATTGAAGCTGCAAAAGAATGCCCTGAAGTTCAGTTCTGTCATGCTACCGGTACAAATGCTCATATCGTTGATCTCCCCAATTTCCACAACGCTTTTGCATCAATTTATGAAGGCCGTTACCTTGCAGGTGTTGCTGCTGGTCTGAAGCTTAATGAAATGATTGAAGCGGGCAAAATCACTGCTGAAGAAGCAAAAATGGGTTATGTCGGTGCTTGGACATACGCAGAAGTTGTTTCAGGTTATACTTCATTCTACCTTGGTGCAAAGTCTGTTTGCCCCAGCGTTACAATGGAAGTTCAGTTCACAGGTAGCTGGTATGACGAAATGGCAGAAAAAGAAGCAGCAGAGCTTCTTATCAACAATAAGTGTGTTCTTATCAGCCAGCATGCTGACTCATGGGGTGCTCCCACAGCTTGTGAAACCGCAGGTGTTCCCAATGTATCATATAACGGAAGCACAGTTTCAGCTTGTCCTCAAACATTTATTATTTCATCAAGAATCAACTGGGAACCTTATTTCAAATATATGATCGAATCAGTTAAGAACGGCACAGAAATTGTTGACGACTGGTGCGGCGGTATTGATGAAGGCTCAGTTGAACTCAGCGAAATCAACACTCAGGCTGCAGCTGCCGGCACTGCCGAAAAGATTGAAGAAGTTAAGAAGGGCCTTGCAGACGGAACAATCAAAGTGTTTGATTCAAACACTTTCACCGTTAACGGCGAAGCAGTTACAAGCTACCTCGTTGAAGATACGGAAGTAATCAAGGACGGTCAGTTCTCAGAATCAGACATCCGTTCAGCTCCCTATTTCGATCTTAAAATAGATGGTATTAAACTTCTCAACGAAGCTTATTAATTCTTACAACAATTTAGGCGGAGATTTTTCTCCGCCTAATCATTATTTTATTTTGAAAAGATTTTTCAGATTATGAAGAATGTTTTCAAAATAAAATCACAGGAGGAAATGCAGTGAGCAATCCGGCTATTGAACTGAAAAACATAACAAAAACATTCGGAAATATTGTTGCAAATAAGAATGTTTCACTTACCGTTTACAGTAGCGAAATTCTTTCAATTCTCGGTGAAAACGGAAGTGGTAAAACAACACTGATGAATATGATTTCAGGCATATACTATCCTGATAGCGGACATATTCTGATAAACGGAAATGAAGTTGTCATCAAGTCACCCAAAGATGCCTTTGACTATAAGATTGGTATGATACATCAACACTTCAAGCTTGTTGATGTGTTCAGTGCTGCTGAAAATATTGTTCTGGGTATTGATGAAAACGGAAAATATAATATTAAGGAATCAACAAAAAGAATTAAAGAAATAACCGATAAATACGGCTTTGAAATTGATCTTAACAAAAAAATTTATGAAATGTCTGTTTCTGAAAAGCAGACAGTTGAAATAATCAAGGTTCTATACAGGGGTGCTGATATTCTTATCCTTGATGAACCTACCGCTGTACTTACTCCCCAAGAAGCACAGAAGCTTTTCTCAGTTCTCCGAAGAATGCGTGATGACGGCAAAGCGATTATCATTATTACTCACAAACTTCACGAAGTTCTTTCACTTTCAGACCGTGTTTCTGTTCTCAGAAAAGGTGAATATATCGGCACTGTTGAAACAAAAAACACAAACGAATCTCAGCTTACCGAGATGATGGTCGGTCAGAAGGTTGAGCTTAACATTGAAAGAACCGAACCTGTGAACTGCCAGAAAAGGCTTGAAGTTCTTAATATTAACTGTGTCAACCGTGAAGGCGTAAAGGTTCTTGACAGCGTTTCGTTTACGGCGAATTCGGGCGAAATTCTCGGTATTGCAGGCATCGCAGGCAGCGGTCAGCGAGAACTTCTTGAATCAATTGCAGGCTTACAGAAGCTTAACGACGGAAATATCCTTTACCACGACCCAAAAACAGGTAAAATCGATAATCTTCGCGATAAAACTCCTGTTCAGATCAGAGATCTCGGAGTCAGACTTTCGTTTGTCCCCGAGGACAGACTTGGAATGGGTCTCGTCGGCAATATGGATATTGTTGACAATATGATGCTCAGAAGCTATAAAAAAGGAAAGTCTCTTTTTGTTGACAGAAAGCAACCCAGAAATCTTGCTAAAAAGATTATTGAAGATCTCGGAGTTGTAACACCGGGCACATCAACACCCGTAAGAAGACTTTCAGGTGGTAATGTTCAGAAAATTCTTGTGGGCAGAGAAATAGCTGCATCCCCCACTGTTCTTATGGCTGCATATCCTGTAAGAGGTCTTGATATAAACTCATCATATCTTATTTATAATCTGCTTAATCAGCAGAAAGAAAACGGTGTTGCTGTTATTTTTGTCGGTGAAGATCTTGACGTGCTTCTTGAACTTTGCGATAAAATTATGGTTATCAGCTCCGGCAGGATTTCAGGTATTGTTGACGCAAGAAAATCAACAAAAGAAGAACTTGGTCTTCTTATGACAAAACACGGAGGTGAGCAAAATGAGTAAGAATAAAATACACGAACCTCTTTTTCACATTGTTAAACGTGGTTCACTCCCTTTATGGCTTTCGTGGGTTATAAGAATTCTTTCTGTCGTTGCTGCTCTTGTTGTCTGCGGTGTTGTTACGATTGTTCTTACCGGTGAAAATCCGATTAAAATTTATTCAACAATGATTGATGGTGCAATAGGATCGGAACGTAGAATCTGGTCACTTCTGCAAAACGTCGCAATTCTTCTTTGCATATCACTTGCTGTTACACCTGCGTTCAAGATGAAATTCTGGAACATCGGTGCTGAGGGTCAGGTTCTTATGGGCGGTCTTGCAACTGCTGCTTGTATGATATATTTCGGAGAAAGTCTTCATCCCGTTATTCTGTTTCCTGTTATGATTATAGCAAGTATTCTTGCTTCGGCAATCTGGGCAATTGTACCTGCATTTTTCAAAGCTCACTGGAATACAAATGAAACACTGTTTACTTTGATGATGAACTATATTGCGATGCAGTTGGTTTCATATTTTGTTTTTCTGCATTCCAATCCTGTCGGTTCAGGTAAAATCGGTATTATCAACAGTGCTACTGAAGCCGGTTGGCTTCCTAAACTCGGCGGTCACACATACCTTTTCAATATTATAATTGTTGCTGTGCTTACAATCGGAATGTATATTTACCTTAAATATAATAAGCACGGATATGAAATATCGGTTGTTGGCGAAAGCGAAAACACTGCAAAATATATAGGAATTAATGTTAAAAAAGTTATTTTAAGAACAATGTTCCTTTCAGGTGCTATTTGCGGAATTGCAGGATTGCTTCTTGTTGCAGGTACTGACCATTCCATTGCAAAGGAAACCGTAGACAGTCGAGGCTTCACCGCTATTATGGTATCCTGGCTTGCAAAATTCAATCCCATTTATATGATTCTTACATCGTTACTTATTGTTTTTCTTGAAAAAGGTGCAGGTCAGATTTCAACTGATTTCGGTCTTAACGATTCTTTTGCGGAGATTCTTACAGGCATAATAATTTTCTTTATTATCGGCAGTGAATTTTTTGTTAATTACACTATTAAATTCAGACAAAAGGATAAGGAGGTCAGCAAATGATTATTGCATTTATTCAAAGAGCAATCGTTCAGGGCATACCTCTTTTGTTCGGTTCAACAGGTGAAATTATCACCGAGAAAACGGGACACCTTAACCTCGGTACGGCGGGTGTAATGTACGTTGGCGGTATTGCAGGCGTAATCGGTGCATTTATGTATGAAAATTCTGTTGAAACAATTAATCCTGTTTTAGCGGTAATTATACCTATTTTAACATCAATCATCGGCTCACTTATTATGGGTATGATTTATTCTGTTCTTACCGTAACTTTCAGAGCAAATCAGAACGTTACAGGTCTTGCACTCACAACGTTCGGCGTAGGTGTAGGTAACTTCTTCGGCGGTTCACTTATAAAGCTTACCAACAGTGAGCTTCCTTCAATTACACTTACTGCCACGAGTAACTGTTTCAAAACAAAAATACCTTTTGCAGAAAACCTGGGATGGTTTGGTGATATTTTTCTTTCGTACAGCTTTCTTGCTTATGTTGCCATTGCCATTGCGTTGTTTGCAGCCTTCTTTTTCAATAAAACAAAAGCAGGTCTCAGCCTCAGAGCAGTGGGAGAAAATCCTGCAACGGCTGATGCCGCCGGCATCAACGTTTCAAGATATAAATATCTTGCTACCTGTACGGGCAGTGTAATAGCAGGTTTGGGCGGTCTTTATTATGTTATGGACTATGCTTGCGGTGTATGGTCGAATGACGGTTTCGGCGACAGAGGATGGCTTGCGATTGCGCTTGTAATATTCGCGGTATGGAAACCCAACCTCAGTATTTTCGGCTCAATACTTTTCGGCGGACTTCTTGTTGTTCATAACTATATTCCCAACCTTACAATGGCATCACAGGAAATATTTAAGATGACACCTTACGTTGTCACAATAATAGTTCTTGTAATTGTAAGTATGCGCCGCAAACGCGAAAATCTTCCCCCTGCCAGCCTCGGACTTTCATATTTCCGAGAGGAAAGATAAAAATGACCCCCGACCAAAGTCGGGGGTTTATTATTTCTGTTTTACACTGCAGGTTCAACGGGCTGAGTGGGAGTTTCCGCATCAACAGTAAAAAGAACCTTAAAAATATCGGCAATAATCTGCAGTTTGGGAAGGATTGAAATAATTTTTGAGAAAATATATGTTACAAATGAAGGATTAAGCTTATCTGCAAGAGTATAAAGTGAACCCATAAGTCCTTCGCTGTCTTCATATGAAGGATGCGCATAACCAACAAGCGTTGCTCTAGAACTGTTGACTGGTCTTGTTTTTTCAGTAACATATTCCGAACCGTTATAGTTGATATCAGATGTATTGCCACCGATACATTTAACCTTGGGATTTTTGTTTGCGTCAAAAAAACCGCTTTCGGTAACAATTTCAACGTGGTGAACGTCGTCTGTGCCGTCAACAGCGGTATTGATAAACACAATATCGCCACGCTGAGGCACATAATCACTTGTTGCAGGGTAATATTCGCCTTTGTTTATGAACCACTGTCTCATCGTATCGCAGGATGCTCGCTTGGGAACAGCCGTTCCGATTGCACCAACCTGTGCAGCGCACCAGGAAACAAAAATTGAACACCAATATGCATCTGTTTCAACACCGTAATACCAGGTTGTGAATTCGTTGATGTTGCTGGGATAATAGCCTATTTTGGATCTTGCTACGTTTACAATTTCATCAGCAATGGGAAGCTCTTCCGTTTCTTCAACGGAGTTATCTGTTTGCTGAACGGTTACTGAAGACGAAAGATTGCCGCCTGCCGCAAAGGACGAAAACGATAATCCCAACAAGGTTGAAATAACAAGAATAACGGCAGTGATTCTTAAAATAAGTTTTTTCAGATTCATAATAAATCTCCTTTTATTTTATTTTTTATTCTTCTTTCTTTTGGCAAGGAAAACGGACGCTCCGATTGCAAAAAGCAAAGCAGGTAAAGCATAAAGGTAAGATAACGGATTAGTAAGATCGCCGTAAACACCTACGATGCTCCAGAGCACGTTAAGAACAAGCATACCGAGATTTGCGGCAATAAAATACTTCCCGAAAGGAATATTGAGTGCGCCGAATATAAGGCTGCTTAAATCCGACGGCATAAATCCGCCCGCTTTGAACACAAATACAACCTCAAATGAGTTTTCATCGGCGAAGTCATCAAGTTTTTTGATTGCCTTAAATCTTCCCGAAAGCGAATCAACCATATCGGCACCCATAAATCTTCCGAGAAAATACGGAAGAATAAGACTGCAGGCAGTAGCAACAAAATTAACTGCAACAGCAATGAGAAGATTGTCAAAAACTATTCCCGAAAGTACAAACAAAACTGCGGGAGGAAAAATAAGCGCAAAAGATTTGATAATACTGAACCCTATAATTATCAGCGCCATTGTCAACGTACCGCCAACAAGGTATTGAGTCAGCGCATCAACGTTCTGAACGGAAATGTTATTCTTTTTCAGAAAGATAACGCAAACCGCAACCATTGCAAGCATAAATACAAAAGAAAGAATCTGCAATGCTTTTATAAGCTTGTCATATTTTTTTGTTTCTGTCATATATTCATCCTCATTTTTCACAGATTCGTTTTATTACCAGGTAACGGTAACCTTAAGACCGTCAACCATATATTTTACGTCTTTTCTGTAATTCTTATCTATTGATTTGCAGAACGCATTAAGCATTTCTTCATCTGGCATTTCAAAAGTAAAGAACAGTGTAAGACTTGAAACGGGATAATGAACACCGCTTATTTCAAAGCCGTAAATCAATATAAGCACCGCAAATACGGAAAGAATTTTCTTCAAGGTACACCGACACCTATTTTATTACACTTTATTGTATCACATTACGGAAAAATCTTCAATCCGTTTTGAGGTTTTTATTATATATTTATATAAAAAAGCACAGAGAACAAAATGTCCTCTGTGCTTTGATTTTAATATCAGAGTGAATCAATAAGTGCCAGATATTCCGTTACAAGATATGAGCCGATATGCTTACCTACCGAAAGGGTTTCATCGGCAATTCCGTCACCGATGATATGTCCCATAAATGCAAAGTTATTATCGGTAAGAACGTAACCGATAGCATCATTTGTAAGGCTTACCGCATAAGTTGTAACACCGTCAACCTCTGTTGAAAGATTATTGTAAGGCCATTCTGTGCCGTCCCAGTTTGCGCCTCCCGTTATTTCATCATCCCAGAAAACTTCGGGATAAAGCTCACCGGGGAAAAGAGCAAGTGCAATTTCATTACCGAATTCCAGGTAGCCCATTTCAGTTGCCATACTGTATTCTCTGATAAGGAAACCGTCATAGAAAATCTTATTATTTACAAGGCCGATTTCACACGCAAGAGTAAGAATACTGTTTTCGGGTACAATAAACAGCTCTCTGTGTTTCACGTTTATTACAGGCGAAAGTTCGGTTGAATAATCAGCCGCAACAATATCGGCACCAACAAGCTGACCGAGTTTTTTTGCACTTGCGCCGATTTCTTCGTGCTCAGTCATACCGGTTGTATCAACCTCAATGTCACGGGAAACCTGACCTACCGCACCGGGAATCATAATAAAATTACCGCCGTCGGTATTCTTTATATATTCATCGGCGTAATAGATATAGTCTGAACCGACAAGACCGTTGCTTGCACTGAAAGACGTTGCGTGGCAGGTTATATCGGCAATATAAGTTGAAGGATTACCCGAGTCCGGAACGAACTTGAAGCTTGCGGTTTCGGGAAGATCATCCTTAGAAATAAGTTTTCGTTTATCCTTGAAATATTCACTCATATCAATCGACGAGAAATAAAGCTTGCCTGCTTCCGTTTTGCCGAAAGCCTCTTTAATTGCTTCAATCGATACGCTGATGAAATGCTCTTTGAACATTTCAGCGGTTTCAAGACCTGCCAACGTGCCGTCATAACCGATAAGATTGCACCAGAACGAACCGAAAAGCTTTCTGAAAAATTCTGTGCTGACACCCTGAGTATCAAGTGCAGAGTGAGCGTGAGTGGCGCTGATGTTGATACTTGCAACCTTAATGCCCTGTTCTTCGCAGTATTCGATAATTGCCTTGCGGATTGTTCGGATATCCGTTGAAGTAACACCCAGCGAATCGATTGCACCCAGCACAACGGCACCTTCACCGCTGTTATCATCAATAACGGCTACACGGATGCACTGATCGTCATAAACACCCTGAGCATACTTATTAAGCAAATCTCTGCCCAGATTATACTTACCGCTGTCAACGTCATCGGGCACGAGGCTCTTTTTTGAATAACCCAGCATCCAAACGTTTTCATCCGATGCAGATGTCTGATATGTATCTCTGCCGGGCATAAAGCCGATTTCTTCGGAATTATATTCATCAATACTCTGCCAATCCTTAGGATTAACGTATATTCCGCAGATTGATTTTGCAAGACCTTCCACAAGCACGTTGAGAGTGTTATAGAGACCTTTCATTATGCTGTCGCCCGCGGATTCATCCTGTGCGGCATATGAGCCGACGGATAAACCTGAAACAAGAAGCGCGGCGCAAAGCACTGCCGAAATAATTTTTAATAATCTTTTCTTCATTTCATATCCTCCGCAATACTTTAATTACTTATGGTAAATCAAATGACAAACGTTGTCACCGTTTGCAATGGTTTTGGGTAAGTCAAGGGCAGCACCGTATCTTTCGCCGATACCTCTGTCACCGCACATTGCAATATCACAAAGCATTGCTATATCCTCATCGCTGCAGCCGGCTTTCTGCCAGGCTTTAACAAGCGGACAATAGTGGAATTCTATTTCAAGTCTGTTATCCGATACGTCTTTGACGTCCATTTCAAAAACCCACTGTGCAGGCTTTGTGAAAAGAGTTTTACGCAAGCCTGTAAGTGAATCGGTTTTTCCTTTTTCAACCAACCCTTTACCCTGCATCAAGCCGCATCTTTTAACTGCCGCGGAGGCAAAATCCTTGGGGTCAAGCCCCCTTTTTCTTGCCTCGTCACACAGAAGATAAAGCCAGGTTGCTCTGTGCTCAAGCTGTTCACGCACCGCAACAATAAGCGGATTTTTGATTTTTGCCTCATTGACTACTTTGCTCATATTATCGTTCCTTTCGGATTAAAATTCCTGATAATTATAACATAACGGTAAAACAATGTAAATAATTTAATCAGAAGTTACTTCGCAATACTTGCCTATGCTGAATCCGGTTTTCGGAAATCGCAGTTTATTTCCGTAAGCGTTTATATCTTCAAGTTTAACCTGAACGGTATTCGTGCTGCTGTCAGTACCTGCGATTTTGGGTTTCATATATGAAGTGTAAGAAATGTTTCTGAATATAACATTCTTAATTTCAAAATTCTCCGCCTGTTCGTCATAAATGTTTACAAGTATCGGTCTGCCTTCATCACGGAATATCTCAATATTCTCAAAAAGAACTCCGTCAATACCGCCTTCCGTCTGCTCTGCTACAACAACAAGTGAACCGATTCTGTCTTTATTCCATATAGCGTCACGGTAGATTACGGCGCAGTCACGGAATGTTATATCAGAAATTTTCTTGTTGACTTCGCCCGTAATACCAAAGCATCTTGCATATCCGCCCCAGGCAATGCAATTTGTGAACGTGATGTTTTTGCTGTCCATTTTACCGCCGAGCGCTTTTACCTCAAAGGTATCATCCGCCACTCTTGCGAAACAGTTATCAACAGTAACATTGTGGCTGTTGCAGATTGCAAAGCCGTCACAGTTGCCGCGGTTACCTATGATATCTACATTGTCAATGCTGACGTCGGTGCAGCAATAAGAGATAAATGACCATTCGGGTGAATTTATAATTTTTATATCACTGACATTCACGTTATTGCAGTCGGTAAAAACAACTCCCCTGCGTTCTCTTCTGTCCAGACGGGTCATATCTATTACACCCCTGCCCGTAAGAGTTACGTTATCGCAATTATAAAAATTGATAAAAGGATATCTTGTAAGACCGAAAGCGTTATCCCCGGGTGCGCTCGGTTCAAGATATTTATTCTCATCCTCGGCACAGTCAATGTCGAAAAGATGATTTGCAATGATATATGCACCCTCACGCAGATAAATTACCAGATTCTTGTATCCGATCAAATTTACGTAATCGTATTGATACACGCCTTTATCAATAACCCATACGTTATCCTCGCCGTATTCCTCGATATATGCCGCAATTTCGGCATCCTCGTCAACCTTTTCGCGCACCGTAAGGGTGTAGCCGTAATACTGATTTGCATCGTTAAAAAGGAACGTATAAATTCCGGTTTTATTGATTGAAGCCGTTACGGTGTTGTCTTTACACTGCGCCTTCACACCGTGTGATTCGGGTAATACAACAGCGTTTTTAAGCAAAACATCAGCACCCGTTATCTCGATATTGAACGAAAACTCTTCGCTTGAATCAACATAAATTTCAGAAAAGGAGTGAAGCGTACCCGTATCGTCAACGCGTATGAAAACAACTGAAGCATAAACGGGGATTTCTTCTCCGCTTACCTTTGCGGTATAATAGGGTGAAATAATTATGCCGTTTATGTCATCATATCCGCCTGATTGCACGTATTCGGGAAGCTGAGCCGAAGCACGCCCAACAAGCTCCTGCTCGGTAAGACACGCTTCCTCGAGAGTGATAATTGCATCATCGGGATATTGAAGAAACGAAAAATCAAAATTCTCATTTTCGGGATAAACTGTTGCAGGGTAAAGAAGATTTGTAAAAAAAATTGTAACGGTTGTAAAAATCGTAAACAAAAATTTAACAATAGCTTGCATTTTATTTTTTCCTTAATAAATTGATTTTTGACTCTATATTATCATTAATCTGTAACTGTATTTTTTGCCATTCGTTCAACTTTTTTATTGTCGAAATAGGTGTGTATTCTTTCCCAATGAAAAACACGTCGTTTGAACCAAACAGATGAAGCATGCTTATAAATAAACGAAGGGCATGCTTTTCTCAACGGAGCATAGTTAATGCTATACACATCAAGCAACTTATAATATGAATCCGCTTTATCAATAAAATTCTGAAATGTTGCTGCACCTTTCGGCGACCAGGCGTTTTCTGAAATTGCTGCAAGTCTTGGGAAAGTGAGAAATTCAAGCTTTTTCATGTTTGGAACATACTCTGTCCACATACAAGCCTCAATTCCCCATGTATCATCATCGCATTCTGTTAAAGATCCGTCATCGTCATAAACTTGTTTCAATGATGTCCATCCATATGGAAAATCAAGATAATACGGTCTGTTTCTTGTATTAATAAGTTTTCTGCCACGCTCAAGCTCTTTCTTTATTACCTCTGCAGTACATTTCGGTTTATAAACAGTCCATGCTATATCAGCGCTTAAAGCCTTTGTGTCTCCGTCTGTATCATTTCCCCACATTATTGATGAGCAACCTTTTGATTTGAGGTAGTCATTTACTTTGCTCATAAAATACATCTGAAGGTCGTCTTCACTGGAGAGGTTGTTTTCTTTAATTGCTTTTTGACAGTCGGGGCAGATTTTCCAACGCTCTTTGAACGCTTCATCACCGCCGATGTGGATGATTTTGTCAGGAAACAATTCAATCAGTTCATCAAGAATGTCGTAAACAAACTCGTAAGTAGATTCTTTACCTGCACAAAGAATATCACGCTTGACACCCCAATGGGTAGCAACCTCAAGACTGCGTTTGAAACACGAAAGATACGGATAGCACGCTATCGCTGCAACGTTATGACCTGGAACGTCAAATTCAGGAATAACTTTAATTTTACGTGCGTGACAATAAGCAACAATCTCCTTGATTTCTTCCTGTGTGTAATATCCGCCGTGAGGTTTGCCATTAAAATTTGTGTGACTGCGTTTTGATCCTATTTCGGTTAACAACGGATATTTTTTGATTTCAATTCGCCACCCCTGATCTTCGGTTAAGTGCCAATGAAGAACGTTAAATTTATGGAGAGCGATAAAATCAACAATTCTTTTTACTTCTTCAACAGTATAAAAATATCTTCCGCAATCAAGCAGATATCCTCTGTAACCGAAACGAGGATAGTCCTCAATTTCAAAGCAAGGAACAACACCGTCTGTCTGCAAAAAAATCTGTTTGAGTGTTTGCACAGCATAAAAAATACCGATGTCATTTTTAGCCGTTACAATTATAGTTCCATCGGAGCAGACAATATTATATCCTTCATCATAAGGAAAAGACGAGTCAGTTTTCAGGATAATATTCTCCGTTCCGTCATTGCAAATAAGAATATCTTTTTTTATTGTATTTTTTATAAACAAAACAAATTCATCAGCAACATTATTTTGAGATATCTTTGTATCGGAATCAACAGTAAATCCCCTATGTTTACGATTTATATCAATCTTTACAGGCTGAGGTATAATATTGAACATTGTATTCCTCCATCTTTCAAACTAAACATTAATAATATTTAATGAAATATCAAGTACTAATCGTAATAATAACATATGATTAATCAAAAAGCCACAAGAACATTAGTATTATTCTTCAAATGTTGTTTGTTTCATTTTAAATCACTCCTTATAAATGAAAAAGTGCAACAGGATTTTATATCCCATTGCACTTTAATGTTTTATTATTTAGTTCGACAAACTGAAAGTTTATATTCTATATGTAATTACATAACTATTATTAATGTTCCTATTCCAATCAAAACACATCCTATCAATGACTTTATTGTAAAGTCTTCGTGCAAAAAAACAAATGCTAATATTAAGGTAATTACTACACTTAATTTATCTATCGGTACAACTTTTGATGCATCACCT
>JAFYNR010000029.1 GCA_017548045.1 Clostridia bacterium | reverse complement strand
CCCATCGCCTTGAGTTCACGGGTGTACTGCAAAGTGTCAACCGTGTTTCGGGCAAAACGGGAAACCTCACGGGTGATAATCAAATCGAACTTCTTTTTCTTGGCATCCTTAATCATCTTCATAAACTGCGGTCTTTTCTCGGCTGATGTGCCCGTGATACCCTCGTCAATATATCTGTTGACGAGCTCCCATTCGGGTCTTGCCTTGAGGATTGGCTCATACCAATCCAGCTGGTTTTCGAGTGCAGCTAACTGCTGCTTGTGGTCTGTGGAAACTCGGGCATAGATTACAACCTTTCGCTTCCCGAAATCAGAATTTATCATATTCCGTCCTCCTTTGTCTTATTGTGATTTCCTTTGATGAACTTGCTTTCGTCCACAATATCCGCATAATCTTTCAGGATGTTGTGAAACATATAATCCGGTATTTTGCCGTCCCTGAATAACTGCTCAATTAGCTTCAAAGCCGCAAAGCAGTATTCGGGGTCTTTATTTATATCAATATTACTCATAACAAACCTCCTTTACAAATGTGCGGATTATCTCGCACCCTTGTCCTTCTTTCTGTCCAAGTGCTTCTGATAGAAAACAATGGCACTGATGATGAAATCTTCAACCTGACTCGGCTTCAGATTCGGCACAGCCTTTCGCAAACGCTCCATTGGGATGCGGAACATTTCGCGCTGATTTGCCTTTTCTTCCTGCATTATCGAGTCGATGAGTTCATCGGTCAGCTGACCTGCCTGACTGAGCTTTTTGAAACGCACCGCCTGAGAAAGTGACGGAGTTCTGTCCTCAACCTCAACAGTGCCGAGCAGACTGTATTGCTGTTCTTCGGTAAGGTAAGACAGCTCAACCGCAGGGGTAAGAGCAATTCTGCCCTCGTCAACAAGGTCAAGAAGCTCGGGGATGAGGTATGTCAGACGGATATAGCGTTGGATTTGATTTCGGCTGTCCTCACTCTGACTTGCAATGATTTCATCACTTCTCAACTTCGTCCCAAGTTGGGACGAAGTTTTACCTTGATGTTTAAGTGCTTCCATTTTCAACTTATAAGCCTTAGCTTTTTCGGAAGGTAAAATATGTTCTCTGTGCAGGTTGCTGTCCACGAGCATTACTGCCGCTTCATCACGGCTGACGGCATAAATAAAGACAGGAACTTTTTTTGCCCCTGCCTTCTGTGCCGCCCTCAGTCTGCGGTGTCCCGAGATAAGCTCGTATTCATCCTCTGTATTTTCAAGCGGTCTTACGATAAGCGGTGAGAGAATGCCCTGTTCCTGAATGCTTTCAATCAGAGCATTCATCTCATCATTATCAATAACCTTGTAGGGGTGTCCCTCAAAGGGACGGATTTTTTCAAGCGGTACGTTAACCGCAGATTTTAATTTTGCCATTTTATCGGTTCCTTTCATATTTTTTGTTTCTGGTTGGTGTGTGAATTTCTTTGATATCCTGAAGCATTTCGTCAATTTCAGGCTTCTTCTGTTCAATCCTTTCGCAAACGGTAATATTCTTTCGCAGTATCTTCATTCTTCCGGAAATATCTGAAATATGCCCCTTCAGCTCACGGATTTCATTTTCATCGCCGTGATTCTGAGCAGTTTTCAGTTTGCTCCGCAGAATGTTTCTCGCCTCGCTCAGCTCTGCAAGCTCATCCTTACAGCCTTGTTTGTAGGCTTCAAGCTGTTCGGCGGTTTCAATGTCGTTGCCGCACAAAAGGTTTTGCTGTTCAATAAGTCTGTTCAGTTTCCGTATGTCGTCAACAAGATATCTGACTGCAACTATGTTATGGCTCGGCTTTTTCCTTGCCGCTTCGATTATGGCTACAAACTTCACATAGGTCTGTGCATAACCGACAGGCGGCTCGTTGCCGATATACTGTTTATAGAGATCGTCCTGCGGCGGACAATCAACAGGGTATCTGCGCCAGCTTTCATCAATGCGTTTTATCAGATTCACGGGAACATAGTCATCACCGAGAGTCAGAAGCCTTGTCGGTCTTTTGAACGCAGGGTGATAAACCGTTGAGTATCGGCTCGTG
>JAFYNR010000028.1 GCA_017548045.1 Clostridia bacterium | reverse complement strand
TGTCACTCCGTTTGCGGCATGGCTAAAACTTTTTGGCTTTTTCATGGCGGAGAGCAAGGGATTCGAACCCTCGAACAGGTTATAGCCCGTTACACGATTTCCAATCGTGCTCCTTCGACCAGCTCGGACAACTCTCCGTATATCTGCATCAAATGCTAATATATTATACATAACCGAACAGTAAAAATCAAGTCTTTTTTCAATTAAATTTAAAAGCCGCCGATAAAATCTTACCGACGGCTTTGCTTCTGATTCAATTTCAGATTCAAATGTTTTTCAAAACAATAAAAAGGCTTTCAAAAAACTTTTTCAGCGCTTCAAAGAAGGTTACGTCCCATCTTGCGGTTGTGTTCATATTTGCTTCCGTCATCGGAACAACCGTGTTTGTGGGTCGGTCATAAACAAGATATTGAGGATAATCGGGATTATCAAAAACGGTAAAACCGTCAATATTGATTATCTGAGTAAAAATATTCTCAATATGATTGGGGAAATTTTCATGCTCAATATCTTTGATAAACCAGGTTGAATCTGGGAAAAGACAGGTTGAAGCATCAAGCTGTTTATCAGGTGAGATATACTTGAACGTATCGTCTGCTTTGGAAGCTTCAATATGTTCATCACTCAATACGCCCTCAACCGTTGCCGACGTTACACCCATTGAACTCTGAACGATTTCACAGGTGTCGTCTGAAATAACGTCATTCATATTTGAAACAGGAATAATCTGTCTGCCGTATTTTGCGATATTTGAAAACTCAACGCCTTCCTTGCTCTTTCTGATGTAGGTTTCATCCATCTTGAGCCTTGTGTTGACGTGATAGTTATCAAGCTTTGCAATCATACCGTCATATTCGCCGTTTTCATAGCCGTAGAATGCAACGTCCTTTGCCTTTTCAAAATCCTCTTCCGTAACCATACTCCAGTAGCCGGGGAAGGTTGCGAAGGTTTCGCTGATTATGGGAGGAACAACGTCAAGATAAATATCTTCATAAACATTATTGACAGCCCAGCAAGCGATATCCAATCCGTAGGTCTTTTCAAGAATTGTTGCAAGTGATTCGATAAGCTGTTCAAGTGTTTCATCCTCAAAAAGCTGAATATCGTATACGTAGCGCTCAATACCCGATGACTCAAGGTAAAGTTCGCCGCAAAACGCCTTGCTTGCCATTGCCGCGCCATGGGATGCACTTGCGTAGAAGATACATTCGCTCACGTGCTCGCCGTCATATTTCGTCATATAAGCGGCAACAATGCTCGCACCGAGGCATCTGCCGAGAAGAGCAACCTCCTCTGCACCTGTTACGGCTTTGACGGCTTCAATATAATCGTGAAGCTTATCTGCCGTTTCCCAAGGGTCAATACGCCAGTCATATTTGAAAACGTAATCCTGAATCTGATATTTACCGTTGACCTTTTTATCCCAAAGATTGCCCTGCCAGGTCCAATCCACACCGCAGCCTTCTTCCGCATCACCGTTGTTATCAAGACGGACATCATAAAAAAGAGGCACAACACAGTCGTAAAGAGCAACACAGAATTCATCCCAATTCTGAGTAAAGAATGCCTTTGTAAACACCGGAAGATACTGGTCGATTTTTTCTTCTATGTAACCTTCCGGTATTTCAATGGGATAAATCTGTTTTTGCTCAGGCGTACCGAGATTTTTATAGAGTGTCGCACCCTGACCCTCAACGTAGATGAGAGGTATATCAATGCCGTTTTCTGCAGCAAATGATACAGGCGCGGCACACATAACAACGGATGCAAGAAGAACAAAGCAAAGCAAAACCGAAATAATTCTTTTCATATTTGTCCACCCCAAATAATTACTTTGTATTCTTGCACTTGTAGGGAAGCTCTGTTTCTGTTGCAACGTGTGAGAAGAAGAATTCGCATCTTTCCTCGCTGTTGATAATTGTAACAGGCTTTATCTGATTAAGTACCCTGCCCTGGCTTCTGAGATATTCTCTGTAATCCCAGTATGTCTTGGGCTGAAGGAAAAGAACCTCAGGTCTGTTAATCATACCCCAACGGCGGTATTTGAAATATTTTTCATTGAAGCCCTTGAACTTTTCGTCAAGAATATCAATATACTTCTGTCTGTCTTCCTCTGAAACGGGGTTAACGGGTTCAGCAAGCATACAGTAACGAGGAGGATTGGTTGAATAGTCTGCATAAAGGCTGTGGCCGACAAACTCGTTGCCCATTTCTTCAGCAGTCTGCTTAGCTGCAAGGTCAACCATTTCTGTTGTTGTTTTTTCGTTTGCAAGGTTCATACCGAGATTTCGTCTGTAAAGGAACTCAATCATAGGCGTGTTGTTATGCATACCCGTAACCTTTACTACGTCTTCCATACGGTATCTGTAAAGTCCCGAGAAGTTTGAAACAACGATTTCGTACTTCTTGCCTACCTCAAGCTGGTCAATAAGAAGAGGAGTTGCGTCTTCATCGGGATCTTCAGCGTCATCATCAACGGGAAGGAACTCGAAGAACAAACAATGAGGAAGAAGAACGCCGCTGTCTGAATCAAGCTCAGTTGCCATTGAGAAAAAGCCTTCTGCTGCGGCAAAGCCCATACCGTGAATGGGAACGTCGTCACCGATATACTTACGGAGCTTTTCAACATATACCTTAAGGTTTGAACCGACCATGCCGTATGCCCAAGTAAGCTTAGGCCAAATTCTGGGGGCAATGGGATCTTCAAAGCCCTTTTCAAATTCTCTGCGAAGCTCTGCGGCACGCTGAGGATTGGGCTTGAATTTCTTTGCATATTCATTGTAAAGATCGGGAGTGATTTTAATATTGGGGTTAATAATACCCTTTTCGATGTCATCACAAAGCATTTCCCAATTTTCTTTGAGATAATCAAACATCGTTGTAACAAGAGTGATAACAAGCGAACCGATGTAACTTACCTTGCTGTTTTCAAGCGCAAAACGAAGCTGAAGGTATGAAGTGTCGATAAGCTCTTCGTGTTCGGGATAAAGAAGAGAATTGGGTGATGTGCAGAAGAAAGGTGTAAGTGCCTTGAGATATGTAAGAGGAATCTGTGCGGCGCCGTTGCACATTTTGCCGTCTTCAAGAGGATGACCCGTAAGAATAAGAACAAGGGGACCCATCTGAGGAGGCATCTTCTTATTTTTAACCTTCTTGAGATAGTGCGCGGCTGTGGCAACGGTGCAGGAGAAGCCGATGCACTGCATATTCCAAAGGTCCTTTACGCTTTTGGGAAGAATCTTGGGCTTGCCGACACTGCCCGATGATGAGCAATAACGGATGTTGGGGCCTGTGAACATAAGGTTCTTCTCTTTTGAATGAATCATTCTTTCAACGTAAGGAACGTAGTCTTCATAAAGTGAAAGAGGAACCATACGCTGATAATCCTCGATTGAATGAATGTCTTTGAAGTTATACTTTTTACCGATTTCGCAGTTTTTATTTCTGCCGAGAATCTTTTTAAGAGTGCTTTTCTGAGCCTTCATAGGGTTCTTGGTAAAATGCTCAATCTCTGCAAGAGAAACATCACCAAGTAAAACACCGAGATCTGAAATTGATGCCATAAGAATTCACTTCCTTAAATTATTTTTTGACAAACCGTGTTGTATTATAGCAGAAAAGGCACTTGAAATCAAGTATATATTATGTATACAATAGTAAGATTTTGTCTAAAATTGGTTGAACCCCCCGTTAAAGGCGGTCATTATCCCCTCGTTCAACCGAATAAAATTTGAAATTATATATTGTAATTTATTCGCATATGTGGTATATTTGATTGGTAAATAATTAATTTAACCACAAGGAGAGTAATAAAATGGAAAACAAAGATTTATTTCAGATTGTTGAAAACGGTTACAACTGCGCTCAGGTTGAGCAGTATATAAACGTGCTTAAGGCTGAATATAAAAAAGTATTTGAATATGCAAAGGCAACGGAAGCAAACAACGAAAAGCTCAAAAACATCTGCCGTTCACTTTCGGAAGAAAACAAAACACTCAAAGCAAACTGTGCTTCCGAATCCGTTGACAACAGCTCACTTGCTGCAAGCGTTGAAAAGATTTCGGCTCTCTGCGAAGAACTCGCAAACGAAAATGCCGTTTTACGCTCATTGATTTCCGAATAATTGAAAGGCAGATTAATTTATGGAACAGTTCAAATTAAAAAGCATAGAAGAATTTGACTTTGATTTTGTTGCTATGCTTAACGAACAGGCTAAGGCTGCTGCTGAGCCTCAGATTCAGACAGAGGAAGTTGCTTCCGTTTCCGGTAATGAAGAACTCAGCGAAAACAGCTATTTTAAGAAGAACGCTGCTGATTTCAACGTTGAACCCGAATTCGTTCCCGCACCTCAGGAAGAGGTTGTAAAGACACCCAGACCTCTTGTTCCCATCGGTCAGAACAGTGCTTACTCCCCTGTCGGTGCACCTGCCGAGCCTATTTCAGAGGATGATTTCGGAAACGAAGACGATGATGAAAAACCTGCTAAGCAGAAGTCGGGTGCAGGTGCCCTTGCAGGCAGAATAATTGCAATCATCCTTCTTGCGGCAACAATCATTGTGTTTGTTCTCGGATGCTTCGTTACCGTTTTCCTTGATAACGGTGGCTCTGATATCGGCGGTTATACACTCAACACAATCAGCACAGACGTTGTTGATTCGTCGGGTGATACAATCCTTTCAAAGGGCGACCTTGTTATAGCGCAAAAGGTTGAGCCCAATGAATACACATCAGGCTCAATGATTGCCGTGCCCTCTGCTTTTGAAGAAGGCAAATGCGACGTACATATCGTAAACGGTGTTAATTCCTATTACAGCGAAAATGCTGAAATTTCCACTACGGATATAACGTCATCCCAATTCAACGTTGCGACAGTTATGGCGGCAGAATGCTACGGTGTTGTTAATTCGTACATCCCCGTTCTCGGCGGACTTCTTCATTTTGCAATGGACAACATAATTCTCGTATGCGTTCTTTTCGTGCTTCTTGCGGCACTCTGGTGCCTTATTCTTGTTCTTATTGAAAACAAGAAACCCAAAAAGAAAAATGACTAAAAAATTATCCGCTTACCAAATCGGTAAGCGGATTTGCTTTTCTCAGATTTCAACGGAAAGAACATCCTCGTCCTGCTCTGCAACAAGAAGAACTTCATCCATTGACGTTGTTCTTGCTTTTTTGATTGTAATGTCAAGAGTAACCGTTGAATCGGAATTTCTTGTCATTTTGCACTTTTCAATAAGAATCTTATTAGTCTCAAGTGTATCTCTGAAACTCTTGATAGCGGCATTATCATCTCTGATTACAACGGTAAACTCATTTACTGTATTTTCAAAGCTGCGGAAAAATTTGTGGAAAAAGAGCTGGAATAAAATCATAACAAAGGTTGCACCGATACCGACGGTATACATACCTGCGCCGATTGCAAGACCTACACTGGCGGTTGCCCAGATACCTGCGGCAGTTGTAAGACCCTTGATGGAAACATCCTTTACGAATATAACACCTGCGCCCAGGAAACCGACACCTGTGATAACGTTGGAAGCAATTCGCGATGCATCAGCCCTCAGTCCTTCATATTCAAGCAGATCAAAAAATCCGTATTTTGAAACAATCATTGCAAGAGCAGCACCCAGAGCAACAATCATATGTGTTCTTATACCTGCATCCTTCTGACGGCGACTTCTCTCAAAACCGATGGACACACCGCAAACCGCAGAAAGTAACATTCTTATTATCAAAAATCCGTTTGCAGAAATGTCCGTTATCATTTCATTTAATAAATCGAGCATAATTTCCCCCTTAGATTTTTTTATCCTGTTATTTTATCACTTTTAATAAAATTTGTCAACATTGATATTATATGTTGATAATAATTCATAACAGTTTTGCAATTAAAAAATATTTTGAAAACAGGTATTGATTTTTTTGAAAATATGTGATAATATTTGAGCAATAAATTACTCAGTGTGTCCTTTTTATGGGGGCGTAGCTCAGCTGGGAGAGCGCTTGAATGGCATTCAAGAGGTCAAGAGTTCGATCCTCTCCGTCTCCACCACAGCACACTGAGTGATTATTTTTTTGCCCGCTTTTAAGGTGGGTGTTTTTTATTTTGGTGAATACTTTTCCCTCGGTTGAAATATAAATACTAATATGACATAATGAGATTAAGAGTTAAGCATAATAAAAAGATAAACTCAGGTGCAACGGAATTTCATTTCTGCTACGCCTGAGTTTTTATAAAACAGTTATTATGTTAAATTGTTTATCTGACAATTACTTCCCATTCATCAAGATTACCCTGAATACATTCAATATAGGGTTTACCGTCAGTTAAAGTGACTTTTGCAAGCACGTCGGGCATTATAAGGGGGATGGTAATGTTTTTATACGTAGGGTTAAAACTCAGTTTTTTGTTCTTACGATCAATTTTAAGTCCGGATACGGCTATAAGTGTGCTCCAGCTTGACATAGGTCTTGTATAGTGGTGTCCGCATTCCCAATGGTCCCAGAAATGACCGAGTCTAAACTGATTACTGTGAATTGATTCAACTACGGTGTCAGATATTTCGGTTTCTCCTACGGAAAGGGCAAGGGCGGAGAAGGCGTAGCCAATACCCGTCCAAACCGCAATGGTCTGACAGTTGTTGTATGTATCGATACTTGTCCACCTGTTTTCAGGTACGGTAGCATTAACAAGACCCTGCTCATTGTCAAAATTATTTTCAAAAATAAATCTGATTACCGAACGTACTCTTTCATCGGGAATATTGCCGTCCAGGCCCATCATCCGCAGGAACCATTCGCCGTCAAGCTGGTCTGTCATAAGCGATTCATCGGTTTCGCCGTTATTTCTCCAGAGGTTATAATATACTCCGTTCCATAGCTTTTTTTCAAGGGCATTTTTACCGTTGAGCAATATGCTGTTCCATTGTTCGGAGTATGATTTATCGCCGACGATGTCTGCAATTATTATTGCAGCCTTAAGTGAAGCTAACCATAAAACAGAAATATATACGGGTGTTCCCGAAAAATTCCATGCATCGTAGGTGTTACGCTTTGTACCGTAATCGGGCAAGCCGTCTTTATCCGTGTCAAGCAATTCCGTTGAATCCATAGCTTTCTTTACATTGTCCCAGAGAGATAAAAGATAATCCTTATCACCCGTAAAGAGGTAATCACGAAGCACCATCAATACAAACTGCATATTGAGATCAACACGGTCATAACCATTGTCGGAACATTTCATATCGGGCTTGAAGGAGTGATGTGTTCTTCCGTCTTCTCTCTGAAATTCCGCACCCATTTTCATCTGCTTTTTCTGCAAGTCAGGAAAAAGGCTGATAAGCGAAAATGATGCGTGGTAGGTTATATCGGTAGTGTGAAGTCCGCAGTAGCCGAGACCCTCCCACAGACCGAATTTGCCGTTTTTGAGATAAACGGAGCATTTTATCAAAGGTGAAAGATTTGATGACCAGGCATCGGGATAAATCAAGGGTAAATCCGTCGAATATAACAGCTCGGAGAACGAAACGGCGGCTTTGAAAATGCTGTTATGGTTACGTTCAAGGAATCTGTTGACATCCAGTGAACTTTCATAAAGATTCTCATAGTAATGACCGAGTATTTCATTATCTTTTGAAGTAAGATTAGGAAAATACCAGCTGAGTATAAAACGAATGCTTTTCTTTTCACCGGGTTTGAGAGTCACCTTGGAGCAAAGGGCACATCCGCCGAAATCCTCTCCCCTTCTTTCATTGCGGTTGTAGCAATTATCAAGGAAAAAGATTTTATTCTCTCTCGAATCAAGAAAATCAGGTTTGCAGTATAAAATACGGCTGAGGATCGAAGCAACATAAGGATATTTTTTGAATTTCTCGCATAATTCATCAAGCTCAGCATCAGTCAATGAAGCTAAATCCTGCGGCAAGGGCTCCGGCTTTGTTCCGATTTCGGTATTCGGAAGATTTCCGTTTTTTCTGAAACCGAACAAAACAGATTCCTGAGTTACACCCAATTTTGAATCAGCTATAAATTCCTTCATAAAGCGGTAGTAATCGGCAGTAATATAGGATTTTTCACCGTCACCGTTTACCGAAAGACATACGTCTCCGCAGCAGGGAGACTCTGATTTTCTCACAGGCTCAATATGTACGGCACAACCGTTATCAGAGGTATGAAGTGAGTTTATGTTACCCTCATCTTTATTGGAAAAATCGGGCACAAGCGTACCCAAAAGGCTTATTTCAATATCATTATCCGTGGGATTTTCCGCTGTGAAATCCATATAAAAGCCGGGAGTGGATGAAATATCGGAATTAAAGGGAACAAAGGGAGAAACCGCACGAAGACTAAGCCTGCAGGAAAGAGCACTGTCGGTATAATCGAGGTCACACATCGGGAATCTACCGTCAAAATCAATTTTTTCAACAGACTTATTCCACGCAAACATTCTGTAAGAAAAATCATCGGCATCGGTTTTCATACCGAGCTTTCTGACAACAGGAGCGTTGTCACCCGTCTTTTCACGCACATAAAAAGAAAGTGCACCCGTACTGCCTTCACCGTCGTCAACCTTATCCTCGAAGCACACACGTGTAACCCTCGGCGGATTGGCAACCTGCCAGAAGTGAAACTCACCATCGGGCAGAAGCTCAACACTGCCTGCACCGATTCCGCCCAAAGCGATACCGCTTGCGTGTGTTTTTACGGTTGTAATCTTTGCCATAATATCACTCCCAATTCTGATTAATAATATTATACTGTCTGCAGACGAAGAATTCAAGCAAAAAAGACAATGTATAATTTGTTATGAAAACAGGGTGCGTTTTTGCGTTTGTTGGGAGAGCACTTGAATGGCATTCAAGAGGTCAAGAGTTCGATCCTCTCCGTCTCCACCACAAAAGACAGTCTTCGGACTGTCTTTTGTGTTTCTGTAAGGTATGCTGTATATATTCTGCCCAAATCGAACCGATGATTTGTTGAATTTTCAAATCGTCTGTGGTATACTAATTAAAAAATGTTTAATTTGGAAAGGATGTAGTATTTTATGGTCAACCCTGTTTCAAATAATATGGACAAAATTGTTGAAATTTATAAAAAGAAAGCCGAAAAAGCTTTGGATGATTTTGATTATGAGAAAGAAAGAGTTCAGGCAACAGCAGATAAACCTATAAACTTATTTGGCGGAACAGCAACAAAACAGGTTGTTGATGTTGCTGCTGAATCGCGTCGCATATGCGATAAACTCTTCGCAACATTGCAGACTCTTGTCTGTATGGTGGATGAAGAATGCAAACCACTTCTGAATCAGCAACCGTCGCAGTCCTCTGTTGAAAAAGTCGCTGATTTCATCAAGTGGCTTAACAGTGAATCTGAAATCGAAGTTAATTTTACTGCATCATTTAACAGCCGTGATTTAGGAAATGTGGCCAACGGCAGATATATCCCCAAAACAGAATGTAAAATGATTCAGAGTTATTGGGAAACAAAGAACGAAACCTGGATTGATTGGATTGATTCTTCACAAACCAATAATATGTCGGATACAACCACCACTCCTGTTTCATCAAGAACCGCTTCATCTGAATTTATTAAAAATTTCAACATTGCAAATTCCAGGCAGAGTTTTGAACTGACAGATGAAGAAGCGGAATATCTCAAAGCAGGAAAGCGTTGGCGAGAAGAACTTGCAGAAGCAGAGATACGACGAAACGAAGAAATAGAAAAAGAGATTTACAGTGTTCAGCATAGTTTGGAAACGAAGGCAAAAAGGGAATATGATAAAGTTATATCTTCACAAACAATGATAAAGCAAGAGGCTGAACAAAAAATTGCTGAAGCACAGGAAAAAATCAGGAATTCAAAGTTCTTACAATTCTCTTTGCGTATCACACAGCAGGAAATAATTGATGAATCTGAAAGAATCCGAAAAGAGGCAATCAAAGCTATAAACCGTGCGAAAGAAAATTTTGACTCTGATATGGCTCGGGCCGCTGAGACCGCATCATGGAAAAGTCATTCTATCCGTCGAAAAATAATGGATTCTTACAAAATGCCTGAGCCTCCTCGTAAACCCGCATCAATTGCTGCACTGCAATGTTCAAATGATGCGATAAAAAAAGCAATTTGTGCCGGAATGGAACCTGACAGATTATATACAACAGAAGATATTCAACGAGAAATTCCTGTTGCAATTGATTTATCTAATCAACATATTTCTTCATTGATAAAACAAATGATTTCTGTGCAACTGGAAAGAGTTGAGCAAAACCGTAAAGCATATTTCCGTGTAAAAAAATAATGTTCTAAATGTATGATAGGAGATATTTTATGAACAAAAAGCAGTCAAAGCCTCAGAATCCTTTGTGGCAGACAAATAAAGCCGAAAGAAAGAGCTATTACACTTATTTCTTCGGTCAGAATATGATTTACAATATGATAGCAGGCTATCTCAGCGTATTTCTTCTTCTTATCGGAATAAACCCTGTCAAATCTGCGGCGGTTATGCTGGCAGTTAAGGTATGGGATGCCGTTAACGATGCTATATTCGGTGTTATTTTTGATAAAATAAAATTCAGAAGTGATCAGAAGTATATTCCTTGGCTTAAAATTGCCTGTGCCGTTACTCCTGTTGCAACTGTTGCGATATTTGTAATACCTACTGCCGCAAGCGAAACAGTCAAGCTCATCTGGTTTGCACTGGCATATATCATCTGGGATACGGCATATACAATTTGTGACGTTCCCGCATTCGGTATTATCACTGCAATGACAAGTAATATTGAAGAAAGAAATACTATTCTTTCACTTAAAGGTATAACCGGTGGTGTAGGCTCAGCACTTACCACTGTTCTCGTATCCGTTCTTATCAGCGAATACGTCGGTCTCGGCTACGGTTCTGTTTCAATTATCGTTGCAATCGTGGCTATGGCAACTATGTTCCCTGTATGTAAATACTGTCAGGAAAGAAACAAATCAACCGACGAAGAACAGTTTACCGTCAGAAAAATGCTCCGCTACGTAGTGAGCAACAAATATCTTCTGATTTACTACATCGGTTATATTTTCTATTCCGGCGCGCAGACCTACAATGCTCTGCATATGATCACGGCATACTACATCTACGAAAACTCCCTTGCATCCCTTATCACAGGTACCGTTGCCGCTGTGCCTCAGCTTATTATGGCGCTTCTTGTACCCAAAATCATCAGAAAAATGGATAAAACCAAGCTTTTTGCAATCAGTGCAATCGCAACCGTTATACTTTCCTTCCTCATTATTCCTACAAGAAACAGCTTCATTCTTTTCGTTATCACATTTATGCTTCGATCAATTCCTCTCGGTATTGTCGGTGTTCTTTCGTTCACGTTCACACCCGACTGCGCTGAATACGGTCAGTATACAACAGGCACGGAAGCAAAAGGTATTACCTTTGCAATACAGACCTTTGCGGTTAAGCTTGCCGCCGCAATTTCCGGTTCACTGGGTCTTGCCCTTCTCGGTATTTTCGGCTTCAAAACAGAGTTTGAAATCAACGGCATAAAGCAGGAAGTAAGCAACTTCGCTGACCTTGAAGCCATAAACGCCATTTCACAGCAGACAAGCGAAGCTCTTGACGGACTCTGGTTCACCTACAATATCGTGCCCATCATCGGTCTTGTTATCGCTTTAATCATCTGGAGTTTCTATAAACTCAACGATAAAGATGTTCAGATTATGGCAGACTGCAACGTGGGTAAGATTTCAAAAGACGAGGCAGATAAACTTCTTTCAAGAAAATATTAAAAAAACCGAGGCCTTAGAGCCTCGGTTTTTTTATCCTATTTCAATCTTAAAGCAAATCGGTAAATCATTTCTGAATTCGTGTTTCACTGTGATAATCAGTTCATCTTCGTTTCTCGAGTACTCCACATCCTCATCACTGCCCAGAAGCCGAACGCTTTCAATAAGATAATCGTGAGGATTATGCCTCCTCAGAGTTTTGATTCTTACGGTTTTTGAGGGTCTCATCTGAAACGCATAAAGATAACCGTCTTTATAAGTAAATCTGAAATCTTCGTTTGTGAATGCCTTCTCATCGCCGTCCTTGAAGAAACCTTCTTCTGCATTTATCTCGCCTTCTCCGAACTGCTTCCAGTACGTAGTGCCGTAAATGCCTTCACCGTTGGTTTCAAGCCATTCACCGATATCGGTAAGAACCCTTGTTTCCTCATCGGTTATGGTGCCGTCAGCTTTCGGACCGATATTAATAAGCAGATTGCCGTTTTTGGAAACAATATCCACAAGGTCGCAGATTACCTGACGTGATGATTTATATTCGTTATCAGCTCTGTATCCCCAGGAGCACTTGCCTATTGCGGTATCCGTCTGCCAGTAAACAGGTGAAATTCCCGTCAACGCTCCCCTTTCAACGTCAAACGTTGCAACAGACGGAGGAAAAGCCTCGTGCTTGTAGTTTATGGTGACTTCTTTTCCCCATTCATCGGCTCGGTTATAATAATATGCTGCCAGTTTTTTCAGATAAGGCTTGAACGAATGGTTGTGAATCCACCAGTCAAAATATAAAACAGAGGGCTGATATCTGTCAATTAATTCACAGGTGCGTACAAGCCAATCCTCAAGCCATTCCTTGCTTGCGCCCTTTGAATAGGTATCAGCGGTTGTGACGTGAATTATCTGAGGGTCAAACTCCTCACAGTAAACGGCAGGACCGTAAAAATCGGCATATTGCTCATCATTGATATCACTGTCATAAAGCCTTCCGGGATTCATAAAGAAATAATGCTCTGCACGGTGAGTTGATGCACAGAAGGTAAGCCCTTGCTTTTCACATTCGGCTTTAATCTCACCCACAACGTCCCTGCACGGCCCCATCACGGTTGAATTCCAGCGGTTGAATCCGGTATCATACATTGCAAAGCCGTCATGGTGCTCTGCAACAGGCATAACGTATTTCATACCCGCCTTTTTGAAAAGCGATACCCATTCTGCCGCATTGAATTTTTCAGCCTTAAACATAGGGATAAAATCCTTGTAACCGAAAACACTCTGATCACCGTAGGTTTCCCTGTGATGCCTGTATTCACGCTCATTGCGGTCATACATACCTCGCGAATACCATTCATTGCCGTATGCAGGCACGCTGTAAATCCCCCAATGAATAAACACACCGATTTTATCGTGCATATACCATTCCGGAACCTTATGCTTTGCAAGCGACTGCCAATCAGGCTTATAACTTCCCTTTTCATTAACATCATCAATCAGTTTAAGATAGGCTTCGGTTGTCATTTAATCCCCTCCCTCGTTACCTTATGGTAACACACAATATTGAATAAATCAACAAAAGATAAACTGTTCTAAATTGAAAAAATTGAAAAACTGTGGTATAATCATAAAAAATTTGTGAGGTATAGCAATGAAAAAATATGATATAGCCGCTTTTGTATGGCCTTCATACACGGGCGATGAACCGCGCACACGAATTTTCTGGCCTGAAGGAATCGGTGAATGGCAAACGGTCAAAGCAATGACAGACCGTGGATACAAAGGCTGCCGCTGGCCCCGTATACCCTTATGGGGTTATGAAAACGAAGCAGACAGCACTGTTATGGAAAAGCAGATTGAATGTGCCGTTTCCCACGGTGTCAATGTTTTTATTTACGATTGGTACTGGTATGATAACAGGCCGTTCCTCGAAAACTGCCTTAACGACGGTTTTCTCAAGGCATCCAACAACAAGAAAATGAAATTTTGCCTTATGTGGGCAAATCACGACGCAAATCACCTTTGGGACAAACGTAACTCAGATGACCATCTTTCAACGGTAATCTGGAGCGGTGTTGTAACTCCCGAAATATTTTCGGATATTTGCGACAGAACTGTTGAAAAATATTTTTCAGAGGAAAACTATTATTGCATTGACGGCTGTCCCGTATATATGATTTTCGATATTGATAATTTCATACGTTCATTCGGTACGAGTGAGAAATGCAAAAAAGCCATTGAGGATTTCCGCCGCAAAACCGTCAATGCAGGCTTCAAGGGGCTTCATCTGCAGTTTGTTCACTGGAGAAACAGAGTATTTAATTGGCTTGACGAAAATGATACAAACAAGGGTGTTTCATCCGCAGAAATGTATGAATTTCTGGGTGCCGATTCCGTAACAAGCTATAACTGGGGATGTTCTGCAGATCTTGACGGAGATTTCAATGATGTTACGGATAATTACATCAAAGCCATCACTGAGGAATCCGAAAAACTCCCTGTTCCGTTCTACCCCAACATTTCCGTCGGCTGGGATAACAACGTAAGATTCAATAAATTCGTTCCCGGCGTAATTGAAAATAATACTCCCGAAAATTTTGCACTTGCCTGCAGGAAAATAAAGGCTTTTGCAGATAATTCTATTAAAAACGGTATTATGAAATCACCGTTTATTACGGTAAACAGCTGGAATGAATGGACAGAAACAAGTTATCTTGAGCCTGACGATCTTTACGGCTACGGCTACCTTGAGGCTTTAAAAGAGGAATTCGGGAAATAATAAGCAGCCCCTCCGAACTCAGCAAAAAGCTGTTCGGAGGGGCTTAGCAATTCCGTAATTATTTCTTATTCTTTTTCACGGATACAACGGTACATATTGCAAGAACGGCAAGTATAACCCATATACCGTAAAGGTTTAAAATGTGTCAACCTCAGGTTGCACCTTATTAATCGAACTCCTCACCCGTAACCGTTTCAAGATTTACTCCCTTTGTTTCTCTTGTTTTGAAAATGAGAATTAGAAGCGAAACTATCATACTGGGAAGTGCAAGGCAAAGTGAAACGGTGGGAATCGATGAGTTGCCAAGGTAAGTTATAAGAGGAATGCCGACACAGTAAGTAACAACGTAACCTATACCAAGCGCAAACATCTGCAAGGAAATAATTGATGAACGAAGATTGGTGGGTGAAGATTCACTGACCATCATACAGTTGATATCGGTGCACGCCCAGAAGCTTCCCACGCATACACCGCTGAAAAGACCGACAAGGTAAGGATTCCACGCATTTTCAGCACCTGCAGAGAAAATCACGAGGGACACAACCGTTGCCGCCGCCATTGAAACGATTGCCGCCTTCCTGCCCCACTTATCGGATATGAAGCCGTGTGAAAGCTGAATAAGACCGCTTCCTATGGGGAACGCAAAAAGTGCAGAAGTAACCGCACCGACTGATGCCGCATCAAGTGCGGATTCCATTGTGGAGAAAAGCCCCTGTGTAAGATATGACTGTGCATAGCCGTATGAAATAATGGTCTGATACTGCATTGTAACAAGAACGCCCATTGTTCCGAATGCTATTGCGGCATAAAGCCATTTAAGCTGTTTGTGCTTTGCAACAAACTTCATTGCGGCAATAAGTCCGCCCTGTGACTCAGATGAATTCTTTGAGGCTTTGGCATTTTCTTTTTCTTCATCGGTCATATTGAGATATTTAAGACGCGACTCAATAAACGCATCTGTTTCGCGAAGCGAGAAAAGAGCTATAAGAGATGCGGCAACGCCCATAATTGCAGGCACAAGATAAACCATTCTCCACTCCGAGGCCGAGGTCATAAACATACGGCGGAAAAGAGGAACAAGCATTATTCCGAAGGTGGCAACACCCTTGACAAGTGAGTAAATCTTTGCCCTGTGCTTCGACGGTGCGGATTCGGTGATGTAAACCACCTGCATATCGTGAGGCACAAAAAATGCCGCAAGGGTTGAACCGATAATATAAAAAACAAGGTTGCCCGACAGATAAATGAGGAACAGAGCAACACCCATACCGAGAGTATTTATAACAAGAAAAGTTTTTCTGCCGTATTTATCCGAAAGAGGCTTATAAAGCAGTGAAAGTCCCTGAAACGGGAAGGCAACAATGCCAAGTATATCAAGAACACCTATTGACCTTTCGCCGTATTTCGCAAGAAGATCCGTTGCGATTTCTGTTTTCATAAGCGACTGAATCTGCGATGCAATTTCATCCGTTATGTAAACAACGCAGATAATAAGAATAAGGTAAGCAAGATAACCGCTTCTTCTGGGCTTTGATTTTTCTTTTTCAAGCCTGGCAATTTCTTTTTGAATTTTCGCCTGCTTTTTTGCAAGCTTTTCGGGTGTCATAGCTTTTTCTCTCATAAATATTCTCACTTTCATTTAAGCTCAATGCCGAAAATATCAACACATCCGTTGCCCGAATATCTCATATAAACAGCGGTTTTGCGTTTTATGCCGAAAGGAACGGAATATGATTCAAATGATTCTGACGATGAAACATATACTTTTGCAACGGGCAAGGAATTTATATCGGTAAAAATTTCAACAGTTCCTCTGCCCTTTGCCGTTATAATAAGTTCCGAACATTCACATTCAAAATATTTGAAAGTCGCAACGCTTCCGTCACGCATATTATGAATAATCTGCGAGGTTCTGTCGTTATATTCCGTCTGCATAATACAGGGGTGAAGTGCGGTTTTTTTCTTACTTTTATAAAAAACACTTTTTTCCGCACCTTGTTCTGCGTAAAGATTACAGGCAATACCTGCCTCGTATTTACCCAAGCCCAGAGGCTTGCCGTTAAGACCGCAGGAAGTCATTTCAGCCGATGAAAACCAACCGTTTTCATCCATAAATATTTCTTCCGCAACACCCTGCCTGCTGCATTCTCTCCAATATGTATGTCTGTGACCGAAAACGTAATATCTGCCGTTGATGCACTCAACGGAACCGTGATTGTTGCCCCAACAGTTAAGCGCGGCTTCATTGCCGTTTATTCCGATATCACCGTTTGAATGAAGCGTACCGCCGTAAACAAAGCCCCTGTCGGGATAATCGCTTACGGCATATGCAAGCTCGTGAGAAAGCACTGACGAATAAATAAAATAATATTTTTCGCCGAATTTCCGCATTGAACTCGCTTCATAGAATTCGCGGCCTTCAAACCCCGTGCCTTTGCTGTTTTCCGCACCGCAAATCAGAGGTTTAACACATTTCACCGTCAGCATATCGTCACAAAGCTCTGCAACCTGGCTGCCTTTTGCACCTTTCACAGGGCTTACAAGGTCAATTCCGAAGCGCATCAATTTATCTGCAGGGCTGAACCCCGAATAAAGATATATTTTACCTTCATCGTTGAACACTGCAGGGTCAAAGGGAAAATAATCCCCTTTTTCTGTTCCGTATAATTTGCCGTTTTTATGTCTGACGTAGCCGTAAAATTCATATTCACCTGCAGGAGTATCACACACCGCTACGGATATGCAGGGAAGCATACTCAATCCGTAATAGAGATAATATCTTCCGTCGGTGCCCTTGCATACGTCGGGTGCAAACATACGCATTTTGCCCTTTTTGTTTTTCGGGTCCTGATTCTTACGGTATATTATGCCCTCATGCCGCCAATCAGATAAATCTTCAATCGGCGCTGACCAGCAAGCATAATCGTTTTCGCAGAATTTTGTTCCGCCGTAGCTGTCGTGTGAACCGTAAATATACAACCTGCCTTCAAAAATATGAGGTTCACCGTCTGCGATATATTCATCAGACGGCAGATACGGATTAAGAGCCTGTTTGTTCATATTAAAACCTCGTAAAATTTATCCGAGTTTTCTTACCAGATTGTCAATAAGCGTATAGACGAGGCCGACAAACTCAACCACCTTGTATGCGGCTCTCTTAAGGATATTGCCTGCGGAATTTTCGTTATGCTCTTTGGTGCGTACAATGGTAATGCTGTCAAGAAGCTGACTGTTATCTCCCCTTCTTGTTTCAACGGTAAGTGTGTCGCCCTTAAAATCAAGAGTTGTGTAGGTAGTTACGTCATTTTCCATAAAGCTGTATGCGAGATGCTCAGCCTCATAATCCATTATAACCTTTCCGCATACGGAATTGGAATTAAGATAAACAACACCCTTGGGGTCTGTGTAGGTTTTACCGCTTTCGGCAAGTTCAACAACCTTTGTATTTTCCATAAAGTGAGAACGACCCTGAGAATGGGTATGACCGGTAATGACAAAGTCGAGGTCATACGATTCAAAAATCGGAGCAAAAATCGTTGTAAGAAGAAGCTCGGTTTCCGTATCTCCGATGCAGTCGCCTGCACCGTAAATGCCGTGATGAACAACGCCTATGCGCCATTTTGCGTCGGGATTTTCCTTAACAGCCTGCTTTGTCATAGCCATATGGTCGGGCGCATTGCCTGATGTTGAATCGTAGAAAAGATAAAGCACGTCACCGTAACGGAACCAGAAATCCCTGTCAAGACCCGAAAAGAAATTGCCGAAGTATTCGTTGGGCATATTGGTGTAATAGTTATACAGCATACCCTTCTTATCGTGATTACCTATCGCAAGTGCAAGAGGAAGGCTTCTGACTGCCTCGGGCATAAGAAGTGTCTGCCATTCTTTTTCGGTTTTACCTGTTGAAGTATTGTCACCGGGTGAAACGAGAAAGCTGATATCGGGATTCTTTTCAAGTGCCTCTGCAAGAACGTTGTTCCAGTTCAGACCGTCACTTTTCTGAGAATCGTTTCCTTCAGACGTAACCTCGGAAATCTGAATGTCACCAACAACCATAACCTTATGATCACCAAATGACTTTGTTTCGTATTTCTCAACGTCGCTCCATTCATTGCCGCCCTTATTCCACTGATAATAATAGCAGGTGTTCTCCTCAAGACCGGTAACGGTAACACGGCAAACAAGCTGCTCATCATTTTCGGCAGGTGTTGTTATACCGTTAAAAACAAGGGCATCCGACATATCGATGTTTTTTGAAAGAAGCACCTGAGGCTGTGCCGAAGCTTTATCGGTATGCCAGCAAAGGCTTACCTGCGTTTCATCGGCACCAACGTTAAGCATCGGCAGAGTATTATCCTCAACAGATGAGGTGTAAAGAGTATTCCACTCGCTTTCCGAAAGCTTGGGTGCATCAAAAGCGGCAAAAGAATTCACCGCAACCTGAGCCGTCATTACGGCACTTAAAATAACTGACATAATTTTTTTCATTACTGATCTCCTGTTAGATTTTATATTAACATAATACCAAACATTGTAATTATTTTCAACAGTAAAAAGCAAAAACGCCCGATTATGCGAGCGTTTTTACCGTCAGAAAGAAAATAATTTTTTTATAATCCAAAGAATAGGGTAACGAGTACAATCCGAACCGTGTTTTTTGTCGGATTATTTTCGCTTATTCTTCGTTAAAATACTCGCAAATCCGTAAAGGATTTGCTGCGTTTTTGCCTTGAATTATCTGAAAATTCTCTCGACAAAAAATCTTCGACCCGAAATCGGAGGATTTTCAGATGATTTTTGGCGGTTGAGGGTGACGACAGGCTAACGCCTTTCTAATGCGAAACCACTAAAAGCGCTGAAAAGACCCGTTTTCGGGCAGGTTCGGGTTATACTCGTTACCCTAACGTACCAGGGGTTTGCATCGCCACTGATATGCTGTGAATCGGTTATCCTTTCACCGTCTGTATTCAAAATGGGTAATCCACCTTTTTCAACCGCATATGCATGTATAACCGCATCGCCTGTTGACGTACAGGTAACGGTGCATACCCGTCCCGTTTCCCATCGTGAAACCGCCTTATCGGTAACACCGAGCTTATCGGCAAACTGCTTCTGTGTGAGTGAACGAAGCTTTCTTTGTTCGGCTATAAATTTTCCGACGGCTGTTTTATCCGTAAAAACCGCCTCCTTCCGAAAAAATTGTAGCTCAATACCCCGTATTTGTCACCCTATGAAAAGTAGAATCGCAGTATTTTACTCCATAATCAGTTTACCATAAACAACGTTATTGTTCAATAACGTTTTTTCTTTGATTTGACGTATTTACATATCCGAAAACAGATGTTATAATATGATGAATAAAATCCGAAAGGAAATGATATAAATGAAATACATAGGCATTGCACTGCTTTTTGTTCTTGCAGTTATTATTCTTCTGCTTGCCGTTGCCGCAATTAAAGCAGTAAAAATCAAAGCAAAAACAAGCACCGCAGCTCCTGCAATTAATCCCACAGAGCAGGAAGCAGAAGAATACGCAAAGAAGCTTTCGGCAATGGTGCAGGTTCCCACAATATCACTCAGAGGAAACACCGACCTCACTCAGTTTTACAGACTTCACGAGGTTATGAAAAACAACTTCCCCCTCGTTTTCTCAAAGCTTGAACGTACCGAAATTGACGGAAATCTTCTTTTCCGTTGGCCCGGTAAGAATCCCGAGAAAAACGGCGTTCTTCTTATGGGACATCAAGACGTTGTTACAGCCGATGAGCCTAACTGGGACCGCGACCCGTTTTCGGGTGAAATCTCCGGCGGAAACATTCACGGAAGAGGCTCTATGGACTGTAAGTCAACCTTCTTCTCGGAATTTCAGGCTATTGAAGAGCTTCTCGAAGAAGGCTTTGAACCTCCCTGTGACGTTTATCTTGCAACATCCGTTGACGAAGAAATTTCGGGCACAGGCGCTCAGAAGCTCGTGAAACACCTTAAAGATAACGGCGTTCACCTTAGCGTTGCCATGGATGAAGGCGGCGCAATTCTTAAGAATGCTCTGCCCACAATGGCTGGCTGGTGTGCCGCAATCGGTATTCTTGAAAAAGGTTATATCGACCTTAAGGTTATTGCAAAGGGCAAGGGCGGTCATTCCTCAACACCTAAAAGCAACACTCCCCTTGCACGTCTTTCAAAGTTTGTTGCCGATATTGAAAAGGACAAACCCTTCAAGGCTGAAATTTCAGGTCCCGTTTACGCAATGCTTGATCAGGCGGCTCCTTTGCTTGGCTTTCCTCTCAGAATGGTGCTCGGCAATATGTGGCTTTTCAAGGGACTTCTTACCAAAGTTCTGCCCGTTGTTTCGCCCATGTGCAACGCATTTGTAAAAACAACCTTCTGCTGCACAATGGCGGAAGGCTCACACTCACCTAACGTTATCCCTTCCGAAGCATACGTTATGTGCAATCTCAGACCCTCTCCTCATCAGAATGCCGAGCAGTCACTTGCCGTTCTCAAAAAATATGCCGATAAGTATGACCTCGAATTTGAAATCATTCACGCAAGAAACGCTTCAAACTGTGTTGATTATAACGGCGAAGAATTCAGATATCTCAAGAAATGCCTTAACGAATGTTATCCCGAGGCAGGTGTAATCCCCTACCTTATGACGGGCGGCACAGATTGCCGTCATTATGAAGAAGTTGCCGATAACTGCCTTCGTTTCTGCCCTATCAAGATGAGCAACGAGCAGCTTAACGCAATGCACGCCGCCAACGAAAGCATCGGTGTAACAGAGGTTGCACACTGCGTTAAATTCTACAAGCACTATATCAAAAATTATAAATAACCAAAAAGAGCTGTTTCAAAAAGTGAAACAGCTCTTTTCTTATTTAACCTTGCCGTATAAGCACCTTGTGGGCTCTTTTTCAATAACAAGACCGCAGTAGTTGCACATTATACATTTCGATTCAGACTGACCGTTCATAAGCTTCTTTACAAGATCCGGCTCGCAGATAAATGGTCTGCACATTGAAATAAAATCCGCCTTGCCGTCATCAAGAATCTTTTCCATATCGTCAGCTTTATGAATTCCGCCTACAACGATAACGGGAATCGAAACACTTTTTTTAATAAGTCCCGCATTTTCGACATTAAAATTTTCAAGAGGTGCAGGCTGTTTAATAAGCGGATTGATAAGATTTGCGGCAGGGAGCGAGATATTTTTCAAAAATTTCGGGAATGAAGCACAGGGCTCTCTGTATCTGAACACCGCATCCATAGGCAGAAGTCTGCTTCTCATTGTATTCATCCCATCTTCGACAGTGCCGCAGGATACCTCAATCGCATCGCAACCCGACGCTTCAAGTCTTTTACAGATTTCAACGGATGATTCAATATTCATACCGCCTTTTCGGTTATCCTCTGCACTGAGCTTAATCCATACGGGAAGGCTCGTCTTTTCTTTTATGCCCTTAATGATAAGCTCAACAACCCTGCATCTGTTTTCAAGGCTTCCGCCCCACTTATCCTTTCGTCTGTTACCGTAGGGCGACATAAAATCGTGGAGCAGATAACCGTGACCGCCGTGAAGCTGAACGCCGTCAAAACCCGATTTTTCAGCCCTTACGGCCGCGTTTACAAAATCATTGATTATCTCGTTAATTTCCGTGTCGGTAAGCTCTTTTGCCCTGTCGGGATAAAAGGGATGAAGCACGTTGCTCGGTGCAACCTTCTGCATACCGATTGCCTTTGATGAGGTCTGTCTGCCGCAATGGGCTATCTGAAGAATAACAGGTGTATTATATTTATGAACGGCATCGGTAAGTTCTTTGTATTTGCCGATAACACCGTCATCATAAATTTTCATCATTCCGGGATACGGCGAAACACCGTTCGGGCTGACCGCCGCATAACCTGTTATAATACATCCGATTTCATTCCTTGCAAGATTTTCATATTTGGATATAAGTTTATCGTTCGGAGCACCGTTTTCATCAGCCAGACCGTCGTGAGTTGCACTGCGTATTATTCTGTTTTTTACGGTAATACCTGAAATATTTGATTCATTAAAGAGCATAATAAACTACCTCTGATTAATTATCCTGCGGGTATACAATACCTGCGGCTTTTCTTATTTCATCCATCTGACGAGTAATATAAAGGGTCTGTTCACGGGTTATAACGGGACTTTCTTTCAGACCCAGAGAAATACATTTGCAGAAATGATCTATCTGTTCTTCAAAGCCATTGCCTGCATAAGGAACGGATATCTTTTCGGTTTCACCGCTGTTAAGAAAAATCTCAATTTCCCGGGGTGCGTAAAATCTGCGGAGATATGCATATCCTTTGGTTCCGTAAACATAACCCTCGTTGGGTTTACGAAGAAGAATCGCACTTGAAATATCCGCAACTGCACCGCTTTTATATTTCAGTAAAACACAGGTGTGATTATCAACACCGTTACGGACATCTGACTGAACACTGATATCTTCCACACCCTTACCAAGATACCAGCTTGCAAAATTCAGACCGTATACACCCACATCAAGAAGTGAACCGCCGCCGTGCTCAGGCTTGAAAATATGATGGTCCATTTCATCTTCATCCATTGTGTAACAGAATTTACCCTCAACACCGAGAATTTCACCAAGAACACCGTTTTCTACAATTTCAAGCATTCTGAGCGTTCCGGGCACAACTCTTGCCCACATTGCCTCCATAAGGAGCACATTATTTTCCTCTGCACAGCGGAACATTTCTTCTGCCTCGGCAGCATTAACCGACATAGGCTTTTCACAAATAACATGCTTGCCGTTTTTCATCATAAGGCAGGAGCAACCGATATGACCCGAATGCGGCACTGCTATATATGCCGCATCAATCGCATCGGATTCAGCCATTTTTTCATAGCTGTCAAATCGAACGGGTATATCAAATTCATCACCGAATTTTTCTGCATTTTCTTTTGTTCTTGACGCAACTGCCGCGAGCTCAGCATCGGGAACATTTTTTATTGCCTCGGCAAATCGGTGCGCAATGGTCCCCGTACCCACAATACCGAATTTTATTTTCTCCGAACTCATTTGCATAGGCTCTCTTTCTTACACATTTATAATTCGATTTTACCATATAAATTTCGATATAACAACACATATTTTACTAATATTGTTTTTTATGATAAACTGTGTTAAACTGAATCAAAAAGAATTAACGAAGGAGAAATATAATGTATAATATTGAACTCGGTAAATCAGGATTAACCGTACCCACCGTTGCTGTGGGCTGTATGCGTATTAGCGATATGAGCGAAAAAGAAGTTTCTTCATTCATTGATACCGCACTTGAAAACGGCGCAAATTTCTTTGATCACGCAGATATCTACGGCGGCGGTAAAAGTGAAACCGTTTTCGGCACTGCAATTACACCTTCACTGCGAGAAAATATAATTATTCAGACGAAGTGCGGAATCCGTCAGGGAAGATTTGATTTTTCATATGAGCACATCACCGAATCTGTTAACGGAAGCCTGAAAAGACTTGGTACGGAATACATAGACGTGCTTCTTCTTCACAGGCCTGATGCTCTTGTTGAGCCCGAAGAGGTTGCCAAGGCATTTGATGAGCTTAAAGCATCGGGAAAGGTTCGCCATTTCGGTGTTTCAAACCATAATCCTTATCAGATTCAGCTTCTTGAATCGTGCCTTGATATGCCGCTGTGTGCCAATCAGCTTCAATTTTCTATTATGCACACACCTATGATTCAGTCAGGACTTAACGTAAATATGTATAATGATTCCGCTACAAACCGAGACGGCGGTGTTCTTGATTATTGCAGACTGAATAAAATCACCGTTCAGCCCTGGTCACCCGTACAATACGGATTTTTTGAGGGTTGCTTTATTAATAACGAAAAATTCCCCGAGCTTAATATGAAGCTTAAAGAAATCGGTGATAAATACGGAGTATCCGAAACAACGGTTTCTTTTGCGTGGATACTTCGCCATCCTGCAAAAATGCAACCCGTTACGGGCACAACAAACCTTACCCGTCTCACAGATTGCATAAAAGCAAGTGAAATAAGATTGAGCCGTGAAGAATGGTATGAAATTTACCGTGCCGCAGGCAATATACTTCCCTGATATTACGGAGTGATAATATGACAGTAAAACTATTAATACAGGCAATAATAAAATTCATTATCGGTATTGTTTTTGTAGCCCTGCTCATATTCCTTCCCGCAGGAAGTTTTTCATATGTGAACGGTTGGATTTTTATGGGTATTCTCTTCATTCCTATCTTTATTGCAGGAATTGTGATGATGATTAAAAATCCCCTTCTTCTCGAGAAACGGCTTAATGCAAAAGAAAAACAGAAAGAGCAAAGCGTTGTTGTTAAATTAAGCGGTCTGATGTTTCTTGTCGGATTTATTCTTGCAGGGTTGGGCTACCGCTTTGATTGGTACATTCTGCCGAAGCCCGTTGTTATAATTGCATCGGTTCTTTTTCTTGTTGCGTATATTCTTTATGCGCAGGTTATGCGTGAAAATACATATCTGAGCCGTACAATAGAGGTTCAGGAAAATCAGAAGGTAATAGATACGGGGCTTTACGGCATTGTAAGACACCCTATGTACAGCGCGACACTGCTGTTATTTCTTTCAATCCCTCTTATTCTCGGTTCACTGTATTCATTCATCGTTTTTCTTGCATATCCGTTTATAATCGCAAGCCGCATCAAAAACGAAGAAGAATTTCTTGAAAAAGAACTTACGGGATATAAGGAATACAAGCAGAAAGTAAAATACCGCCTTATCCCGTTCATCTGGTAGGTAACACCGTGTCGGAAATTCCGAATTGCAACTTCGGAAAAACAGAAGTACCGTTTCGGAAAAACAGAAATCAAGACTTCGGAAAAACCGAAACTAGTTATAATAAAAGAGAGTTATAATAAATTCAGTTATATCAATCCATCTACATAAAAGAAGCAGACGAGGAAACGTTGATAAAAGTTCATATAAGTAATGAAGCCGTCCGGATTTCGGACGGCTTTTAGTATTTTATTCAACAGATTTTCCGTTTACGGTAACAACCGCATTTTCGGGAATATGTAAATATGCTTCAATGCTTTCGGGATATTCAAGATTAATAATACGCTTTCCGTTCTCATTAGTGTAATCGAGCTTAATATATCCTTTGATTGTCGGCACGGTGCAGGAAATATTTTTATGAAGTGAATACTGCGGATTAACTTCAACCTTTTCATATCCTGCCGTAACGGGGCTTATTCCCGCAATATGCTTGCTCATTATAACAAGAGGGCCGCCCGTCCAGGCGTGGTTTGAAGTGCCGTCCTTCTTTATCCAGTTTTCCCACAGAGTTGAATAATCTTCTTCAATCATCTCGGCATATCTCTCACACATTCTTTGCTCGGCAAGAGAATATTCACCCATTCTGCAAAGCGACTCAAGGACGTAATATTCCATATAAGGGCTTGAGTTCCTTGTGCCGAAAAGAATTTCTTTAACTCTGCCGAAGTTTTCTTCGGGGCAGATGCCCGAAAGAACCGCAACGGCATTACCTCTGTCATCATAGCCGTTATTTTCGGGGCTTTTATATCCCTCGCCCGTCCACAAGGTCTGATAAGCGGCATAAAGGGATTTCATTCTGCTTTCAAATCCGATTGAGGCGGTTTCATCACCGAGAACATCCGCCATACGTTTAACCGATGACAAAGCATAGTAATACCAGGCATTTTCAAGAGGCACAACATCAATTTTATGCCCCCAATCCTGCCAATCCCAGGAACCGCTGCGATGTTCAACAAGACCGTTATCCTGCATTTTCCACAGATTAACATAGTCAACCGACGCACCGTAAACAGACCTTAAGAACTCCTTGTCGCCCGTATACATATAGTAGGTCCAGAATCCGCACACACCTGCAAGCTGCTGACAGGGAAGCTCAAAATAATCGTTCTTAATCGGAACAACGGTCTGCAATACCTTTGTTTCGGGGTTTGTATATGAAAGCAAAGTGCTGACACCCTTGCGATAAAGCAGATATGACGAGGGCGCAAGGCTGTATACGGTCATCATCATTTCATTTGTAACGTCACCCCACCACTGCGCTCTTTCTCTGTCGGGGCAATCCATAAAATTATCTCTCATCGTTACGTAAAGTGTGCGCAATGATTTTTGCCACAGAGTATTCATACCGCTGTTTTCGCAGGTAAAGCTGCCGCAGAATTCCGTATTGTAACCGCTTTCTCTGTATTTAAGGCTTATAATTTTAACTCCCGACGGAATATCATAAGTTATAAATTCACCGTTGAACCAGGCAGGAGATTCAAACGACTGAACACCGTCTTTTGTAACATAGGTGCTGTGAATTGAGCCTGTGTAAGTATTTTCGGTTGTAATGACAATTTTTTTGCCTGCTTTTGCTTCAACTTCAAGGTAAGGCGTAAGCTGAGCATTGTAGGGAACCTTCAGAGTAATTTTTTTCCTGACCGAAAAATTTATGCCCTCGTAATCCTTGCTGTTCAGATAATCCTTCAGACCGAAATCTTTGAACATAGGGATTTCTCTGCTGTAAGTTTCACCCCAACAGCCCTCACCGCCTGCTGCATATTCGGTTGCAGCTGACCAAGCTGAAAAATCGAAAGCCGGTTTATTCCAACCGCTGAATTCACATCGTGCATCATAATATACATTGCTTTCGGGAAGTCTGTAATTAGGCTGCATTTTGCCTTTGTCTTCCTTGAAAGCAGGGTTAACCGCAGCGCTCCAGCTTGAATCTGAAATTATTGAAACTCCGCTGTTTTCCGCCTCAAAAAGCAGACCGCCCTGACCTGCATCGGTGCTTGAATAACTTGCTTCATTGCCCCAATACCAGACAAGAATGCTGATAAGATTTTCTCCCTCTCTGAGGTATCCGGCAATTTCAACCTCATCATAGTATATACCCGTAGGTGTGGGGCCTCTTTTAAGACCGCCCTCACGCACCGCACATTCACCGTTAATGTAAAGCCAATACTTATTTTCAGCCGAAATATTCGCTGTGACACTTTCAGGTTTTTCGGAGATATTGATTTTTTTATTGAAGCAGACCCAGGCATTTTTATTGTTCTTGGCTTCATCAGGCCATATCCACTTTGCTTTCCAATCAGTTTTTAATACCCTTTTGTATTCCATAATATTTCACCTGCTTATCAGTTTCGGTAAAGATACCAATTTTTTGATTCGTTCTGCCAACGAAGCACCTTTTCATTTTCACGGGCAACAAACGAACAGACTGAAAAATCTTCCGAAAAAATTTCGTCAGTTCCCAGAAGATTTGAAACAGACGTATCAATTTCGAATTCACTGTGAAGCTTTCTTATCACATCAAACAGCTTTATACCCGTTTCAAACGGAACAAAAGAGTCCCTGTCCGTAATATGAAGCTGAATCCCCTGACAGAAAGTATCCTTATAGTCTGAAAACGTTGGTGTGAATGAGCATTTGCGGAGAATTACTCCCTCCTGTTTGCCTACTGCGTCGATAACCGCTTCGCTGTCAAGCCAAGGGGCACCTATCATCTCAAAAGGCTTGGTTGTTCCCCTGCCCTCGGAAATATTCGTATCTTCAAAAATACAGGTTCCGATATAAGCAAACGCAGTATCCACGGAAGGGATATTAGGTGACGGAGGAATAAAAACAAGATCGGTATCGTCATAATACATCTCCCTTTTCCAGCCATCCAAAGGAACAACAGTCAGGTCACAGCCTATGTTTTCGGTTTCATTCACCATTAACGCAAATTCACCGATTGTAAGGCCGCAACGGGTGGGCGTGGGGAATCTGCCCACAAATGATGAAAATCGTCTGTCAAGCACGGTTCCTTCCGCTTTTATTCCGCCCAGAGGATTCGGTCTGTCAAAAATAACAAACTTTTTGTTGTTGCGTGCACAAAGCGTCATTGCATCCGTCATCGTATATGCATATGTATAAAACCTGGCGCCTACATCCTGAATATCAAAAATAACGGTATCCAGTGAAGCGAGATTTTTGTTGCTTTCGGAAACATCGTCACCGAACAAGCTGTAAACGGGCAGATTTGTTTTTTTATCCCTGTAAGTAACTATATTTTCACCTGCCTGCACGTCACCTCTAACGCCGTGCTCAGGTGCAAAAAGCGCCGTCAAATTACATTTTTCCGTAAGCATATCCACTGTTGAGGTAAGGTCACGGAGAACGCCCGTATGGTTTGTTATAAGACCGCATCTGCCTCGCAACTCCAAACCGTCACGGGCAAAAACATCGGCACCGCACAAAACTTTTTGCTTCATAATTCACCGCCGCCTCAGAATTCGTTATAAAATACAGTTTCTTCCAAAGGTCTGTAAATACTATGCCTTTCATTCGGCACCGCATCACAGGCGGGATATCCCATAACAAGAAGGGCTGTGGGTTCAAAATTTTCGGGAATTTCAAAGGCCTCACGCATCTTAAAGGGGTTAAAATGCATAACCCAGGTTGAGCCTACGCCCGATTCGGCGGCGGCAAGCATCATATGAGTCGTTACAATACTTGCATCAGCAATTCCGCTCTGATTTCCGTCATAGGGTCTTGTCCAGCATTCATCCCTGTTATAGCAGACAAGCATTGCACAGGGCGCATCAAAATGGCACCTTGTACATTCTTTTAGCTTTTCAAGCGAATCTTCACGGTTAATAACAAGAATTCTCTGCGGCTGAAAATTGCAGCCCGTAGGCGCAATATGACCGGCCTTGAGTATTTTATCGATTATCTCTTTTTCAACGGGCTTATCCGAAAATTTACGCACCGAATATCTTTCGGCTGCAAGGGTAATAAAATCCATAACTGCTCCTTAATCGGTTCAAATAAAAATTTTTTACAGATAAATTATAAGTTAAACGGCTTCAAAAATCAATATCGGCGGATTTTTTTGTAGAATTTCAGAAATTTTTATGCTATAATCAAATTAAAATTAAGATTTGCGGTGATGTAAATGTCATACACTGAAAAACCCGATATGATTCTTTTTGACGTTGGCGGAACTCTTTTTAACGACGGTAGGTGCAATCCTGCCGATGGCTTTGAAAAACTGCGCCGATATGCTCTCAATCCCGAAGCGGCAAACGGAAATATACTTTCGGAATATTGGGATGAATATCTTGAATTCATTTCGGACTCATCCCTTGAAACTCCCCTTTCCGCCGTCATAAAATATGCGACAATGAATACAGGTCTTGTTTTTGATATTCCTATGGCTGAGCAGGAAGAAATATTCGACAGATACAATTCATCAAGATCTGTTATTGACGGTGTACCGGAACTGCTCGACACGCTTGATTCTCTCGGCATACGCACGGCTGTAATCAGCAACAATATGATGAGCGGCGAAAGTCTTAAACAGGCAATCGAAAGATGGATTCCGTCGGCAAAATTCGAATTTTGCCTTACAAGCTCGGATATTCTTTTCACAAAGCCTTCAAAAAACATTTTCATTGCCGCACTGAAATATGCAGGTCTTGAACCGTCACGATGCTGGTATTGCGGTGACAGCGTAATTCCCGACGTATACGGCTCATCATTATGCGGTATGACCCCCGTATTGCTTGATATGAATGCATCCTCACCTCTTGAATTCAGAAGTGATTGTAACTGCAGTAATTATATGACGATAAACAACTGGAACGTTCTCAAAAACTACATTTCCGAAATATAAAAAAGCAGAGATTATCTCTCTGCTTTTTAATCTGCACCAAGCTTATCAATATCGTAAAATCTGCCTTCATATCTGTTATGAAGGTTTTTTTCTTTGCTCTGATTGACGGCAAATACTTTGTTTTCCGAATACAAAATTACAACTTTAATATTTTTATCAACATATTCTATGAAATACTTCTTGATTTTCTTGTAAAGAGGGTCTTTGATTTTGAGAATATCGGGAATTTCCACCGACGAAGAACAGCACAGCAAATCACAAAGAATTTTTTCTCTGAGTTTAATTCTGTCACATTTCCCGCAGAAGAAATTATAAAGGTTTACCGCATAATCCGAAAGACGCATTCCGTTACCGTTTACGTAATTACCGAAATCATTGAAAAGGTCAAACGGCAATATGCCTGCCTCATCGGTAAGATATTCGAGAGTGTATAAAAATCTGCCGCTGTTGTAAAGCCTGTCAACCGCATCCTCGCAGTTTTTAAGCATTTTGATTTCATCATCCGAAAGCCAAAGTGTTGACTTTACCTCGTAAGGCGGTTTCTCATCAAAGGTGCAGGGATATTTTTCTTTAATTTCACGCATATCCGCACCGTGAAGAAGCTTCAGAAATCCCATCTGAAGCATATGTGCTTTAAGTGAATATGCCGTATTAAAGCTGTTTTTGAAGCTTGCAAGATCTTCGCCCGTAAGACCTGCAATAAGGTCAGTGTGAATATGCATATTACCTAACGCCACAAGCCTTTTGATGTTTTCAGCCAGTTTCTCGGTATTTGTTTTACGGTTGATCAGCTTTAACGTTTCTTTATTGAATGACTGAATTCCGATTTCAAGCTGAACCGCACCGACAGGCATAGACGATAAAATTTCAAACGTGCTTTCTTTCAGAATATCGCCTGCAATTTCAAAATGAAAGCACACATTCTGCGGAATTTTTTCACCGTAATTTTCCTTTATAAAGCGAAAAATTTCATTTGCCCTTTCCGCATCTGCGTTAAAGGTACGGTCAACAAATTTAACAGTCTGCGTTCCGCTTCGAGAAAGACGGAGTATATCTTTTTTTACTCTTTCCGAATCAAAAAAACGAAGACCTGAGCATCTTCCCGAAAGGCAGAATGCACAGCGGTAAGGGCAGCCTCTTGCAGTTTCAATATAGGTAATTCTGCCGTTGAGATTTTCAAAAAACTCATCGCAGTACGGTGACGGAGGATCGTCGCTGATCTCCTTTTCGGGAACTGTTATTACCCTGTCGTTTTCTCTGTAAGAAAGGCCCGAAACAAGTGACAGATCACCGTTCAGATTATCAAGAAGCTCGGGGAAAGTCCACTCTCCTTCACCCGAAAGAACATAATCAACAAAATCATATTTTTCAAGAATATCCGCAGGTCGGTATGCAACCTCAGGGCCGCCGAGAACAATTTTGCATCCGTGATTTTTCTTTATTATTCTGCATAATTCAAGGGTTTTTGTAATATTCCAGATGTAGCACGAAAAAGCTACAATATCGGGTTTTTCACTTATGATTTTATCTGCAAAAGCATCCGTATCACCGTTGATTGTACCTTCCGCCACAAAAGCATTGCAGTCTTTTCCCAAAAACTCTCGGACTCCTGCAAGCAAGCACCAGGGAGAAAGCGAGGCGTGAACGTATTTTGAATTAAGGCAGGAAATAATAACCTTCATATTTTCTCCTTCGGATAATCCGACAAATTTTAATACAATGAGATTATATATCAGTTTTATCGTTTATTCAAGTATCATATGACGGTTGAATAAAATCAGCTTTTATGATATTATTCTATCGAAAAAAGAATCAATGATAAAGCATCGGAGGCTTTGAAATGTCCTTTTTGAAAAACAAGAAAAAATTAATCATTGCTGTAACGGTGTCCGTTATGATTATTACGGCAACCGTTTTATTGCTTGTATATAAAAACGACATACTTGACGCTTTTTACAAAGATTATAAAGCACCCTCGCCTGCTCTTTCGGATTACGTCAGAACGGAGGATGATGGAATGATAATCGGTGATTTTTACGTAAGCACAAAAGGAAACGATGCAAACAGCGGCACAAAGGATGCACCGTTTCTTACGGTTGAAAAGGCGGTTGAAGCAGTCAGAAGAACAGAGAAGGCAGGCAAAAAAGGAATAACTGTTTGCATTGAAGGCGGCGAATACCGTTTATCGTCGCTCACGTTCACACAAGAAGATTCCGGCACCGCTGACTGCCCGATAACATACCGTTCGTATAACGGTGAGGCTATTATTAACGGCGGCAAGAATCTTGATCCGTCAATATTCACTGCCGTTACGGACAAATCCGTATTGTCAAGGCTTCAGGACACCGCCGAAAAAAGCATAGTTTGCACAGACCTTACCAGGCTCGGTCTTAATGCCGATGACTGGGGCAAAATATACCCTGTGGGTAAATACGGAACTCAGGAAAACTATGACGGCGATACGTCGGGACCTGTTCCCTGTAATTTATATTTCAACGGCACTCCCCTTACAACCGCACGCTACCCCAACGAAGGCTTTCTGAACACGGTAGAAATAATCCGTGAAGGCGAAGGGCAGGAAAGTTCAACAAGCAATCACTCAAAAAGAGAAGACTGGGAAAAATTAAGGAATCCCGAAACAACAATTTTCACCGTAGATTCAGATACGGCAGACAGACTTAATTCTTATTCATCTCTTGATAACGTTTGGCTCTGGACTGCGCTTATTTATGAATGGGCAGACACAACCGTTCCTGTAAAAAGCTTTGACTATTCTTCGAAAACCCTTGAACCTGCCTACGTAAGCAAATACGGCGCAGTGCCCGGTTCAACGTATTATATCTTCAATGCTTTGGAGGAGCTTGACCATGCCGGAGAATGGTATCTTGACCGCGAAAACGGTATGCTTTATATATATCCTCCCGAGAAAATTGACAGCGCAGCAATAACGCTTTCACTCTCTGCCGATAATCTGATAAACGTTGACGGCGCTGAATATTTGTGTTTTGACGGCATTTCGGTACGCGGAACAAGAGGTAACGGAATAGTCATAAACAGCAACAACGTAACCGTTAAAAACTGTCTTATTTCCGAGCTTTCGGGAAACGGTGTTACCGTTAACGGTTATCGCAATATTATTACCGACTGCAAATTCACGCATATAGGCGCCACCGCCGTTGACGTTAAAGGCGGAGACCGCACCACTCTTACGGCAGGCGAAAATATTGTTGAGAATTGCCTCATTCACGATTTTTCCGAAGTGTCGATAACAGAAGGCCAAGGCGTACATCTGGGCGGTGTAGGCAATATCTGTGCACACAACGAAATTTTCAACGCTCCTCAGCAGGCAATCTTTTACGGCGGCAACAACAACATAATTGAGTATAACAATATACACGACGTTTGCTTGCTTTCAAGCGACAGCAGTGCAATATATACCGGCAGACGCTGGGATGAGGTGGGCACAATCATCCGTTACAACGCTGTTTACAATATCGGCGGTGACGGATTTACTCCTCACGGAATATATTTTGATGACGGTGCATCGGGTCAGACTGTTTACGGAAATATCATACTCAACTGCAACGGTTACGGATTCTTAATAGGCGGCGGAAGAAATCACAGTATAAGCAATAACATTATCGTTAACTGTGACAAGGCGTTTTTCTATGATGAGCGTTCAAGGAATGCCGTGCTTGACAAAGATTTCTGGTTTGAGCACAGCAGAGAAGGTCTTGATATGCACCGAAACCTTCTTGCTTCGCCGTGGAAAAGCGAGGTATGGCAAGCCGAATATCCTTATATGGCTGAATGGTCACTTAACTATAATGACACCGAAAATCCCGATTTCATTGCCAACCCTTCAGGCAGTAAAATCAACGGAAACATAATAGTTCACTACAAAGGCGACACAGGCGAATTCGAAGAAAGCGTTCAAAGATACAGCGATATTTCAGGCAACGGGATTTACCGTTTCTTTGAAACAGACAAGCTGTTTTCGGATTATGAATCGGGCAATTACGAAATAAAAGATATTGATGAGCTGAGAAAATCGTTTCCCGATTTCCGTAACATTCCCTTTGACAAAATCGGAAGAAAATAAGTATTTTAATGCATTTTCAGAATTAAATACTCCGAAGAAGTTCAGCCGCATTCCCACAAAATCGGGAATACGGCTGATATTTTTTTATTAACTTAGAGCAGTGTTACAAATTCCTCATATGCCTTGGGGTTTGCAAAAACAACGTCGTGAGGCCCGGAAAAATCAATTTCCTTGCCTTTATAATTCAACGCCGTACCTCCTGCCTCTTTCAGAATAAGCGTTCCTGCCGCAATATCCCACGGCTGAAGTTCTTTTTCAAAAAACACCTCACATCTGCCGCAGGCTACCGTACATATGTCATAAGCGGCAGAACCGCTTCGTCGGATATCCCTTGAAAAATCAAAAACCTTTCTCAAAAGTGCAAAGGTTTCATCCGTGTTTTCGGGATGATAGGGCGACGTTCCGAAAAGTGCAAGACCATCCGAAAGAAGGCGGTCACTCACCGATATTTTTTCACCGTTCAGATATGCGCCCTTCCCTTTTTCCGCGCTGAAAACTTCATCTGTATACGGGTTATAAACAACGCCTGCCATAACGTTATTTTCTTTGCAAAGAGCAACTGAAATACAGCTGCAGCGAAAATCCTGCATAAAGTTTGTCGTACCGTCGATAGGGTCGATTATGAAGCGCAATGCTTTGCTTTCAAAATTATTTTCGCCCTCTTCGCCGACAAATTCCGCTTCGGGAAAAATCTTGCCAAGCTCTCTGAACAAAAAATCCTGAACGGCAAGGTCATACTTCGTTACAAAGTTTTTCTTGCCTTCTTTTGCCGTGACGGACGATTCACGGTTATTAGCCGAAAGAACGATTTTGCCGGCTTCTTTTACTGTTTCAATTATTTTGTTAAGCATAAACTATCCTTCATTTTCTTATACACTAAATACGTAAACAGGGAAAACCCTGACTCCGATTTCACATCATCATTATTCAGCCATCTCGTTTTCCTTATGTCGCTCAGCTCTGATTTCTTCAAGTTCGCGGTACATCTGCTCTTTCTTTTCGCCTTCGATATCATAAGAGGTCTTGAGAATAATGGCTTTGATAATGTTGCTGAGAGTGTAACCAAATAAGAGGAAAGCAAGAATTTTAAGACAAGTGTCAAGATAAAAAGGCTGCGCCTGCATCGTTGCAACAAGGTCACCCTCGGCAGATGACATATAGCCTGCCCAGGCAATCATAAAGGGAATTGCAAGCTCCTTAAGATAAAGGCAGCCCATGTTGATCCAACCGGGAACAATACCCTGAACCGCTTCCATTCTTTCACCGCACTGCCACTCAAGGTAGTCAAGAAACTCAACGTTGAAGTGTGAGTTTGAAAGTTCCTGAATACCGATACCGATTCCGAACACAAAATAAAAGATGTAGAAGAATACAGCGTTCCAGCCATCAAAGAATTTAATGCCCATCTTTGCTTCAACAAAACAAATTGCAAAAAGAACAACCGAAGAAACAAGAGAATAGGGACCGCAGAATTTGAGAAGTTTTGTGGGCTCGTGCTTCTTGGAAAGCTTGGTTGTAATAACATTACCGATAACGGTTCCGATAGCAGTGGGAAGCACCAGAAGAATATTTTTTGATGAACCAACGGTTATAGCCGCAAGATATGTTGACATTTTACCCAGCATTGCGAATGCATCTGCCCACTGAACAGCGTGGTATGCACGGTAGTTCTTATACTTGAACAAAGTGAAGAGCGCTTTTGAAATCTTAACCTTATCTTTCTTTGGAAGTTCAATCCTTTCACGGCAGAAAAGACCGCACATAAGGTTGCCGAACATTGTTACCGTGGCGGCGACAACAGCGAGTGTCATAAACATCTTGTTCTTATCGTCGCTGAACAATCCGTAAATAAAGGTTGAAAGATAAGCACCGCCGTAACCGATATAATATGAAAGCTGCCAGATTGTTGCAACGGTTTTCTTTTCCTTATGGTTCGGAGAAATAACCTGAACAATGTTCTGACCGAAATCATTGAACGTGTTGAATATGGTCTGACAGCAGGCTATACCGTAACGGAAAAGGGTCATCTGCTGAATGGTCCAGCCTTCGGGTACGTAGAAGTAGAAAACGGTAAGCAGGAAAATGGGAACAAGACAGACAATGTACCACTGACGGTATCTGCCCCAACGGGTTTTCCATTTCTGAACGATTATACCGGCAAACGCACCGACGGCGATACCGACAACTGTTGTAATCGTTGACTGTATCGCAAGAATGGATGCAATTTCTTCAGAGCTTACACCGACGGGCCCGAAATAGAGCTCGTGAAGGAAGGCGGCGGCAAGGGTACCTGTAAGCGTAGTGCCTAACACACCGCCCATTCTCGCAAGCATAATGCACACGTATTCAAACTTTGTGATATACTTGCCCTCGTTATTCGGAAGAGCATTCTGAGGTTTTTGTGTTAAAATGTTGCTGTTCTTTTTTGACATTACATCATCTCCAAAGATACATTTTTTAAATTTTAACATTTTAATTAAGTGTTTTCAAGTACTTTGATAAAATTGTACAGATGCAGAAAAAATAATGTTGTTCACATATTTTGATTGTGATATAATATGTAAAAGTAAAAATTCGTTGAACTGTTTTAACGGAGGTTTTAATTTTGGCAACCATTCTTCTCATTGTAATTTACATAGCATTTATAGGCCTGGGAGTTCCCGATTCACTCATCGGTTCTGCCTGGCCCGCAATACATACAGAACTGAATATCTCCGTTGAATCGGTAAGTATTGTCACATTTCTTATTTCTGTTTGCACGGTATTGTCAAGTATGTTCAGCACAAGAATACTCAACAAGCTCGGAACGGCAAAGGTTACGGCTTTCAGCACCGCCATGACTGCGGCGGCATTGCTCGGCTATTCATTCGCACCGAATTTTTGGTTTATGATTCCCCTTGCCGTTGTTCTCGGGCTCGGTGCAGGTGCGATTGACTCGGGGCTGAACAACTACGTGGCTCTTCACTGCAAAGCAAGCCATATGAATTATCTTCATTGCTTTTACGGTGTGGGTGTATCACTCAGCCCGTATCTTATGTCACAGGCATTAAGCAACGTCGGTTGGCGCGGCGGATACCGCTATGCGTTTTACGTTCAGGCATTTATTGCCGTATTACTCATTATTTCTGTTCCCCTTTGGAAAAAGACGTCTTCCGCAGAAGGAACCGAAGAAGAAAAAGAGGTAAATCTCACTCTGATGCAGATGGCAAAAATGCCGGAGGTTCGTTTGGTGTGGGTCATTATGCTTGTTACAAACGCAATCGAATATGCCTGCGGAGTATGGGGAAGCACATATCTCGTAGAAGTAAAAGGATTTGATACGGAGCACGGCGCACTTGCACTGACGATTTATTATGTGGGTATGTCAATCGGACGATTTGTTTCAGGCTTGCTTGCCGATAGAATTGGCACCTGGAAGCGCATCGGTATAGGCACAGTCATTCTCGCACCTGCCGTTGCGGTTATGCTTCTTCCCCTTCACGGTGCCGTTTCCGTTATCGGTTTATTCTTTATCGGCTTGGGTAACGGCTCGATTTATCCGAATATGATACATCTCACACCGCACAATTTCGGAAAAGAAGTGTCACAGTCAATTATGGGTTCTCAGATTGCATTTGCATATATCGGCGTAATGGCGGCACCGCCAACGGTAAGCCTTATCAGCGGACTGTGCGGAATTAAGGTATATCCCGTTTTGCTTGCCGTGCTTTACGTAACGATGGTTATTGCTCTTAAATGTTTTATAAACCGTTTGAAAAAGCAAGGCAAATACAGCGCAAACGTGTAATTTTGTAAGGTGTTAATATGAAAACCAACGAAAATTTTGATATAAATAAATTCATATACCCCGACGTTTCCTGTGCACCCGTATATATATGGGTGTGGAACGATATCTGCACACGTGAAATTATAGATGAACAACTCGGAGAAATGCAAAGGCTTGGCATCCGTGCGTTCTATATTCTTCCCGAACCGAAGGATTTCCGACCTGACAGTATGCCCACAAGCCTCTCACCCGACTACCTTTCCGAGGAATATTTTGTTTTATGCGCCTATGCAATTGACAAAGGTTCTTCTCTCGGAATGAACTGCTGGATTTATGATGAGGGCGGTTGGCCGTCGGGCAGTGCCTGCGGAAAGGTTGTAAAAGATCACCCCGAATATTCTTTGGGCAGCAATTATCCCGATTTGCTCAACAAAAAATCAACGGAATATTTCATTGAAATAACTCACGAAAAATATGCATCGGCAATCAAAAAATTCACTGCAGTATTTACCGATGAGCCGAAAGCTCCGTTGAATCCGTTCAATAAAGAATTGGCGGATAAGTATGAAAAAATATACGGCGAATCTGTTTTGCCGCATCTTTCTCTTATTGAAAACCAAGAAATGCCTACTGAAGAAAACGTCCGTATTCTTCGGCGTTGGTTTGATTTGTGCAGCCGTACATTCTGCGAAAACTACCTTCTGCCCTGCAAAAAATGGGCAAACGAAAACGGATTCGCTTTTACGGGTCATCTTGACAAAGATCACAGCCCCGACGGCTGTATGAACGGCGGCGGAAACTTCAATCTGATGCGCGCTTTAAGATGCTTTGATATTCCGGGCATCGACGTTATATGGCGCCAGATTTATCCCACAAACAAAGTCGCAACGAAAGATGATATGAATGCTTACAACGGATTTTATCCCAGGTATGCTTCATCTGCCGCCGCACATAACGGCACAAAGCTTGCGTTAAGCGAAGTTTTCGGCGTTGCAGGTCCCGGGCTTACCTATGATATGATGATATATACGGTAGGCTATCAGGCTGTACGCGGAATAAATGTTTTCAATCCCTTCAACTTTCCACTCGGCCGCAAGGGTCAGCTTCTTGCACAGGAATTGCCTGTTTTCACGGAGAAACAGCCGTACTGCCGTTTTCTCGGTGAGTTCAACCGTTATACCGAACGCCTGTCTTATGTATCGTCTCTCGGTAAACGGGTATGTGAAACCGCACTTTATTATCCCGTTTCTGATTTTCAGGGAAGGCTGAACGCCGAAACCGTTTCAAAAGAATTCGATTTTCTCGGAAGAAAACTTGAAGATATGACGGCAGATTTCGATATCGTTGACGATGATGTTATACAGACTGCAGAAATAACCGAAAACGGGCGAATGCTTATCGGCAGTGCAGAATACAAGCATATCATCATCCCCTGTTGTGCTTACTTACCCGACAAAACAAAAAATTCACTTGATAAGTTCATCAAACACGGCGGCAGGGTTTCATACGGATTATCAGACGTTAACCCCGTAATTGAAGCTGACGGCAAGGGCTTGCGTGCAATGCACAGAATAACCGAAAGCTCAAAAATTTTCATTCTTTTCAACGAAACCGAAGAGAACGGAAAATACAGTGTTCATCTTCCTTCGGCAAACGGCTATCTGCTTGATTTGATGAACGGCACATTGCAGAATTTGCAAACAGAAAACGGGGTTCTCAACCTATCTCTTGCCATAGGCGAAACGGCTGTTGTTTTGCTGACAGATGAAATTTATGTTTCGGAAAATCCGAAAGAATATAAAACCGAGTTTGATATTTCGGACGGTTTCGTATTCCGCAAAGAAACCGAGCTTATTTGCAACGAAAACGGATTTGACAACATAAATCATTCCGACAAATCGGCACCGATAAGCCTCGGCGATTGGTCTTGCTTAATCGGCAGTGCTTATTCGGGAAGCGGTATATATGAAACTACGTTCAGACTTCCCGATGAAAAAGCGGGTAAAGAGGGCATAATCAGCCTTGGTGACGTCCGTTTTTCTGCGTCCGTTTTTCTTAACGAACATTATTTGGGAACAGTTTTGGCGCCGCCGTACCGCCTGAAAATACCGGAAGGCCTGCTCGGCAGTGAGAATAAGCTGAAAATAGTTGTAACAAACACGTCGGCAAATTGGTATCTGCACACCGATTATTTTGATAAATGGAGCATAAAGGAGCTTTCCCCGTACTTCGAAACGGAGCTTGATTATGCAAAAGACTCTGTGTCGGGCGGTCTGTACGGACCTGTTGTGTTATATACGGAATGAGGAGTGAAAACAATGAGTAAAACTATGCAAAAACCTTTATGGCAAAAAATTCTTTTGATTCTTCTCGGCGGACTTCTTCTGGGATTTTTATGGCGTCTCAGAGGCTCACGCGGATGGGGCTCTGAAGCGGGTGTGTTTAACGTGGGTTTTGTTTACCTGCTTTTCATTACAGCCGTTTTGGGAGAACGCAAAAAGCTTGATCTCGGTTGGCTTTCTTTAACCGCTATGTCTTTTATTCTGACAGTTCCGAGCTGGGGCACAATCGTAAACCAGATATCAGGTATTATCCGCGAAACCGAAGTTGAAGGTGCAGAGCATTTCTTCAGATATATTTCGCCCCTGTCAGGTGCGTTTATGATGTGTTGCATCGGTCTTGGTATGGCAGGTATATTCGGCATACTGCTTGGCAGAGGCTTCAGTTCACATCAATGGAAGATAAGTGATTTTTTGATAGTTATCGGTGCTTTTCTGATTTCCGACGTTATTTCAAAAGCGAGCATTTCGCATTTGATTGTTCAGTTAATTCAACCCGAGGCTGTTGATCTTTTTGAAGAAGGTCTTGAAATTGCAGGGATTGAAGGCTCGGCATACAAAGTATTTATGCAGCATTTTGCCGACATTTCTTGGGGCAAAAAAATTATAGGCGGCAGAAATTATTTTTCTGAAATTCAGGCTGTTTCTTCCGCAATCAGAGCATTAAGTGCAATTCTTGCCGCAAGATTTATCGTTAAAGATAAGGTTGCCTCAAGAGTGGGTGCTGTTGTGTGCGGTGCGTTCGGTTTATCGATAACGGTATCCGATTTATTTTTCTGGTTTGCAAACGGCGGTTACCGTCAGTCAGGAACACATTACGAAGGAGATTTTCTTTATGCTTGGTCTTGCTGGGAATACTTCACGGGATTTATTGCAGGCATTATAATCACCGCTGTTCTCATTTCTCTGAAAGAAAGAGAAGATGTTAACGAAGCCGCTTTCCTGAATCTGCCCGAAAAACCGAAGAAAATTCTCATATTCCTTGCAGGCTTTATAGGTACTGTGGGAGTAAACCTTGTCCGTCCCGTTGCAAGACGATTTGAAGAAAGCTCGGATATCGTACGGATTATCGCAATATCATCGGCAGTTATTTTAACCGCAATACTCATAGTGCTGATTGTCCGAAAGGCAGGCATAAACTCGGAAAAGGCGGGTATGAAATGGCTTGCAAAAATTTTGCTGCCCGTATTTACGGCATTTATGACGCTTTCATATTTCTTTATAGCTTCTGCCGAACACAGAGCAATAACAGAAGTTTTCACATTGCATAACATACTTGTTATTATCTCAGCTTTATCGGTACTTGCATATTCTTTTATCTCATTGAAAAAATCAGATAATTCGTTAAGCAATTAAGTTCCGAATCAAAAATTAAAACCACTTCATTCAATGCAATAAGCAGAGAATGAAGTGGTTTTTTTGCTTTTTACATATGAAGCAAATCATCAATAGATCCGTTTACTCTCGGAACATCCGTTGACCATTTATTATGTCGGAAACCGTGTCTGTCAGCAAATGCAAAATGTATTCTTCCGTTACAGCAAAGCTTTGCGGCGGCATAATATGCCGTGAAAAATTCTTCATCGCTGATATCTGCGGTGAATTCATAAACCTTTTTCTCGTTTGGTGCAAGGTTTACGCTGTAAGAATAGGGAGAAATTGTTCCCAAAGAACTTAAATTACCCTGAATATTTCCCCAGGTTTCATAAGGCGTTGCAAGAAGAAGCGAGCCTTCAAGATACTGGTCTGTGGTATTGAATACGGTGCAGATAATCTTATTATCTTTGATTTCAAGCCTTGCTTCGGGATTAAAATAACCGAATTCATAAACATCCGTAAATTTCTGTCCGTCATATTCATAATAAATCTTCACCTGCCCCTTTGTATCGGATGATTTTTTTGTCACGACAAACGGAATAACATCGCATTCTTCAGGCGCAAGAGAAACTGAAACGGACTCTTTATCCGCCGTGAGACCCTCGGAGCAGACAATCGAAATGTTAACTTCTGCATTTTTATCAGCAGAGTTGTTAACTGCATTAAGATTAATTATTGCATTAAAATCGTCAAGAATATCGGATTTTTTATCAAGCGTTGCGGCAAAACGGAGGTAACCCGTTGCAACCGCACCCATATCGTGCTCCCAGCTTCTGACATAGGTTGGCTCTGTGATATCCTTTTCCGTGCCGAGAATTGCATATCCCAATGGCTCGGGAATTTCGGGTGAAATCACAAACGTTTCAATGGAATGAGCATCAATCGGAATTGAAATGCCGTTTTTCTCGAACTCAACGGGATTTTTGTTTTCTTCAAGCAAATCAGAGCTTTCGGCATTTTTGATTTCAAAATCCGTCTGAATATTTATTGTGTGCCTTGTTCCGTAAGTCTCAAATCCACGGATAACAAGTCCCCTCTCTGAAATCGGCTTTGTTTCGTCAAGCATCGAACACATAGGATAACCGCCTGCTTTGAATGCGGTTATCTCAAAGCCTTCGGAGGATTTCAGAAATGACATCCTTTCGGGAAGAAATGCATTTTCTTTCTTCTCAGGTGCTGAAATTGCAAATATTCTTTCGTTGAAAATCGCCGCCTTGCCGTAGGTATCGGCTTCTCTGTAAGAATATTTATGAGGATAAAGCGAATAAGTGAAAATATGAGTTTTCTTTTCGGGAACAAGCTCTTCACCGCCGGTTACCCTGCCCTGATTTCCGTAGAACGCGGCAGTGTGGAAAAGCATAAGGTTAAGCGTGCTTTTGCCTTCAACGGAACAGGCAACAGTGCCGTTGTTGATTATTTCCGCACCGTAATTGTCAGATTCAACAGGAATATCCGCACAGATACAATCCGAAACATTAATAATATATCCGATTTCAAGCTGTTTTTCTATTGAAGAAACAAATTCATAAAGCTTATCCTCATTCTTTGCAACCGCAAGAATAACATCAACCGCTTTGTTGTATGCATTATCCCTGTCTTTGAGATAAACAACACTTATACCGTTATTATTAATATTTTTATTTATTTTTCCTTTGATTCGGTCACTGAATTCTGCCTTGAGCTTTTCGTAATACAGATTTCCGTCTCCCTCAATGCAAATAACAAATCGTGTATCTGTTTCATATATGTCCTCATTATAATGAATGATTTTCGCACCACCGTGCTGCTCCGTATCGGGATAAAGTGTGACAGGAATACATTTCTTCGTAAGGGTTGCAAGTAAGCGTTCAGATGCTTTTACAGCCTTATTTTTGCTTATAACAGCAGTCATTCCGATATTGAATTTACCTTCATCCGTGCCAACGGTAACACTCGGGCCGATACCGAACCAGCGGTTTGAAGGCAGAATCCGGCAACCGGAGAATGAATAACCCTGATGAGTCTGAAAAGACATATATTTCTTTGAATGGGTTGAAACGTGAGGAGCAAATCTGTCGTCAAATATTACCGCACCGCCTTTTACATTCATGGGGAACGTTGCACAGAACATATCATCAACGGAATTATAATCTTCAACAACGGTTCTGAAATCAACCGTTTTGCTTCCGCTGTAAAGAGTAATTTCACGGATAACCTTTGCAACCGTTCCGAGAACGGAGGTTATTTTCAGCTTTTCAAACGACGAACACTTTTCGCTTTCGATTTCTGCATCAAATTCATCGGAAACCAGCTTGTGACCCGTGGTATATACCTCGTGCTGTTCTTCAAGCCTATCGTGAACCTCTTTCAGAACATAGATTGCATTACCCGAAGCAGGTGCAGTCAAATCAATCCATTCACGGTTTTCGATCTTATCATAAATTGATATGATACCGCCGTGTATTGAGTCAACCGAAAGTCGGAATTTTTCATTTTCAATAATACGGTCATTGCCGAAGATGTGAACATCAGGATCTTTATCAAGAGCTTTGAGTTTATATACGGAATATCCCGTTGCAGGTATTTCTTTCGCAAGGAAATATCCCTTATTTTTCTTCATAATGACAGGAATTTCATTGCCGTCGGGAGTAACAAGGCAGGCAAACTTGCCGTTAAAACCTTCGGGAATATCAAATTCACAATAACCGCTTGCATCATTGGGTACAGGGTTGAAAACAAGAACTGTATTCTCTCTGTTTTCGGTTTTGACACCTGCGGCAATGTAACGAGCGGCATTGATAAGAATTTCGGATGCGGTCTGTGCGGCTTCACGGTATTCAAGCATCAGGTCAACAAAAGAAATCTCGTTGTTTGTTCCTGTTATCGAATCGTGATGCTGCGCGGTAAGAAGCTGACGCCACGCCTTGTCAAAGGCTTTTTCGGGATATTTTGCACCGTGAAGGAATGCAACGGCGGCAAATTTTTCAGCAGATACAAGAAGATTTTCGCAAAGTCTGTTTGCCTGTTTGAAATCCGTTCTTGTAAGCAAGGTTCCCGAATGATGCTGAGTTATATCTCTTGATGTGAGGTCGATAAGATTTTTGCCTTTTGCAAGATTTTCATTATCACTCTTTATAACCTCATCTGCCATATCTGAAAAAACGGAAAATTTAGCATTCGTGAGGGTTTTTTTCATCCACGAGGTATCACCCTCTCTCGGGAAAGCCTCAATGTGTGCCGTTGCCTGCGACGAATGACAGCAGCCTTTGACTCCGAAACGGATTGCATTTTCTCTGACAAGTGTTTTTTCGTGAAGCATTACCGTGCCGTCAGGCGACATATGCCTGAAAAGGTCGTCAACTCCAAGCATAAATTTGCCCCAACGCATCATATCACAGCCACCTTTTCTGCAAACCTGCGAAATCTGCGAAAAATGGCCGTAAACGTCTCCCGGCACATACACTCTGCTGATTCTGCCGAGAACATCTCTGTGATAAAGCTGACCGTAGACAAGGTTTCTTACAAAAGCCTCACCCGATGAAGTAAGATCATTGGGTTGATTATAGAAGCAGTCCGATTCTGTTCTGCCCGAAAGGAAGGCATCCTTAATGATTTTTCTGTGTTTCGGATAAAGAGTATAGTAAGGATGAACATAGTCAACCTCGGAAAGAATCGCCTTAAAGCAAGGGTTTTCTTCAAGCTTTTCAACAAGACATTTTGTGATATGAAACGCACCGAGTGCGTATGTACGCTGTTCCTGATGATAAGTTGTGTCAAAATGAAAATCAGAAAAAACGTGTTCATTACCCTCATAGCCGTCGTAAGGCAGGGTTGCAAAATAAACATCAAACTTACTTTCCGATGAATCGGTATGTAAAGAAATTGACTTTTTTACAGTTTCTTCTGTTTCACCCGACGAAACACCGGGGTGAACAACCGAGCATGTACCTGCCTGCATTTCGGGAATTTTATATGACTCACCGTCACAGATAAGCTCTGCTTTCTGTGTATCTTTTTCTGCGGCGGCAAACATATGAAAAACCATTTTAGGATTTTCAATGGTTCCGTAATATGCTTTTGTCTGCAAGGGTAATGAAAGGCAAATGCCGTTTTCCTCAAAAATAACAGGTAAAATATTGCAGGTTGCTATTGAAATATCAATGGTATCCGCAATATATCCGGGGCGAAGCTTGAACATAATCAGATTTCTGCCCTTGCGAAGATGCAGCAGACATTGATATCCGAGACCGTATAACCCCTTAACCTTGCCGTAGGGTCTGAAATCAACAAGCTCACCGTTAAGATAAAGCGAACTGCCCGAATTAAGATAGCTGATAATCGCCTTTTCTTCTTTCTGACATTCAATGTAGAATGCCGCATAATAAACGGCGTTTCTCTGCTCGGTGGCATAAAGTGCAGGGTCGCAGGCAATACCTTCACGGTCAAAGCGGAGATTATCCCATTTGATTATTCCTCTCTCCCATACTTTTGTATCGTCACCGTAATAAACATTTTTAATCTTTGCGCAGAGTTCGGGAACGGCGTTTTTCTCTCCGCCATCAGGCAGAAGATAATCCTCGCAAAGAAGTTTTTCTCTTTCGTAGAAATGTTCTTTTTCAAACGAACCGTCAGTTTCAAGCACAAACGGACCCGCGGTCAGAAAATTGAGAATACGGTTAAGAGGATTGGGATTTTGGGCGGAAGGTAAAAAATCCTCGAATCGGTAAGTAAATTCAGAAACATTCAGTTTGTCATAAATCATAACCATTCTCCCTCAGACACAAATTTGTATGTCTGTATTTTACAACAATCAATATGCATTTTCAACCTTTTTCTGCTGTCAACCTGCCCTGCTTGCAGGGTTACCGTTACATACAAAACAAAAGAGCCGAAACCCGCCGTTTACTTCGGGATTCGGCTCATATATCTATTTCCGTTCCGGTTCAGCCAAGCGTGGCAACGCTTGTAATCGGGAAAAACTTTTTCGATTTCCGCATAGAATTTTGCGGAGTGATTCATCTGTTTTCTGTGGCAGAGCTCGTGAACGATAACGCTGTCGATGATTTCATCGGGAAGTAAAACGAGCAGACAGTTAAAATTCAGATTGCCTTTTGACGAACAGCTTCCCCAGCGTGTACGCTGACATCGGATTGTGATTTTGTTATATGTCACACCGATTTTCTCGGCATAAAATTCAACACGTTTTGGAATTTCCGCCTTTGCTTTTTTGACAAAACTTTTGATTTCTTCGTCTGAATACGGCTCAATATTTTCAAAAAGTTTTTGCTTTTTCGAAAGCGATTGCAGATGTTTTTCAATCCAGTTTCTTTTGGATTCCGCAAATTTTTCGATTTCTTTTTCTTTCATTTTTATCGGTGCACGGATGATAACTTCATTCGGCTTCACCTGAATTGAAATTGTTTTCCGCTTGCTTCTTATAACGGAAACTTTTGCGTTTTCAAATTTCATCTGCATCACATCCTTTCAAAAAATCTGCATTAATAGTAACACGGATTCAAAAAATAATCAAACTGTATTCAACAAAATTTCTGTGGAATAAGCAAAAAGAATATGATATAATCATCTCGACAAATAAGAATTTGTGTAGGTGATATAAATGATTGACTATGGATTAAAAGATAAAGTTGCTGTCATTACAGGAGCGAATAACCCGTGGGGAATCGGCGCAACAACAGCGCTTGCCTTTGCCCGTGAAGGTGCGAAAGTTGTTTTGGTTTACAAAAAAATCGACAGACCGTTTGATGAAACCAAAACAGATAAAAACGGTGTTGACCGATATTATTCCGCCAATGCAGGAAGTACAGATGCCGTAGAATCGAAACTCAAAGAAATGAATGCAGACTTCATGATTATAGAAAGTGACATTTCCGATGAAGCATCTATAAACGAAATTTATTCTGCAGTTCTTGAGAAATACGGACGGGTTGATATTCTGATTAACAATGCGGCAACAGATGATGAAACAGGATGTGACACAATAGAAACAATTACCCAAAACGTTATTGATGATACGTTTGCTGTTAATGTTCGGGGAAGTGTTCTGATGTCAAGAGAATTTATCAGACACCGTGGTAACTACGGAAGAATTATCAATATTTCAACAGATGCCGCACAGATTTTTGCAGGTCAGATTACCTACGGAGCAAGCAAGGCAACTTTAGAAGCACTTACCCGCAGTATCGCACTTGAAGTTGCAAAGTACGGAATCACGGTAAATTGTGTTGCTCCCGGTCCGACTCAGACGGGATGGATTGATGAGGACTTTGAAAAAATAGTTGTTCCCCTGATTCCGATAGGCAAGTTAATTCAGCCTCAGGATATCGCCGAAACGATTTTATTCTTGGCAAGCGAGCAAGCAAAAATGATTACGGGACAAGTAATAAAAGTATCCGGAGGAAAAGCTCTGTAAATTCCGATTTGTGTAGGTGTGATATGCATAATAAAACCTTGAATATTACAAACAGTGAATATTTTAATGAATATTTCATATCCAAATTTGACGAAACAGCCGTTCTGTTTTGTGAGGCAATGATGGATGGTGAGGCTGTAACAAATATTTATTCACCGCGCTTTATTGAACTTCGCGCCAAATCATTAAACGTTACTGAAAATGAATACATAGCCAAGATGTATGTGTATGACGTTTTGAAAAACAATGATTATCAGACAATTTGTTTATGGTTTGGAAAAGATACGTTTTGCCAGATGAATTTGCTGACTTTGTTAGCGTATTTGGAGCAAATTGAATATCACGGAGAATTAAAGCTCAATCATATTGATGACGAAACGTTTGAGTTGTTGGAATCCGATATTAACGTTAAACTTGGCATATACAGTAAAATCTATGAAGACATTTTGGTTTCAAAAAGCATTACAAAAGATATCGGATTACTCTGTGCAAGAGCAATAGATTTGTTTTTTGATTATCATTCAGACAAAGGTGAACTTGCGAAACTTGTCAGAGCTAACACTCATAAAGAAAAGATTGAACTAATCAGCCTTTTGCTCAAACAATCAAAAGATTACGGTTTGTCAGATTTACAGGCAGAAAGACTTATAAATTACAATTTAACAAAATGAACCCGCAAAAAGCAACGGTCTGAAAACTGTTGCTTTTTCCTTGGTTTGAGTAGTATAATCATTTTGATAAACAAGAATAGGGTTGCGTAACATTATTCATCAAATCCAATCTATATTACATCAAGAATAACAACTTTATGAGGGTGATTTTATGCTGATAAAATTGATTTCATTTATCGCTTCAATATTGCTGTTGTTTACTTCTTCGCAAACACTTCCCGTGAAATCAGACGTGCTTGTTGAAGA
>JAFYNR010000027.1 GCA_017548045.1 Clostridia bacterium | reverse complement strand
TCACAACAGTCCACCGGACTGTTGCTCTGTACCGCTCGTCCTTCAAGTCCTTCCTTGATAAAAAATAAAACAGCCGCTAAAGCGACTGTTTCTTTTTGGCAGGGGCAGAAGGACTTGAACCCTCGGCACGCGGTTTTGGAGTTCATCTGGAGGTTTGATTTTTGATACTTATTACTGTTATTTAGTGTTATACAGTTTGCTTATTTGTTTATTGTGAACAATAATTCGCTGTTTTTACGTGAGATTTATTTTTCCTGTGCAGAAATTTTGCACAAATGTTAGAAGAATGTTAGAAGCCGTGTTAGAAATCCCCACTTTCTGCCACTCGCTTTTACTCATATCTTCTCATTTGATGAATTGTACTTGATTTTTCTTCAAAAAACCACGTGTTTTAATATTATTTAATCTGAAAATTTAACGATTTTTTCAGTCAATCATTCCGTGAAAAAACAAATTACAATGGAGAATCATTATGTCAGACTTTATCCAAGAATTTTATTACGGAAACATCGATCCGCAAGAATGCACCACTGAACTCAAACCATCCGTTATGAAGTGTCTTAATGAGCTTGCATCCAAAGAAAAGCACTTGATGGACGCCTTGAAAGATGAAGATAATGAGCTGTTTTCCGATTATGTAGATACATATATCAGATTTTTAAGCATTTGCAATACCGACAGTTTCATTGCAGGCTTCAGACTCGGATCGAGGTTCACATATGATACATTTGTTGAAGCAAGAAAGGAAGATAGAAATGGCTGAAATCACATATACCCAAAACAGAGATTATTTCATACCCGACATCGTTCTGAAAGAAAAACAACATAAACCTCTCGGCAAATACGGCAGAATGAGAAAAGATTATCTCAAAAATCATCGCCCCACACTCTGGAACAGATTTATTTTGAGAGATATGCTCTCCGAGCACCTTTGTGAAATTGATAATAAAGCAAACGCTCGCTTTGATGATTTACTTTCCCTCTATGCAGAGAGATACGGCATAACCGAACAACTCAAAGCTACTGACCAAATGGAATGGGTCAGAAGAATGAATAACATCGTCAGCGCCGTTGAAGAAATCATTTTAACCGAAATCGTTTACTCATAAAATTAAGGCAGGGATTTTCGTTCCTGCCTTAATTTTATATTAGTCAAATACCTGGAACTCCGTTTTTATCTGCAGAATAAACAGAATCAGTTGCTCCGTCATAGGCATCAAGAAGAAGGTTGTCGGGGTCTGTCGGCAAAGCATAGATGTTATTACCCTTGCAAAGCATACCGATTTCTGATGTGCCGACAAATTCAACCTCACCGTTTTCAAGTCTGAAGACCGAAAGCACGGTTTCTCTGTTTTCATATTCGCCATTAAGACTGAAAACATAAACATAGCTGTTGCCGTTGGCTGTCTTTACATAATATGGGTCAAACTCATATGCAGACCATTCTTCATTGTGGAACGAACCTTCGTAATATACGCTGAGCATGTTGTAATATCTGCTTTCTGTATCGCAGTCACCCATAACAATAATTTCTTCCAAACGTTTGTTACCTGTAACATCGGTGTAAAATGATGACGATACAGGCAGGCTGACGATATATGCATCAGGCACAACGGTATATTTTTCGTTGAACAATTCAGGATATTCAGTAAATATTACGGTTGCTGTCTGAACACCGAAATTGGTTGGTGCAATTGCGCCTGCATTGAAATAAAACGTTACTCCGTTATAGTCAAGAGTCCAATCGATATCTTCTTGCGCTGTGTTGGCAAAGTAATCTGCAACAGCAGTTTCGCCGAAAGGCTCTTGCTCACCGATACGGGTCATAATTATATTTTCAACAATTTCAGAAATTTCGGAAGTATCCGTAATAACATCTGAAAGAGCAAGAAGATTTCCGCTTTCGGTATCATAATTCAGACCGTTGAATGATCTGCCATAATCAGAATAATAATCTTCAAGAATGCTGACGGCGATTCTGTCAGCTCGTCTTACCTGAACATCGAGAGTTGAAACATAGGTTGAAAAATACTCACCGTCATTCATAAATTCTTCTGTGGCATCAAAGAGCAGATTATCCTTTTCTTCTTCCATTGCCTTTTTACGCATAACGGAAGTTTCTGAAAGAGCTTTTGCAAGAGCAGGATATTCTGTTGCAAATGTTTCATCAAGAACTACAGTTGAATATTCGCTTCTGACAAGCATTTCGGGATAATCCTCATACCACTCGTAGTGAGAAACATATTCTTTGTTGAGAGAAAGAACGGTTATTTCTTCTTCTGCATTATTTTCGGTGTTTTGTGTTGTAGTTTCAACCTCCTGCGGAGTTTTATCTCCGCAAGATGTAAAGGCAACCGTAAAACATAAAGCCAATATAACGCAAACTATTCTTTTTATCTTATCCATAAAATCAGAACCCTCTGACGATGAACGCCACAAGCTCTGTTGCAGATTTATCTTCGCGTTCATCTGTCATAATCGTAATAATTGTTCCGTCATCAAGAACTGCCGAGTCGCAGAACCAAGGATAACCCGTTGAGAAAAGGTCACGGTCAGAAATCTCTTCAATGAATGTGCCGTTATTATCCCAAAGAAGAACATCTCTCATATTGCCGTCAAAAGCAATATAGCCGTTTGCAGTCTGAGTGATGAATGTTACGCTTCCGAGGCCTTCTCCCTCAGCATCGCAAAGAGTTTTCTGAAGAACGCCCGATTTGTTATAGATAAACACTTTATGTCCGCTGTCATCTGCTGCGCTTGCGCAAACATAGATGTTATTTTCATCAACGCAAATATGCATTACTGTTTTAGCTTCTTTGAAAACAACGGGAGTTGCAGCAAATGTGTTGCCGCTGAAGTTTATAATATTGCACTCGTTTGATGTGAAGAAATCAACGCCCCATGTGCCTGACGGATGTATTGCAAGATTGTCAATATCTTCATAAGTTGCAACTATATTACCGTCTTTGATGCAGAGAACGTCATTCATTCCGCCACTTACCCAGAGTCTGCCGTCGGATGTTGATTCTATTCTGTCGTAATCATCTTCTGGAAGGTCGATTTTTTCAACGAAAACAAGTTCTGTGCCGTTATAATGGCAAACATTAAGTTCGCCTTCGGTAAGCACATAAATTCTGTCGCCGATTGCAGCAACTGAATGCTCAAAGGTTTCAAACGTTGTTATGGGTGATTCAAATGGAACAAACTGAGTTTCAACAGTAAATGCGCCTGCATTCACGCTTGTGCCGTCAGCATAGAATTCTTCGCCGTCCCATTCCCAAGGACCGTCAACATTGCCGACATCTTCAAGGTTGAATGTGATACCTTCAAGAAGTGTATCAATGCGGCTGTCGTTTATATCAACAGCATCAAACTCTACGTAGACATTTGCGTTTGCACCTTCAACACGGTTGAAATAAACGAGAGTGTCATCACCGTCATCATATTCAAGCAGTTCAACACTGCCGACAGTTACGGTTTCATAAGCCTTGTTTTCTTTGTATTCATACTGGTTGAAGCCGTAATCAACAAGATCTTCGCGGAAGTCGTAAGGTTCTTCAATTTCAACGCTTATTTTTGCTTCGATGAGATAATACTCATCGTCTTCAGGGTCAAGAACCTGAAGCACTGCCGCACAGTAGTCTTCTTCATCTTCAAAATCTTCTTCAATATTTATCCAATCGTCGTCAAATTCAACGGTGAAAAGCGAGGTTTCAACGCTTCCTTCTGAATTATCTGAAGTTTTGGGTTTATCGGGATTATCATCACCGCAAGCGGCAAATGAAAAGAGCATTGCGAGTGCAAGAAGAACTGCAAGTAATTTTTTCATAGTAACAGCTCCTTAAATTCTAAAATATGTTATGCCCAAGGGTCTTCTTCAACGGGAACACGGATATCCGCAAGACACTGTATTTCAACAAGGAACCATTGACCTGTTGATGGCTTTCTGCGAAGCTTCATCGGTCTCGGGTTATCTGCACCGCCGCTTTTAACGTAAAGAGTTGCCCAATCCTGATTATCGAAAGAATAGGGATTTTCGATAACGGTGATTTTATAAGGTACATCGGGTTTATAGCTGTTCTGCGGAGTTGCACCCTCAAAATATGAACGTGCTTTATATGTTTCAGAACCGAGATGCTCTTTTATAAACTGCTTTTCAAAGCCGCTGACTTCGCCCGGACCTTTGAGGAAATTGAGCATTTCAATTGTTGCATCGGGGTTATGCTCATAGTTGCAAAGAACGGCAAGAGTGAGCGCAGTTGTTTTGAAAGCTGAATCAAGGCTTGCTTCGGGAAGAGCCTGAAGCTCTGCAACGCTTGTCGGAAGCGAAGCAAAAGTAAAGGTTTCTGTGTGATTTTTTCCTTTGCCTACTGACTGCACAGCATTGTTCACCGCTTTATTGATGCCCTGCGAAACCTCTCTTTTGAGAGTTGATTCTGCCTGCCTTTTGAGAGAATCAAAAAATCCCATTGTTAAAACCTCCGATCAATTTTTGTTTTCCTGCTTCGGCTTTTCTTTCTTTTCAACATTGCTGTAAAGGAAATTATCCGCACTGCCCGTAATAATCATACTTCCGGGTCGGGTATAAACTGTTGCATTTTCCTGCATACGAACGGATTTATTCTTAGAAGCAATTGAATTGATAATAAGGAAAGCAACAAGCATACCGATTCCCAGCGAAACGGGAAGCCAGATAAATGAAACTCCGTTCTTTTCTTCTGTTTCACCTGTTGTGATTACAGGTTCATTATTTGAGTTATCGTTGCTGTAATATCCGTCTTCGAGATATTCTTCAGCGAGCTGATAATAACCATAAATACCGCCGTAATAGCTGTCATTTGAATCGTAAGCATCGCGCATTTCATCGATTGCTTCATCATCAAATATTTCATCAGCATTACCCGATGTGAACACAGCATAAGTGTTTTCACCGTCGTTGTGGAGAAGCAAAATACCGTTTTCGTTATCGGTATT
>JAFYNR010000004.1 GCA_017548045.1 Clostridia bacterium | reverse complement strand
TGTAATTTTTCATTTTTCCACCTCACGGGTACATATGTCGGATATATTATATAGTATAACAATTCAAAATGCAACAAAAAAACCGCCCGAAGGCGGTTAATTTTATCTGAAAAGAGGGGTCGAGAAATATCTTTCCGCAGTATCGGGAAGAACGGTCACAACCGTTTTTCCTTTACCCAGCTTTTTGGCAAGCCTGAGCGCCGCCGCAACGTTGGTGCCGCTGCTTATACCGCACATTATGCCTTCCTTCGACGCAAGTTCCCTCGAAGTCTGCAAGGCCTCTTCGTCGTTGACAATGCACACGTCGTCGTAGATTTCGCAGTTGAGAATATCGGGAATAAGTCCGTCACCGATACCCATCTGAACGTGAGTACCAATTGAACCGCCCGAAAGAATTGCCGCATTCTCGGGTTCAACCGCCCATATGGTCATATCGGGGTTGTGTGCTTTAAGCACTTCGCCGATGCCCGTTATTGTTCCGCCCGTACCGATACCCGAACAGAAGCCGTGAATGGGGCCGCCGACCTGCTCAAGGATTTCGACTGCGGTAACCTCTCTCTGCACGCTGGGATTGGCAGGATTTTCAAACTGCTGAGGAACGAAAACGTTGCTGTCCTCCGCCTTCATCTTCATGGCAAGGGCAAGACATTCCTCAATGCAGGCACCGATGTTACCCGCATCGTGAACAAGAATAATTTCCGCCCCGTAGTGTTCAACCAGCTTTCTTCTTTCTTCGCTGACGGAATCGGGCATAATAATTTTAACCTTATAGCCCCTTACCGCACCCACAAGTGCAAGGCCTATGCCCTGGTTGCCGCTTGTAGGCTCAACGATAACGGTATTCTCATTTATAAGACCCTTTTTCTCGGCATCGAGAATCATATTGAGCGCGGTGCGTGTTTTGATTGAACCGCCCACGTTAAGACCCTCAAACTTCACAAGAATTTCTGCCGAATCGGGGTCGTTCATACGCTGAAGTCTGATAATGGGCGTGCTGCCCATTGCATCCAGAATTGTATTACAAATCATCTCAAAAACCTTTCTTCGGTTATAGTTACACAATTTGGTATTATATCATATGCATATCCTTTTTTCAATGACAGAAAAATTGTACTTTGGCAAAATTGCGGAATAATTTTATACTGTTTGCACAAGAAAGGTTTACTTGCAAACCGTGCAGTGCTATAATGAAAACGGAGATGATGTTATGATTATCAGGGCTTTATCCAAAATTATCGGCGGTGCGGCAGGTATCGTTGCGCTTTCGGCGGGCATATATATGCCCTTCGTTATAAGCGATTCGCTGAAAAAATTCAATGATGACTGTGATTATCTGCTTATTCTGGGCGGCAACGTAATCGGTGCGGATACCCCCTCTCCCCAGCTTTTCGAGCGTATGAAGGCGGCGGCAAATTATCTGAATGAGCACAAGGATGTTGTTGCGGTGCCCTGCGGCGGATGCTTTCGTGAGAGTCAGAAGAAATCCGAAGCGGAGATTATCGGGGATTACCTCATCAGCCAGGGTGTTGAGCCCGAAAGAATTGTTCTTGAAGATAAATCCGAAACCACCTATCAGAATTTTGAATTCGGCGTGCCCATAATCAAAAATCATTCGGGCAAAAAGGCAGATGAACTCCGCATTGCCTTCCTTTCGTCGGATTACCATATGCACCGTGCAGGCATAATTGCAAAGCAAAGCGGAATCAAGGACGTGCGCCGTGTATCCTGCCCCACACCCGGCAGTGCAATACACAGATTCGGCAGAGAATATATCGTAGCATTTGAAATGTTTTACCGCACGGTCAAAAACAAAACAAAATAAAAAAATAACCGAATGGTTCAGTCCGAGCCATTCGGTTTTTCTTTAGAATTTATAGTCGGGCTTTACAATCTTGCCCGTTGTTGCCGCCTCAACTATTGCAAGGCACACCGCAACGGTTTTTGCACCCTCTCTTGCATCCGTAACAACGGGCTTATCGTTGAGAATTGCATCGGCAAAAACCTCGAATTCCTTTACGGCATTGTGATTATTTACCTCAACGGGAATTTTTTCGGGCTCTTTTGTAACACCCTCCTCGTCAACGGTATAAAGGGTCAGCTCCGGCGAGGTGTTGTCACAGATAATAGTACCCTTCGTGCCGTAAATAACGGTACGCATTGTGTAATCACGTTTACATCCCGTTGAAACGAATACCTTGCCTGCAAGGTTATCATTGAATTTCATAATTGCGATTGTGGCATCGTCATAGTCAACCATAGGCAGAAGTCTGTGTGTACCGTAGGCAAAAACCTCAACGGGGTCACCTGCAAGCCAGCGGAGAAGGTCAACCGCGTGACAGCCGCCGCCGATAACGCCGTGGCGCTTGGGGTCTGCACGCCAGTCGTCGCAAAGCTTCATATAGTCGTGTGCATATTCGGATTCCACGAAATACAGCTCGCCGATTGTACCCGATTCAATAATTTCCTTAGCTTTTTCAAACGCAGGCGTAAATCTGCAAATCTGGCCAACCATAAATTTTGCGGCACATTCGTCGGCAACCCTCACCATTTCTTCAATATCCTCACGGGTAAGGGCAAGAGGCTTTTCGCAAAGCACGTGCTTGCCTGCACGGAGCAGGTCGCAGGATACCTTTACGTGCTGCTGATCGGGGATGGCAACGGTTACAACGTCGATTT
>JAFYNR010000026.1 GCA_017548045.1 Clostridia bacterium | reverse complement strand
TCCGATATAATAGGTACCTGCATATTTGGGAACTCCGCCTTCAGTTTCTGCTCCGTTTGCAGTTCCCGTCATAACCGGGCGTCTGCCACCTGAAATGTAATAAGTATAGGTTACTTCGCCGTTTTCAGGATTTTCGTTAAGAGTCGGTGCGTTGGGAGTATCAAGATATGACCAACCATCAATTAATATCTGTGGACGTATAGAAGCCTTGTTGATTTTCCAAGTCTTTTCAATTGTGCCTGTATAATTGCCTTTACCGATAACAGTGACGGTATAGGTGCCAATATCTGTTGCGGAAGTAGTACCCATAACCTCATAATCTGTACCTGCAGCAAGTGTTGTTGAGCTGTTATACTTAACGGTTACAGTTGTACTCTGTTCTGTTCCGTTATAGGAAACTGATGTTTTGGAAAGTGTTACCATTGAAGCAATGATTTCACCGGGCTGAATCTGATAGCTCACGCTTGCTGTTGCTTCTCCCGCAGTAACAGAAGCAACAATATCCTGACCTGTCACATTGACACGGTCAACATCATTGTATACAACCGCAGGTTTAGTAGGCAGCCAATCCGTATAGATGCATTCTGCATCCTTTGAGTTGCCGTTAAAGAGCAAATCAGCGGGAGCCTTGATGCTCATAGTACCACCGTAGTTGTTTGACAAATCACAGCCCGAAATGACACATTCTGCCTTGATTGTATCGGTTCCTTCCGATGTATAACTCCACTGGTGTACGTGACGCTCTTCAAGAATGGGATAATGGTTATACTGATACCATACAGTTTCGCTGTTGCCCGCATTAAGCTTTGCGGTAACAGTGCCGTCAGCAAATTCCTCGCGGGTACTGCCTTTAACAACGGCATCAAAGTTTGATGCTGCACCTGCAGTATCAAGATAAGGGATAATGTTGGGAGCTTGAATATTACCTTCAATAGCATAGTTATTTATCAGTTCATCAGTACCATGCCATGTATCAACATTTGTGCAGGAAATCGGAGCTGCAAGATATTCTGAAATAACTTTTCCATAGTTATGACAATTCTGAATGCTTGAGTTACTGTGGTTGCCAACGATACCGCCGGCTTTCGCTCCGGTTCCCACAGCTTTTATCTCACCTGCATTATAGCAGTTGATAATTTTATCTGTTGCATTAATTGAGCCATCTGCCGCAATGCCGCCGACAACATTACCGGTAATGTTGCCTTCATTATAGCAAAGAGAAATATTCACATCAGTCGAGCTCAAATCTGCACCGGAAATACCGCCTGCACAGTTACCGTTAATATCACCGGTATTGTAACACTCAATAATATTAACGGACACATCATTGTATGCCACAGGTTTTCCCACGATACCGGCAGCAGTCTCGAGTCTTGATGCCTCTGAGGAAACATCCGCACCGTTGGAGCATCCTTTAATTGTACCGCCGTAAGAGCTGCCGCAAATACCGCCCGCATGTCCGTCGTATCCATCCGCATTTTCAGCCTTGACTGTGCCGGAAAGCACATGGCAGTTTTCAACGGTTTTGCCGTTATTGTTAACGCCGACAATACCGCCGGCTGTTGTTTTACCCGTCACGGTAATATCGGATGCTGTACATCCTGTTACCGTACCGTAGTTGTAGTAAACAATGCCCGCACTGTAAATGCCGGAAACTGTAACATCTGTAACGGTAACATTGGAAACAGTACCTTGGTTATTATATACAAGACCAGCAATACTGACGGTGTCCGTATTGGTGACCGTTGCTCCGGAGAGGTTCAGGTCTTTCAGTTCACCACCGTTGCCGATGATATTGAACAAAGGATGTGTAGCATCGGGCAGATTGCTGACGGTATAGCCGTCACCGTCAAAGGTACCTGTGTATGCTTTTTGGTCAACGCCGATAACATAGTTAGCCAACTTATCCGAACCGACACCTGAGAAGTCGATATTTGCAGTCAGAACAGCATCAATCGCAGTATCTTCCTTTGCCTTCTTTGCAAACTTATACCAATCGCTTCTGTTTGCAATTTCGTAAATACCGTCTTCGTTGGGTTCATATTCAGCTGCGGCATCGCCGTTGTAATAAATGTATCCGCCGTTTTCAGTATCATCAACTCTGTATACAATATAGTCCTGATTGCCGTCAGGATTCCACGAAGGATACTTGTCTTCGCCAATCCTCTGACCCCACAGAACATAGACTGTATTGCTGGGAGTCGTATCTGTAAGAAAATATGTTGCAATACCTGCTTCTATTTCCTCGGTAGTGAAAGATTTTGAGCTTATATGGTTAATTCCTTCACCGTAAATATCGCTATTGTAAGCGGAATAGTAGTGGTTGCCGTAACCTGCAAAAGGACCTTTATTTTTGGGTGCGGAAACTTCTGCAGTTACAAAGCAAGAATAACAATATCCGTCTTCACCAAGAATACCGCCGGCATATCGGGTTGTGGCGGTAACGGATGTACCGTAGTTACAGCAAGCGGAAATTTTGGTTTTAGACAGTTCAACACCGCAACCGATAATACCGCCAACCTTATTTGCACCGCTGACACTGCCGCCGTTTACAGAGCAGAGTCTGATGTATGTTTCATTATTGTAGTCACCTGCATTACCGACAATACCGCCGACATTATCTCCGGTACCGATGATTGTGCTGTTATACATATGACAGTTACTGATAACTTCACCGTAATCAGCACCGCCGGCAATACCGCCAACATAACTTGTACCGCTTACAATACTTCCAGTCAGCTTACAGTTTTCAATGACAGGTTTTACAGCGGCCGAATTCAAACCCATTGTGCCTACAAATGCACCAAGGCTGCTTTTTGTACTTGTAAAATATGAATCAGCAATAGTAAGGTTCTTAATGCTGCCGCCTTCACCGAGACAACCTATAAAGCCACGGTAATAGTTGGTTTCATCCACATAAAGACCGCTGATAGTCTTACCGTTACCGTCAAAGCAACCGGCATACCAGCCTGATGAAGAGGTAGACTTACCCATTGCTGTCCAAACATTCAAGGAAGAAGTGTCAGATGTCAGAGCACCGTCAACTATCACATTTTCATTGACCGTGATGTTGTTCATCAGCATTGCATTAGCTGTGTTATTTCCGCCGGAGTTGGCTTTGGTGTTGACAAGGTTTGCAAACCAATACAGTTCCGAAACATCGGTAATTTCATAAACAGCATCATTTGTTCCGTCACCGTTCACATCGTACTTGTCCGTTGTCAATGTCGGCTCTGTCGGAGTTATCTCTGCTGCCGTACTTGTAATAAAACTGAGTGGCACCATCGACAGAAGCATTGCAATTGAAAGTACAATACTTAAGATTTTGTTTGTTGTTTTCATTTAATTTCCTCCTTTATATTAATTACCTTTGAGTTTTTCTTCATAGGCAAGTTCGTTCATCTTTGCAACATATTCTTTGAATTCCCCAAATATTCGTTTGCCAATCAAACGATAGTTCATCGCAAGAACCTTTTCGGTTTTAACCTTGCGGATTTCTTCGGGTACATTATAAATATTCAATATCGTATTGAGTGCGCCAGTAATACGGGTTTCAAGAGAAACCGAATCTCCGCTTGCATTCAGAGTTGCGTATTCAATGCCTGCAACAAGAATTTCGGCGCCTTCAAACTTTTCATCATTCCAGTCTGAACAGTATTCAGCAAAAACCTCTTTTGCCCTTGCAACATCGTTCTGATGAATAATTTCAAGGCATTTTTTACTTTGATAAGCAGAAATAAAGAAGTCTTTGGCAACTTCGTTTTCTTCGCACGCCGATGCTATAGTCATAAGCTCAAAGCAGATTGCGAGCAATGCGCTTGTTCCATCGTTTGCTTCTTCCTTAATCATCTTCCATTGAAAATCACAGAGCATACGAACAAGAACAGCAAGCATATCATCTTTGCTTGGAAAATAAAAACCAACGTGACCCGAGCTTGTATCAAGTTCATCGCCAATCATTTTAAGCGTTGTTGACGAATAACCAACTGTCATAAACTTTTCGGTTGCAACCTTCAATATCTGAAGTTTTGTTGTGTTAATCTTTCGCCTTGCTATATTGACTCCTCCTTTCGACTTTTGGTTGCACTCAAATTTGTATACACCCAAATTATATATTTACTTCTATAATTTGTCAATATTTCATTTAAAAAATCCTCACAAAGTTTTACGCTTTGCAAGGATATTTTCTGTTACATATATAAATTTGTTTTTATCTCATATCTGACATAACTCATAGGATTGTTGCAGACACCAAATTCTTTTAAATTTGCTTTCTCGCATTCTGCTTGTGTAATCTTCATAACCCCTCCAAATATAACTATTCATATTTACAATATTATAATATCAAATAGCACTTAATCTATCAAGTATGAATAGTTATATGAACAATAAATTTATTGGCGTTTATCATCACACCGCAATACCTACCTCATATGTAATCACTTTTCAGTGACCATCGAGCCAACGGTAATTACGGGTAAAACTCATAGTTCGTACGGGACATTTATTTTTAAACCATCTGACCGCCTACAGAGCCTGCTTCCTTTGAAGTAAGGTCACCGTTGTAACCCTGCTTAAGGTTAACGCCAACCTCTCTTGCAGATTCCATCTTGAACCGGTCAAGAGCGGCTCTTGCCTGAGGAACTACTGAATTGTTCTTTGACATTTCGTTTACACCCCTTCAAATTCAATTTGCGTTTGCCTTATTATTGTTGCAATCATTCAGGGGTTTATTA
>JAFYNR010000025.1 GCA_017548045.1 Clostridia bacterium | reverse complement strand
GCCCAATGAAGATTATTCCGTAATAATAAAACAATATAATAACGGCTATCTTTACCATCTCAAGGATTGCGGACTTACCGAAAATGCAGTTGAGGTGCTGGATTATTTTGCGGATAAGGGTGTGAAGCAGGCGATTGTTTCATCGTCAAATAATGAACAGCTTTACGCAAACGTAAAAAAATACGGTATTTTTGACCGCTTTGAAGCCGTGTTGGGTGCGGCGGATTATTATGCAGGCTCCAAAATCGAAAGGGCAGTGGAATATCTGAGTAAGAGTGAGGGATACCGTGCATTGGTTGTGGGTGACCTTGAACACGATGCCGAAATGGCGGCGGAATTGGGTGCGGATTGTGTGCTTATAACAAGTGGTCACGAAAACAGAGAAAGGCTTTATTCTGCAAACGCACGGGTTATTTCTGATTTGAAGGAGCTTATTTCCATAGCGGAAGAAGACTGAAAGGGGCTGTGAAAAACAGCCTTTTTCCTGCGTTTTATGAGGCAAAATGCGTGGTTGTATCGTGGGTTGCAAGGGTTATATCGTTCATTGCAGTATGCGGTGAAATTACAAACCTGAACAAAAAACGGCATTTCTGTTCAGTGTACGGTTTTACAAAATATCCCAACTTGTTGTTAAAAACGAACAAAATACAACGGATTTGTTTGGTGAATGTAAACAAAAAACCGTTAAGTTCACAGTTTATTCATAAATTGTTTACAAAAAATTAAAATAAACACACGGAGTATGCAACAACTCCCTTATAAATTAATTACTGTAAGTTGAGGCATTTTTAATGCCTTTAAAAGAAGCCTTAATTTGCAGAGGCTTCGGCGCGAGAGCGCTAAATTTTATGGAGGTGCAAAATTATGAAAAAAGCAAAAAGACTCCTTGCGGTTCTTTTGGCAGCTGTCATGATTTTCGGCGCGGCATGCCTTCCCTCTTATGCCGGCGTTGAATGGCATACAGCAGGTTCCACAACCGGCCAGAAGTACTACTTCTCCTACGACCAGTGTGCTACCTGGCTCCTTGATATGCTGGATGACATACTGGCGGATGCCAACATCGTTATGACCTGTAATGACTTGAATGAACTCGCCGGTCTTGAAGTCCTTGGTTCACGAGTCAACATTTTCACCAGTAACATGATGATCAACCTTGACAAATTTATGGGTGAGGCAGGTTCATACAATGAAGACGGTGAAGAATCACTTGACCTTCGTTCGGTTGACGCTCTTATCAAGTCACTTGACGGTGTTTTCAAATGTCTTGAAGACGGCGGTCTTTTGAAACTCGCAGACGCTCTTTCACTTCTCGGTGACCTGCTCAGTGAAAGCAAAGGCTTGTTCTGCGCTAAGGGTATCATCGTCGGTGCTACCCAGAGAAAGTCCGGTGCTCAGGATGATAAAGCTGTTCTCAATATGCTTGTTCATTTCATCTGCAGCCTCAGACCCATGCTCGTTGCGGTTCTTTCAACAGACTTCAACTTCGGCGGTCTTCTCGGCGGTCTTCTCGGCGACCTTCTCGGCGACCTCGGTCTTCCCTGTGAAATCAAGATGGTCGATAACAAGATTGACGCTCAGTCTCTCGTAAGAGACCTTCTTTACACACTTCTTGTTGACACAAGCGCAACTGCTGCTCCCGATGGCGAAACTCTCGACACATGGGTTCAGAAGCTCATCAACTGGGCGCTTGTCACAGGTACAGGTATCGACGCTGCAAGCGGCGGTACATCAATGCTCGGTCTTAACGCAGAGCCTCTTATGCCCGCAATGGCTGACCAGCCCGGCGGCGCTTCAATCGGCGGCGAAACAATCACTGTTGACAGAGATAAGGACGGCGTTACAGAAACAACAACAATGAGCTTCTATCAGCTCGTTAACAACCTCATTCAGGCTCTCATGGGCGGTATGCTCTACGATATGCTCGATGAAATGCTTGTTGATATGCTTGATATCGAAGTTACCGAAGAATTCCCCATGGGTGACCCCGCAGTTCTTCAGGACGAAATGTTCTCACTTATCCTCGGCGCTGTTGAAGGCCTTCTCGTAGCCAACGGTGCTCCCGAAATCACCTACACTGAGGATGAAATGAACTACCCCGTTCCCAAGGTTAAGAAGCTTCTTACCTGGCTCCTTAAGGGCGACACTGCAAACGGCGTATTCCCCGCACTTGATTCATTCATCAAGATCGACTACTACGGCCTCCACATTCAGGACGGTTTCATGTCACTTCTCAACGACGTTGCCCGTCTTCTCATCAACCTTCTTCCCAGCCTCGGACTTTTCGCAACTTCCGCACACCTTTCATACACTCCCGATCAGCTTAACGAAAGCTGGTATATGGATGCAGAGGGCAACCTTGTAAGCTCACTTGACGATTCAAAGGTTACTCAGACCTACGTAACATACGAAACAAACGAGGTTATTTACCCCACACAGTTTGTTACCGATGCAAACGGCGTGCAGACTCCCACTGCTTACTGCTACTATGACGATAACACAGCAGTTTCACTCAAGGATTCACACGGCAGCGGCGATATCGACGCTGACTTCATCAGACCCAACTACGTTATCACAACAAAGATGGTATTCGCAAATATCATCAAGCTTGCGATGAACGACTTCATCGACGGCTGCTACTGGCCCGAGTGGACAACAGACATTCCCTCAGTTCTTGCATACGGCGTTGCAGCTATCGCAGCTCCCGTTGTTCCCGAAAACAACTATTATGAGCGTCTTGATGCATGGCACGAGCTTGAGTCAACAGGTGCATCAGCAGTTTCAAATTCAATCATTCTTGCAAACGGTGAAGAAATTGAAGCTCTTCCCTACACAACAGTTAAGAATATTGCCATCAAGGATATGAGCGGCAATGTTAAGGAATACAGATCAGTTGTTGTTCCCTCAGCAGCTCTTGATATTCTTTGTTCATTCGCAGCAGATAGACTTAACGGCGTATTCCACTTCGACTCAGACGCTGAGCATTTCACAACCGATACATCTCTTGAACAGTTCGCTTGTGAATTCTTCCTCTGGGCTGTTAACCAGTATATGCCCATGTTTATTGGCGTATGGAACGAAAACACCAAGAAGTTTGAGCCTTCAATTTCAAGCGACACATATAAGACAACAGGTATCTTCGCAGATATCACAACAACAGCAGTCAACGCTGTTTACAGCAACTTCGTTCAGAGAACAATTAAGGAAACAGCTAACTGGGATGTTGTTTATGACCTTCTTGACAACACCCTCTTCAAGCTTCTTCCCACATCATGGCTGCCCGACCTTAACGGTACCGCTCAGCTCTTCAACGAATGGCTCTTCGGTAACCTCATCAACTTTGACCTTCAGGGCATCCTCGGTCTTCTCTCAGTTAACAGTGACCCCAACGCAGAGCTTAACAAGTCTGTAACTCAGGTTATTCTTAACATTCTTGACCGTGTTCTCGCTGTTGTGTTCAACGACAACGCAGTTCTTAACCCCGTTGGCAGAACAAACGTTGCAATGGCTAATAACCTTACAACCTACACAACGCTTAACCAGATTATCGACTGCTCAAGCTCAAGTGCAGGTATCCCCATGCTTATCAGCCAGCTTCTTGCTCTTCTTGATACCTTCAAGCAGCCTCTCCTTGCAACAATCCTTCCTTTGATCATTTCATCAGGATATTCAAGGCCCTATCAGGCAGAATATATGCTTGCTAACGGCAGAACAGAGGCTACCTACAAGGTTGAAACTCTTGAAACCTACCTCGCAGACCTTTATGACAACGTAAACGCTTATGAGGTTAAAGTTTTCACAAACGAAGACGATGCAGAGTCAGCAACAACACGTAAGGCAAGCGTTGTCAAGAATGCTGACGGCGTAAGCACAGACGTTGTTCTCGAAAACGGCACAGTATTCGGCACATACCCCACCCTTCAGGAAGCAAAGGAAGTTGTTAATCTTCTTCTTAACTCCTATTATGTAACCGAATGCGATGACGAAACTCTTCCCGAAGAAGAAAGAACCTATACCTACACACTCTACTTCGCAAGAGACTATCTCGAATCCGCAACACCCACAGCGAAGACAGACTCAGCCGGAGCTGCATATAACGAATACAGCAACTACACCTATGCACAGCTTACAACAAGAACCGCTGAGCATCCCTTCGTAAGCTATGATGATGATTATAAATTCTTCGCATACGAAGATTTCGGTGACTCAGGCTTCTATTACAATAACGAAGGCGACGCAGCAGACGCAGCGTATGAATTCATCGGTTCTTATAACAGCTTTGTCAATGACCTTGGCGATGCTTACGGCACATGGTATATGTTCAACGTTGAATCGGGCCTCAAGAAGAACGGTCTTCTTGACACCAACGGTGACGGTGTTTATGATTCGAATGACGGTAACCCCTCAATCCCCAAGAATACAATGTACCCCTTCTACACAACATCAGCTATTTCATTCCAGTATTATGATGTTGACACAGCTAAATCAGCAAGAAACAGAAATTCAGGAACCAAGTCAGGTTTCTACAACAACAAGACGGGTCTTGCTGTTACATCAGAAACCGGTAATATGTTCACACCTGAAAACTACGAACAGATTGCCCTTGCTATCGAAGCAGGTAACGATCCCACACAGAACGTTGCTCTTTCAAATGAAGATACCGAAAAGATCATAAGACTTATCCTCGGCACTCTTGAATTTGATATCACCCTTAACGGTGACGGTGCTTATAACGGTTCACTTCAGTGGAACGACCTTTCAGGCGAGCAGTATGCACAGATTACTGCATGGCTTGATCTCAACGGCTTCACTTATGAAGAATACATTGAAGAAAACGGCGATGCTACCACAAACGGTACAGCAGCTTACATCCTCAAGAGACCCAAGTTCAAGCTCATCACCGACGGCAGCATGACCTTCTCAAACGGCTCCGAAACTCCTTCAATGATTCCCAACACAAACATCCAGACAATTGCTACCCTCAGAAATAAGCCCAACAAGAGTCAGGATACAACCTACTCAGAAGATGTTACCATTGCTATCCACAACGGTTACCTTAAATACGTAACTGCTCTCTATCAGAACAGACAGCAGCTCATTAACGAAATCGACGAATGCTCATGGAGAATTGAGCAGGCTGAAGGCGGCCGTGCTCTTACAGCTGAAACAACAGCTATCAAGTGGGTTCTCGACCTTACCGCTTCCGACTATATGGGCGCTAAGGGTCGTAACTACGGCTTCGAGTTTGACGAAAACGGCAATCAGGTTTATAACGAAGACGGTACACCCAGCGTTGTTAAGATGTATACAACATCATCATACGAAGCATTCAGAGATGCTTATGACTTTGCAGAGGATGCATACATTGCTGCAAAGGGCGGTAACATCCTTGCATCGGGTATTACTCAGTCAATGCTTACAAAGGCTTATGAAGGTCTTCTTAAAGCATGGCAGGAGCTTGTTGTGTTCACAGGCTTCGCTGACTGGGCACAGATCGACTCCTTCGTTGCAATGGCAGAGTCAATCCTTGCTGACCCCTATATCGACGATCCTCAGTTCGGTGTTGCATCAGGTCTTAACGAACTTAAAGCAGCTCTTACAGACGCACTCGTATTCACCGACTTTGACGGCAGTACTTACGATAACATAGTAGGCAGTAAGCTTGCTTACGACTCAGAGGCACAGGGCGAAATCGACCTTGCAGCTGCTAACCTTAACCAGGCTATCCAGAACCTTGTTTACGCAACCAATCCCAGCCTTGACTATAACCCCGAAACTGAGCAGATAGTTGAAATCCTTCCCACAGTTTATAAGGATCAGGTTCAGTACGCTCACATCTTTGGTCTCCAGGAAGGCATTGGCTTCGGTGACGGTACTATGGGAGCGGCAGATGTTATTGATTCCCTCGGTCTTAAGATTGCAGGTATGGCAATCGGCGGTGATAACACCATTTCAAGACAGAACTCAACCCGCGGTTCAGGTACAAACTCAAGAATCGACGGACGTTTCCAGAACTACCTGAGATTCAGATACTTCGCTATCCTTTACGGTGATATCAACGGTGATACACGTATCGACGGTACCGACGCAACAGCTCTCAGAATTTACATCAACAACAACGAGGCTACATCAGCAATCATGGGTGAAGCTAAGTTCGAGGCAGCCGACGTTAACCATAATGGCGGTGTTGACATAGAAGACGTTGAACTCATCATGAAGCATTATCAGCTTCAGGAAGATGGTGAAACCGGCGAAATTTATGTAATCGACCAGAACTCACACGGCCCCATTGCTCAGGTTGTTGAAGAGTAATTCTTTAAGACTGACAAAAACCAATAACAAAGCCCCCGACTCCGGTCGGGGGCTTTTTGTATAAAAAATCGGCACACTCTTTGAAAAGTGTGCCGTAAGTTTTTTAATCTTCAAGAATTGCTCTCTTATATTTTTCCAGCATATTCTTTGCAATTTCAACGGTGTTGCCGTCGGTGGGTGCATCGGGGTTTGCGGTCGAAAGCCATTTGCGCTCAAATTCCGCGTAGCTTTTATAGAATTGACTGCCTCTGTAAATGTTGCGTTCGCAGTGCTGCTTCCTTGTGGTGGTTGAAAATCTGCCTCGCCTCGGGAATTCATAGGCAAGTCTTTCGAAAAAGCTTTGCCAGCGCTTTGAATAATATGTCTTTATGAGGCCGCCCCATTCCTTCCAGGCATAATCGTAGTTCACCGAGTTTGCCATGGGACCCCACACGGTTATCTGGGTAAGCAGGTTAAGCTCGAAATTCTGCTGGTCTTTTTCGGTAAATGCAAGCTCTCTCGCTTCCTTCAGATGCTCGTGAAGCGTCAGCTCGGGTCTTGTCTGAAGCAGGTCGTCAACCTCAAGGCTGATTTTAAGGAATGCATTCGACGAGCGTTCGAAAATACTTACGTCCTTGTTGTAAAATCCGTACATTACCTTATCGTAAAGGTTTGCAACGTAGTTACTCATAACCTGACGCACAAGGTCACAGGCATCAAATGCAAAGCCGTCTTTGGTTGCATTTTCCGCACTGAGCAGAAGCTCAGCCGCCTTGAAAAGAGTTTTGTTATCGTAACGAAGCTCACGCACGTCATTGGGCGCAGTGTGACGAAGGTCGGTTGCGGGCCGTGCACACATAATTGAGCCTGTTTCTCTGCCTGTGCATTTTTCGCTGTAACAGCTTTCTTTCAGAAGCATCATAGCGTCAACAAGGCATTTTTCCTTGCTTCCGTAGCGGCGGTATGCATAATCCTTCAGCCACTCGTCAAGGTTGATTTTGCCGTCCTCGGTAAGCATCTGAAATGCAAGGTCATAGTAGAGAGGATTCTGAAGAATACCTTCCATAAACAGACCTGTGCCCACGCAGTTATCACATTCAAGAGAAGCGTATGCGTTGTCGGCAAGTGCCTGAATACTGCCGTGAAGAGTGTTTCTGTCACCAAAATTATGGATATTGCCGAGGATGAAATCATATCCCCAGAAATTATCTGTGTCGTTATGCTTTGTGCCGTCAAGGTCAAGAATAAGCAGCCTTTCCTTGGGTACGGCTTTGACAATCTGCTCTCTCAGCGACCAGCTTTGCATAACCCAAACGGAATCCTTATCGAATTCCTGATACATTGTGTCGATTGCTCTGCCCACCTTCCAGAGATAATCCCTTGTTTTGACGGAAGGTGCGTTTTCGTGGAACGGGTCGCAGGAATAATAATGGAAGGTGCCGAAAAGCTGACGCTGTTTTTCAAGCAAAGCCTTGCCGAATTTTTTGAATACAGGGTCCGTAGGGTCAAGCTGATATGTAATGGGAAAATTGCACCAGGAGGGTACCATTCTGACACGAACCTTGTTGAAAAGCTTTGTGATTGTCGCAGGTACGGTGCCAGCAAAGCCCTGCTGAATGGGTGTCATACCGAGTTCGATTTCACGGTCAATAATCTGCTTGCCCAGCTCAAGGCGGCTTTCAATGTATTTGACGTCCGTAAGGCTGAAATAGCCCGTGATGTTGTTCATAAGCTGCCAGGGCCAGAAGCCGGGACCCGAAAGGAAGGAAAGAGCACCTGTTTCGCTGTATGTGAAATCGCGCATTGTATAATACCATACCGCTTCACTGCCCACAACGGAAAGAGGCATATTGATGCCGTTCATTGCCATAAAGTCAATTTCTTTTTCCCATCTGTCCCATTTCCAGAAGGCAAAGGAATATCCAAGCGTACAGTAATTCATATACGCACGCTTTTTCTGCTTGATTACTTTGGTAAGCCTGCCTTCAAAAAGGGGTGCGGCTTCAACAGAAATTTCTCTGTTGCCGCAGTGTGAAAGGTTGACTCCGCAATATTTTTTCAGGTATGCGTAGTAACCCATCGCCTGGCTTATTTTGCAGTTGCCGCAGATAACGACCTTGCCGTTTTCGCAGAATACCTCGTAGGTATCAAAGCCGTTTGCACTTTCAATATCGCGTAGCTCAAAAATTTCGGCAATTTCGGGAGTGTTTCTTAAAATAAGATTCTTCATTTATTTCACCTAAATAAAATTATACTAATTAAATATTATACAGTAAAGTGAACATAATATCAACAATTTTCAGATAATTAACAGTTTATTTATGCATTTAATCGGTGGCTGAGTTAAAATAATATAAGATTAATTCAAAAAATTGCACAAAATGTGAAATAATGCTTTACACTCAGCCTTAAATAAAGTAAAATATATAATAACTATATTTACTTAAAGGCGGTGTTGAAATGCAACCGGTTTATAAAAGAATTCTTCTTAAACTCAGCGGTGAGGTCCTTGCGGGCGGTAAGGGCCACGGATTTGATTTTGACACAATCAACACAATCTGCAAATCCGTAAGCGAGCTTACAAAGCTTGGCGTTGAGGTAGGTCTTGTAGTCGGCGGCGGCAATTTCTGGAGAGGACGTTCGGGCGGCAGTATGGACAGAACCCGTGCAGACCATATCGGTATGCTGGCAACTGTTATGAATTCTCTTGCTCTTGCGGATTCTCTTGAACAGCAGGGTGTAACGGTCAGAGTTCAGAGTGCTATCGAAATGCACCAGATTGCCGAAACCTACATCAGAAACAAGGCTGTCAGACACCTTGAAAAGGGCAGAGTCGTTATTTTTGCAAGCGGAACGGGTAACCCCTTCTTCTCAACAGATACCTGTGCCGCACTCCGAGCAGCCGAAATCAAGGCAGATATAATCTTCAAGGCAACAAATGTTGACGGTGTTTACGATAAAGACCCCAACAAGTTTGACGATGCGGTCAAATACGATGTTGTCACTCACAGTGAGGTTCTTGAAAAAGACCTTAAGGTTATGGATTCAACGGCAGCTTCCCTTTGCCGTGACAATAATATTCCCATTCTGGTGTTTAATCTTGAAAACCCCGAAAACATCGTTAAAGCGGTGCTGGGTGAAAACATCGGAACAATAGTTAAGGAGGGCTAATTTATGCAGACAGTATTTGCATACGCAGAAGAAAAAATGGGAAAGACTATCAACGCTCTTAATTCCGAATACGGTTCAATCAGAGCAGGCAGAGCCAATGCTGCCGTTCTTGATAAGATAAGAGTTGACTATTACGGTACACCTACACCCATCAATCAGATGGCGGCGATCTCGGTTGCCGAAGCAAGAATTCTTGTTATTCAGCCTTGGGACTCATCAACACTCAGCCCCATCGAAAAGGCTATCCAGACATCGGATATCGGCATCAATCCTCAGAATGACGGCAAGGTTATCCGCCTTACATTCCCTCAGCTTACAGAGGAACGCCGTAAGGATCTGAGCAAGGAAGTCAGAAAGATTGCGGAAGATTCAAGAATTGCTATCCGTTCAATCAGACGTGACTGTATTGATAAGGTGAAGAAGATGGAAAAGGCATCTGAAATCACTGAAGATGACCTTAAGACTGCCGAAAAGAAGCTTCAGGATATTACCGATAAGTATATTAAGGAAGTTGATAAAATTTCAGCAGATAAAGAAAAGGAAATTATGGCTATCTGAGTTAACGGTGCAGAAGGCGGATATACCGCCTTCTGCTGTTGCAATTTTTTTTAGGGAGAGGTTGAAATGACAAAGGAAGAACTTGCAAATATTTCTCTGCCCCGTCACATAGGAATAATTATGGACGGCAACGGCAGATGGGCAAAGCAGCGAGGTCTTGAACGCAGTGAAGGTCATAAAAAGGGTGCGGAAGTATTCCGTGCCATAACCGAATATGCAAGAGATATCGGAATAGAATATCTGACTTTTTACGCTTTTTCAACCGAAAACTGGAAGCGTCCCGCCGCAGAAGTGTCGGCAATAATGAATCTTTTCAGAGATTATCTTTTTGAAGCACAGGAAAGAGAAGAAGAAAATAAAGCAAAGGGTATGCGTATCCGCTATATAGGCGAAAGAAGTGCATTGCCCGAGGATATTGTAAATCTTATTGATGAACTTGAAAAAAATTCGGCAGATAAAAATGCCATCACAATAAACCTTGCCGTAAATTACGGAGGAAGAGACGAAATTCTTCACGCTGTAAGAGCCGTTGCAAAAAAGGTTGAGGCAGGGGAGCTTAAATCGGAAGATATTGAACTTAACCATATAGACGGCAATCTTTTTACCGCAGGTCAGCCTGATCCGGATCTGATTATCAGACCCAGCGGTGAATACCGTCTTTCCAATTTCCTTATCTGGCAGGCGGCATATTCGGAATTCTGGTTTTCAGATATACTCTGGCCGGATTTCACCTCCGACGACCTTGATAAGGCGATTATTGATTATGCAAAGCGCAACAGACGCTTTGGCGGAGTGTAAGGGGGTATATGAAAAAGTAATTGAAAAACAATAAAAAGGCGAGAGTGAATTAATATGAAAGTAAGAATAATAACAGGCGTTATCTGTGCCTTTATAGTGATAATGCTTCTTGTGGGAACAGGTCTGGGATATCCGGGCGTAATGAGTATACCTATGGGCGTAATCACTGCTATTGCGGCATACGAAATAATGCGTGTTTCCAAATGTAAAAATAAGGTTCTGACAGCAGTTTCAATGATAGGTGCGGCGGCAGGCCCTGCTTTTGTGGATTTTGAATTGCAGGAACGCATTCCCGTTCCCACATCTGTGCTTATCATTGCATATGTGATACTGCTGCTTTTAATTATGCTCAAGGGCTACGAGAAAACAAAGTTTGAAAATGTTGCTCTGGCACTTTTCGGTTCTGTTGCAATTCCCGGTGCCTTCGGAACTTTCTTTGAGGTCAGAGACCTTTGCGTTGATTATCCCCATCTTTTCCAGCGTTCACACTGCGTATTCCTTATCCTTTGCGCTATGTATTGTGCGTGGATGTGCGATACCTGGGCTTATTTTGTGGGCAGCAGATTCGGCAAGCATAAGCTTTCTCCCAACATCAGCCCGAAAAAGAGTGTTGAAGGTGCAATCGGCGGTGTAGTGGGGTCAATAGTATTCTGCGTTGCAACATATTTTGTGTGTGACCGCTTCTTCTTTGTTATCGATACCGTAAAGTGGTGGATGGTGGCACTGGGTGCGATTGTAGTTTCAATCCTCGGTATGTGCGGCGATCTTTCAGCCTCGGTTATAAAGCGTAACTTCGGCGAGAAGGATTTCGGCAATATTTTCCCCGGCCACGGCGGTGTGCTTGACAGAATGGACAGCTTCCTTGTGACGATGCCCGTGCTTTATGTGATAATTCAGATAGGTCTTGCAGTTGCAGGCAAATAATATTTGAAGGATTGATACTATGACTAAAACTCTTGCTGTTCTCGGCTCAACGGGTTCAATAGGGGTTCAGGCTCTTGAGGTTGCTCAGCTTATGGGCTTTGAGGTTCCGGTGCTTACGGCAAACTCAAGAATTGATATACTTGAGGAGCAAATCAGAAAATTCAGCCCCCGTTTTGCGGCGGTTGCAGATGAAAAAGCGGCTGAAGAATTAAAGATTAAAGTTGCGGATACCTCAACAAAGGTGCTTTTGGGCGCAAAGGGCGTTGAGGAATGTGCAAGGTGCGGTGCAGATACGGTGCTTAACAGCATAGTAGGTATTGCAGGCCTTGCGCCTACACTTGCCGCCATTGAGGCAGGCAGTAAAATTGCACTTGCAAATAAAGAAACCCTTGTGGCAGGCGGTAAAATCGTTATGAATGCCGCTGCCGACAGGGGCGTTGATATATTGCCGGTTGACAGTGAGCATTCGGCAATTTTTCAGTCCCTTCAGGGTTGTCAGAGCCATAAACAGATAAAAAGGCTTATTCTGACAGCTTCTGGCGGTCCGTTTTTCGGTAAAAGCAAGGCAGAGCTTGAAAAGGTTACTCTTGCCCAGGCACTGAAGCATCCTAACTGGAGCATGGGTGCAAAAATAACCATCGACTCTGCTACAATGATGAACAAGGGTCTGGAGCTTATTGAAGCGGCGTGGCTTTTCGGTATGAAGGGCTCTGAAATTGATATTCTTGTTCACAGGCAGAGTATAGTTCATTCCCTTGTAGAATATGTTGACAATTCGGTTATAGCCCAGCTCGGTTTGCCCGATATGCGTATTCCCATTCAGTATGCACTGACATATCCGGATCGTTATATCAGCCCCGTGGGTCAGCTTGACCTTGCCGAGGCGGCAACGTTAACCTTCGAAAAGCCTGACTACGAAACCTTTTCCTGCATAAACTTATGCAGAAAGGCTTTCGATATGGGCGGCCTTTATCCTGCGGCAGTGAATGCGGCAAACGAAAAGGCAAATGAGCTTTTCAGAAACGGCAGAATAGGTTTTCTCGATATTCCCAAAGCAGTTGAAGCTGCTTTTGACTGTGTTTCTTCTGTTTCGGATTACACCCTTGAACAGGTATTCGAAACAGATATGCTTGTACGCAGAGAAACAGAAAGGTTATTCATATGAAAATAATTACGCTTATGTCCGCAGCGGCGGTCTGGGGAAAGGTATGGCCTGTTCTTGTTGCCATACTTTTCTTTGGCTTACTCATATTTTTTCACGAGCTTGGCCATTTTACCTTTGCAAAGCTTTTCAAGGTGCAGGTAAATGAATTTGCAATGGGAATGGGGCCTACGCTGTTTAAGTTTAAGAAGGGTGAAACCAAATACGCGCTCCGTCTTTTTCCTATCGGCGGCTTTGTCAGTATGGAAGGTGAGGATTCGGAAAGCGAAAACGAAAGAGCCTTCTGCAATAAGCCCGCATGGCAGAGATTTATTATTGTTGCCGCAGGCGGTGTTGTTAACCTTGTTATGGGTGCAATAATTGTTGCGGTTATGCTTTCACAGACAAATCTTATAGGTCTTCCGCAGATTCATTCCTTCGAAGAAAATTCGGTCAGCAGTCAGTATTTGCAGGCAGGGGATGAAATCAAAAAAATCAACGGAAAAAAAGTTTATTCCGAATATGACCTGAGCTTTCTTATGGCGAGGGATAAGGACGGAATTTTTGATTTCACCGTCGAACGCGAAGGCGAAAAGGTTGAACTTAACGGAGTTCCTTTTCAGACGGTGAAAAATCAGGACGGCACAATTACCATTATTTACGATTTTATAATCAGAGGTGTTGAACCGGGTTTTCTCAGTGTAACCAAAAACGCAGTTCTTGAATCCGTTTCAATAGGACGGATAGTGTGGATAAGTCTGCTTGATCTTGTTACGGGGCAGTACGGACTCAGCGATCTGTCGGGTCCCATCGGTACGGTATCATACATTGCGGATGCGGCGCAGATTGCAACCCAGCAGACGGATTACACCTATCTTTTCACTCTTATGGCAATGATAGCCATAAATATCGGTTTGTTTAATCTTCTTCCCCTTCCCGCCCTTGACGGCGGCAGGCTTTTCTTCCTTGCGATAGAATTCGTTTTCAGAAAGCCTGTGCCCGTAAAATACGAAGGCTGGGTTCACGCAGTGGGAATGGTTCTTCTTTTACTGCTTATGGCAGTGATTTCGTTAAGTGATATTTTAAGATTGATAAGAGGTTAAAGCTATGGAAAGGCGAGCAAGCAGAAAGGTAAAGGTCGGCAATATTTTTGTGGGCGGAGATGCACCTGTTTCTGTTCAGTCAATGCTTAATAAGCCTGCTTCAGATATTGAAGGCAGTGTCAGGCAGGCAGTTGAGCTTGAAAAGGCAGGCTGTGAAATAATCCGAGCCGCGGTGCCCGATATGGCGGCGGTAAAGCTTATTGAAAAGCTTAAGGAAAATCTTACCGTGCCCGTTGTTGCGGATATACATTTCGACTATCGCCTTGCCCTTGCGAGCCTTGATGCAGGTGTTGATAAAATACGAATCAACCCGGGTAATATCGGTTCAATGGAGAGAGTCAGAGCCGTTGCCGATGCCTGCAAGGCAAAGCAGGTGCCCATCCGCATCGGTGTCAATTCGGGTTCTCTTGAAAAAGAAATTCTTTCAAAATACGGTTCCCCCTGTGCGGAAGCACTTGCCGAAAGTGCGTTGGGTCACGTTTCGCTTCTTGAACAGTGTGATTTTGAAGACATAATTATTTCAATAAAATCGTCAAACGTAAATGTTATGGCGCAGGCTTACAGACTTGTTGCCGAAAAATGCGATTACCCCCTTCATCTCGGTGTTACCGAGGCAGGCACACATAATATGGCACTTATCAAATCGTCAATCGGTATCGGTTCGCTTCTGCTTGACGGAATCGGTGATACAATCAGAGTTTCAATGACTGACGACCCTGTTAAGGAGGTCTCGGCGGTAAACGGAATTCTTAAGGCAATCGGTCTTAAAACTGACGGTGTTGATATTGTTGCCTGCCCTACCTGCGGCAGAACGAAAATTGACCTTATTTCGCTTGCCAATGAGGTTGAACAAAGGCTTTCGGGCTGTAAAAAGAACATAAAGGTTGCAGTTATGGGCTGCGCCGTTAACGGCCCGGGTGAGGCAAGAGAAGCGGATATAGGCATCGCCGGCGGAGACGGATGTGCGCTTATATTCAAAAAAGGCGAAATCGTTTGCAAAGTGCCCGAAAATGAGGCAGTTGAAAAATTGATTTCAGAAATTGATAAATTATGAGGATAAAATGCAGGAAAATAACATTTTGAATTTTATAGGTGATTTGATTAATCCGGGTCTGCGAGAGGTTTTTGCAGGCGGTACGGTTGAAAAAATCAGCCTTGATGAGGATACAATGAAGCTGAGCATTACTGCTCGGTTTGACAGATATATTGAAGACGGCTTTATTGTTTCGGCACAGAACGAAATAAAGGTCGCACTCGGAATAAACAAAGCTGTTATTGAGCCCAAATATAACCGCGGTGCATTTTCGGAAAAATGTGCACCTCAGCTTGTGAGAGCGATGAAGGAAAATATTGCGGCGGCTAACGGCTTTCTTGAAAATGCAAAATTTTCCTTCGACGAGGACTCTGTTGAGATAACTGTTTTCAACGGGGCGGATATCCTTACCGATGCAGGTGCAAAGGATTTTCTTGCTAAGTATATAAAGGAAGCCTTCGGATTTCAGCCTGCTGTTGATATCAAATGTGAGGGCGGTGCGCCTAAGCTTGATTCACCCGAATATATGCAGATGCAGGCAGATAACATCAAAATCGAGGTGCCTGTTGCAGAAGAAGCTAAAAAGCCCAAAGCACCCAAGCAGGAATATGAGGATCTTCCCATTTCCCTTACCAATGCAAAGGTTATTTACGGCAACAAAATCAAGTCAAAGCCCGTGCCTCTGAGTGATATTTCTATTGAAGACGGTAACGTTACCGTATGGGGCAGAATTTTTTCACTTGATATGCGTGATACTCGTGACGGCAAGCGCAAAATCATTAATTTTAATATAACGGATAAAACAAATTCATACACGGTAAAAATCTTTGAAGCAACTCAGAATTGCGAGCAGCTTGTTGCAAACCTTGCAGACGGCAAGGTTATTATGCTCAGAGGTTACGTTGAGTATGACGATTACATCAAAACCGAGTGTATCAAGGCAACCTCCATTATGCTTATTGAAGAGCTTGATGTCAAAGATACCGCCGAAGAAAAGCGTGTTGAGCTTCACCTTCACACCAATATGTCTGCAATGGACGGTCTGACCGGTGCGGCAAAGCTTGTTGCAAGGGCTGCAAAATGGGCTCATAAGGCTGTTGCCATAACCGACCACGGTGTAGTGCAGGCATTCCCCGAAGCTGCTGCGGCGGCAAAGAAAAACGGAATAAAGGTTATCTACGGTATGGAAGGCTACCTGGTTGACGATTCGGCAAAAATCGTAACGGGCAATGCAGATATGCCTCTTAGCGGCACATTTATTGTTTTCGACGTTGAAACAACGGGTCTGCGTACCGACAGAGTCCGCCTTACCGAAATCGGTGCGGTCAAGTTTGTTGACGGTGCCGAAAGGGCGAGATTCCAGACCTTCGTAAATCCCGAAATACCTATTCCCGCAAAAATCACAGAACTTACGGGTATTACAAATGCAATGGTTGCCAATGCACCCAAGGAAGCTGAGGCTGTCCGCAAATTCTTTGAATTCTGCGGTGACGGTGTGCTTGTTGCCCATAACGCAACCTTTGATACCAACGTTCTCAGACATACCTGCCGAAGAAACGGCATTGATTATAATTTTACTCATATCGATACTCTCGTTATGGCACAGAGCCTTATTGAGGGTATAAAGAATTATAAGCTTGATTCAATATCCAATTATTTCAAACTCCCCAAGTTTGATCACCATAGAGCAGATGAAGATGCAGGTGCACTTGCCCGTATTTTTGAAAAGCTAATTGCACTCTGCGAAGAAAAAGGCGTTGAAAACATTTCGGAAATCAACGAAAGGATTCCCGTCAACGTGAAGCGTCTGCCCACCTACCATATTATCCTTCTTGCAAAGAACAGGGCAGGTCTCAAGCATCTTTATCAGCTTATTTCAAAATCAAATCTTGAATATTACTACCGCCATCCCCGTATTCCCCGAAGCGAGCTTATTGCTCACAAGGAAGGGCTTATTGTGGGCAGTGCCTGTGAGGCAGGTCAGCTTTATCAGGCAATTTATATGGGTATGCCCAAAGAAAAGCTGCTTGAAATTGCAAGTATTTACGATTACCTTGAAATTCAGCCTAACGGAAATAATGCGTTTATGCTCCGTGAGGGTATGGTTGACAGTGAAGAAGATCTTAACGAAATCAACCGCCGCATAATCCACCTTGCGGATGAAATGGGAATACCTGTTGTTGCAACGGGCGACGTTCACTTTATGGACGAGAGCGATAAGATTTTCAGAGAAATTCTTATGGCAGGCCAGGGCTTCAAGGATGCGGCGGAGCAGGCACCTCTTTACCTGAGAACAACTCAGAATATGCTTGATGAATTTGCATATCTGGGTGAGGATACCGCATATGAAGTGGTTGTCAAAAACCCCAATCTTATTGCGGATATGTGCGAAGAAATCAAGCCTATTCCCGACGGTACCTATCCTCCCAAAATTGAAGGTGCGGATGAAGAACTGCGTCAGATCTGCTACGACAGAATGCAGGATTATTACGGCAATCCCTTGCCCGAATATATCAAGGAAAGACTTGATAAAGAACTTGATTCAATCATCAAAAACGGTTTCGCCGTTCTTTATATCATCGCCCAGAAGCTTGTGTGGAACTCAATGGATAACGGTTACTATGTCGGTTCCAGAGGTTCGGTAGGCTCATCCTTCGTTGCTTTTGCGGCAGGTATTTCAGAGGTTAACCCTCTTGTGCCGCACTACATCTGCGAAGAATGTAAGCACAGCGAATTCTTCTATAAAGGTGAGTTTGGTTCGGGCTATGATATGCCGCCCAAAAACTGCCCCGTCTGCGGTAAGGATATGCACCGCGACGGCCACGATATTCCTTTCGAAACCTTCCTTGGCTTCTACGGCGATAAGCAGCCCGATATCGACCTTAACTTCTCGGGTGAATATCAGTTCTATGCTCACAGATATACCGAGGAGCTTTTCGGAAAAACCCACGTTTTCAAAGCAGGTACAATCGGCACTCTTGCAGATAAAACCGCTTTCGGCTTCGTTAAAAAGTGGGCGGAGGAAAAGGGTATAGTTCTTTCAAGAGCCGAGGCAGACCGCCTTGTGCAGGGCTGTGTAGGCGTCAAGAGAACAACGGGTCAGCACCCCGGCGGAATGGTTGTTGTGCCTGCGGATATGGATGCGGAGGATTTCACTCCCATTCAGCACCCTGCCGATGATGCGGATTCAATTCACAGAACAACTCACTTCGATTTCCATTCGCTTCACGATACCATTCTGAAACTTGATAATCTGGGTCACGATGTTCCCACGATGTATAAGCACCTTGAAGATATGACGGGCACCAACGTTATGAAAATCGACGTGTGCGACCCCAAGCTTTATGAGCTTCTGACTACTCCCGAGCCTATGGGTGTAACTGCAGAGGATATCGACTGCGAAACGGGAACTCTTTCACTTCCCGAGCTTGGCACACCCTTTGTACGTCAGATGCTTATTGAATCACAGCCCAAGAATTTCTCTGATATGCTTCAGATTTCGGGCCTTTCCCACGGCACCGACGTATGGATAGGTAACGCACAGGATCTTATCAAAAACGGAACCTGCACCATTTCCGAGGTTATCGGTACCCGTGATAATATTATGGTTTACCTTATCAACAAGGGTGTTGAAAAGGGTATGGCATTCAAAATTATGGAAATCGTAAGAAAGGGTAAAGCAACCTCGCTTCTTACCGATGAGCATAAAAAAGAAATGCTTGACCACGACGTTCCTCAGTGGTATCTGGATTCCTGTATGAAAATCAAGTATATGTTCCCCAAGGCACACGCCGCCGCTTACGTAAGTGCGGCAATGCGTCTTGCCTGGTACAAGCTTTACAGACCTGTTGAATATTACGCAACCTATATGACGGTGCGTGGCGAAGATATCGACACTGCGGCTGTTCTTGCAGGCAGGGGGGCAGTAAAGAAAAAGATGGATGAAATCAAAGCCAAAATGGCTACTAAAACCGCTACCGCCAAGGAGGAGGGTACTTTTACCTCACTTCAGGTTATCAACGAAATGATGGCGAGAGGCGTTGAAATTCTTCCCATCGATATTTATAAATCCACCGCAAACAGATATGTTATTGAGGACGGAAAAATCCGCCTGCCCTTCTCAGCTATTGCAGGCTGCGGCGGCAGAGCTGCGGAAGGTCTTGAAGCCGCAAGGAATGACGGCGGCGGAGAATTCCTTTCAATAGAGGATTTTCAGCTTCGTTCAGGTGCTTCAAAAACAATAATTGCAGCTCTTGAAGATGGCGGTGCATTTGAATCTCTACCCAAATCAACCCAGTTAAGCTTCTTTTGATAGGAGTAATTTATGAAGGCTAAAATACCGTTAAGGCAAAGACAATGGTACAAACTTGATAATGCGGCAAAGGTTTTTCCCGGTCAAAATACCTCGTCCTGGTCCAACGTATACCGTATGTCGGTAACTCTGACTGAGAAAATCGACCCCGATTTGCTTCAAAAGGCATTGGAAATGACAATGCCTCGCTTCCCTATGTTTGATGTGCGTATGCGTAACGGCTTTTTCTGGCATTATCTTGAAAAAAATCCTTACGGTATGCCGCCTGTTATGCCCGATATTGCAAATCCCTGTCAGCGATTCAAGTGGAAAGAAAATAACGGCTATCTTTTCAAGGTTTATTATTATGAAAACAGAATATCTGTTGATTTCTTCCACGCCATAACCGACGGCTACGGTGCATCAAGATTCTTTATGACCCTTACTGCCGTTTATCTCAGACTCACCGGTAAGGAAATCCCTGTTGGTGATGCAGTGCTTGATATAAACGAAAAGCCTCACGAGGGCGAAAGCGAGGATGCTTACCTTAAGAACGTAAAGTCAAAGGCAAAAGCACAGCGTGTTTATAAGTTTACCTATCACTATAAAGGCAAAAGACTGCCGAAGCATTATCTTAATATCACAACGGGCTATATTCCCGTTGCCGCAATCAAGGAAAAAGCCCGTGAATACGGCGTTACCATAACAGAATACGTGGCGGCGGTGCTTGTGTGGATAATGTATAATCTCCAGAAGCAGGATAAATGGAACAAGGAAAAGCCTGTGGGTGTTCAGATTCCCGTTAATGTACGTAATTTCTGTGAAAGCGAAACACTGCGTAACTTTATGCTTTGCTATTCCTTCCAGATTGACCCCAAGATGGGTGAATATACTTTCCCCGAAATCGTAAAACAGCTATCTCTTTATCTTCGTTATATCAACAACGAAAAGGAACTGCAGGCAATGATGAACGGTAACGCAGGTATTGAAAAGAATCCCGTAATGCGTGTATTGCCTTCGTTCTTAAAGGATTTCGGTATAAGCGTCGTCTATAAAATCACCGGAGAAAAAGCAACCAGCTCACTGATTACAAATGTGGGTATAATCAAAACCCCTAAGGAAATGGAGCAATATATTGAAAAGCTGTGTCTTTCAACGGGTCCGGGTATGCTTATTCCCAAATGTGCGGCGCTTTCATATAAGGATACTCTTGCGCTGAGCGTTTCCAATATTTTTGAAGAGCCTACGGTGCAGAGAGAATTTTTTACAACCCTTGTTAAATTCGGTATACCCGTCAAGGTTGAAAGCAACAGACATTTTATTGCAGGAGGTGACACCTGATGTCATACTGTGTAAACTGCGGAGTGGAGCTTGAAAAGGGATGTCCGGCTTGTCCCCTTTGCGACACACCCGTAATAAATCCGAGAGAAAAAACTGCCGAACCCGAAAAGCCTCTTTTCCCCGAAATTCTTGAAATCCCGAAGTCCGTAAGCAAAAAGTATTGGGCATTTGTGCTTTCGCTTATTATTATCATTCCCAATCTGGTGCTTCTTGCATTGGACATACTGATTTTCAAAAGCGGAATTTCGAAATACATTATCGGAGGATTTGCGGTAGCGTGGATATGGTTTATTTTTCCTATGCTTTGGAAGAAGAATATTCCCGTTGTTATGCTTGGCATTGATGCCTTGGCACTGCTTGCCTATCTTAATATGTTCAGGCTTTACGGTGTTGAAAACGGCTGGTTCAGTTCAATCGTTTTGCCTGTGGTAATTGCATTGTGGGCATTGTGCAATCTGTTTATTTTCTGGCTTAGAAAGCCGCGGGACAAGTCTATGACGGCGGTTGCGGTGCTTGGTGCAATAAATCTTTTGAGCTTCGTCATTGAAATCTGTATGAATATGTATTATTACGGCAAACTGCAGGTTGTTGTTTCTTTTATAGTAACTGCCTGCTGTGTTTCGCTGATGATATTCTTTACCGTTATGGCTAAAAGCAGGCGGTTTAAGGATTGGGCAAAACGTAAATTCTTTATGTAAGAAAGGAAATATACATTATGTGGAAGAAAATTATAGGCGGTGCCGTTGGTGCGGCGGCGGTTGCAACGGCGGTTAAAGCGGCGCTTTACGTACCCGAAAAAAAGGATTACGGCGTACCTACCGAAGAAAACGTTAATGAAGAAAGATGCCTTGAACATCTTTCAAAGGCTCTTTCAATTCCTACCATAAGCTATCCCGATAAAGCAAAGGTGGATTTCTCAAGGTTTGACGAATTTCACGCATTTCTTGAAGAAGCATTTCCGCTTATTCATAAAACACTTGAAAAGGAAATTGTTCAGGAGGCAAGCCTTGTATACCGCTGGAAGGGAACAAGGTCAGACCTTGAGCCCATTGCTTTGCTTGCTCACCAGGATGTTGTGCCCATTTCAGAAGGCACCGAGCAGGATTGGACGTACGCTCCCTTCAGCGGACATAATGACGGTGAATTTATCTGGGGCAGAGGCGCAGTTGATATGAAAAATCACCTTATCGGTGTTATGGATGCTGTTGAAACTCTTCTTGAAGAAGGCTTTCAGCCCGAAAGAGATGTTTATCTTCTTTTCGGTCAGGATGAAGAGGTTGTCGCCTCTGAAGAGGGCGGCGCAAAAAGCATTATGATGCTTCTCAAGGACAGAGGAATTCATCTTGACAGTGTGCTTGACGAAGGCGGTGCTATCATTCCCGTCAATGTCAAGGGCATTATAAATGAAAAAGACCTTGTGGGCATCGGTATTGCCGAAAAGGGTTACGTTGATTTTGAAATTACCGTTAACAGCAACGGCGGTCACTCATCACAGCCTCCCGTGCATTCGGGTCTGGGCAAGCTTGCGAACGTTATCAAGGACCTTGAAAACAATCAGTTCAAGGCAGAGCTTATGCCCTTCGTTCACGACCTTTTTTCGGGTATAGGCAAAAACTGCACGTATCCCGCACGTCTTCTTATGTGCAACCTTGATTATATGAAGCCTCTGCTTAAGTACGGTATGACAAAGATACCCTTTACCGCTTGCTTTGTAAGAACAACAACAGCAGTTACAATGGCTCAGGGCAGTCCTGCGGCTAACGTTCTTCCTCAGAAGTCAAGCATAACCGTAAACTTCAGACAGATGCCCGGCACAACCGTTGCAGACGTTGAAAAGCACATCCATAAGGTTTGCAGATATAAGGATATTGAGGTTAAGGTGCTTAAAGCCAAGGAGGCATCAAAATTCTCACCCACGGATTCAAGGGCTTTTAGGATTATGGAAGAAATAATTATGCAGGATAACAGTAATGCAATCGTTACTCCCTACCTTGTTATGGGCGGTACCGATGCCTGCTACTATGAGCCTATCTGTGAAAATATTTACCGTTACGCACCTTACAGACTCAGCGTTGAGCTTCTCCGTACGGCTCACGGCACAAACGAAAGAATACCCATCAGTGCCGTTGCCCCCGGTGTCAAATTCTTCAAAAAATATATCAGAAGGGCTTCTGCTGAATAATATGAATATTCTCATTGCACCCGATAGCTTCAAAGGCACATTGACCGCACGTCAGGTGTGCGATATTATCGGGCAGGCGTTTGCCGATACAATAAAAAATGTGAATATAACAAAGCTCCCTGCTGCCGACGGCGGTGAGGGGCTTTGTGCCTGTTTGTACGAGATATGCGGCGGTGAAATGATAAAAACAACGGTCAGCGGCGTTTTCGGTGAGAAGATACAGGCGGAATATCTTTTTCTGCCCGATAAAACAGCCGTTATTGAAATTGCGGCTTGTGCAGGCTTGCCTCTTGCGGGGGAAAATAAAAACCCCGAAAAGGCAACAACCTTCGGAGTAGGGGAGCTTATAGCGGATGCGGTTTCAAACCGTGCCCAAAGAATTCTTCTCGGTCTCGGAGGCAGTGCAACCAATGATTGCGGTGCGGGTATGGCGGCGGCACTGGGTTACGTGTTCACGGATGAATACGGAAATGAATTCGTTCCCGTGGGCGGTACGCTGTGCGGTATATCAAAAATCAAGCCTCCCGAAAAGGCAGTGAATATACCCGTTGTTGCCGCTTGCGATGTTGAAAGCCCTCTTTACGGAGAAAAAGGAGCCGCATATGTTTTTGCACCGCAGAAGGGTGCAGATGATGCTATGGTAAAACGTCTCGATAAGGGGCTCAGGCATATTGCGGAAATTATACGCAGAGATTTATGTTCCGAGGTGTCACATATAAAAGGCTCGGGTGCCGCAGGCGGAATGGGCGCAGGTACTGTTGCTTTTCTGGGCGGTGCATTAAGAAAAGGCATAGATATTCTGCTTGATACAGCGGATTTTGAAACAAAAGCCGCAGAGGCGGATTTGATTATAACAGGCGAAGGCAGGCTTGATTCTCAGAGTGCCGAAGGTAAGGTGATATCGGGTATTGCAAAACGTTCCGCAGGTCTGAATAAAATGGTTGTTGCAATCTGCGGCAGCAGGGGAGAAGGTGCCGAAAAAATTAAAAATTTCGGTGTTTCGGAGCTTTATTTTGCCTGTGAAACTCATAAACCGTTTGATGAAATTCTGAAAACCTGCAAAGAAGATTTATATGCTGTCGCAGTCAAAGCGGCAAAAGAAATAAGCGGTGTTTTATGACACCGCTTTGTTTGTTATTTAATTTCAATAACCTTATATCCCTGTTCTTCAACTGCATTTTTGAGAATTTCATCTGCAATCGGTGTTGTGAATGTTACAACCGCCGTGCCTTCTGCATGGCTTACGTCTGCGCTTTCAATGTTCTTGATTTCTTCAAGAGTTTTCTTTACTCTCGCTTCGCAGTGGGGGCACATCATTCCCTCAATTCTCATTGTTTTTGTCATTGTTTTATTCTCCTTGATTTTTATTTTTTTATCCTTTTTATCGTTATGAATTTTAAAAAGATTAAGCCGCAAGGCATTTGAAACAACACAGAAGCTTGAAATACTCATTGCCGCGGCACCGAACATGGGATTCAGTTCCCAACCGAAAACGGGAATGAAAAGTCCTGCCGCAAGGGGAATGCCGAGAACGTTATAAAGGAATGCCCAGAATAGGTTCTGACGAATGTTCTTAAGAGTTTCTCTTCCCAGACGGATTGAAGCAGGCACGTTACAAAGGCCGTTTTTCATAAGCACAACGTCTGCAGAGTCAACGGCAATGTCCGTACCTGTTCCTATTGCGATACCGACGTCTGCACGGGTCAGTGCAGGTGCATCGTTAATTCCGTCACCGACCATAGCGACTCTGCCTTTTTTCATAAGCTTGCGGATAACCGCTTCCTTGCCGTCGGGCAGCATGCCTGCAAATACCTCGTCGACACCGGCGGCTTCACCGATTGTACGGGCGGTTTTCTCATTATCTCCCGTAAGCATAATCACTCGGATACCCATATTTTTCAGCTGCTTAACCGCTTCGGCGCTGTCTTTTTTGACCGTATCGGCAACAGCGATTATTCCCGTCACCGAGCTGCCTTTTGCGAAAAGCAGGGGAGTTTTTCCGCTGAGTGCAAGTCTGTCGCAAGCCGAAACAACATCGCTTTCAAGCTTGATTTTGCTTTGAATAAATTTAAGACTTCCGCCGTAAATTACGGCGCCGTCTTTTGCGGCAGTAACACCGCTTCCCGTAAGTGCGGTGAAATTATCAACCTCATAACAACCGATTTTCAGTTCCTCCGCTTTTGCGGCAACAGCCTTTGCAAGGGGATGCTCGCTTTTTATTTCAAGTGAATATGCGTCTTCAAGAAGTTCTTTCTCACTGCAACCGAAGGGGATTATATCCGTTACGATGGGTTTCCCCTCGGTGATGGTTCCCGTCTTATCAAGCGCAACGATGCTGATTTTTCCTGCGGCTTCAAGTGAAGCGGCGTTTTTGAATAAAATTCCGTTTTTTGCACCTGCACCGCTGCCGACCATAACGGCAACAGGCGTTGCAAGACCCAACGCACAGGGACAGCTTATGACGAGCACGGATATTCCTCTTGCAAGAGCAAAGCTGATATTTTCTCCGGCGGCAAGCCATATTACAAACGTAATAAGTGCGGCAATAATAACCGCAGGCACGAATATACCCGAAACCTTATCTGCGGTTTTTGCGATGGGCGCTTTGGTTGCGGCGGCATCGCTGACGGTTTTTATTATCTGCGAAAGTGCGGTGTCCTCACCTACACGGATTGCCTCGCATCTGATAAATCCTGATTTGTTTATCGTGGCGGCAGAAACCTCGTCACCCTCTGCTTTGTCAACGGGAATGCTTTCACCGGTAAGCGTAGCTTCATCAACCGCACTTGTGCCGTCAATTACGATACCGTCAACGGGTATGCTTTCACCGGGACGTACGGCAAAAACATCGCCTTTCTTCACCTGCGAAACGGGAACGGAAATTTCCTTGCCGTCTTTTATTATATTTGCGGTTTTTGGTGCAAGCTTCATAAGCCCTTTAAGAGCGTCCGTTGTTTTGCCTTTTGAACGGGCTTCGAGCATTTTGCCAACGGTTATCAGCGTCAGAATCATTGCCGCCGATTCAAAATAAAAGCTGTGCATATATTCCGCAGTCGCAGAATGGTTACCGTTCAGTTGCGCTTGCATCATAAGAAAAAGCGTGATAACACTCCACACAAACGACGTACCCGACCCCAGTGCAACAAGAGTATCCATATTGGGTGCACGGTTAATCAGAGCCTTGAAACCGCTTATAAAAAATTTTTGATTGATGACCATTATAACAGCGGTAAGCAGAAGCTGAAGTATTCCGTTTGCAATGTGGTTTTCACTTAAAAACGAAGGCAGCGGCAAGCCGAGCATCGTGTGCCCCATTGAAAAATACATCAGTACGGCAAGAAATCCGAGAGATGCCAAAAGACGTTTTTTCAAAGCTGGTGTTGACGTATCCTTCAGCGAATCGTCAATATCAATTTTTGTGTTAATATCCGATTTGAGGGATGCACCGTAGCCTGCGGATTTAACCGCATCGATTATCTGTTGCGGATGTGCGGTGCCCTCAACCGACATTGAATTTGTAAGAAGATTTACCGAGCAGGATGATACACCGTCAAGCTTTGAAACGGCTTTTTCAACCCGTGAACTGCAAGCGGCACAGCTCATACCGGTAACGTTGTATTGTTCCATAATTTCACCTTAAAAATTTGATTGCTTATAAATATTATACCTGTCAGGTGCGGATGTCAATATAAAAGGCAGAGAACCCTTCATTTGAGTGAAGAGTTCTCTGTCTTAGGCTTTATATCCGAATTAATGCTGGTAGGTAATATCAGAAGGAATAGAATATTCCTCGGTACACTCATTATATCATATGTTTTTGCTTTTGTCACTACTTTTTTTTCGTTAAAATGAACGAAATTTAACGGAGAAATTTTACATATTCAATAATCTTAACCTCAAAATTTTGAAAAACTGAAAATTTATTACGGCTTATTTATCCGTGGTTTAATGCTGAATTGACGGAGCAAATTATTAGTGCTTCGAAGCAAACACGGAGGTGAAAATTTGAAACATTTTTTTAGAACTGCGGCGGCTGCGGTTTTGGTTTTGTGTGTTTCGGTTTTCGGAACGGAAATTTACGGTGTTCAGAGTCACCCTGATGAAATCTGCGCCGTGAATTCGGCAAAGCGGCGATACGTTGCCCTCGGCGGAGAGGTTTTCGGCATAAAGCTGTATACAAAAGGTATTATTGTAGTCAGCACAGACAGTGTAACCACGGCGTCGGGCAGTGTAAGCCCTGCGGATTATGCAGGACTTAAATGCGGAGACGTTATAACTCAAATCAACGGTGTTGAAGCGTCAAGCTCACAGCAGCTTACGGATTTTGTTGAAAATTCCGGGGGTAAGTCAATAAAGCTTACCGTAGAGCGCGACGGTAATACGGCTCACCTTAACCTTAAGCCTCAGATGTCGATCAACGGAAAATATAAGGTTGGTATATGGGTGAGAGACAGCTCAGCAGGTATAGGCACCGTAACCTTCTATGATGACAATGCAAAAATGTTTGCCGGTCTCGGTCACGGTGTATGCGACGTTGATACAGGTAAAATAATGCCTCTTGATAACGGTGAAGCGGTGAAAGCGAGAGTGAACGGCTATTACAAAAGCAGTTCAGGCAATCCCGGTGAGCTTTGCGGTGTTTTTTCAGATACGGTTCTGGGCAGCCTTCGTGTGAATCACGAAATGGGTGTTTACGGTACACTCGTGAATCCGTCGGGCAAAAAAACAGTTCCCGTTGCCCTTGAAAGCGAAGTTAAGCCCGGAAAAGCACAGATGATAACAACAATTGATGACGACGGACCCCAATACTATGATATAGAAATTATAAAAATTTATTCTTCATCGGATTATGCGGCAAGAAATATGATAATCAAAGTAACCGACCCCGTGCTTCTTGAAAAGACGGGAGGTATCGTTCAGGGAATGTCGGGCTCACCGATTGTTCAGAATTCAATGCTTGTAGGTGCGGTAACACACGTTTTTGTTTCCGAGCCGAGGCAAGGCTATGCGGTGTTTGCACAGCGTATGATTGACACTATGGATTCACTGTATACAGCCGAATTAAAGGCCGCATCTTAAATTAAGTGTCGTAATATGCGAAAAATAATTGACAAAAAATGGTAAAAATTCATTGACAGAGTTGGTAAAATATGGTAATATCTTCGTGAACTAAATCAAGCGGAGGTAAAACCATGAGAAAAATGTTGAAAGCAATGATAACCGAAGACGGCGGAGAAACTTCACACGAGCTTGCAGGAATTCTGCGCTCAAACGGGTTCGAGGTTTCTACGGTGATAAAGGACGGAAGCAGAATTGTCGAAAGGCTCAGAGAGGGTGAAATACCCGATGTTCTTCTGATGGACGGCTTTATGCCAAGGCTGGATGCTCTCGGAGTGCTCAGAGAGCTGGATTCAATGCGTTTTGAAAAAAGACCTGTTGTAATGGTACTCTCAAGCACGGATAATCCCAGATTTGAGAGCGAGATTCTCGGCAGCGGTGCGGATTATTATTTTCTCAAACCATATGATCCGCAGATGCTTGCACAGAGAATAATTCAGTTTTCTGATATTCACAATTCCAACATTTCGCATACGGGTGTCAAAGACCTTGAGGTTGTTGTATCGCAGATTATGCACCAGATAGGCGTTCCCGCGCATATAAGGGGTTATCAGTATCTGAGGGAGGCAATAATTCTTTCGGTCAGCAACAGCGAAATGATAAGTTCTGTCACAAAAATACTTTATCCTACCGTTGCAAAAACTTTTAAGACCACTCCGTCAAGAGTTGAAAGGGCAATCAGGCATGCCATTGAAGTTGCCTGGGACCGCGGCGACGTTGACGTGCTCAGCTCTTATTTCGGATATACAATCCAGAATGAGCGCGGCAAGCCCACAAACAGCGAGTTTATTGCAATGATAAGCGATAATCTTAAGCTGAGGATGAAAACCGTGTAAAAAAAGACGGCGGAGAGCATGTGCTCTCCGCCGTTGGCGTTTATTGAATTATACTAAAAGTGATGAGCCGAGAAGTGAAATGAAAAGACCCTGAAGCAGGGGAGTGACGTCAATCGCAAGCACGGGTACGTCAAACATATCGTCGTCAGCCTCAAAAGCTATTGTGTCAAAGTAAGTATACTGCACCGATTTTGTAACCGAATTTTCAACCTTGAGAATTTTAAGGCTGTCGCCGTCATAATAGAACTTGCTTGTTACGAATTCTCTGTCGTTATATTCTTCAACGTAATATTCCTTGCCCTCAAAGGTTTCGTTGTAGCTGTCAATATACTGAATGAAGCCCTGAGTAAGGTTTGACGCCTTTGAAATAAGCTCCTTCAGATCTGCAATGGCAAGAATTTTGCTGTCAAGCTTTACGTAGAAGAAGGGAAGCACGGGTAGATAAGCATAAATGCCGTTGTCGTTTGCAACAAGTCTGACGGTAACGATTCCGTTGTTGATTTCATATGAAATTTTGTTGTCCTTAATTGAAACCTTGTTTTCGGGATTCTGACCGAGAAAGCTGAAAATTGTGGATTGACCCGAAGTGAAGGTTACCGAAAGCTCGTCGGCGGCTTCGACCTTGTTAAGCAGGGTTTCTGTTTTGGGTGTGTCAGCGGCAAAAGCACTGAGCGAAAACAATGACGTGATAAGAATGATTGCGGTTAAAATTATACTTATGAATTTTTTCATAGGATTAACCTCCTTTTTCTTGATTTTAACATATCATAATTATTTTTTCAATACGAAAATCAAAGCAGGGCGGTTATAACCGAGTTTGAAACAAGAAAGCCTTTGACAGTCAGCGATATTGACTTTTCATCAACATTCACAAGGCCGTATTTCTTCAACCCATTTGCTTTGATTATGATGCTTTCGGGAACAGAATGACTGAAACGGTTTTTGAAATTTTCAAAAATCAAGCCTTCCGTAAGCCTGAGTGCCAGCATAATATATTCTTCCTCTTCGCCGCCTTCGCCGTCATTGCGTGGCGGTATGCCGTTTATGAAATCATCAATGTTTCTTTCATAACAGAATCTTTTGCCGTCTGCGAAGGAATGAGCAGAAGCACCGATGCCCAGATATTCTTCGCACCGCCAGTATTTAAGGTTATGCCTGCTTTCAAAGCCCTCATAAGAGAAATTGGATATTTCATACTGTCTGTATCCCGCTTTTTCAAGCTCTTTGTCAGCGGTCAGGTATAAATCGCAGGTTTCATCCTCATCGGGCAGGCAAAGGATATCTTTTTTTGCATAAAAAGGAGTGCCTTCTTCAATTTTAAGTATATACGCGCTGATATGCTTCGCTTTCATTTCTTTGCAGAAACGGATGGATTCTTTAAGGCTTTCTGCCGTCTGACCGGGAATACCCAGCATAAGATCGAGAGAAATGTTATCTATACCTGCGTTTCTTGCCCTTGAAACGGCACGCTCAACATCCTCGCAGCCTCCGCGTCTGCCCAGCATAGCCCTTTCACTGTTAAGGGCGCTCTGCAGACCCATAGATATACGGTTTATTCCGCTTTGTGCCGCTTTATTAAAATCAAAATCCGAGTTTATTGCACCCGTATCCGACGGATTGCATTCAAGTGTTACCTCGCAGTTTTCCGTTCGGAGGATGTGTGACATTATTTTTGCAATGTTATCGGCACCGATAAGCGAGGGAGTTCCTCCGCCGAAATAGACGGTATCATAAATTCCGTCAGCCTTATCGATTTCGCGGCAAAGGGCGTTTACATATTTTTCAACCGTATCACATTGAGGGGTAACGGAATAAAAATCGCAATAAGGGCATTTGCCGTTGCAAAAGGGGATGTGGATATATAATCCCATTGGTTTCATATAATCACCTGCTGAAAAAGGCGGCATATTGCCGCCCTTTTTAGTCGTTGTCGTCAAGCTTAAGAACCGCCATAAATGCCTCCTGAGGCACTTCAACAGTGCCGAAGTGACGCATTCTCTTTTTACCTTCCTTCTGCTTTTCAAGCAGCTTTTTCTTACGGGTAATGTCACCGCCGTAGCACTTTGCAAGAACGTCTTTACGCATCGCCTTAACGGTTTCACGGGCAATAATCTTGCCGCCGATGCCTATCTGAATGGGAATCTCGAACATCTGACGGGGAATATGCTCCTTAAGTCTTTCGGCAATTTTGCGTGCCTTCGAATAAGCCTTTTCGGAGTGAATGATGAACGAAAGAGCATCAACGATATCGCCGTTAAGAAGTACGTCAAGCTTCACAAGATTTGACTTTCTGTATTCGGAAATTTCGTAATCGAATGAGGCATAGCCTCTTGTTCTTGATTTCAGCGAATCGAAGAAGTCATAAATGATTTCGTTGAGAGGAAGCTCATAATGAATGTCAACACGCTCGGGTGTGATGTAATCCATATTCTTGAAAACGCCTCGTCTGTCCTGACAAAGATCCATAATCGTTCCCACGTATTCGGTGGGTGCGTAAATATGAGCGTTTGTGAAGGGCTCTTCGCAGGATGCGATTGTTGCGGGATCGGGATAATGAGTGGGGTTATCAATCTCAATCATTGTACCGTCGGTAAGATTGATTTTATAAATAACGCTGGGGATTGTTGTTACAAGGTCAAGGTCATATTCTCTCTCGAGTCGCTCCTGAATAATTTCAAGATGAAGCAGACCGAGGAAGCCGCAACGGAAGCCGAAGCCAAGGGCACCCGATGTTTCGGGCTCATAGGTAAGCGCCGCATCGTTGAGCTGAAGCTTTTCAAGTGCATCACGAAGATTTTCATAATCCGCACCGTCTGCAGGGTAAACGCCGCAGTAAACCATAGGGTTAACCTTTCTGTAACCGGGCAGAGGCTCGGAAGCGGGGTTTTCAACAGTTGTTACCGTATCACCCACTCTTGCATCGCCTACGGTTTTGATTGATGCGGTGATGTAACCAACCTCGCCTGCGGTAAGCTCCTTGCAGGGCTCAGGCAGAGTTGCACGCATATATCCGGTTTCAACAACGGTGAATTCTGCGCCCGTTGCCATCATTCTCATTGTGTCGCCGGGCTTGATTTTGCCTTCTTTTATTCTTACGTAAACGATAACGCCCTTATAGCTGTCATATACCGAGTCGAAAATCAGTGCACGAAGGGGAAGGTTGTCGTTTGCCTCGGGTGCGGGAACGTCTTTGACGATATGTTCAAGCACCTGCTCAATGTTCACACCTGTTTTTGCCGAAACTCTGGGTGCCTCGGAGCAGTCAAGACCGATAACGTCCTCAACCTCTGCGGCAACTCTGTCGGGGTCGGCGGAGGGCAGGTCAATCTTGTTGATAACGGGTACAAGCTCAAGGTCGTGGTCAAGTGCAAGATAGGTGTTGGCAAGGGTCTGTGCTTCAACGCCCTGAGAAGCGTCAATGATAAGCACCGCACCTTCGCAGGCTGCGAGTGAACGGGAAACCTCATAGTTGAAGTCGACGTGACCCGGGGTGTCAATAAGGTTGAGCACGTACTCCTCGCCGTCTTCGGCAAGGTAGTTAAGCTTAACGGCGTGAGCCTTGATGGTGATACCTCTTTCTCTTTCAAGGTCCATTTTATCAAGAAGCTGTGCCGTCATGTCGCGGATTGCCACGGAATTTGTCTTTTCAAGCAGTCTGTCTGCAAGGGTAGACTTGCCGTGGTCAATATGAGCGATGATTGAAAAATTTCTGATTTTATCCTTTGAAACTGCCAATTTATTTTTCTCCTTAAAGTACGTTTTCGAGGCTTCTGTTGACGGCGCTCTGACCTATCCACATATCCTCCCATTTCTGACCTGCGATTTTTTCGATTCTCTTTTTACCGGAATCGGAAATTTCACAGTCGCCCGTTTCGTGCTTTTCTTTGATAACACGCTTTATTTCTTCGTGGTCGGCTTTCGTCATTGAATATCTGTAAACAGAAATCACGCAGAAAAGTGCGAGAATAGCAGGGATAACGGAATAACAGACTCTCAGACCTATGTTTGTGCGTCGGGGCTGAAGGTGGGGCTCCTTCACGGCAGGGTTATATCCGAACCATTCCAGTGCCGAGCCTACAAAATATCCCATCAGACTGCTGACGGTTTTTTTGCAGAAGGTGCTGAAGGTTGAAATAACGCCTTCACGGCGTCTGCCCGTAATAAGCTCATCAACGTCGGTGATATCGGGCTGGATAATGTCAATGGCAAAGCCGGGACCCGAAAAGCCGATGTTGTAGCATATTGACGAAAGAACTATAACCGCATATCTTATGGGCTTGGGAGTTGTATAGTTGATAAATGAGTTGATTGCAATTCCGAATACCATAAACGGGCCGAGAAGCTTGCCGCAGGCGGTTTTGCCTTTGTATCTTGAAAGAATGTAGTTGATGGGAGAGCCCATAAATTCCGACGTGCCTGCAACAATGTTCATCGATATAAACAGATTATATGTGTCCGTAACGCTCGTCATAAAGTATTGATCGGCGTAGTTGCAGAAATAACGGCTCATTGAAAAGAAAAGGGACATTATAAAATATTGCTTGAATGCTCTGCTTTTGAATACCAGTCTGTACTCATTTATAAAGTGATGCCAGTCGAATTTTTCGTTGACCTGATCCGCAGACGAGGGCTCTTTTGTTTTCAGAAAGCTGACAATGGGTGCCCACAAAAACCATACAGCAAGCACAACACCCACAAGAGTATATTTTGAACGGTCATCGGGTGTAGGCACGGGCAGACCCACAAGGGCGGTTTTTATGTCAAATCCGCTGAGAACAAGACCTGCAAAAACATAGGATAAAACCTGACCTACGGAGTTCATCATATATTCAACGATTCTGTACTGTGAACGCTCGAAATATGTGGGTGCAACTGTGGGCAGCATTGCAGTGTGAGGTATGCTCATCATCGTCATAAAGGTGCTGTACATTATGGCGGCAAAAAGGTACCACCACCAGGTTGCGGAATCGTTACCGCCTGCCGAAATGCCGAAGGAGGTCCACTTGAATACGTAGACGAGAGCAAAGGGGATGGCAGAAAGAATCATATAAGGTCTGTGACGGCCCATTTTTGATTTTGTTCGGTCTGTGATAATACCCATAATGGGGTCGCTTATTGCATCCCAGAGACCTGCTATAAGTGATATTTTACCGGCGGCACCGGTTTTCATTCCTTCAACATAAGCAAGAAATTGCTGATGAAACTGATTGATAGGGTAGCCTGCACCGCCTATGGTGATGTTGGCACAGGTGAAATTTATCATCGGGCGTAAGGTTTCTTTTACATTGCCTTCAAAACCAGTAACTTGTTTTATTTTTTCACCGATACCCATTAATTCACCCCATAATTTAATATGCTAAAATATAATACCAAATAATAACGGTAAGGTCAAGATTTTTTGCCAAGAAAAAGCCCCCGGCTTTGAACCGGGGGCTGATAATATGTGATTTTATATTCCGTTTACTTCTTCAAGTTTTCTTTCAACTTCGCCGCTTCTGCCAATCCACATATCTTCCCACTTCTGACCGGCGATATCTTCAAGACGCTTTTTGTCACTGTATGAAATATCGCAGGTGCCTGTTTCGTGTTTTTCTTTGATAACACGCTGAATGACTTCGTGATCTCTTTTTCTCATTTTATAACGGAATGTAAGAAAGAGTGAAATTGCCATGAATATTGCAGGAAGCCAGCTTACCGCAAGGCGTATACCCAGTTCCGCAGTGCCCGAAAGCATTTCATAACTGGGGTTATTGACATCATAACCCATGTAGAAAAGCATATATCCCAGTGCACCCGATGAAATGCTGAGGCTGGTCTTTTTGAGGAATGAGTTGAAGGTTGCGATAACACCTTCACGTCGTCTGCCGGTGATAAGCTCATCAACATCGGTTACGTCGGGCTGAATGTTGTTAACAACAAATCCGGGGCCCGAGAATCCGAAATTATAAAGAATAGATGCAAGATAAATGAAGAATACGGGAGTTGACGGAGTTGCAAAACCGTTGATGAGCAGACCTGCAATCATGAAAGGTGTAAGCGCAAGACCGCAGAAACGTTTGTCCATATATCTTGAAAGGAAATAGTTGAAGGGTCCGCCTGCAATCTCTGCAACGCCTGCTATGGTTTGAAGCACTGCAAAATGACTGTATTTATCCGCTACACTTCGCATAAAAATCTGGTCTGCATCGCCGTAGAAGTTCTTTGCAAAGCTGTAAAACATTCCGATGAAGAAATACTGTCTGAATGCCTTGTTCCTGAATACCTGAATATACTCTTTGAAGAAATATTTCAGATTGAGAGGGGGATTTACCAGATCAAGCGAACTTTTTTCTTTGGTTGAGAAGAAAGTAACGATAGGCGACCAGAAGAAATAAATGATAAAGCAAATGCCGCAAAGCAGATATTTGCCTCTGTCCGCACCTGACGGGTTATCAAGGTTTGTTCCGCCGAGAACAACACTCATAAATATGAACGAGGGGAACATGCCGAACATATTGAATATGTATTCAACGATTTTATATTGCGTTCTTTCAAAATACCGGGGTGCTATGGTAGGCAGCATTGCGGCATGGGGAATGTTCATCATTGTGTAGCCGGTGCTGTATACGAATGACGCCATCAGATAGTAGAAGAAAAGTGCGTTCTGGTTGCCCGTACCCGAAATACCGAAGGAGTACCACTTCATAAAGTAACCGATAAGCAGAACGGGCAGAGCAGCGATAATCCATACTCTGTGCTTGCCGAAACGGGATTTTGTTCTGTCGGTAATGAATCCCATTGCAAGGTCGGTGATTGCATCAAAAACGCCTGCTATGGCGCTGATACGCCCCGTCATACGGGTGTCAAGACCTTCTACGTAATTAAGAAACTGCTGGTGATACTTGCTCAGAGGATTGGTTACACCGCCGATAGTGATGTTGGCAACGTTGTAGCCGATAATCGGTCTGAGGTATTCCCATGTGTTGCCTTCGATGCCTACCGCATCTTTAATTTTGTTTCCGATTCCCAAAGGGCAGACCTCCTATATAAGATTATATATACAGATATATAATACCAAACAAATACTCTCAGGTCAAGCGTAAAAAAAGTTGACAAATCACAAGTATTGATTTATACTTTGAAAGCATAGAATGAAAGGGGTGAACGACTTATGCAGAAATCTCTCAAGTATCACAGAAGCTTTGCCAAAATCGATTTATCGGCAATCAAAGAAAATTTTGTTGCCCTTAAAGCGCTTATTCCCGAAAAGACAAAAACAATGGCTATTGTTAAAGCCAATGCTTACGGCCACGGTGCCGTGAGAGTGGCAAAGGTGCTTGAAAATATGGCGGATTATTTTGCTGTTGCCGATATTGAAGAAGCACTTGAGCTTCGTGAAAACGGAATTGAAAACCCCATTCTTATTCTTTCGTATACCAGCTCGTATCATTATGAGGAGCTTATTGCGAATAATCTTATTTCCACCGTTTACAGCCTTGACGATGCACGCAAGCTTTCTCAGTTTGCCGTTGAAATGAGCAAAAAGGCTTATATTCACATTGCCGTTGATACGGGTATGAACCGCATAGGTCTTAAGGATAATGCAGAGAGCGTTAAGGTAATCAAAAAAATATCGACGCTTTCCAATATAGTCATTGACGGAATTTTCACTCATTTCGCAAGCGCGGATTGCAGGGATAAAACTTTTATGAATATCCAGAAAAAGCGCTTTGATGAATTCCTTTCAAAGCTTGAAGCCGAAGGTGTTGATATTCCGCTTAAGCACTGCTGTAACAGTGCGGCGATAATTGATTCCGATTATCATTATGATATGGTCAGAATGGGCATTGCGCTTTACGGGCTGTATCCCTCCGATGAAGTGATGGCTGAAAAGGTTGAACTCAAGCCTGCCATGGAGGTTATAAGCCGTATTATCCACATAAAGGATGTTGAAGCAGGTGAGGGTATAGGCTACGGTCACGCTTACGTTACGCCTGAAAAACGCAGGATTGCAACGGTCTGTATCGGCTATGCCGACGGCTACAACAGAGCGTTTTCAAACAAAGGCTGTGTGCTTGTTGAAGGTAAAAGGGCGCCGGTTGTCGGCAGAGTGTGTATGGACCAGATAATGATTGATATTACAGGCATTGACGGTGCCTGTGTGGGCGACAGAGTCATCATTATGGGCGAAAGCAAGGGCGGAAAAATAACCGCCGAAGAGCTTGGCGAAATGTGTGGCAGCTTTAATTACGAAATGATTTGCACGTTTATGCCCAGAGTTAACAAAATATATTACGAAAACGGCGAATTGGCATAAAACAACCAATGCTTACGGGTTGCACCTCGGTGTGACCCGTTTTTATGTGTTAATGGAAATTTAATACTTTTTAACAACTTGTTTACAATTCAAATATTGACAAATCCGTATTCTCGGGGTATAGTAATAACTGTGATTAGCACTCTAAAAGTTCGAGTGCTAAAATTAGCACTCTGAGAAAAGAGGTGTGGCAAGTGTCAGAATTAAGTGAGAGAAAGAAGCAGATACTGGCAGCTGTTGTTGAGCAGTATATCAAGACAGGCGAGCCTATCGGTTCAAAGGAGCTTCTTGCACTGACGGGTATGCAGGTTTCATCCGCAACGGTGCGAAACGAAATGAGCGACCTTGCCGCAATGGGTTATCTTGAACAGCCTCATACCTCCGCAGGCAGAGTGCCCTCTCAGATGGGTTACAGATACTATGTTGATAACCTTATGAAATCAAGAGAGATTGATGAGCTTAACCGCAGAATGATTGAAGCAGGCATTTCCTCGGCGGCAGGTGACCCTGAGAGACTTATTGCTCAGGCAGGTGAGGTTCTTGCAGAGCTTACCAAATGCGCCTGCGTTTCAACGGCACCCGGCGGCGAAGCGATGCTGATACGCAAAATCGAGCTTGTGCCCGTAGGCGTTCATTCCGCAATGCTTGTACTGCTTACCTCGAACGGAATTCTCAAAAGCAGGCTTTGCAGGCTTGACTGTGAGCTTACCGCAAAAATCTGTGAGCAGTTTTACAATATCGTTCAGTCCTGCATTATCGGTAAGCCTGCATCGGATATCAGCGTAGCTTCAATGCAGACGGTTGCGGCATCCGTTGACGGCGATGTTTTTGCAATGCTTCCCCTTATGGCGGCGGTTTGTGAGCTTGCCAAAAGCACGGCAACGTCAAGAATTATGGTGGGCGGCAGTTCGAATCTTTTCACAAGCTACGGCAGAGATGCACTGGAGCTGCTTGAATTTCTTAACAAAAAAGAGCCTGTTTCCGCAGTGCTTAACGGCGTAACAGAGCCTATAAACGTTAAAATCGGCAAAGAAAATATTTACCGTCAGCTTGAAAATTCAAGTGTCATAGTTGCGAAGTATTCCGTGGGCGGCAGTGATTCGGGAACAATCGGAATCATCGGCCCTACCCGTATGGATTATGAAAATATAATTCCCAGCGTTAAATATCTGACAAACCTCGTCGGCAGACTTATAACGCAGGCTATCGAAGAATAGAAAGGATTTCGTGATGAAAAAAGAAAAGAAAACTCCCGAAACGGTTGAAGAAGAGGCTGTTGAAACTGCGGAGCAGAAGCTTCAGAAAGAGCTTGACGAAAAAAATGAGCAGTTTCTGAGACTTTGTGCGGAATACGATAATTTCCGCAAGCGTTCGCAGAAGGAAAAGCAGGATATTTACACTTCATCTCAGGCGGAAATAGTAAAGGAACTTCTTCCGGTGCTGGATAACTTTGACAGAGCCGCAGAAAATAAGGAATGCAGCTTTGAAGATTATAAGAAAGGCATCGACCTTATTTTTTCACAGCTTGGCGAAATTCTCAAGAAGCTGGGCATTGAAGCATACGGTGCAAGAGGGGATGAGTTTGATCCCAATATCCACAATGCGGTTATGACGGTTGAGGATCCCGAACTCGGTGAAAATCAGATCGCATCCGTATTTTCAAAAGGCTATAAACTGGGCGACAGAGTAATCAGAGAAGCTGTTGTTCAGGTTGCAAATTCATAACGTTTATAAATTTCACTTTTATTTATAGGAGGAAAATTATTATGGCAAAAATTATCGGTATTGACTTGGGTACAACCAATTCCTGCGTAGCAGTAATTGAAGGCGGTGAACCCGTAGTTATCGCAAACGCTGAGGGCGCAAGAACAACTCCCTCTGTTGTGGCTTTCGGCAAAACAGGCGAAAGAATGGTAGGTCAGGTTGCAAAAAGACAGGCAATCACAAACCCCGACAGAACAATCGCTTCAATCAAAAGACAGATGGGTTCAGACTACAAGGTTACTGTTGATGACAAGAAGTTCACACCTCAGGAAATTTCCGCAATGATTCTTCAGAAGCTCAAAACAGATGCAGAAGCATATCTCGGTGATACCGTTACGGAAGCAGTTATCACGGTTCCCGCATACTTCACCGATGCTCAGAGACAGGCTACAAAGGATGCAGGTAAAATTGCAGGTCTTGAAGTAAAGAGAATTATCAACGAACCCACAGCCGCAGCTCTTGCATACGGCATTGATAAGGAAACCGATCAGAAGGTTATGGTTTATGACCTTGGCGGCGGTACCTTCGACGTTTCAATTATTGAAATGGGTGACGGTGTTCAGGAGGTTCTTGCAACTGCAGGTAACAACCGTCTCGGCGGCGACGATTTTGACCAGAGAGTTATCAACTGGCTTGCAGACGGTTTTAAGGCTGAACAGGGCATTGACCTGAGAGGCGACAAAATGGCTATGCAACGCCTTAAGGAGGCTGCTGAAAAGGCAAAGATTGAGCTTTCGGGTGTTACAACCTCAAACATCAGCCTTCCCTTCATTACTGCAGATGCAACAGGCCCCAAGCATCTTGAAATGACTCTTTCAAGAGCAAAATTCAACGAGCTTACAGCAGACCTTGTTGATGCAACAATGGGTCCCGTTCGTCAGGCTATGAACGATTCGGGTCTTAAGACTTCGGAAATCGATAAGGTTCTTATGGTCGGCGGTTCATCAAGAATTCCCGCTGTTCAGGAAGCTGTAAAGAAGTTTATGGATACAGAGCCCTTCAAGGGAATCAACCCCGATGAATGTGTTGCTATCGGTGCCGCACTTCAGGCAGGCGTTCTCGGCGGCGAGGTTAAGGGTCTTCTTCTTCTCGACGTTACACCCCTTTCACTCGGTATCGAAACTATGGGCGGTATCAGCACAAAGATTATTGACAGAAACACAACCATCCCCGTAAAGAAGAGCCAGATTTTCTCAACGGCTGCGGATAATCAGCCCTCAGTTGAGGTTCACGTTCTTCAGGGTGAAAGAGAATTTGCAAGAGATAACAAAACTCTCGGTGTGTTCCACCTTGACGGTATTATGCCCGCACCCAGAGGTATTCCTCAGATTGAAGTTACCTTTGATATAGATGCCAACGGTATCGTTCACGTTTCCGCAAAGGATCTGGGCACACAGAAGGAGCAGTCAATCAACATCACATCTTCAACCAATATGTCAAAGGAAGATATTGAAAAGGCTGTTGCAGATGCAGAGAAGTTTGCCCAGGAAGATAAGGAACGCCGTGAAAACGTTGATACACGCAACGCAGCTGACCAGATGGTTTATCAGTGCGAAAAGCTTATGAATGAAAACGGTGATAAGTTCAGCGATGACGAAAAAGCAGGCGTAAACGAAAAGATTGACGCTCTTAAAGAGGCACTCAAAGGTGAAGATATCAACCTTATCAAAAGCTGCCAGGATGAGCTTACCGCAAAGTTCCACGAGGTTTCGGAAAAGCTTTACAAGGCTGCCGCTGAAGCTGCTCAGGCTCAGCAGAGCGATGCAGGTGCAGGCGGCAACGGTTACACCGAAGCAAACTACACAGACGTTGACGACAACAATTAAAGGAGTTAATCCCCTTGGCAGATAAGAGAGATTATTATGAAGTCCTCGGTGTGTCAAAAAGTGCAAGCGATGACGAAATAAAAAAAGCATACAGAAAAAAAGCCAAGCAGTATCATCCGGACCTTAATCCGGGTGATGCTGAGGCTGAGGCCAAATTCAAAGAAGCCAACGAGGCTTACGAGGTGCTTTCCGACAGCCAGAAAAAAGCCCGTTACGACCAGTTTGGTCACGCAGGCGTTGACCCCAATTACGGTGCAGGCGGCGGTGCTTACGGAGGCGGCTTCGGCGGTGGAGGCTTTGATTTCGGTGATTTGGGTGACATATTCGGCTCGTTTTTCGGCGGCGGCTTCGGCGGCGGAAGACAGGCTAACCCCAATGCACCTCAGAAGGGTGAAACGGTTCAGACCAGAGTTACCATTTCTTTTGAGGAAGCAGCGAAGGGCTGCAAAAGAACCGTTGATATCAACCGCGTGGATTCCTGCCCCGATTGTCACGGTACGGGGGCAAGCGCAGGCTCGGCTCCCAAAACCTGTCCCGACTGTCAGGGTAGAGGTTATGTGAATGTTCAGCAGAGAACTCCTTTCGGCGTTATTTCAAGCCAGAAATCCTGCCCAAAATGTCAGGGCAAAGGCAAGGTTATAGATAATCCCTGCCAGAAATGCCGCGGCAACGGCAGAATCAACAAGAAAGTTTCTGTCGATGTGAATATACCTGCTGGCATTGATGACCGTCAGGTTTTTGTTGTAAGCGGAGCGGGTAATGCAGGTGTCAACGGCGGTCCTCAGGGCGACCTTAAAGTTGCGGTGTTCGTCAGACCTCACGCTTACTTTGAGCGAGACGGATACAATGTATGGCTTGAACAGCACGTCAGCTTTACTCAGGCGGCATTGGGTGATAATATCAGAATCCCCACACTTGACGGCGATGTTAAATTTGATTTGCCTGCGGGTACGCAGTCCGAAGCTGTATTCAGCCTGAAGGGTAAGGGTATTCAGATTCTTAACGGCAGAGGCAGAGGCGATCAGCTTGTGCGTATTGTTGTTGATACACCGAAAAACCTTACTCAGCGTCAGCGTGACCTTCTTGCAGAGCTTGAAAAGGAGCTTGGCGTAAAAAGAGGGGCACCTATCGGCAACGGAAAAGAAGGATTTTTCGATAAATTCAAAAGCAAGAAATAAGTAAAAACGCTGTGTCACAGGCACGGCGTTTTTGAGGTATATTATGGAAATCAAAGCAGTTTTATTTGATCTTGACGGCACTCTTACCGATACGTTGGACGACCTTACAAGCAGTGTGAATTTTGCACTTTCCGAGCTCGGCTTTCCTCGAAGAAGCAGAGATGAGGTCCGTTCTTTTGTGGGCAACGGTGTGCGCAGGCTTATAAATCTCAGTGTGCCTTGCGGAACATCCGAAACGTTGAGTGAAAAGTGTCTGAACGTATTCAAGGCGCATTATGAAAAGACTTCCTGTGTAAACACAAAGCCCTATGACGGAATAAACGAAGTGCTTGAAACCTTAAAAAACAGGGGTATAAAAACTGCCGTCGTCACAAATAAGGTTCATTGGGCGGCTGAAGATATAGTGAACCGTTTCTTCGGAATGCTCATAGATATGACGGTAGGTCAGATTGACGGTGTTGCACAGAAGCCTGCACCCGACGGCATATTCAGTGTGCTTGAAAGAATGAACGTGGCGAAAGAAAATGCGGTCTATGTGGGGGATTCCGAGGTTGACTGCATAACTGCACGTAATGCGGGGATACCGTGTATCGGTGTTACATGGGGCTTCCGCGACCGAAAAATCCTTGAAGAAAACGGTGCAGAGTTTATCGTTTCAGAGCCGCAGGAAATATTGAACTGTATTGATTTGTCGAATAATGGTTGACAAAAGAATTTGTATATTATATAATGAAGTGTCAATAGAATATGTCCTTATTAAGAGAGGCTGAGGGACAGGCCCTTTGAAGCCCGGCAACCTGTGTTATGCAAGGTGCTAAATCCTGCGGCGTAATGCCGGAAGATAAGGTGATTTAACCCGCCTTATATCGGCGGGTCATTTTTTTGGACATCGTTGATAGAATTCAGAAAAAGAGGTATGAAAGATGGCTAACTACTTATTCACATCGGAATCCGTTACGGGCGGACATCCCGATAAAATCTGCGACCAGATTTCCGATGCGGTGCTTGATGCAATTCTTGCAAAAGACCCTATGGGCAGAGTTGCCTGCGAAACCTGCTGCACAACAGGTATGGTTCTTGTTATGGGTGAAATCACAACAACCGCAGAATTGGATATTCCCGGAATTGTAAGGAATGTTGTGAACGATATCGGTTATAATAATGCAGAGTACGGTTTTGACTGCAATACATGCGCTGTTATGACTGCTCTTGACAAGCAGTCAGGGGATATTGCTATGGGCGTTGACAGACTCGGCGCAGGCGACCAGGGTATGATGTTCGGCTTTGCCTGTGACGAAACTCCCGAGCTTATGCCCCTTCCCATTTCACTTGCACATAAGCTTTGCGCAAAGCTTACCGAGGTTCGCAAAGACGGTACTCTCGGCTATCTCCGTCCCGACGGTAAGAGTCAGGTTACCGTTGAATATGACGAAAACCACAGACCTGTCAGAATAGACACCGTTGTTATTTCGTCACAGCACGCACCCGAAATTGAGCTTGAGCAGATAAGAGCAGACATTATCGAAAAGGTAATCAAGACTACTCTTCCTGCCGATATGCTTGACGAAAACACCAAGTATCACATCAATCCTACCGGCAGATTTGTAACAGGCGGTCCTCAGGGTGACAGCGGTCTTACCGGCAGAAAGATTATTGTTGATACATACGGCGGATATGCACGTCACGGCGGCGGTGCATTCAGTGGTAAGGACCCCACAAAGGTTGACCGTTCGGCAGCTTATGCGGCACGTTACGTTGCCAAGAATATTGTAGCCGCAGGTCTTGCAAATAAGTGTGAGGTAGAGCTTGCTTACGCAATCGGTGTAGAACAGCCCGTTTCCGTATTTGTTGATACCTTCGGTACAGGTAAAATCGCAGACACTGAGATTTCGGCAATCGTTAACGATTTGTTTGACCTCAGCCCTGCAGGTATTATTGCCACTCTTGACTTGAGAAGACCTATTTACAGACAGGTTGCAGCTCTCGGTCACATTGGCAGAACAGATATTGATCTTCCCTGGGAAAAGACAGACAGAGTTGAGGATATCAAAAAAGCGGCAAAAATCTGAAAAGGTGAGATTTTATGAAGCTTTCTCTTGTTGTTCCTTGTTATAATGAGGAAAAAAACGTACCGCTTTTCTACGAAGCGGTCAAAAAGGATTTTGCAAACGTAAATTTTGAATATGAGCTTGTTTTTGTCAACGACGGCAGCCGTGACGGTACATTCAGAGAATTGCAGAGGCTTTGCGACGGTGATCTGCCTGTTAAAATCGTGAATTTTTCGCGCAATTTCGGCAAAGAATCCGCTATGTATGCAGGTCTTAAGGAATCGGAGGGGGACTACGTCACCATAATCGATGCCGATTTGCAGCAAAGACCGTCAATAGCTCTTGATATGGTGAATATGCTTGATTCCGAGCCTGAATACGACTGCGTTGCCGCATATCAGGATGAAAGAAAAGAAAGCAAATTGCTTGTGTTCTTTAAAGACGGATTTTATAAGCTTATCAATAAATTTTCCGATACGGAATTTATTCAGGGTGCAAGCGATTTCCGTACCTTCCGCAGACCTATGGTTGAGGCGATTCTTCAGATGGATGAATATTTCAGATTCTCAAAGGGTCTCTTTTCCTGGGTAGGCTTCAATACGAAATTTATTCCGTACCAGGTGGAGGAAAGAGCAACGGGTGCTTCCAAATGGTCATTCTGGAAGCTGTTCAAATATGCTATGGAAGGCATTTTTGCTTTCACAACTGCACCTCTGAGAATTGCAACCGTGCTGGGGCTTGTCACATCGGTTTTATCCATAATTTATCTGTTTGTGGTAGTTGTTCAGAAGCTTGCTTTCGGCATTGACGTTGCAGGCTATGCTACCATTGTAACCCTTATTCTTCTTCTCGGCGGAATTCAGCTCAGCTGTATCGGTATTATCGGTGAATATATCGCCCGCACCTATATTCAGACCAAGGGCAGGCCGATTTACATTGCAAAGGACGTTATTAAAAACCATAAATACGGCAAATAAAAATAACCCCGTCATCTGACGGGGTTTGATCTTTTTACAGGCTGTAAACGCCGGACTGCATAACCGCGTATTCAACGTCCTTGACCCTGAAATATCTGAGAACGGGCTCATTGAAAATGCAGTAATCGTTAACGTTGTAGTCGGTAAGGCTGAGTGTTCTGATTTTATATGAGTACGTGTTGCATATAAAGATTTTATTATCGTAAACGGAAATATCAACGGGATGGCAGAAGGCCTTTTCTTTAGGACTTCCGATACGGAATTCAATACGGTTGTGCTTTACCGAATAGTTTATGAGTGCGTTTGAATCAGGCACGCAAAACCATAAATCCGCACCGTTGTTAACAGGCGAACAGGCAGGGTTATCAAGGTATTCAACCTTTGCTTCCGATACGATTTCGCCCATGGCACCGAGAATTTTGAAGGTTCCGTCGGAGTAACATACAGCCTTTGTTGCCGTTGTGATGTTAACGACCTTGCAGGTAACAAAATCCTTGAGCGTTCTTGCAATATCAGCTCCGTTCTCACCGAATTTGGCGTTTATGTAAGTGAGAACGGGAATTTTTTCAAATATATCTATTTCCTGATTGTAGTTGTAAAAAGCAACCGCTTCGCCGCCGTCAGGCATGGTTTCCTTGCAGGCATAAATAAAACCCCTTTCAACAGGGATTATGTCAAGCAAATCTGCATTAAAAAGCTTTTGCACTTTCGGTATCCTCCGCATAAATAGCCCCGCCAAGCCGTATGCAGCCGATTGTAACCTGCTCGTTAAGCAGGTGGGTGCCGCCCGATGCTTTCACGCTCCCTTCGTCCAATCAGACCCGAAGTCTGACCGGGAGGTCTGCAATCCGCCATCGGAGCAAGGCTCCCTGATAGTGTGTGTTGGGTTACATATTGACTGCAAGCATATCGCACAAGGCAGGGGATTTACATATTTTTTAATTATTATTCTTCTTCAAAATCAAACATATCGGCAAGTCTTTCTTCGAAGGCTGCGCCGACTTCGTTGAATTCTTCATCGTCCTCAATGGGGCAAAGGTAGGTTTCGCCGTTTTCTTCTTCAACCTTAAGAATGATGAGTGCATTGTCATCTTCCGTTATTTTGTCGGGTTTCTCGGGCAGGGGAAGCAGTGCGACGTATCTGCCGCTGTCTGTTTCTATTCTGTCCAGTTCTTCAAAAACATGCTCTTTTCCGTCTTCGTCAACAATGCTGACGATATCGGGTGTGTATTCTTCGTTATTCATAGGATATGTTCCTTCCGTATTTTAATTCATTTATATTTTAACCTTAATCGGCTGTTTAGTCAATAGTAAATAACGATAAGTGCACTATAAACAAAATTTATCAACATTCTTCAAAAAAACTATTGACAAATGCCAAAATCTGTGGTATATTTAAGGCGAGGAAAAGATAGGGACGGAAATAAAAAACATTCAAAATCCTCCGAAAAGCAGGTTACGGCTCGTGTATATTTGCTTCCCGAAATTCCTCTTGACCATATATCATAAGCCAACGGTCAACAAAAGTGAATCAAAGAAAGGCGGCGATACCCGATGTACAGTGACGCACATCAGCTCGCAGCCGCAGAAACCGGCAGATAATAAGCGGGTTATTAAAGATGAAATCAGATAATTTTTCTTCGTCTGCAAAGATTTTTTAAGACCCACGGTGAGACGTACATAACGTCATAAGTACCGGAAAGCGGCTGTGAGCGAAGAGAAAACTTAATATTGAAATTCATAAACCGTACCGACAGGTGCGGTTTTTTGTATTATGCTGTAAATTTTGCGTTCAATCGGTAAATTATATCTTATTTTTCTTGAAATATTTATATATAGGTGTTATACTTATATGATATTGAAAGGATGATTTTATTTGAGACGCAAAAAATGGGTGGTGACAAAGGGGAATAAGGATCTTGCTGCACAGATTGCCCAGGAGCTGAGTGTTGACCCTTTTGCCGCTTTGCTTGCCACTTCAAGAGGCTTTGACAATATAGATGAAATAAACGATTTTTTTGATCCGGAGGCTCCCTTGCAGCTTTCTCCTCTTTCTATTGCTGATATGAGTAAGGCGGCAGAGAGAATAAACGGTGCCATTGATGATTTTGAGCTTATCTGTGTTTTCGGTGATTATGACGCAGACGGCGTAACCGCAACGGCCTTACTTTATTCCTACCTTGAAACAAGGGGAGCAAACGTAATCCGCTATATTCCCGACAGACTTACCGAAGGCTACGGTCTTAATATTCCTGCGGTTGAGAAGCTTGCGGAGATGGGAGTCAAGCTTATCGTAACCGTTGATAACGGTGTTTCTGCGATTGATGAGGCGGTCCGCGCAAAAGAGCTCGGGGTTGACCTTATCGTTACAGACCATCATAAGGTAGGCGATGTTCTGCCCGATGCGGTTGCAGTTGTTGACCCTCATCGCAGTGACTGCCCCAGCAGCTTTAAGGAAATGTCGGGTGTAGGTGTTGCATTTAAGCTTGTGTGTGCGCTTGAAGGTGACAGCGGAGATATACTTATCGAGGAATACGGCGACCTAGTAGCACTTGGAACAATAGGCGATGTTGTTACGCTTACGGGTGAAAACAGAGTCATGGTGCGCAGAGGTCTTAATCTGATAAACGAAGACCCGAGACCCGGTATAAATGCTCTTATGGAAGTTGCCGGGGTAGGAGACAAAGTGTTTACCGCATCCACGGCGGCATTTACGGTGTGTCCGAGAATCAATGCGGCAGGCAGAATGGGTTCAGCTCATAAGGCACTTGACCTGCTTCTTTGTGATGACGATGAAATTGCCGCTGACCTTGCGGAAGAAATAAACAGAATGAACGTTAACCGTCAGCAGACCGAAACCTCTATTTTTTCACAGGTTCAGAATATGCTTTCCGCAGGCTCAGATATCCTCAATGACAGAATCATAGTTGTTGACGGTGAGGGCTGGCATCAGGGCGTTATCGGAATTGTTGCGGCAAGAATAACGGAAAGATTCGGCAGACCCTGCGTGGTTATATCCCGTGACGGTGATGAAGCCAGAGGCTCCTGCCGCAGTATAGAAGGCTTTTCGATATACGATGCCATTGAAGCTGTTTCGGATTGTCTTGACCATTTCGGCGGCCATACTCTTGCCGCAGGTCTGGGGCTTGAGGCTTCAAGAATTGAGGAATTCCGCAGAAGGATAAATGAATATGCGGCAGATAAGGAAATGCCTTTTGCACTTCAGAAAATAGATTGCCGCCTGCTTCCTAATTCAATAGGGCTTGATATGCTCAATTCAATGAGCCTTCTTGAGCCCTTCGGCGCGGGAAATCCTCAGCCCTGCTTCGGCCTGTTCGGTGTGAGGATAGACGAAATTGCAGGTGTTTCCGACGGTAAGCATATCAGAATGATTGTTTCCAAAAACGGTGCAAGAACGGGCGTTGTTTATTTCGGAATGCCCGAAAAACGCTTTCCGTTTGAAAAGGGTGATACGGTTGACCTTGCGGTTAATCTTGACCGTAACGTTTATAACGGAGAAACCAGAGTATCGGTGATTGTCAGGGCGATAAAGCCGGCACTGACCGATGAGAGTAAGGTGCTTTCCGCAATCAGCCTTTATGAAAAATTTTCCAGATGCGAAAAGCTTACGCCCGATGAAGCGGCGGCGGTTCTTCCCGACAGGCAGCTTCAGGTGGAGGTTTTCAAAAGCATAAAATCCCGTCCTCTTAAGGACAGATGCTATGAAGCACTTTGCGTGCGTATCGGTGACGACGGTGAAAACCTTGCAAAAATAAATGCGGTTGCGGATATGATGCTTGAAATGGGTATCCTTGAAGCGGATGAATACGACACCGTATATGTTCCGTCAAACCCTTCCAAAGTTAACCTTGAGGATTCTGAGATTATGAGGAGAATCAGAAGCTTTATTTAACTTTTTCTTTCAATTCAAGTGAGGGAAATATTATGAAAGATTTCAAAAAGAAAAGTGTATGCACAGGCTCAACGCCCGACGAATGTATGGAAATACTTTTCGGCCTTATCGGGGATAATTGCACCGAAAGCGAACGCCGTGATATTCAGAGGGCATATGAGATAGCCAATTCTGCCCACGAGGGTCAGAAGCGTCTTTCGGGTGAGCCCTATATAATGCATCCTCTCAGCGTGGCAATTATTCTTGCCAGTCTGGGAATGGACCAGGCATCCGTGATTGCGGCACTTCTTCACGATACCGTTGAGGATACCACGCTTACCTACGACCAGGTAAAGAAGGAATTCGGTGAAACTATTGCCGACCTTGTTGACGGCGTAACCAAAATCGGCAAAGTTCCTCTGCAGACCAAGGAAGAACAGCAGGCGGAAAATATCCGCAAAATGCTTATTGCAATGTCAAGGGATGTCCGTGTTATCATCATAAAGCTTGCAGACCGTCTTCATAATATGAGAACCCTTATGTTCAAGCCCGAGCAAAGGCGCAGGGAAATAGCCCGTGAAACCAGCGAAATTTATGCGCCGATTGCACACCGTCTCGGTATCCGTGCCATCAAAGAGGAGCTTGAAGATCTTTCAATCAGTTACCTTGACCCTGTTGCTTATCACGAAATCGAAACCTCTCTTGAAAATCAGAGCAAGTCAAGGAACGAATTCCTCAGTGACATCAAGGAGCGCATAGGCGAAAGAATGGAAACGGTTGTTTCCGGTGCTCACGTAAGCGGCAGAATCAAGTCGGTTCACGGCATATACCGTAAGATGTATATGCAGAATAAGAACTTTGACCAGATATATGATATTTACGCCGTCAGAATTATAGTTGATACCGTTATTGACTGTTATAACTGTCTCGGCGTTATTCACGATATGTTCAAGCCCATTCCGGGCAGATTCAAGGATTATATCTCAACACCCAAGCCCAATATGTATCAGTCTCTCCACACCACCGTGCTCGGCAAAGAGGGTATTCCCTTTGAGGTTCAGATAAGAACCTGGGAAATGCATCATACTGCCGAATACGGTATCGCGGCGCATTGGAAGTATAAGCTGGGCATCAACGGTACGGCAAAATTCGAGGAGCGTCTTACCTGGATAAGACAGCTTCTTGAAAGCCAGAGCGATACTGAGGACGTTGAAGATATTGTTTCAACAATCAAAAGCGATCTTGTACCCGAAGAGGTTTTTGTCTTCACACCCAAGGGCGATGTTTTCAGCCTTCCCTCGGGTGCAACGGTTGTTGACTTTGCGTATGCAATTCACTCAGCCGTAGGTAACAAGATGATAGGTGCCAAGGTTGACGGCAGAATCGTTCCCCTTGATTACAATGTCAAGACAGGTGAAATAGTTGAAATCATGACTTCGTCACAGCAGGGCAAGGGCCCCAGCCGTGACTGGCTCAATATAGTCAAAACAAGCCAGGCGAGAAGCAAAATCAGACAGTGGTTCAAAAAAGAACGCAGAGAAGAAAATATTGCCGAAGGTAAGGCTCAGGTTGAGCGCGAATTCAAGCGCAGCTTTATTCGTCTCAGCGAAAGCGAATTCAACGAGTTTATAGAAAAAATCGCAGAAAGACAGCACTGTAAGGATGTTGATGATTTTTACGCTGCAATCGGTTACGGCGGAATATCCCTTATGCGTCTTATGCCGAGAATAAAGGAAGACTATTCAAAGCTCAACAAATCCGAGCAGCCTGTTATTACGGTTGCACCTCAGAAAAAACGCACCAAGAGCAAAGAGGGCGTTATTGTTGAGGGTATTGACAACTGCCTTATCAAATTTTCACGTTGCTGCAATCCTCTGCCGGGTGACGATATAATCGGCTTCATCACAAGAGGCCACGGTGTATCCATCCACACAAAGAAATGCGCCAACGTGCCCGAAGATATTTCCAAGGCAGGCGAGCCTGACAGATGGATAAAGGCATATTGGGATACCTCGATAAGAGAGGATTTCAAATGTACCTTACAGCTTTACTGCCTCAACAGAATCGGCTTGCTTGCGGATGTTTCGAGCCTGCTTGCAGGTATGCGTATTATGATTAACGATATCAGCACACGCAACACCAAAGACGGAAGAGCCATAGTAATGGTAACTGTTTCCGTTAACGGTGTCGAGCATCTCAATTCGTTGGTTTCCAAAATTGATAAAATTGAAGGTGTTCTTTCAATCGAAAGGTCAGGTATATAAATGCGTGCAGTAATACAGCGTGTAAATAAATCCTCCGTTACGGTTGACGGTGAAATAAAGGGTGCCGTAGGTAAGGGCTATAACATACTTCTCGGCGTTATGGAAGGCGATACCGAAGCACAGGCAGAGCTTCTTGCATCAAAGGTTGCAAAGCTCCGTGTTTTTGAAGATGAAGCAGGGAAGATGAATAAGAGCATAACCGATATCGGCGGTGAAATTCTGGTTATTTCACAGTTTACTCTTTGTGCGGATATCAAAAAGGGCAACCGCCCTTCATTTACGGATTCCGCCGCACCTGATGAGGCAGACAGGCTTTACCGTTATTTCTGCTCAAAGCTTCTTGAAAACGGCATCGGCAAGGTTGAAACCGGTGTTTTTGCCGCAGATATGAAGGTGCTTATTGACAATGACGGCCCCGTAACAATCGTTATGGATACGGATATCTGGTGCAAGAAATAATCGGAGGATACGATGAAGATTTTAACTCTTGATTTGGGTCACGGAATGTTTGCCAACTGCTATATGCTTGTTGACGAAAAATCGGGTGAGGCGGCGATTGTTGACCCTGCCTGGTATGTTGAAGAATTCAACGATATACTCGAAAAGAACAATGCAAAGCTTAAATACATTATGCTTACCCACGGTCATTTTGACCATATTTTCGGTGTTCACGGTCTGAAAGAAGCAACAGGCGCAAAGGTAGTTATTCACTTCAAGGATGCTGAACATCTCATTGACCCGAAAAAAAGCCTTGCAGAGGGCAATATGCCCGACCCTCAGATTCCCGTGACGGCGGATGTTCTCATAAAAGAGGGTGACGTGCTTACCCTCGGCGATGAAGAAATAAAGGTTATGAGCACACCGGGTCACACAATGGGAAGCGTGTGTTATATCATCGAAAGCGAAAAAACAATCATCAGCGGCGATACGCTGTTTTGTATGACTGCAGGTAGAACGGATTTCCCCGACGGCAGTGATGAGCTTATGATTAAATCCCTCAAAAGGCTTGTTGCACTTGACGGAGATTACAGAGTTCTTCCCGGTCATAACAGAGAAACCACTCTTGAAAGTGAAAGAAAACGTAATTGGTACATCAGAAGGATGGTTAAATAAGTGATATTAAGAATTTTCGGTCACGACTTCCATTACGAATGTGAAAGTCTGTGCAGGGTTTTTTATCCCAACGAAAAAATTAATATAGTTTACGACGATAGCGGTGAGGATGAAAAAACGGTAGTAACTCGCTGTGAGGCTGTTGAAAACGGCAATCTGATAAAGGTTGAGGCTGTGATTGACGGCAAGCACTTCAGCATTGAGGATGTTGCTTCTGCTGCAGAGGAAGAGCTGAGAGATAAGAGTGAGCTTAAAACGGCACAGCTTATTTATGCGGTGCTTTCCGAAATAACGGGTTACACACCGCCTTGGGGTATACAGACAGGTGTGCGCCCGTCAAAGCTTGTTCTCCGTCTTATCGAGGAATACGGCGAAGAAGAAGCAAGACGTTATTTCACCGAAGAATTGCTTGTTACAAAAGAAAAATCCGACCTTGCGTTCAGAGTTGCGGCGGCGGAGCAAAAAATAATTGATTTATCACAGGATAAATCCTTCAGCCTTTATGTTTCCATTCCTTTTTGTCCGTCAAGGTGCAGCTACTGTTCGTTTGTGTCGCACTCAATAGGCAACGCCAATGCAAAAAAGATTCTTCCCGAATATCTCGAAAAGCTTGCGGAAGAAATTGAAATTACGGGTGAAATCGCAACTGAGCTGGGGCTTCGTCTGGAGAGTATTTATTTCGGCGGCGGTACCCCGGGTGTGCTTGAAGCGCCTCAGATGGACAGACTTCTGAGTGCCATAGAAAAGAATTTTGATTTGTCAACGCTCAGGGAATATACGGTTGAAATCGGCAGACCCGATACCGTTACTCCCGAAAAGCTGAGAATTCTCCGCCTTTACAACGTGGGCAGAATCAGCATAAATCCACAGACCTTCAATCAGCAGACTTTGGAGCTTATAGGCAGAAATCATTCCGTTGAGCAGTCCGTGAAAGCGTATCAGCTTGCAAAGGCTTACGGCTTCAGAAGCATCAATATGGATTTGATTGCAGGTTTGCCCGATGAAAGCTTCGAGGATTTCTGCTCAAGTGTTGACACGGCAATTTCTCTTTCTCCCGAAAACATTACCGTGCATACTCTTGCGCTCAAGCGTTCGTCAAATCTTAATGCATCGGGTGCGGAGGTTTCAGGCGGCAACACGGCAAAAAGGATGCTTGAATATGCCAACGAAAGGCTGGCTGAATGCGGCTACGAGCCGTACTATATGTACCGTCAGAGCAAATGCGTCGGCAACCTCGAAAACGTAGGCTGGTGTAAGCCGGGGCACGATTGTCTTTACAACGTGTTTATGATGGAGGAATGTCACACAGTGCTTGCGGTTGGTGCAGGTGCCGTAATAAAGCTTTGTGAACCCGGTACACATAACGTTGAACGCATTTTCAATTATAAATATCCCTACGAATATATTTCCGGCTTTGATAAAATCAGTGAACGCAAAAACGGAATAAAGAGCTTTTATCTGTCATACTAAATCTTATAGGTGATGAAGTATGAATGAAGTTTACACTTACAAAAAAATCAATGACCTTGCCCTTGACCCCGTAAATTTCATAAACGGCTGTTCCACGGATTATCACGGCAAGGTTGATAAGGTTGCAGAAAAGATCTTTGCAGATGCGAACAAAAAAATAGTTATGCTTGCGGGACCGAGTTCTTCGGGCAAAACAACAACCGCATCAATTCTGTCGCAGCATATAAACCTTTTGGGAGGCAGGGCATACACTGTTTCGCTGGATGATTTTTATCACCCGAGAAGTGTTGGATATCCCCTTGACGAAAACGGCAAACCCGATTACGAATGTGTGGAGGCGCTCGATATTGAGCTTATGCATACAAAGCTGGGGGAGCTTGCCGAAAAAGGTAAATCGAGCCTACCTGTTTTTGATTTCAAATCGGGTGAAAGATTTGACGATGCAAAAAAAATCGAGCTTTCTGAAAACGACGTGATTATCGTGGAAGGGCTTCATTCGCTTAATCCGGTGATAACCGATACTCTTGACGGTGAAAAACTTTTCAAGATTTACGTAAGTGTTTCCACAAGAGTTTATGATGATGACGGGAATTCGTTTCTGTCAAAGCGTGATTTAAGGCTGACCCGCCGTATGGTGCGTGATTACAGCTTCCGTTCAACTCCCGTTGAGCGCACCTTTGAAATATGGCAGAGTGTCACAAGGGGAGAGGATAAATATCTTTTTCCCTACGAGCATCTTGCCGATGTAAAAATCGATTCCTTCCATCCCTGCGAGCCGTGTCTGTTTGCCGAAAGGGCAAGCGCATTGCTTGCGACAGTCAAAAATCCTCAATACAAAGAAAAAGCAGATTCGCTTTTGGATAAATTAAGCCATTTCAAAAATATAAATTATTCTCTGTTGCCTTCCGATTCTCTTCTGCGTGAATTTTTAGGCACAGACTGAAAAGGAGTGTGAGCCGATTGGCTTCGGAAAAGAAACAGTCAGTTTTAAACGGCGCAATGATGCTTATGTTTGCCGTAGTGCTTGTAAAGCTCATAGGCGCATTGTTCAAAATTCCTCTGACAGATATGCTTGGTGCAACGGGCAGAGGCTATTTCAACTCAGCCTACGAAGTTTACACACCCATTTTTGCAATTTCAATGGCAGGCCTGCCTGTTGCGGTTTCAAGAATGGTTGCAGAAAATGTTGCCCTTAACCGTCACCGTGAGGCAAGAATGGTGTTCAAGGTTTCACAGCGTATATTTACCGTTGTGGGTATTGCAGGTACACTCATTCTTCTTATTGCGGCTTATCCTTACACTCATTTTGTTGCAGGTATTAAGAGCCTTCCTGCGGTGCTTTGTGTTGCACCTTCCATTTTCTTCTGTTGTTATATGTCAGCTTACAGGGGATATTATGAGGGTCTCCGCAATATGACTCCCACTGCAATCTCTCAGGTTATTGAAGCTTTGGGTAAACTCCTTATCGGTCTTGCACTTGCAAAGCTTGTTATATCCATAGGTGAGGGTCAGTACGAAGCAGGTATGCTTGCGTCGGGTAACGTTAGTGCCACCGTATTCGGCAACACCGTTGTAAGCGACACGGAGGCAAACAGTGTTATACTTCCCTGGGCGGCGGCAGGTGCAGTTCTCGGTGTAACAGTAGGCTCGATTTTAAGCAACGTTTTCCTTATCATATGCTACAAAACCAAGGGTGACGGCTTCACCAGAGTTGAGCTTGTCAATTCTCCCAAATCCGCACCTTCCGATGTTCTTGCAAAAAATATGATAAAAATTGCCGTGCCTATGGTTATCAGCTCACTTGTTCTTAACATAACAAACCTTGTTGATACCGTTACCATTCAGTCACGTCTTATGGCTGCCCTTGAATCCGATTTCAATGCAGTTCTTCAGATGCACGGCGAGGCATTCAATAATGCTGTAAGTCTTTCAAGACTTAACCTTAACGACCTCAAGGAAGTCCGCAGCTATCTGTGGGGTTCATACGGTATGGCACTTGATTTCAAAAATCTTGTTCCCACAATCACAATTCAGCTTGGTGTAAGTGCACTTCCTGCACTTGCGGCTGCCTGGGCAGTAAAGGATAAGAAGGCCACCAAGTCAACCATTGAAACGGTAATCAGAATAGGTATGCTTATTGCCTTGCCGGCAGGTATAGGTATGGCTGCTTTGGCAGAGCCTATACTTACGGTTATTTACGGCAGAGGTTCCAGCTCCGATGCAATATCCGTTGTAACTCCCATTCTTGTTGCTTACGGTCTTGCAACTCCCGTTATGGCGGTTTCGACTCCCGTAACAAATATGCTTCAAGCGATCGGCAGAACGGATATTCCCGTGAAATCCGTTGTTGTTGGTGCTATTTGCAAGATTGTATGTAACTTCATTCTTGTAGGAAATCCGAAGATCAATATTTACGGTGCGGTTATAGGTACGGTGCTTTTCTATGTTGTAATCGTAGCCTGCAACCTTATTTCGCTTATCAGAATATCAAACGTCAAGGTCCGCTGGGCTTCGGTTTTTGTAAAGCCGCTTATATGTGCCGCACTCTGCGGTGTTACTGCTTTTGCGGCTAACGGACTTCTCAATAAGATTTTCCCCGCGGATACCTCGCAGAGTATTCTCAATATGGGTACGGTTTCGGCGGGTATTGCGGTTGCACTGGCGGTTGTTGTTTATGCAATTTCCCTTCTTCTCATCAAGGGAATAGCACGGGAAGACGTATTAGTTTTGCCAAAAGGAGAAAAAATTGCAAAAACCCTTGAAAAATATGGACTTTTAGGGTAAAATAGTACACAAGTTCTGCGGAGGTAGTTTAAGATGGTGGAATTTCAGATAAAAAGCAGCTACAATATGCAGGATTTGCTGGAAATAATGATGTTGCTGAGGTCTCCGGGTGGTTGCCCTTGGGATGCACAGCAGACCCACGAAAGCATAAAGAAAAATCTTATTGAAGAAACCTACGAGGTTATCGAGGCAATCAATAAAGATGATAAGGTGCTTTTGTGTGAGGAACTGGGCGATTTGCTTATGCAGGTTGTGTTCCACGCTCAGATGGAGCAGGAGGCAGGCACGTTCGATTTTGATGATGTCGCCGACGGCATATGCAAAAAGCTTATCGAACGCCATCCTCACGTTTTCGGTCAGGTTGAAATTTCCGGTGTTGACGACGTGCTCACCAACTGGAATGCAATCAAAATGAAAACAAAAAAGCAGAAAACAACCACGGATTCAATGCTCAGCGTTCCCAGAGAGCTTCCCGCGCTCATGCGTGCAACAAAGCTTCAGAAAAAGGCGGCAGACGTTGGCTTCGATTGGAGCGACGTTTCGGGTGCTCTCGATAAGCTTGAGGAAGAAATTTCAGAACTCAGGCACGCAATCGCAAAGGGAGATGCCGAAAATACGGCTGAGGAACTGGGCGATGTGCTTTTCTCCGCCGTCAACGTTTCAAGATTTGTCAAAGCTGATGCCGAGGAAGCGCTTACGTCTGCAAGTGATAAGTTTCTTGCACGCTTCACAACGGTTGAAAGGCTTGCAAACGAACGCGGCATTGATATGAATTCTGCAGGGCTTGATGTGCTTGACTCTTTATGGGATGAAGCCAAGGCGGCAGAATAATTAATATTGTATGTGATTACCTTCGGGTATTTCATAAAATAGAAAACAAAAAAGATTGGAGTAAGAAAAATGAATAAGACAGAACTCGTAAATGCAATCGCTAAGAATGAAGGCATTGAAAAGAAGTGTGCAGAAAAGGCAGTTAACGCAGTTGTAGCAGCTATTTCAGATGCACTTGCAGCAGGTGAAAAGGTTCAGCTTATCGGCTTCGGTACATTCGAAGTTCGTGAGCGCGCAGAGAAGGAAGCTCGTAACCCCAGAACAGGCGAAACCATTAAGGTTGCAGCTACAAAGGTTCCCGCTTTCAAGGCAGGCGCTGCTCTCAAGGCTAAGGTTGCTGAATAATTTATATTCATAAGGGGCTGCTTTACGGCGGCCCCGTGAGTTTTTTTGGAGTGATTTGTTTTGCGTCTTGATAAGTACCTCAAGGTATCAAGAATTATAAAAAGAAGAACGGTTGCCAACGAAGCCTGCGATGCAAAGCACGTTACGGTAAACGGCAAGGTTGCAAGGGCATCCTATGATGTGAAGGTGGGCGATGTTATCGAAATCACCTTCGGTGCAAACACAAGCCGTTTTGAAGTGCTTAACGTTTCGGAGCACGCAACCAAAGAAAGCGCTGCGCTTATGTTCAGACAGCTTAAATAAAAGTATATCAAAGCCTCCCTCGGCATATTATTTACTAATAAAAAGGGAGGTTTTTATTTATGGCAGATGAAAAAAGAAATCCGGCGATGCCCCACAACCTTGTTCTTGAGGACAGACGCCTGCTTACGGTATCGGGTGTGTCGGATGTGGACAGCTTTGATGAAGAAACCGTAATTGTTTTCACTGATTCGGGCGAGCTGACCGTAAGAGGCTCAGATCTTCATATTAACCGCCTCAGCGTTGAAATGGGTGAGCTTACCGTTGAAGGCAGAATAAGTGCGTTGATTTATTCTGAGGACACACCGAAGAACGGCGGATTTTTCAGCAGGGTGTTCAGATAAATGGATTATATTCAGGGGATGGCGGAGCAGACGAAGATATTCTTTTATTCTTTGGGCTTCGGCTTTTTGCTGGGAATTCTCTATGATTTGTTCAGAACGTTAAGACTCATTGTTTCGCGCTCCGCAGGCTTTGCTTTTTTTGCCGATACCCTCTATTTCACATTGTGCGGTTTCCTGATTTTCTTTTTTATGCTGGTTACGGATAAGGGCAGGCTCAGACTTTATACTGCCGCAGGAGAAATTCTTGGCTGGCTGATTTATTATTTTTCTCTCGGTACCGTAGCGGTGAGGCTGAGCAACGGAATAATTGCGTTTTTCAGAAAAATCATATATGCAATTTCTGCCTTCATTAAACGTGTTTTAAGGAAGGTTTTGCATAAAAATGAAAAAATCATAAAAAAATGCAAAAAAATAATAAGAAAATCTGATAAAAAAGCAAAATTTAACTTGCAAAAGCATAGGCATATAGTGTATAATCTATACGGTTATATGGAAAATCATAAATTTTCTGAAAAGGAAAAGAAAGATGGCTGTTAAAAAGGTGAAAACTAAAAAACACAGTGTCATACTTGCAGTGCTGTTTTGCGCGCTTGTGTGCTACTTTGTTGCGACTTTTATCAGCCTTCAGACCAAGGTCAGGGCACAGGAAAGAGAAGTTGCCGAGCTGAAAAAAACTTATCAGCAGCAGATTGACGACAATGCAGAGCTTCAGATGATTATTGACAGCGGTGATGAAGCGGCATATATCGAAAAGATTGCAAGGGAGCAATACGGTTACGTGATGCCTGACGAAAGAGTATATTACGATTCCACAGCATCATAAAACTGATTTATCAGTTTCAAGAGATACATTTAAAATGGAAGGATTTTTTTACCGTATGCAGATCGAAGAAGGAGCAATAGTCAGCGGCAAGGTTACCGGTCTTACCGATTTCGGTGCATTTATCGAAATGGAGGACGGAAAAACCGGAATGATACATATATCAGAGGTTGCCGCAAATTACGTCAAAGACATAAGAGAGCATATTTCCGTTGGTCAGGAAGTTAAAGCAAAGGTTATTTCAGTTACCCCTGACGGAAAAATCAGTCTTTCAATCAAGAAGCTTAACGAGCAGCCGAAGGAACAGCGCCCTCAGCGTCCTCAGAAGCCTAAAGGAGAAAGACGTGCACCTCAGGTCTGGAACGGACAGAAGAGCAGTGCTCCCGCCGATGGTGCAAAACCGTCTTTCGAAGATATGATGGCCCGTTTCAAGCAGGTCAGCGATGAAAAAATGACCGACCTTAAAAGAGCAAGCGATTCAAAACGAGGCGGCGGCGGATATAACCGCAGAGGCGCAAAATAATCAGTTTGTTCTGTTAACACTGAATTTTCAAACGGGAGCGTCTTGCTTCCGTTTTTTGTTTGAGGGAAAATTATGCGTGAAGTTGATTTGAGTATTGTTGAGCAAGCGGTGCGTGATTTGTGTATTAAGGCAAACAAGCATCTCCCTGCCGACCTTGAAAACAGAATAAAGGAATGCGGTGCCTGTGAATGTGCCGATTTGCCCAAAAGCATAATGAAATCTCTCGAGGATAATATCAACGCCGCAAGAGAAATGGATATACCCGTTTGTCAGGATACCGGTATGGCGGTTGTTTTTGCAGAGGTAGGGCAGGACGTTCATTTTGTCGGCGGAAGCTTTGAGGCGGCTGTCAATAAGGGCGTTTCAAGAGGCTATACCGAAGGCTTTCTCCGTTGTTCTGTTGTGAAGGACCCTTTGAGGAGAATCAACACGGGCGACAATACGCCTGCGGTTATTCACACACGTATAGTTGACGGCGATAAAGTTAAAATTACAGTTGCACCCAAAGGCTTCGGCAGCGAAAATATGAGCTGCCTTAAAATGCTTACCCCCTCTGCATCAAGAGAGGATATCATAGATTATATTGTTGATGCCGTAAGACAGGCAGGCAGCAATCCTTGCCCTCCCATGGTGCTGGGTGTAGGTATAGGCGGTACGTTTGAGCAGTGTGCACTGCTTGCAAAAACTGCACTTTGCAGAGAAATCAGCAAGAAAAATACGGATGAATATTACAGCTCGATGGAGAGTGAAATTCTTGAAAAGGTCAATGCTCTGGATATCGGACCCCAGGGCTTTGGCGGCAAGACAACCGCTCTCAGTGTTGCCGTTGAAGCGGCGCCTACTCATATAGCGGGGCTTCCCGTTGCGGTTAATGTGGGCTGTCACGTAACAAGACACGCCTCTGTTACGCTTTGATTGTGATTTTTATACATTTGCGATAAAAATTACAAAATAGTCTTTTCTTTTTTGTTAATATATGCTATAATAAGACCGAGGTGAATACCTTAATAGCATAAAAAGGGGATGACTATATGAAAATCACAATTATTGGTCGCAAGTGCTCACCCAGAGAATCTTTCAAGGAACACGCAGAAAAGAAGCTTGCCAAGATTGAGCGCTTTTTCGGCTCCGATGCGGAGGCGAAAATAACTGCAACCGTAGAAAAGTCATCACAGTCCGTAGAAATCACCGTTAATAACAACGGAATGATTTTCAGAGCTCAGGAGAGAGCCGAAAATATGAATGAAGCTCTCGACAAATGTGTTGACACCCTTATCAGGCAAATCAGAAAAAACAAGACCAGAATCGAAAAGAAACTTCGTGCCGCAAGCTTTGATGCTTTTGCAGATGAAGCCGAGGTGGCGGAAGAGGTTGATTTTGAGCTTGTAAGACGCAAAACCGTAAGCCTTAAGCCTCAGAGCGTTGATGAAGCAATTCTTCAGATGAATCTGCTTGACCATCAGTTCTACGTCTTCCTTGAGGAGGCAAGCGGAGAGATTGCGGTTGTATACAAACGCAACGACGGCGGCTACGGTCTTATTACACCTGATATTGAATAAAAGGTCCGAGTGAATAACGTTCAGTTTTTTATCGGCGGGAATCGTATTCTCGGTTCCCGCCTTTCTTATTAGCGGCAACCAAAGGAGATATCTGATGAAAATTAATTTTGTAATACCTTGTCTTCTGGGAATGGAATCACTCATAGCAGGCGAGCTCAGGGATTTTGGTGCAGAAAACGTTACGTCTGAAAACGGCAGAGTGCTTTTCAGCGGCGATGAAAATATTCTTGCCCGTGTCAATATTTGTTCACGCTTTGCAGAAAGAGTGCAGATTCTTGTCGGTTCTTTTGAAGCAAGAAGCTTTGAGGAGCTTTTTCAGGGTGCCAAAGCCCTTGCTTGGGAGGAATGGATAGGTTCGCTTGATGCCTTCCCCGTCAAAGGATATTCAATCAATTCAACTCTTTTCAGTACCCGTGACTGCCAGGCAATCATTAAAAAAGCGGTTGTTGAAAGGCTGAAATCAAAATATAAAATTGAGTGGTTTGAAGAAACGGGTCCCGTTCATCAGATACAGTTTTCTATAATGAAGGACAAGGTGTCGCTGCTTATTGATACGTCGGGTATGGGACTTCATAAGAGAGGTTACAGGCTTGATGCAAATGATGCGCCCATTAAAGAAACTCTTGCAGCCGCACTTTGCAGTCTTTCTCACCTCAGACCCTATCACAAGCTTTATGATCCTATGTGCGGTTCGGGAACTATTCTTGTTGAAGGCGCTATGATGGCGGCAAACATTGCTCCCGGCATCAACCGCAGATTCAATGCGGAGCGATTCGGTGTTATAAACAGAAACGTATGGGAAGAAGAAAGAGAGAGAGCGAGAAGCCTTGTAAGACCCTGCGATGATTTTATGGCATTCGGTTCCGATATAGACGCAAAGGCGATTGAAATTGCAATGGTCAATGCAAAAAGAGCCGGCGTTGCGGATAAAATCCGTTTCAAGGTTGCGGACGTTTCAAAATTCAGACCCGAAACCGAGCGAGGTACACTTATCTGTAATCCGCCGTACGGCGAAAGACTGCTCGACATAACCGAGTGTGAAAAAATTTATAACGTGATGGGCAAAGCGTTTGAGCAGAAAAAGGGCTGGTCTTACAGCATAATAAGCCCTGATGAAGAATTCGAAAAGGCTTTCGGAAGAAAAGCGGATAAAAGACGTAAATTATATAACGGTATGATCAAATGCCAGTTGTTTATGTATTATAAGTAAGGAGAAGTAAAACTATGAAGCATATTTTTGTTATCAATCCTGCGGCGGGTCAGGGCAAGGTTCTTGATTTTATAAGACCCAAAATCGAAGAGGTTTGCAAAAAGTATTCTCTTAACTGTGAAATCCACGTTACCGAAAGAGCGGGCGAAGGCATTGAATACGTAAGAAACAAGGCTGCAAGCGGCGAAGAAATCCGTTTTTATGCCTGCGGCGGTGACGGCACTCTTTATGATGTTGTCAACGGTGCATTCGGTTATAAAAATGCTCAGGTTGCCGTAATTCCTCTCGGTTCGGGTAACGACTTTATCCGTCTTTTCGGCACAAAAGAAGAATTTCTTAATCTTGATGATCAGATTAACGGTGTTCCCGTTGAATTTGACGTTATCAAGTGTGACGATGAAATCGCAATCAATCAGTGTTCAATGGGTATGGATGCCGAGGTTTGCGCAATGCAGGGCAAAATCAAAAAGCTTCCTCTGGTAACGGGCGAGGGTGCTTATTACATCGGTTGCCTTTATGCAATCATCCGTAAGTTCAAAAACAGATTCACATACAGTATTGACGGCGGCGAAAAGAAAACGAAGGATTGTCTTTTCTGCTTCTGCGGTAATTCAAGATGGTACGGCGGCGGATTTATGGCTGCACCTCTTGCACTGCCCGAGGACGGTCTTCTTGACTTTGTAATCGTTGAGTCAAGAGTAAGCAGACCCAAGCTTGTTACACTTCTCAACAAGTATAAGAGAGGCGAGCATCTTGATTGGGATATCACCGAATTTACAAGAGGCAAAAAGCTGGTTATCCACAGTGACAAGCCTGCCGCTGTAAACGTTGACGGTGAAATCAAGTATGTAACCGATACTTCGTTTGAAATTATTGAAAAGGGCATAACCTACGTTGTTCCCGCAAAGTCAAAGTTCCTTGAGGAAAGAGAAAAGAGACTTTCGAACAAATAAAATCGGCGGAGGGCTTTACCGCCCTCTGCTTTGACTTTCGGAGATAATTATGAGAAAGAGTAATGAAATCAGATTCAGACCTGACGGAAAGCTGATTATAATGCAGGTCAGCGACCCTCAGGATATGAAATACGTGCGTAAAGCAATGGTAAAAATGCTTGATAATGCATATGACAAAATCAAGCCCGACCTTGTGGTGTTTACAGGTGACAATATTCTGGGTAACCACTTGCTTGATGCGAGATTTGGAACTAAACAGATTGCAAGCGGCAAGGCGGCGACACTCAGCGTTATGAAGGATTCTATCCGTCATATCTGCGAGCCTCTTGAAAAAAGAAAGATTCCTTTTGCTATGATTTACGGCAATCACGATGATATGAATGCCGTTTCAAAGGATGAGCAGGCAGATATTTACCGCAGTTACTCAATGTGTATGCCTATGAATACCCGTAACGGCAAGGTAGATTGCGATACATATAACATTCCCGTTTATTCTCACGACGGTGACAAGCTTCTGTTCAATCTCTGGATGCTTGACAGTGCGTGGTACGATAAAATTCAGGATAAATGTTTCCAGGCGATAAAGCCTGAAACCGTTGAATGGTACAAAAAAGAAAGTGCAAGGCTTACCTCAGAAAACGGCGGAAAGCCCGTGCCTTCTCTTATGTTTGCACATATTCCTCTGCCCGAGATTATGAATCTTATTGAGCTCTGTGGTCCCGATGCACCGGGTGCAGTGCCTTGCAAAGACGGTTGGTGCAGACTTAAAGACGATGTCAGAGGACAGATGGGTGAGTGTCCCTGTATTCTTGAAGAAACTTCAGGTCTTTTTGATGCCGCTCTTGAATGCGGAGATGTAAAAGCTGTTGTTTCAGGTCACGACCACAGAAACTGCTTTGAGGGCAATTATAAGGGAATAGATTTCATTCAGACTTCCTGTGCATCCTTCCGTTGCTACGGCGACAAAACAAGGGGTGTCAGAGTGTTCGAAATCAATGAGCGCGACCCCGGGGATTATATCACCTATTTCTTCAATTATGATGAACTCTGCGGCAGAAGTGCAGGCGCAAAGCTTCGCTATTTCTGGGATGCGGATGAAAAAGAAAAGCAGAAGTTTACCGTGCTTGCAGGTGCGGCGGCAGTTACTGCCGGTGTAATCGGTGCGCTGATTAAAAAGAAGTAAAGGGGATAAAAAATGATTAAAAAAATTACGGCAGTTATCCTTGCACTTGCAATAGCGTTAACAGCATTTACGGTGTGCTTTGCCACGGACTCAACGCCTGCTGCTGAAAGTGACGATACGGTTGCTACATTGTCAATATGCTCAGCAATTTATGTGTGGCCTGTTTCGGGACACACCTGGATTTATGTTCATAATGAGAGCAATAAGCCTATTCAGGTTGGTCATTATACCGTGCCTGTGGGTCAGGGTGTTTCGGTAGGTGTGTTTTCTTTTTCCGTCAATGACGGCTGGGGTATCTATTACAACATAGAAGCTTATAAGGAGAATACCAAAAACAGAATGGATAAGGTGTGGTCAAAATCGGTTGAAATGAATGCCGACGAGCTTGCCACTCTCCACAACAAGCTGCTTTCATACCCTAACTATTGGGGCTTTGGCGGCAACTGTGCCACCTTTGCTTTTTCAATGTGGAATTCCGTTACACACCAGGGCTATTTTTCGCTTCTTATTCCTGCCATAACCCAGTTTATGCTTATGGTAAGCGGAGCGAAAAAGGGAGTGCTTGAAATGTACTGTCCGCCCAGAGAGAACGTATACAGACTTAAAGGGCTGGGCGATGATGCACACCTTGAGCTTGCCAGCGATTATAGCGTAAGCTGATTTGAAAGGTGATATTTATGGCTAAAGAAAAGAGATTTGAAAAAGTATATTCTCAGGATTTGGGTACGATGATGATTCTGGTTGACAAGGAAACAGGTGTGAATTATCTGTTTGCTTCATCCGGATATGCAGGCGGACTTACCCCGTTGCTTGACCGTGAAGGTAAGCCTGTTATAACACCGATAGTTAATAAATGAAAACATCCCCCGAAAAGGTTTTTTCCTTCTCGGGGGATAACTTTACATAATTACATTATATTAAAGTGTTGTAAGTGTTTCCATTACGTAATTGCCGAAATCTTCACAGGTTGCTCCGTCTGCACGGCCCGTAATCTTAAGCTTCTTTTCTTCGTACATACAAATATCAAGAGCTCTTTCAAGCTTGTCAGCCTCAGCCTGCTTGCCGATGTGTGAAAGAAGCATAACTGCTGCTCTGAGCATTGAGCAGGGGTCTGCATACTGTCCTCTGCCTTCTCTGATCATTCTGGGAGCTGAGCCGTGGATAGCCTCAAACATTGCATATTTCTTACCGATGTTTGCGCTGCCTGCTGTGCCTACGCCGCCCTGGAATTCAGCAGCTTCGTCGGTAATGATATCGCCGTAAAGGTTGGGAAGAACGAATACCTTGAAATCTGTTCTTCTTTTCTTATCGATGAGCTTTGCGGTTGTGATATCGATATACCATTCGTCGGTTGTGATTTCGGGGTATTCCTTGCCTACTTCCTTGCAGAGGTTAAGGAATTTACCGTCTGTTGTTTTGATAACGTTTGCTTTCTGGATGATTGAAACTCTGTTTTTGCCGTTTCTTCTTGCGTAATCATAAGCAAGGCGTGCAATTCTCTGTGAACCTTCTGTTGTGGTAACAACAAAGTCCATTGCAAGGTCATCAGTAACGTGGATACCCTTTGATCCTACCGCATAAGCGCCTTCCGTATTCTCACGGAAGAAGGTCCAGTCAATGCCTTCTTCGGGAACTTTAACGGGGCGGAGGTTGCAGAAAAGGTCAAGTGCTTTTCTCATTGCAACGTTTGCACTTTCAATGTTGGGCCAGGGATCGCCTGCCTGGGGAGTGGTTGTGGGTCCTTTAAGGATAACGGGGCACTTTTTAAGTTCTTCAAGAACGTCATCGGGAATTGCCTTGTTAACGGCAACGCGATTTTCGATGGTAAGACCGTCAATAGTCTTGAACTCGATTTTGCCTGCCTCAACGTCCTTCTTGAGAAGGAATTCAAGAACTCTTGCAGCCTCGTTTGTGATGATGGGACCTATGCCGTCACCGCCGCAAACGCCGATTGTGAGCTTGTCAAGCTTTGAGTAGTCAATGAAATCGCCCTGCTGCTTGATAGCATCGCTTCTTGCGTCCTGCTCTCTGATAAGAGCTTCAAACTTTTCAAGTGCAGCCTTAATCTGTACTTCTGTCATTTTCTTTTCTCCTTATTTACCGATATTCTTTGTGTAGTTGAGAAGGCCGCCGTCAAGAATCATTGCGGTCTGTCTGTCTGAATAATCGTAAGCAAGCTCGTATTTCTCGCCCTTTGTAAGGTTTTCAAGAACTACCTTGCTGCCGTTTTTGATGTTTTCTCTGATGCCGTTAAGTGCAAGCATATCATCAGTGTCAATCTTATCGTAATCGTCGGGGTTTGCGAATGTGAAGGGCATAATACCTGCGTTGATAAGGTTAGCACAGTGAATTCTTGCAAATGATTTTGCGATAACAGCTTTGATTCCGAGATAAAGAGGAACAAGTGCTGCGTGTTCTCTTGATGAGCCCTGACCGTAGTTTGCACCGCCGATGATGAAGCCCTCTCCTGCCGCCTTACAGCGTTCTGCAAAATGCTCGTCACACTGTTTGAAGCAGAAGTTTGAAAGGAAGGGGATGTTTGAACGGTAGGGGAGAATCTTTGCGCCTGCGGGCATAATATGGTCGGTTGTAATGTTGTCACCTACTTTAAGGATAGCAGGTGCTTCAATGCTTTCGGGAAGCTCAACGCTTGTGGGGAAGGGTTTGATGTTGGGACCGTATTTGATTTCAACGCTGTCAGCTTCTTCAACGGAAGCAGGAAGCTCAATCATATTGTCATTGATAATGAAACGCTCGGGCATTGTGATTTCAGGCATTTCGCCGAGTGTTCTGGGGTCTGTAAGGTAGCCTGTGATTGCAGATGCCGCTGCAACTTCGGGGCTTACAAGGTAGATGCCTGCATCCGCTGTACCTGAACGACCCTCAAAGTTTCTGTTGAATGTACGGAGTGAAACACCCTTTGACTGGGGTGACTGACCCATACCGATGCAAGGACCGCATGAGCATTCAAGAAGTCTTGCACCTGCACAGAGAATATCTGAAAGTGCACCGTTAAGTGAAAGCATATTGAGAACCTGCATTGAGCCGGGTGAAATTGTAAGGCTTACATTGGGAGCAACTTTTTTGCCCTTGAGTATGGCCGCAACCTTAAGAAGGTCAAGCAGTGATGAGTTTGTGCAGGAACCGATGCATACCTGGCTGATTTCAATGTTTCCGATTTCTTCAACTGTCTTTACGTTATCGGGCATATGAGGCATAGCTGCCATGGGCGCAAGCTTGCAGAGGTCAATATCAATGATTTCATCGTATTCAGCATCTGCGTCGGGAAGAAGTTCAGTCCAGTCATCTTCTCTGCCCTGAGCCTTGAGGAAAGCCTTTGTGGTTTCGTCTGAAGGGAATACGGATGTTGTTGCACCGAGCTCGGCACCCATATTTGTAATGGTAGCTCTTTCAGGCACTGAAAGGGTCTTTACACCCTCACCGCCGTATTCGATGATTTTTCCAACGCCGCCCTTAACACTCATAATGCGAAGAACTTCAAGAATAATATCCTTTGCGCCAACCCAAGGTGAAAGCTTGCCTGAAAGGCGTACAAGTGTCATCTTGGGCATTGTGGTGTAGTATGTACCGCCGCCCATTGCAACCGCAACGTCAAGGCCGCCTGCACCGATTGCAAGCATACCGATACCGCCGCCTGTGGGAGTGTGGCTGTCTGAACCGATAAGAGTTTTGCCGGGCTTGCCGAAGCGTTCAAGATGAAGCTGATGGCAGATGCCGTTACCGGGCTTTGAGAAAAGAAGACCTCTCTTCTTGGCTACACTCTGAATGAATCTGTGGTCGTCAGCATTTTCAAAACCGTTCTGTAATGTGTTGTGGTCAATATATGAAACCGAAAGTTCTGTGCGTACTCTTTCAACACCCATAGCCTCAAATTCAAGATAGGCCATTGTGCCTGTTGCATCCTGAGTGAGGGTCTGGTCAATTTTAAGACCGATTTCGGTTCCGGGAATCATTTCGCCGCTGACAAGATGGCTCTTTATCAGCTTCTGACCGATTGTCATACCCATATCTATATACCTCCAAAATGATTTATTACATTATTGATGTAAATTATATTGCAATCGTACCCTTCAAGTCAAGGGCAAAAACTACATAATATAATGTTTTTTTAATAATTTTATTGATTTAATATACAATAATATATTCGACTTGCAATGTTTGTTGCTGCGACAAAGGTATACAGCCTTGAAACCAAGGATATATAATACAGTTTATTTACTCGCAAAACAGTATATGATACACCTATTTGTCGAAACACACGGCGAAGTTGACAAGAGAAGAAAAAAGATTGAAAAAAGGTGTTGACAAATGGGTTAGGATTTGGTAATATAGTCGAGCACTCGCGAGTGAGCGAGATGCAGCGCACCTTGAAAATTAAACAACGATTGATTAAAAAACCCTTGAAGATTAATTTGAGTATGTACTTCAAGTACAGCAGTAATTCTCGTGAAGAACGAGGAAAGATGTCAGTGAATGACATTTTGAGCGATTGATGCTCTAAG
>JAFYNR010000024.1 GCA_017548045.1 Clostridia bacterium | reverse complement strand
ACCTGTCTTGAACCTTTGATATGGCATGATGAACCGATACAAACTGTGATTTTCATTGTATTTATCTCCCTTGCTTTATTATTCGTAATCTACAACGTTTGCCCATGAAAGAAGGAATTCTCTCTCTTTTTCGTTGCCCTTTACCGACTGTGAAGCTGCAACGATGGGCATCCACTTCTGAACATACTGCATAGCAGTGTTGCTCTTCTTGCAGAAGAGTTCAAGATATTCCTTTGCACCGTTGATATCACCGCTGAGCCAGAAGAGAAGATAAGTTCTTGCGGCGTCTGCGGAAGCATTACCCTGAGTTGCGTGTGACCAGTCGAGGATATATGCTGTGCCGTCTTCTGCGATGATGATGTTTGAGGGGTTGAAGTCGCCGTGGCAGACTTTGTTGTGCTTGGGCATACCTTCAAGACGGGTGTGAAGGTCATACTTTGTTGTTGCTTCAAGGTCAGACTGACCGATTTTTCTGTTCATCTTATCCTTGAGCTTGTTGAGAAGAGGACAGGTTTTTGACTGAACTTCAAGCTGAAGATCAACGAGAAGCTCGAGATATTCGCTCTTCTTGTCTTCATCCTCTGCCATAAGCTGTGCAAGAGTCTTGCCCTTGATGAATTCCGAAACGATTGCCCATTTGCCGTCAATCATTGTTACTTCGAGAACCTTGGGGATATTAAGACCTGTTTCTTCAATTCTTGCCTGATTGAGTGCCTCATTGAGAACATCAGCCTTTGAATAATCGTCATTGAAAACCTTAACGCAAACGTCGCCGTCACGGTAGATTGTCTTATTGTTTCTAACTGCTATTACTCTGTCAAGTTTCATTTTTGTATCCTCCTTCTCAATTATGCCTTCTTACCTTTGCGGTATGCTGACTTTACTTTGTCATCTGCGAAAACCTTGATGTCGTCTGCTGTGGGCATAGCCTTTTCAACAAAGTGCTTGCCGTAGTAAGCATTGAGATACATCTGCTTGAGTTCGCTCATAAGGGGATATCTGGGGTTAGCGCCTGTGCACTGGTCATCGAATGCCTGCTCAACCATATCGTCAAGACGGTCAAGGAAGTCTTTTTCGTCAACGCCGTAATCCTTGATTGTTTCTTTGATACCAACAGTCTTCTTGAGGTCGTTGATTGCCTTGATGAGGTTTTCGAGCTTTTCGTTGTTGTTCTTGCCGCCGAGACCGAGATAATCAGCGATTTCTGCATAGCGTGCAAGAGTGTGGGGATGGTCATACTGTGAGAATGTACCCATCTTTGCGGGTGCTTCGGAAGCATTGAAGCGAAGAACTTCTTCAATCATAAGTGCGTTTGCAACGCCGTGGGGAAGATGATGGAATGCACCGAGCTTATGAGCCATTGAGTGGCAGATGCCGAGGAATGCGTTTGCGAATGCCATACCTGCCATTGTTGCTGCGTTAGCCATCTTTTCTCTTGCTTCAACGTCTGTCTGACCGTTTTCGTATGCTCTGGGAAGATATGTGAAGATATTCTTGAGTGCCTGAAGTGCAAGACCGTCTGT
>JAFYNR010000023.1 GCA_017548045.1 Clostridia bacterium | reverse complement strand
TTTCCAAGGCTCAGTCTTAATGGCTGAGCCTTGATTTTTTATATCGATACGAGGGTTATCGATATTGATAATACCGATTGAACATTTTAATAATTCCCAACTCCTTTGATATTTGTTAAGATAACTAAGGTTAAAGAAAGGGGGCATCAAGGTGGAAAAAACAAGCATAACCAAAGCAACTTTAGGCAGACTTCCGCACTATCTTCAGTTTTTGCGTGAACTGTCGGTTGACGATGTTCCGTATATTTCCGCAACCGTGATTGCAAAAAAACTTTCTCTCGGCGAAGTTCAGGTAAGAAAAGACCTGAGTGCCGTAAGCGGTGCAGGCAAACCGAAGGTCGGATATAAAACCGTTGACCTGATAAAAACTCTTGAGGCTCATCTCGGTCAGGGCGATATGACAAATGCCGTACTCGTTGGTGCAGGAAAGCTAGGAAAAGCTCTTCTTGAATTTGACGATTTTGAAGATTACGGTGTAAAAATCATCGCCGCATTCGACTGCAATGAAACGGCAATCCGCTATAACCGCTTCGTTGAAATTCTGCCAATGAATGATTTTGATGAATTCTGTAAGCAAAATAATGTGAGAATCGGAATCATAACCGTTGGCGCAGGCTCGGCACAGACAGTGTGCGACCGTATGGTTGAAAGCGGAATAACGGCAATATGGAACTTTGCTCCCTGCAACCTTGAAGTGCCTGACGGCATTCTCTTAAAGCAGGAAAGACTGGCACTTTCGCTGGCATACCTTAACAACAAGTTATCAATTATGTAAAACATATTCAGGAGGATAATGAAATGGCTACAAAAACTTACGAAATCATCGACGGCGTTGAAAAGCTCACCGAAGCAATTGCTCGTGTGAGAAAGGCTCAGCAGGTTTTCGCAACCTACACTCAGGAGCAGGTTGACAAGATTTTCCTTGCAGCCGCATCAGCAGCAAACAAGGCAAGAATCCCCCTTGCAAAAATGGCTGTTGAAGAAACAGGCATGGGTATTGTTGAAGACAAGGTTATCAAGAATAACTACGCTTCAGAATATATCTACAATGCTTATAAGGACACAAAGACCTGCGGTATAATTGAAGAAGATAAGGCTTTCGGAATCAAGAAGGTTGCAGACCCCATCGGTGTTATTGCGGCGGTTATTCCCACAACCAACCCCACATCAACCGCAATTTTCAAGTGCCTTCTTGCTCTCAAAACAAGAAACGCAATCATTATCTCTCCGCACCCCAGAGCAAAGAACTGCACAATCGCAGCTGCAAAGCTCGTTCTTGAAGCAGCAGTTGCAGCAGGTGCTCCCGAAGGAATCATCGACTGGATTGATGTTCCCTCACTCGAAATGACAAACACAGTTATGAAGGAAGCAGATATCATTCTCGCAACAGGCGGCCCCGGTATGGTTAAGGCTGCATATTCAAGCGGTAAGCCCGCTCTCGGTGTTGGCGCAGGTAACACTCCCGCTATCATCGATGACAGCGCAGACATCCTTCTTGCTGTTAACTCAATCATTCACTCAAAGACATTCGATAACGGTATGATCTGTGCTTCAGAGCAGTCAGTTATCGTTATGGAAAACATCTACGATACAGTTAAGGAAGA
>JAFYNR010000003.1 GCA_017548045.1 Clostridia bacterium | reverse complement strand
TATGGAAGATGTCGGTAAGATCGTTATTCAAAAATCGGAAGAAAGCACCGAAAATGTTGAGATTGAGTTAAAAACCGAAACCGACAATGTTAAAGTGATTGTAGAATCTGAATAAGACTTGAGCTGAACAGCAAACGGAAACTGAATCAAAAAAATAAAAAGAGCTAACTGACAGAAAACAGTTAGCTCTTTTCGTCGTATTTATTTTGCGAATTTATGACTGAAACGCTTGAAAACATTAGGTCACAATGCTTTTTAGCTTTCAACTCACTCCCACTCTATTGTTCCTATGGGCTTCGGGGTGAGGTCGAGGAGGACACGGTTGATGCCTTCAACCTCGTGAGTAATTCTGTCGGTGATTTTGTGAAGAATGGGGTAGGGGATTTCTTCGATTGTTGCAGTCATAGCATCTTTTGTATTGACTGCTCTGATGATTGCGGGCCAGCCTTCATAACGTTTATCGTTTCTTACACCAACACTCTTTACATCAGGAATAGCGATGAAATACTGCCATACTTTTTCAGCGAGACCGCAGTTGTCAAATTCTTCACGGAGAATGGCGTCTGCTTCGCGAAGTGCGTGGAGTCTGTCGCGTGTGATTGCGCCGAGGCAGCGTACGCCGAGACCGGGACCGGGGAACGGCTGACGGTAAACCATAGCGTGAGGAAGACCGAGAGCTTCACCGACTACTCTTACTTCGTCTTTATAAAGAAGTTTAACAGGCTCAACAAGTTCAAGCTTCATATCTTCAGGAAGACCGCCTACGTTGTGGTGAGCCTTAACGCCGTCTGATTCAAGAATATCGGGATAAATTGTACCCTGAGCAAGGAAAGCGATACCTTCAAGCTTCTTTGCTTCTTCGTTGAATACTTCGATGAATTCATTGCCTATAATCTTACGCTTCTTTTCAGGTTCGTCAACGCCTGCAAGAAGGTCAAGAAAACGGTCCGTTGCATCAATATAAACAAGGTTTGCGTCAAGCTCTTTTCCGAAAACTTCAATTACGTTTTCGCTTTCGCCCTTGCGCATAAGTCCGTGGTTAACGTGAACGCAAACGAGCTGTTTGCCGATGGCTTTGATGAGAAGAGCGGCTACAACAGATGAATCTACGCCGCCTGAAAGAGCGAGAAGTACTTTTTTATCGCCAACCTGAGCTCTTACCTCAGCAACCTGTTCGTCAATGAATGCCTTGGCAAGTTCGGGAGTGGTGATGCGTTCCATGGTTTCGGGTCTTACATTTGTGCTCATTTTACATCCTCCGTTCAATAATCAGTTTGTATAGTTATCAAAGTAGCCCTGAACAAGAACAACAGGTGTGCCCTTGTCGCCTGAGCCGCTTGTAAGGTCGCAAAGTGAACCGATAAGGTCGGTAAACTGTCTGGGTGTTGTGCCCTGGGAGGACATATCGCCTACAAGGCTGCTGCCGTCTTTAGCTTCGATTTTCTTTGAGATAGCTTCTTTAAGAGCATCGCCGCTGAGGTCTTTGAAATCGTTGTCGGCAAGATATTTGAGTTTGAGTTCGTTGGGAGTACCTTTCAGACCTTCGGTGTAAGCGGGTGATACGCAGGGGTCTGCAAGCTCCCAGATCTTACCCTGAGGATCCTTGAATGCACCGTCGCCGTAAACCATAACTTCAATGTGTTTGCCGCTTGCTTCGGAAAGAAGTTCCTGAGTTCTCTTGACAAAGGGGAAGCAATCTCTGGGGAAGAGCTTGATAGTATCTTCGGTTGATTTGTTTGAGCCGAGAAGACCGAAAGCCTCGTTGCAGCCGCTGCCGTCAACGGGAGCAGTGAGAATATCGTCAAGACCGCAAACGATTTTTGCACCTGCGGCTTTGAGTAAACGCTTTGTTCTTGTTCTTGTATGAATATCGCAAGTCAGTATGCAGTCCGCATAAGAAAGAATGCTTTTTGCCTGATTTGCAAAGATGATTTCGCATTCGGCACCTGCATCTTTGATAATCTGTGCATAATAATCAACATAGTCAACGCCTGTGAATTCATGAACGTTTGCACCGAAAAGCTCACGGTATTTTTCAAGAGTGAGTACATCGCTGTAAGGGTTAACACCTGCATCATCAAGCTGGTCGTAAGTGAGAAGGTGGTTACCCACTTCGTCACTGGGATAGCTGAGCATAAGAACAACTTTTTTTGCACCCATTGCAATACCTTTGAGGCAGATTGCAAAACGGTTTCTTGAAAGGATGGGGAAGATAACACCGATTGTTTCGCCGCCGAGCTTAGCTTTAACATCTTTGGCAATTGCCTCAACGCTTGCGTAGTTACCCTGACTTCTTGCAACGATTGATTCGGTTATTGCAACAACATCCTTGTCACGAAGTTCAAAGCCGTCGCATTTTGCGGCTTCTATGACACTGTCGCAAACAATTTTTGCAAGGTCGTCACCTTCGCGGATGATGGGGCAACGAATGCCTCTTGAAATTGTGCCTGTTTTTCTTTCCATTAATAAACCCCCTAATGAGTTTCGGATTTTAAGAATAATTTCACATTCTGTATTTTATCACTGCAAAAAGCAGAAATCAATAGTAAATATGAATATTATTCGCCTTTATACAAAAAATACTTTTGTATTATTTTTCCTTATCGAAAAACGGAACAGCCGATATTGACTGTTCCGTTTTTTTAATTGATTTTTGACGCAAGGTATGCCGCGCCCAGTTTGTTTGCATCGTTGCCCATAAGTGCTTTAACGACACGGACTTTTCTGAAGCTTGGCATAAGTTCTTTTTGCAGTCGTATATTGATTTCATCGGTGATGTATTGTTCGTTCATTATACCGCCGCCCGCAACGATAATCTTCGGATTGAAGATGTAAACAAGACTTTTTAATCCGATAACAATTTCATCAATCCAGCAGTCAATCACATTTTTTATTTGGGGGTTTTCAAAGTTTTCAAAAATTTCTCTGCCGTTCATTGATTTGCCCGTTTTCTCTTTGACTGCATTGACCAAAGCACTTGCGGATGCATAGGCTTCATAACAGCCGAAACCGCCACAGGTGCAGCCTTTGCCGCCTGCGTGAGAAACTATGTGACCGAATTCGCCTGCCGAAAACGAACAGCCCGTAAAAAGCTTACCGTCAATGAAAATCGCACCGCCGATGCCTGTGCCGTAGGTAAGACAGATAAAGCTGTCAAAGCCTTTTGCGGCACCGAAAACGGCCTCGCCTATGGCGGCGGAATTTACGTCGTTTTCAACTGCAGTGGGGATACCTGTTTCGGATTCGATGATTTCTTTTATCTTTGTGCCCGTATAGCCAGGAATACTGTCGGTAGCAAAAATAATTTCGCCCTTTACGCTGTCAACCTGACCTGCTGTGGAAATGCCTATTCTGTCAATATTTTCACAGCCTTTGATGATTTTCATAATCCGTTCAATTATCCTTGCGCCGCCTTCGTGTGCATTTGTGGGAACAGACTTCTTTTCGGTCAGATTAAAATTTTCGTCGCAAAAGGCATATTTTATTTCAGTGCCGCCGATGTCAAATGAAAGGATTTTCATTTGCTTTCCTCCAAGGCTTTTACGAAACGCTTTGTGATATCCATAGGTCTTGTGATTGCGGTGCCTACAACAGCGGCGTACGCTCCGCTTTCAAAGGCTTTTACAAGCTCATCGGGTGCCCAGATACCGCCTTCGGCAATAACCGTTGCGCCCAGTTCCTCCTTATAGCGCTTCATCAGAGTAAAATCGGGCAGGGGAGTGCCTTTTGTGTAGGGCGTATATCCGCTCATTGTTGTTCCGATAAGGTCAAAGCCGAGCTCAAGCGCAAGCTTGCCTTCTTCGAAGCAGGAGGTATCCGCCATAAAAAGCTGGTCGGGATACTTTGCACGGACTTCTTTGAAGAACTCCTCAAAAGTCACACCGCCGGGTCTTGTTCTGTTTGTGGCGTCAACAGCGATGATATCACAGCCGATTTCAACAAGAGCATCAACCTCTTTCATTGTGGGCGTGATGTAAACGTCGCTGTCGGGATATTCTTCTTTGATAATGCCGATGATCGGAAGGTCGACTCTTTCCCTGATAGCCAGAATGTCAACAACAGTATTTGCTCTTATACCTACGGCACCGCCAAGGTATGCGGCATAAGCCATTTTGCTCATTATGTAGCTGTCATATAACGGCTCTGTTGACAGGGCTTGGCAGGAAACAATAAGTCCGCCTTTGATCTGATCCAAAATTTGTTTGTTAGTTTTCTTTTCCATACGGATGATTATACCACAAAAAATGTGCAGTTTCAACAGAAAATAAAAAACTCTTGTAACTTTTATTCTTTTGTGATAAAATAATTAACCGGAGTTTAATCCGATCATCTGACAGAGGGTGTATATAATGAAAGAACCGAAAACATACAAGGTTATGAGAGGAACACTTGATTTTCTTTTCAGAGTTCTTTTCAGACCGACAATAGAAGGTGCCGAAAATATTCCGGAGGACGGAAGAATTATTCTTGCAGGCAATCACACTCATTTTATGGATTGCATTTCCGTTGCCGCGGCAACAAAGAGATGCGTTCATTTCCTTGCCAAATCAGAGCTGATGAAACCGCCTCTCAAGTGGTTTTTTGCCCCCTTCGGTATTATCCCCGTTCACAGAGGTCAGAAGGATAAGGCCGCACTTCAGAGTGCCATTGAGGTGCTTGAGGATGACAAGGTTATAGGAATTTTTCCCGAGGGTAAAGTGAACAATGAAACAGGTACGCTTCTTCCTCTCAAATTCGGTGCGGTCAAAATGGCAAGTGTAACAAATTCAAGGATTGTTCCTTTTGTCATTACCGGCAAATATAAGTTCTTTAGAAAGAAGATACACATCAAATTCTTTGAGCCCGTAACCGTGGGAGAAAATCTTGAAGAAGCCAACAATATGCTCTGGAACGTTATCAATGATAATCTGCAGAGAGAAATCAAGCTGTTGGATAAATAAGTTTACAAATTGTTCATAAAACAAATATCACATTTCGACATTTTTCGGTGTTTTTAAATATAGGAAGGTTTGTGCCTTCCGAAAGGAGTACCGTTGTGGCAGTAACTCCCCAATATAATGATGAACTTCGGCATATCGAGTACGCTGTTGAAAAATACAGCCGTATGCTTTTCAGAATATGTTACAGTATTCTTTGCAACAAACACGATGCAGAAGATGCATTGCAGGAAACCTTCTTGAAATATATGACAAAGGCTCCGCTTTTCAGAGATGATAATCACGAAAAAGCGTGGCTTATAAAGGTTGCAACCAATATAAGCAAGAATATGTGCCGTTTCAACAGCCGTCATGCAGTTGAAAATCTTGACGAGTTGAAGGAAGTCGGTATAAGCGACAGTGACAGAGAAATTTTTGAGCTTATAATGCGTCTGCCTGCCAAGTATAAAATCGTTCTCGATCTCTTTTATATTGAGGGCTACAAGGCAAACGAAATAGCTCAAATCACAAATACGTCTCCCGTAACGGTCAGAAAGCGTCTCCAATACGGGCGTAAAATGTTGAAATATGAATTGGAAAGGAATGATTTGTAGTGAAAAACAGCAATTACCGCAGTGAATACATCCGGGTAATGGGGAAAGTTGATGTTGAAGAGTCGGTAAAGCAGCAAATCATCCGTAATTGTGCACGCTACGGCACACTCAAAAAAATTAAGGTCGGTAAGTGTAAGCTTACCGCTGTAAAAAAAGAACAGACGGCAGAAAACATTTAAGTGAATACCGATTGCGGCGAGGCTTTGCAGCTTCGCCATTTTTACGGTGAAAGTCTTTGATGTCAAAAAGCAAGCGACAAATTTGTGCAATATTACCAAAAGCATTATATTTTACAATAATTTTATATTTACGGAGGACAAAAGAAAATGAAAGAACCATTATTTTACCGTGCGGTCAGGGGACCGCTTACGGCTTGCTTCAAAGCAGTTTACAAGCCGTCGGTAACGGGTAAAGAAAACATACCCGAAAGTGGGAGGGTTATTCTTGCCGGCAATCACACCAATTATTTTGATTGCCTGCTTGTGGCAAGCGCAACAAAGCGCTGTGTTCACTACCTTGCCAAAGATGAGCTTATGAAAGGACCTCTCAAGCTTATCTTCGGAAGTCTGGGTATAATTCCCGTTAACCGCAGACAGAAGGATAAGGCTGCGCTTGAAACGGCTGAAGCTTATCTCAGAGATGAAAAACTTATCGGTATTTTCCCTGAAGGCACAATCAACAGAACGGACGACATCATAATGCCGTTCAAGTTCGGTGCGGTTAAAATGGCTAAAGATACCGAAACGCCCGTTATTCCTTTTGTGATTACGGGAAAGTACAAGCCCTTTAAGAAAAGCGTGAAAATCAGATTTTTTGAACCTATGACAGTTGGCGAAAATCTTGAAGACGCAAACAATGAGCTTATGAACACGGTTAAAAACGAGATTGTAAGAGAAGGAGAAAATAAATGAGCAAGAATGTAAAAAAACCTGAGGACAGAGAGCTTGGTTATAAGTTTTTAACACCGCTTATGCGTCCTCTTTTCAAATTTTTCTATTCACCCAAAATCATCGGTGCAGAAAAGATTCCCAGTGATTCAGCAATTGTAATCGCAGGCAATCATAAGCACGTTTATGACCAGTGCCTCACCATTATGGCAACCAAAAGAGTTATTCACTATATGGCTAAAAAAGAATATTTTGAGGGAAAGCTTGCTCCTTTCTTCAAGGCGGTAGGCTGCATCCCCGTTGACCGCTCAAGAAAGGATTTCTCAAGTGCAATGTCTGCACTGAGAGTTCTCAAGGAAGGCGGTGCAATCGGAATTTTCCCCGAGGGTACACGTAATAAAACGGATGATTTTCTTCTCCGCTTCAAGACCGGTGCCGTATCTATGGCAAAAAAGACAGATGCGTACATAGTTCCTTTCGGACTTACGGGTGATTATAAATTCCGCAGTAAGAATCTGACGGTGCGTTACGGCGAGCCCTTTAAGGTTGACGATATGACTGTTGAAGAGGCTAACAAAAAGCTTTATGACGAAGTTGAGCGCCTTATGCGCGAAAATCTTGCTGAAGAAAAATCAGCATAAAATCGGGAGAGAAAAATGAGAATAGGTATGGATGTCGGTTCAACCACTCTCAAGTGCGTTGCAATCGATAATGATAATAATATAGTTTACAAAGCATACGAGCGCCACTATTCCAAAATTGCGGAAAAAAGCTCGAAAATGCTTTCGCAGATAATTACCGAAAACCCCGAATTCAAGAAGGCAAGCCTTACTGTTTCGGGTTCGGCGGGTATGGGCTTTGCCAATGCCCTTGGTCTTGACTTCATACAGGAGGTTTATGCAACCAGAGTCAGTGTTTCGAAACTTCTCCCCGGTACGGATGCAGTTATCGAGCTCGGAGGAGAGGATGCAAAAATACTTTTCTTTACCAACGGTGTTGAGGTACGTATGAACGGTTCCTGTGCCGGCGGTACAGGCGCATTCATCGATCAGATGGCATCTCTTCTCGGTGTTGAACCTCTTGAAATGAACACTCTTGCCGAAACACATGAAAAGATTTACTCAATCGCATCAAGATGCGGTGTTTTTGCAAAATCAGATATTCAGCCTCTTCTTAATCAGGGTGCAAGGAAAAACGATGTTGCCGCAAGTATTTTCACGGCCGTTGTTAACCAGACCGTTTCGGGTCTTTCGCAGGGCAGAAGAATAGAGGGTAACGTTGTTTATCTCGGCGGACCTCTTTACTTCCTTTCGGAGCTTCGCAAGGCATTTGATAAGGGTCTCGGAGTGACGGGTGTTTGCCCTGAAAACGGACTTTATTTCGTTGCTCTGGGTGCCGCATATTCGGCGAACGGAGAAATTCTTGATATGGAGGAAGTAACCGAAAAAATCAAGAACGCCAAGGAAAGCGGAGAATATATCAGCGCAAAGCCCCTTTTCATCAATGAGGTGGAATACAAAGAATTCTCCGAAAGACACGCAAAGAATTCGGTTGAAGAAAACTGTCCTCTTGCAGACGGTGAAAACGTTTACATAGGTATTGACGCAGGTTCAACAACGGTTAAGGCAACCGTCATTAACAAGGACGGCAGAATCGTAATGAGCCGCTATATGTCAAATAACGGCGATCCCGTATCGCTTATCAGAGATTTCCTTGTTGATTTCTATAATGATTATCCCAATGCGGTTGTTGCGTCAAGTGCGGTTACAGGTTACGGTGAAGATATTATCAAGAATGCCTTCGGTATTGACATCGGTCTTGTTGAAACCGTTGCTCATTTCACTGCCGCAAAGAAATTCAAGCCCGACGTTGATTTCATAATCGATATCGGCGGTCAGGATATCAAGTGCTTTAAAATCCGCAACAATGCAATCGATAATATTTTCCTCAATGAGGCTTGCTCATCGGGCTGCGGTTCATTTTTGCAGACCTTTGCCGCCGCATGGGGATACGATATTGAAAAATTCTCTAAGCTCGGCATTTATGCAGATAAGCCCGTTGACCTGGGTTCACGCTGTACGGTGTTTATGAATTCATCCGTAAAGCAGGCACAGAAGGACGGCGCATCGATTGAAAATATTTCGGCCGGTCTTTCAATAAGTGTTGTAAAGAACGCTATTTACAAGGTTATCCGTGCCGCAAGCGCAGATGAACTCGGCAGGAATATCGTTGTTCAGGGCGGTACTTTCCTTAACGATGCGGTTCTCCGCGCCTTTGAGCAGGAAATCGGCAGAAATGTTGTAAGACCCACAATTTCAGGTCTTATGGGTGCATACGGTGCGGCTCTCTATTCAATGGAAAGAAAGCCTGAAAAGAGCACAATTATCACACCCGACGAGCTGAAAGCCTTTGAACATAAAGTTAAAGCCGTTACCTGCGGTAAGTGCAGCAACAACTGCCGCCTCACCGTAAACACCTTCTCAAACGGCAGAAGCTTTATCGGCGGCAACCGTTGCAGTAAGCCCATTGCAAAGACAAATGCAATCAAGGGCGAGAATATGTTTGATTACAAGCGCGAGCTTCTTTCAAAGTATCAGCCCGTCAAGGGTACCAAGCCCACAATCGGTCTGCCCATGGGTCTGAATATGTTTGAGCTTCTTCCTTTCTGGCACAAATTCTTTACCGAACTGGGCTTCGGTATTGCACTTTCAGAGAAGTCATCCAGAGATCTTTACGTAAAGGGTCAGCACACAATTCCTTCGGATACTGTTTGTTACCCTGCAAAGCTTCTTCACGGTCATATCGAATCTCTTATGGAACAGGGTGTTAAGGATATTTTCTATCCCTGTATGAGTTATAACCTTGACGAAAACCTGGGAGATAATAATTATAACTGCCCGGTTGTTGCATATTATCCCGAGGTTATCCGTTCAAACGTGGGCGACCTTAAAAAACTTAATTTTATGTCAGATTACGTTGGCCTTCACAGACCCAAGGATTTCTCAAAGAAGATTTTTGAAATTCTCTCTGCAAAATTTGACGGATTAAGTCTTAAAGAAGTTAAAAATGCTGCCGAAAAAGCATATGCCGAATACTATTCATTTATGGATAAGATTCATAAGAAGGGCATGGAATACCTTGCAGATGCAAAGAGGAAGGATATGCCCGTAATCGTTCTTTGCGGCAGACCATACCATCTTGATGAAGAAATTAATCACGGTATAGACAAGCTTATCTGTGAGTGCGGTGCAACGGTTATAACAGAAGACAGCGTCAGCCCTCTTGTTGAGAAATTCCCCACAACCGTACTTAACCAGTGGACGTATCATTCGCGTCTTTATGCGGCGGCAAAATACGTTGCCAAGGCAAACGATAAGGACCTTAATGTTGTTCAGCTTGTTTCATTCGGATGCGGTGTTGATGCTATCACAACCGACGAAATGAGAACCATTCTTGAAAAAGACGGTAAGATTTACACACAGATCAAGATAGACGAAATTTCAAACCCCGGTGCGGTTAAAATCAGACTCAGAAGCCTGTTTGCCGCAACAGGCAGATAAGGAGGTGCGGAAATGAGCAAAAAAGTTATTACGGACAGAGTGGAATTTACCAAAGATATGATGGATTACACTATCCTTGCACCCAATATGCTTGATATTACCTTCAGACTTTTCATCAACATTTTCGGTCAGTACGGCTACAAAACCGAGCTTCTGCAGAATTACGGCAGAGCGGTTGTTGACGAAGGCTTGAAATACGTTCATAACGATACCTGCTACCCCGCACTGCTTGTTATCGGACAGCTTATCGATGCGCTCAATTCGGGCAAATACAATCCCGATAAAACCGCACTTCTCATTACACAGTCGGGCGGCGGATGCAGAGCATCAAACTATATCCACCTTCTCAGAAAAGCCCTTAAAAAAGCAGGCTATCCCCAGGTGCCCGTTATCTCACTCAACCTTTCGGGTCTTGAAAAGAACAGCGGCTTCAAAATCAGACTTTCAATGGCACTCAAAATGCTTTCAGCTTCAATCTACGGTGACCTTATCACACTTCTTAAAAATCAGATTGAGCCTTACGAAGTCAACAAAGGCGATTCTGAAAGACTTGTTCAGAAGTGGATTGACAGTCTCAGTGCCGAAATGAAGAAGGGCAGGGGATATTCGTATTTCGCAATGAAGAAAAGACTTCCGGAAATTACAAAATCCTTTGCGGAAATCCCTGTTAAGAAGGTCGAAAAGACTAAGGTTGGTATCGTCGGTGAAATTTACGTTAAGTATTCACCGCTTGCCAACAACCATCTTGAAGAATTTCTTTTCGGTCAGGATTGCGAGGTTATGGTGCCGGGACTTCTGGGCTTCATCAACTTCAAGGTTGATAACCGTCTTGAAGACATAAAGCTCTACGGCGGCAACCCGTTCAAGAAAATTGCAATGAGAATTGCAATGTGGTATCTTTCAAAGGTTGAAAACAATCTTATTACTGCTGCCAAGGCATACGGCGATTTCACCGTGCCTGCACCTTATGCACATATCAAGGAAATGTGCACCAAGATTATCGGACCCGGCTGTAAAATGGGTGAGGGCTGGCTTCTCACGGCTGAAATGATGGAGCTTATCGAAAGCGGATACGGCAATATCGTCTGCGCACAGCCCTTCGGCTGCCTGCCTAACCATATCGTAGGTAAGGGTATGATAAGAAAACTGAAGGAAATGTATCCCCAGTCAAATATTGTTCCCATTGACTATGACCCGGGTGCAACTCAGGTTAACCAGGAAAACAGAATCAAGCTGATGCTTGCCATTGCAAAAGAAAATACAGGCTGTTCAGGTTGCGACACCTGCGGAGCCTGTCATAAGTAAGGTACACATAAATATTCCCCGGATATCCGTTTTGATGTGATATCCGGGGAGTTTTTTGCTTTATTTTTCAATTTTCATTTCGTATGTTGCATTATCGGTGATTTCAGTCATATCAATACCCAATGAGGCGTATACGCCGTCAACGTAAAACGCCCAATAGGTGCCGGTGACCTCATACTGTGCATAGATACCATTGACTTTGTTTACGTATAATCCGAATTCGCCCTCGCTGCCTTCAAGCAGACCCAATTCCTCAAGTGCTTCGCCTACGTATGTTTTATCGGTGCTTATGCTGAATTTATATCCGGTTCCCTCGCCGTCAACGGCGGTGAAATTGAACTGCTTGTTACCGCTTCCCAGTTCAACAACCGATTGTGCCGCCTCGGGATAAAGAACCTTATCTTCATCGGGGCTGTTATTTGCGTCGCAGGCACACATAAGAAGCATAAGAAGCATTGCTATAAGAACAGATATTGTTTTTTTCATAATTGCACATCCTTTCGTGGTAATTATACAACCCGTTCAGGTTAAATGCAACATAAATTATTTCAGCAGGAATATTATTTACTGAAAGAGAGTGAGTTTTATGGTTATCAGAATAAAAAAGAGCTTTGCTGTTTTCTGCGTTGCATTGTTTTGTGTGCTATCCTTTGTCGGTGCGGGTCTGAATACGGTGTCCGTGCTGTCTGTACAGGGCGGAGAAAGGCTGCCTGTTGTTATGTATCATCAGCTTACAACAGATAAATCAAAGGCAGGCAAATATGTTCTGACTGTTGAACAGTTTGAAAAGGATTTGATTTATCTCAAAGAAAACGGCTATTCTTCCGTTACGCTCAATCAGCTTTTTGATTATTCTCAGGGTAAGAGGAGTATACCCGAGAAGCCGGTTATGATAACTTTTGACGACGGTTGCGAAACCGTTTATGCATACGCATTGCCTCTTCTTAAAAAATACGGCTTTACGGCAATTTGCTTTATCATAGGTTCGGTTACGGATAAATACAGCGGAATAAACGACCATAATCTTGCGTATTCGGGTCTTGATTGGGATGAAGTGACAGAACTTTGCAAGGGCGGTGTAATCGATATTCAGAGCCACACCTATGATTTGCACAGCAACACAAAAGGCAGAAACGGAATAAAAAAACTAAAAAGTGAAACTTTTGAGCAATACGATGAATTTTTGACGGCGGATGCGTTAAAAATTAAAGAGAAGATGATTGAAAATACGGGTGCCGCACCTGTTGCCATAGCCTATCCCTTCGGCAGTTTCAGTAAGGAAAGTGCAGATATACTGAAAAAATGCGGAATTAAAGCAACCTTTACCTGTGAAGAAAAGGTGAACATAATAAAAAAAGCCGAGTCCGATTGGCTTTTCGGACTCGGCAGATATAACAGACCCGAGGGTGTAAGCTCAGAGAGCTTCTTTAAAAAATGGGAATAGTGGTTACTCGATTAACCGAGAATCTTTTCGATTGCGCTGATTTCAACGCAAAGGCAAAGAATCTCAACCGCCTTGCAGAGTTCGTCCCTTGACGGGAAGGTGGGGGCAATGCGGATGTTTTTATCTTCGGGGTCTTTACCGTAGGGGAAGGTTGCGCCTGCACCTGTGAGCGTAACGCCTGCTTCCTTGCAAAGGGCAACAGTTCTTTTTGCACAGCCTTCATATACATCAAGACTGATGAAATAACCGCCGTTAGGCTTTGTCCACTGTGCAATTCCCTTGCCTGCAAGCTTTTCATCAAATGCGTCGAGCACGGCATTGAATTTGGGCTTGAGAATTTCTGCGTGACGCTTCATATGAGCCTCAACGCCTGCAAAATCCTTAAGATAATTTGCGTGGCGGAGCTGATTGATTTTGTCGTAGCCGATTGTCTGCACGGTCATTCTGCCTTTGATTGCTGCAATGTTTGCGTCTGAAGCGGCAAGTGCGGAAACACCTGCACCGGGGAAGGTGATTTTTGATGTCGACGTTACTTCAATGAACATATCCTCACTGCCGTATTCTTTTGCGGCATCGAAAATATTCATAAGGCTGTCGTGTTCATCGTTGACGTGATGAACGCAGTATGCATTATCCCAGATAACTCTGAAATCCTTTGCGGCAGGCTTGAGTGCGGCAAAGCGGCGTACGGTTTCATCGGAATACGTGTTGCCCGACGGATTTGAATACATAGGTACGCATATGATGCCTTTAACCTTTTCATCGGTGATAAGGCTGTCGATCATATTCATATCGGGGCCGTTTTCATCTGTGGGAATATTGATCATTTCAATTCCGAAATGCTCAAGGATTGAAAAGTGTCTGTCATAGCCGGGTACGGGGCAAAGGAATTTGATTGCGCCCTGCTTTGACCAGGGCTCTGCACCGCAACCGAAAAGCATACACTGTGCAATGTAGTCATACATAATTGTGAGGCTTGCATTGCCGAAAACGATTGTATTTTCGGGCTTTACACCGAGGATATCCGCAAAAATCTTTTTGCACTCGGGGATGCCGTCGAGAATACCGTAATTACGCACGTCAAAGCCGTTTGATGCCTTGAAATTGCCGAGGAGTGAGGGATCAAGCATTTCGTTTGTAAGCTCAAGCTGGTCTGCGCCGGGCTTGCCTCTTGACATATCAAGTGTAAGACCCATTTCTTTATATGAGTTATATTCTTTTGTGAGAACCGCAAGTCTTTCCGCAAGCTGCTCACGGGATAAATTCTGAATGTTCATCATAAAACCTCCGAACGATTTGGCTCAATGTCATATATTGTATATTATATGATGTGATTTTGCAAGTGTTATTTTAGAAACTTGCAAAAATTTGTTGTTTTGCACTACCGTTCAAGGGGATTTATGATTCAAAGTGATGTTTTTTACACAAAATTATGCAAAACCACTTATTCGTTCAGCAAAATACTGTCAAAATATTCATACAGCTCCTCACCGTTTTCAACAAAGTAATAATTGCCCGTTCCGGTTTGAAGTGCCACGATGCCCTTGTTGCAAAGAACAAGTGAATGTTCATATCCGTTGCCATCAATTATTGTGAGGGTATAATCCGTATAAACCGTTTCGGGTATCGCAATGGGTGTAAATCTGAGGTTGTTGTAAAGGGTTGCAATTCTCGCAAGTTGACGGCTGTCGAGAAGGGAATAGGTGTAGTTTGTACTGTATGACGCAAAGCCGAAATTTGCGGCAACAGGGTTTTCAACCTTTTGCAGAAGGCTTGCTTTTTTCACCGTTTGCTTTGTGACGGTGAATTCTATTTCGAACCCGGACAATTCGGTTAATTCAAAATTTTTGCCGATAAAAGGCTTGAGCCTGTACCTGCCGTTTTCGGGGTTATTCATATATTTATCAAGGTGATAATACTCGGGAATACTGTGTTTTGCATCATAATTCAGAGTGGCGGTTTTACCGGGATTGACGGTTCTTATCTGTACCATATCCGTCCATTGACCGTCAACCTGCTTCTGAAGCGTAAAATCACTGCTCATATAAAAGATTTCATCGGGTGTATATGTATAGTTGACGTAAAGCATTGTACCCGAATAGGATGAAACCGTAAGCTCAATTCCCGCAATTTCAAGACAGCCCTTTACGTTGCTCTTTACATCAGAGAGCACGTATACTGTTTTCGGTTCGGTATCGGGCGGTGTAATCTGCTTGTCGGGTTTGGTGACGTAACCGCTGATATCCGATGCATACGTAGGAGCAGGCTTGGTTTTTGTTGTGCCTGCGGTGGGTTTTAAATACTGATTTTTTGTTGAAGAATCTTCTTTATCAGATTTGCTTTCAGCAGAGGTTCCACCCGTGCTTGCCGATGAATTTACCTTTGATGCAGGTTTCGATATATCTGCAGTTTCCATCTGTGATTCATCGCTTTCAGAGAATGTTACGGGCAATTCGCCAAAATCCTTTGTGCAGGCACAGATGGAAAAACAGATAATAAATACGAGAAAAATACATATAAAATTTTTGAATACGTTCATCTTTTGTCCCTTTCAGTTTACAGCCTGTCGTATATTTCTGCTGTCAACAATTCATAAATTTCTTTACCGTTGTTGTTTGCATAATTTCTTCCGTCGATATTGATAACACCGTCGTCGTAAATTATGAAGCTGTATTTGAAGCCCTTATTGTCGATAACGGTTACTCTTGCGGCTTTTTCTTTAAGAATACCCGTGGGCTTTTCTTCTTCAAAACCGCCCTTGCCGTAAAGCTCTGCAATTTCGAGCATTTCGTCATAGGTGAAATCGGTACAGAAGAAATTATCATTGTCCTTTGGTCTGACATCAATCTGAACGGGCGTGCCTTCAAAACCGAAAGCATCGTGCTCCGTTATCATATAAGCCTTTACGGTAAACTCAACGGTAATGTTACCTTTGGTTTCGCTGATAACGGGCAGGTGAATACGGTATGTTCCGCCTTCCAAATTCAGATAGAATTTATCTGTGCAGAGCTGTGCGGGGCTTGTACCGCCAGGTTCAGTAAACCACGCATCAAGGGCTTGGTATTTTTTGATTTGCTCAACGCTCTGCCACTGACCGTCAACAAGCTTATCCATAGTGTAATCTTCCGAATATCCTACTGTTTCGGTACCTTCATTCAGAAAACTGATATTGATGAAACTGCGGGAAACATCAAAGCCTATAAGCTTCAGACCGTCGGCAGGGGAGGTGAATTTGATGTTGCTTACGATATATTCGGTTACGGAAGTCGGGTCAATATTTTTATTCGTATCAGTTTGAGTTGTCAGCGGATAGGGATTTTTAGCAAAAATATTCGTTGAGGTTTCATAGCCGGATTCAATCATATTGCTCATAGCGGCAGGATAGGTTTCGTTTATATAATTAAAAAGCTCATCTGAATTAAGCTCAATATAGGGGTGCTGGGTGTATTCCGCATTGCTGTCGTTGATTAAATTGCCGTAAACGGTAAAATTATAGTTCCTGCCTTTTTCATCCGTAAGCTCAACAGTGTATGCTTCAAGATATTCGGGATAGCTCATTTCTTTTTTGTCATAAGTAAACACGGCTTTATCCAGAAGCTTTTTGATTTGTTTCAGATTTTTTTCGCTGAGAGTTACTTTGTTCAGTGCTGAGTTGCAGGGATATATTTCACCGGAAACAAATTCTTCTCTTGTTACTTCAAATAATCCGGGGTTATAACCTTTGTTAAGGGTATCGTATGTCAGTGACGGTTTTGTGAATTTTGAGGGTGAAAGGTCGTCAACCTTGAATTTTACAAAGTATTCCTCGTAAGCATTATTGCCTTCCGTCTGAACGAAAAACTTGATTTCATATTCGCATTTTTCAAGTGCATCAATATACTTTGAAAGGTAGGCAAAGTAAAGCACTTCTCTGCCTGCGTGCTTGCCTGTGGGAACCAATACCGTATCCGAATCGGAAAGTGTTTTTGATTCAAGCGGGATTCGTTCGCCGTCAACAATTTTGGTAAGCTCATAATAATCGCTTATTCTGTATTGCTTTTCAGACTGAACGCAGGAAAAACTGATTGCCGCAACGGGGTTTCCGAAGCAGTCGCCCGCAAGTTCAAAACTCTGCGCTTCAAAACCGTCAAGTGCGGTGCCGCTGAAATAAGATTCAAAAATACCCTTGGTGTATATTTTTATTTTTGAATATTGAGCTTTGAGTTGCTTTTCCGCACGTCTGTACGCTCTGTCACGCTCGTCAAAATCATACCGTACTGTTTCGGGAAGCTGCGGTATTTTTCCCTCAACGTCTTCTACGGATATAAGTTTGCCCTCATTATCAAAACTTGCTTTGAAAGTGCTTGTGGGTGGTATTTCCGTGGGATACAGATATTCTTCTTCGTACCTGATAAGGTGTTCGTAGCTTATATCAAAGCTGAATATTCTTTTTCTGCCGTAAACCGTTGTTGTGCCGTCTGGTTCATCTTCTGTTACGGCTATTTTTGCGCCTGCGGTGTAAATTTCATAATTGTTGGTTCCGTATTGATAAGCCTCTGCCGAGAACATTTCCTCAAGACGGGCTTCAATCTGAGACTGCATATCGTTCATAACGGCTTCGCTGTTTTTGTCTTTTTCCGAAATACCGTTTGTAAGACATACTGCGGCGGCAACAACGCAAAGAACAACGCACACGATAACCGCAATAACCTTCGGCTTTTTGAAGCCGAGAATATTTTTAACTCTTTTTTCAACGCCGTTTTCACCGAAGGAAAGGGGAGTGCGGAAGGAAAGCTTTTTGTCGGCACCCACGCTTACTAAAGTGAAGCTGTATGCTTTTTTTGCTTCCGTGCCCAGTTTTTTGAGTACGCTTTCATCACAACTCATTTCCATATCGTGAATTGCCAGTGTATAGCCTATCCATACGAAGGGATTGAACCAGTGCAGAATAAGGACGATAAAGGCGATTGTTCTTGTGATATGGTCAAAACGGCGGATGTGATTTTTTTCGTGCATAAGCACGTATTCAAGCTGATTCTCACTCATACCGCATGGCAGATATATCTTGGGCTTGATTATGCCGAAAACAAAAGGCGAGGGTATGCAATCACATTCAAAAATGTTATCTCTGAGTTTTGTGGCGAATTTAATCTTCTTTTTGACGTCGATTACGGAAACGATACCGTAAACACACATCGCAAGAATGCCTATACCCCATACAGCACCGGCAACGCTCAATATAATCTGCATAGGATTTACGCTTGCTGTGGGCTGCGCGGAAGGCAGTACGGTGTTAATAACCGTATCTGCGGCAGGTATGCCCGTATTGACTTCGGGAATAAGCATTATGCTTATATCCTGAGGTATGTAACCGTTTGCGGTGGCACCGACTAAGGATGATTCTGCGGAAGGCGGTGCAATAAGGTTGAATATACTGATTACTGATGAAAATGAAAACGGGCATAAAAGCCTTAGACCTGCTATTGCCCACAAGCTGTATGAAAAAACTTTGGGAGCTTTTTTTAACAGCAGGCGCAGAAGCAATATGGCGGCAATTATGTAGCTTCCCGTAATGCTCATATTGAGGACTGTAATAAAAATATCTTCAAAAGGTATATTCATACTTATTCCTCCTTGTGTGAGTTGATAAGCTCTGTAAGACGAAGAGCCTCCTTTTCACTCAGTTTTTTGCCGCCGAGAAAAGACGCAAGAAATGAAGGCAGTGAGCCGTCAAAGGTACGCTCCACAAAGCTTTCGCTTTCGTTTGCCTGCACGCTTTCCTTCGGTACAAGCACGGTAACGACGGCATTTTCATTCATAATAAGTCCTTTTTCGCACATTTTGCGGATTGCATTGTAGGTGGTGGATTTTTTCCAGCCCAGCCTTTCGTCGCAAAGCTCAACAAGCTTGCCTGAATTTATCGGTGCACTGTCCCACACAACACACATAAACTTATATTCACTGTCCCATAATGCAAGGTCACTCATAGTATCTCCCCGTTTCATAAATGTAATGGTTTGTAATTGCAAACCTCAATTAAAGTTTATAATTACAAACCTCGTTTGTCAATACCTCGGAGCGATATTTGTAACATTGCATAAACGAAGATATTCTTTTTGGTGAAAAACATACAAACCGCAGACTCACGGGACAAAGAGCCTGCGGTTTGTGTTAAGTTTGTTTATTTATCCTTCTTTTTCTTTATAAGAAGCACAGCTGCAGCCGCAGAAACGGTGAGGGCAGCAAATGCCGCAAGACCTGCCGCAGAAGAGCCCGTATCGGGGATATCTGTATCCTTTGAGGACCATTTTGCTTCAAAAGTCAGGTCATTCTTGGGCATTTCATCGGGGATATCGGGTGTCCAGCCTGCAAAATCATAGCCTTCTTTTTCGGGGTCATCGGGTACGGTTATTTTCTTGCCTGCTTCAACGTTGTAGATTTTGTAAACCGAGCCGTCAACCTTAAAGGTTACTTTATAGGTTTTTGTGATATTGCCGACTATTGATGAAAGACCGATAACCGCAATGATGCCGCCTACTATTGAAAGACCTGTAATTGCCGCGGCGGTAAGACCGATTGCACCGCCCGCGATAAGCACACCACCGATGAGTACGGTGACAAAGTCCTTGTCAACCTCATACTGAGCTTCAAATACAAGATCTTCGGCAGGCATTACATCGGGAATTTCGGGGCTCCAGCCAACAAATTTATGTGCGAATTTTTCCGGATTCTTTTCGGGTACGGGAATTTTATCGCCTTCGGTTACCTCGTATGCGGCATAGGATTTATCCTTGCTCATCATATAGGTTACGTTGGCATTCTTAAGCCACTTTGCAGTAAAGGAAAGGTCGGATGAAGGTACGGTTTTGTATTCGTAAACATTCTTGCCGTTTTCATCAAACCAGCCTGCAAATTTGTAGCCCTCCTTTTCGGGGTCAACGGGTACGGTTTCCTCAACGCTTGAACCGAAGGGTACAGTTGCCTTTTTTACCTCCGTACCGTCTGATACAAAAGTAATGTTCACGTCTTTGAGTTTCCACGATGCAGATGCTTCGAGGTTGTTTTCGGGCATTGTTTCGGGAAGCTTATCCTGGTTTTCATTAATAACCCACCCATTAAAAATGTGACCTTCCTCCGCTTCGGGTGCCTGAGGAGGCTGAATGGTTTCGCCTGCTTTGTAGGTCTGAATATCGCCGTATTTTTTTCCGTTTGAATAATAGGTAACGGTATATTCCTTGGCAGACTCCTCTGCTTCGGGAGTTTCGTTTTCGTTTGCTTCGGGCTGAGTAACGGTTGTTTCGCCGTTATCTGCCACCTCTGCCGCAAAGCCCGACAGGGGAGTTGCGGTCAGAATGAATGCGAATGCAAGAAGCACCGCTAAAAAGCTTTTGATTCTTTTCATTTTTTTCCTCCGTTTTATATTAATATACATTGAAAGTGCTTTCTGCGGTGTCCCCCTCCGCACACTTTCAGATTGCGATAAAAATTATAGCTTTTCTGCTTTTTATATTCAATTATTCCGCTGTTAACTTTGTATGAACGGGGGTAAAACATTTTATAGACAGAAAATGAATTTTTGTTAAAACGGACGGATATCTGCTTAAATATTTACATACCTTGAATTATTTGGAGGAAACGGATTTTTCTTCACCGTCAAGAAGGCGTGCGATATTTGCTCCGTGCATAATGATTATCAGTACGGAACAGGATGCGGCAAAAACAAAGTTGAAAATGTCTTTGGAGTCGGTCATAAAATATGCAAGCAGAGGATAAAGCACGGCACAGGTGCAGGATGCTATGGAAGCGGTTTTTGTTATGAGTGCAACAGCAGCAAAAACCGCAATCAGTACGGAGGCTGTAACGGGCATAATTGCGGTGGCGGCGCCTGCGGCGGTTGCAACACCCTTGCCGCCCTTGAAACCGAAAAAAACAGGAAAGCAGTGTCCAAGCTGGGCTGAAAAGCCTGCAAGGTAAATACATTCGTACGGTGCTTCCAAAAACAGAATGAAGCATTTTGCAATGATTACCGCAATGAATCCTTTCAGAAAATCAAGAAGAAAAACGGCTGACGCAGCTTTTTTGCCCGAGGTTCTCAATACGTTTGTTGCACCTGCGTTTCCGCTGCCTGCGGTGCGGACATCCTTGCCGGTCAGTTTTTTCGAAAGAATTACCGCAAAGCTGATACTGCCGATGAGGTATGATAAAACGGAACTCAATATTACAAATTTCAAAAAAATCACCCGTTGGTTATTTTAACCGACGGGTGATGCTTTTATTTACTTACTTTTCTGCGGATTTCTTCAATGCTCATTTCGGTGAGAGTACCTTTTTGTGCGTGAAAGCATTTCTGACCCAATTCAAAAATATGGATGTCGTTCTTTAATGAATCGGAGTAAACATTGATGAATTCTGCGTTGGGCAGTGCCTCGGCAAGCCTTACGGGCTTTTGCTTATCCTTGCAGTTGAAGCCGTATATTTTACCTGTTTTCGGATTCATTCTTGTTGCAATCAGTGTATGCACACCGTACTTTTCACAGATGGGCTTAAGAAAAAATTCGGGTGATGCCGAGCACACAACAACCGGTCTTTCTCTGTTTTCGGGATTGAAAATGGGGTAAATATTTTTCTGTTGTTTCTCCCAGAATTTCCGAGCCATTTTTTCTCCGTTTATGAAAGGAAGAAACGAAAAGCACCTGCCCTTGAATTTATCACCGAAGCCGAGAAAGAAAAGCAACAGATTAAGTAACAGCCAGGGGGCGAGAATAATCAGATAGGGTCTGCGGAGGATACAGTAAAAAAGAAACACCGTTTCCGAATCCCAAGGATAAACCGTTTTGTCAAAATCGTAAAGGTCAAATTTTTCAGGCATTGAAGGTCACCTTTTTGCCGTCAAGTTCAACCTCTTTTTCTTTGCTGTCAACGATAACGGTAAACTTGCCCTTGCCTTCAAGGTTATAACTTGATACCTTGCCGTTTTTCCATTCGATATCAACAATAACGTTGCCCTTTGCAAGCAGACCGCTTACCTTACCGTTTTCCCACTTTGAGGGCAGTGCAGGAAGGATATAAATTCTGCCGTTATAACTCTGCATAAGCATTTCGGTGATGCCGCTTACAAAGCCGAAGTTACCGTCAATCTGGAAGGGGGGATGTGCATCGAAAAGGTTTTCGTATGTGCCGCCGCCTTTGGTGTAATTGATGCCTACACTCTTTACGGGGCGAAGCTGCATTTCGATAAGTTTGAGAGCGTGATCGCCGTCAAAAAGTCTTGCCCAGAAGTTTATTTTCCAGCCAAGGCTCCAACCGGTGCCGTTGTCGCCTCTGCGTTCAAGAGTTCTGCGGCAGGCCTTTGCAAGCTCGGGTGTACCGTCAACGGTAATAAGGCGTGCAGGATGAAGTGCATAAAGATGCGAAACGTGTCTGTGATGGATTTCAACCTCGGGGTAATCGTCGTCAAATTCCAGAAGCTGACCGTCACTGCCCAGTTTGAAATCAGCCATATGTGCAACTGTATTTTTAAGTTCTTCGGCAAAATCGCCGTCAATGCCGAGAATATCACAAGCCTTTATGCAGTTTTCAAAAAGCTCTCGTGCTATGGACATTGACATTGTTGAATACTTTGCAACGCAGCAGGGCTTGCCTTCATATTCAAAAGTGTTTTCGGGTGATGTGCCGGGCGCAAGAACAAGCTTGCCCTCGTATTCCGTCATAATGTCTAGATAGAATTCGGCAGCTTTCTTCATTACGGGATATGCGGTCTCTCTGAGATACTCAACGTCGTTCGTATATTCATAATGCTCGAAAAGATGCTCACAGAGCCAACCTGATGAGCCGTGCCAGAATGCCCACTGTGCACTGCCCGCAACGGGGGTTGAAAGGCGCCACAGGTCAACGTTGTGGTGAGAAGTCCAGCCCTTTGCACCGTACTGACCCTTTGCGGCATTCTCACCGCTTATGCTGAGTTCCTTTACCATCTCTATAAGAGGATAGTTTATTTCAGGCATACGGCACATAAGTACGGGCCAGTAGTTCATTTCTGTGTTTATGTTAACGGTATAGTTTGAGTGCCAGGGAGGAGTGAGTCTGTCGTTCCAGATACCTTGAAGTGTTGAAGGCTGTGAGCCGATTCTTGAAGATGAAATTGCAAGGTATCTGCCGTAATTATAAACAAGAGTGATAAGCGAAAGGTCATTTTTATCCTTTTTGAATGCGTTCAGACGCTTGTCTGTGGGAAGATCGCCTCTGCCTTCGCCTATGTCAAGCTTGACTCTGCCGTAAAGCTCTGTGTAATCAGCAATATGGCGAGCTTTTTCTTCGTTGTAATCATTGACCGCAGCAAGTGTTTCAAGGCAGGGCTTCATATATTCCTTGCCTTCAAGGAAGGGATGCTTGTTCCAACCGTTGAAGCTTGTTTCACTTGCGAAGAAAAGCACTGCTTCGGTTGCGTCGGTAACGCTTATACGGTTTTCGACTGTTTTGACCGTACCGTCGGTAACAACCTTCACGGCAGCTCTGAAACGCATACCTCTCATTTCGGGTTCATCAAAATATTTTTTGTTGCTTGCTTCGTTATCAATATTGTTTTCGCCGTGACATTCACCGTCGAGTATAACGGTGTTTCCTTCTGCAACGCTGTTACTGCGGAGCTTTGAGGTGAGGCCGAAGGTGAAGCTCATCTTTCCACCTTCTGCTTTAAGCTTTGCGGCAATAACTTTTGAAGGATATGAAGCAAAATACTCTCTTGTGTATCTGATTCCACCTCTTGTGTATTCAACGCCTGCAACGGCATTTTCAAGGTCAAGGTATCTTCTGTAATCCTTTATTCTGCCTTTAGCTTCAAACTCAATTTCAAGATTGCCCAGGGGCATATAAGCCTGGCTCCATGTGCTCTGAAAGTTTGTTTCAATTTCTTTTTCAGCTTCGTGAAGTCTGCCTGCAAGAGCAAGATCACGGGCTTTTTTGAAAGATTCGGGTGCGCCGTCTTTAACTGTATTTTTGGGTCTGCCGTTCCAGAGCTGGTCATGATTGAGGCAGAGCGTTTCTTTTGATGTTGTTCCGTAAATCATAGCACCCAGTGTGCCGTTGCCTATGGGCAGGCTTTGGGTCCAGGCTTTTGCGGGTGCGTTGTACCATAACGTTGTTGATGATGACATAAGGAAATCTCCTTTTTTCAGTGATTTGGATTTATTATACAATATCGTTTTAATGTAGTCAATCAATAAAAATGAAAGAAATCCTGCAAAAACAGTATTTTCTTCTTGCATTTTATTATTTGGTGTTGTAAAATATATTCTGTATGAAGTGTTAAATGAGGTATTATTATGTCAGAGAATTTTCAGGCTAAGTTGGAAGAAGTATACGGCAGTCTTTCAAAGGGACACAAAAAAATTGCCGATTACATAACGACAAATTATGAAAAGGCTTCGTTTATGACGGCGGCAAGTCTGGGCAAGGCGGTAGGTGTCAGCGAATCGACGGTTGTGCGTTTCGCATCAAATATAGGCTTTGACGGCTATCCCGAATTGCAGAAGCACTTGCAGGAAATGGTTAAAAGCCACCTTACGAGTGTTCAGCGTATGGAGGTTTCCGCAAGCAGATTTGAGGGCGATGACCTTATCGGAAACGCTTTTGCGGCCGATATCGAAATGATAAAAGCAACAAGAGAGGGCGTTTCGAGAGAAGCCTTTGAAAAGAGCGTTGAAACCATTAATAACGCAAGAAAAATTTATATTCTCGGTGTGAGAAGCTCGGCGGCCATTGCAAGCTTTGCCGCATTCTATTTCAGATACCTCAGCGAAAATGTGGTTCTTATTGATACTTCATCGTCCAGTGAGCTTTTTGAGCAGATGTTCCGAATAAGTAGTGAGGACGTCTGCGTTGCCATAAGCTTCCCAAGATATTCAACGCAGACGGTAAAAGCCCTTTCGTTTGCAAAAGACAGGGGAGCGACCATTATTTCAATAACAGACGGTGAAATGTCACCCATTGCGCCTTATGCAACACATCTTCTGGTTGCAAAGAGCAATATGGTGTCATTCGTTGATTCACTTGTTGCTCCGCTGAGCCTTATAAACGCGCTTATTGCGGCATGTGCAAGGAAGAAGAGCGACGATGTTTACAGTTATTTCAGAGCACTTGAAGAAATATGGGATGAATACCACGTTTACCGTACGGGCGGGGAGGAAAAGAAATGAAAACAACCCTGCTTGTTATAGGCGCAGGTGCAGCCGGCCTTATGGCGGCAGGCACTGCCGCTAACGAGGGAGTTGAAACCCTTATACTTGAACGTAACGAACGGCCTGCGCGAAAGCTGATGATTACGGGTAAGGGCAGATGCAACGTTACAAACAACTGTAATTCCCTTCAGGAGCTCATTTCGAACGTTCCGAGAAACGGAAGATTTTTGTACGGTGCATTTTCGAGGTTTATGCCTGCCGATGTGATCGATTTTTTTGAAGGCAGAGGAGTGGAACTGAAAACCGAGCGAGGAAACAGAGTGTTCCCGGTTTCGGATAATGCGGCGGATATTGTTGATGCGCTTCATTCCTATGCAAAAACCAGAGCAAGAATAATGCAGGGCAGGGCTGTTGAACTCATAAAAGACGGCGACAAGGTTATTGGCGTGAAAACCGATGACGGTAACGAGATTTATGCCGAGAGCATTATTGTTGCAACTGGCGGTCTTTCCTATCCGGGTACTGGTTCAACCGGTGACGGTTATGAGCTTGCAAGGCAGGCAGGTCATAATATAACTGACCTTGTTCCTTCTCTTGTGCCCCTTGAAATTCACGAAGGATTCTGCACCGACCTTATGGGACTTTCGCTCCGTAATACCGCAATAAAGGTTGTTGATGCCGATAATGGTAAAACGGTTTATACGGATTTCGGTGAAATGCTTTTCACTCATTTCGGTGTGTCGGGTCCTATGATTCTCAGTGCATCGGCACATATGAGAAATATGAAAAGCGGAAAATATAAGATTTATATTGACCTTAAACCTGCATTGACGCCTGAACAGCTTGACGCAAGAATACTCCGTGATTTTTCTGAAAACATAAACAGAAATTTTATTAATGCGCTTAATTCATTGCTTCCCAAAAAGCTTGTTCCTGTTATTGTAAAGCTCAGCAAAATACCTCTTTCAACCAAGGTTAATCAGATTACCAAGGAGCAGAGGCAGAATCTTGTTCAGCTTCTCAAAGGAATGTGTATAACCGTTACGGGATTCAGACCTGTTGCGGAGGCAATTATCACATCGGGCGGCGTTGATGTATCTCAGATTAATCCCAAAACAATGGAATCAAAGCTTGCCGAAGGGCTTTATTTTGCGGGAGAAGTTATAGATGCCGATGCGTATACGGGAGGCTTCAATCTGCAGATTGCTTTTTCAACGGCGCGTCTTGCGGCACTCAGTGCTGCTGAAAAAATAAAAGAAAACAGGGAGTACAGCTATGAATAATGTTATTAATGTTGCCATAGACGGTCCTGCCGGTGCAGGTAAAAGCACCGTTGCACGTGCGGCGGCAAAAGAAATAGGTTTTATCTATGTTGACACCGGTGCACTTTACCGTGCGGTAGGCGTTAATGCTCTCAGAAAGGGTATTGACACAAAAGATAAGCCTGCGGTAGCCGCAAGTCTTTCCGATATAAGTGTTGACCTTGTGTTTGAAAACGGAGAACAGAAGGTTTTGCTTAACGGTGAAAACGTTTCTGTCGAAATAAGAACTCCTCCTGCATCAATGGCTGCTTCAGACGTATCCGCGGTGCCCGAGGTCCGTGCGTTCCTTTTTGATCTGCAGAGAGATATCGCTAAAAGAAACAGCTGTATTATGGACGGCAGAGATATAGGTACCGTTGTTCTTCCCGATGCAAAGGTTAAGATTTTTCTCACCGCGTCACCCGAGGAAAGAGCAACAAGACGTTACAAGGAGCTTATCGAAAAAGGTACGGACGTTAAGTATGAAGACGTTCTTTCCGAGCTTATTGAAAGGGATTATAACGATTCCCACCGCGAAATTGCTCCTCTCAAGCCTGCGGAAGACGGCGTGATTCTTGACACAACAGGTCTTTCGCTTGAGGATTCGGTTAATTCAATCATCAAGATCATTAAGGAGAATATATAATGAGAGGTTTCGATTACTCAAAGGTCAAAGAGGAAGAGGAGCTTTACGATAAACTCCGTCCTCTCGGTCAGAAAATTACAAAGATGTGCTACAAGGTAGATTATATCGGTGTGGAGAATATCCCCGAGGACGGCGGCTTTATCATTGCATCAAACCATCTCAGAGCGCTTGACCCTCTGTACATTGCCCTGGGCATTGAAAAGCGTCAGATTTATTTTATGGGTAAGCAGGAGCTTTTCAGCAAGCCTGTTATAGGCACTCTTTTTAAGAAAGCAAACGGTTTCCCGGTTGCAAGAGGCAGGGCAGATAAAGAAGCGGTAGATTATGCAATCAGAGTAGTCAAGGAAGGTCACATTCTCGGCATTTTTCCCGAGGGCACACGTTCAAAGGATTATAAGCCTTCAAGAGCCAAGTCCGGCATCGGCCTTATAGCAAGAGAAGCAAAGGCAAATATTCTTCCTGTTTCGATTTACAACTGCGATGAGATGAAAAAAGGCTCAAGACTTACCATAAGATTCGGTGAGATTATTCCTTACGAGGAACTCGGTTTTACAGAAGCAGGTTCAAGAGAAGAAGTTAAAAGCTGTGCAAAGCTTGTTATGGATAAGATAGTCGAACTCTGGGGGATGGGACATTGCGAATAACCCTTGCCAAAACAGCCGGCTTCTGCTTCGGTGTGGACCGTGCGGTGAATATGGCGTATGACCTTGCTTCAAAAAATGTTCCTGCTGCAACTCTGGGCGAGCTTATACATAACAATTCGGTTACTTCCGAGCTTGAAAGCAAGGGCGTAAGGATGATTGAAAATCCTTCTCAATCGCAAGAGGGGGAAACGGTTATTATCCGTGCTCACGGTGTAAGCAGACAGGTTTATGATGAGCTTGAAAAAGCGGGAGCAAACATATGTGATGCTACCTGTCCTTTTGTAAAGAAAATCCACGATATAGTTGCCGAAAATTCATCGGATGAGGTGCCTGTTTTTATTGCAGGTGACCCGAATCATCCTGAGGTTATGGGCATAAGAGGGCACAGTAACGGTGATGCCTATGTCTTTAACAGTGCCGATGAGCTTGAGGGTTTTCTTCTCAAAAATCGTTTTTTGTGCGAAAAAGGAATAATAGCAGTTTCACAGACAACTTTTTCGCAAAAAGAATGGAAAAAATGTAAAGAAAAAATAAAAATATACTGTACAAACCCAAAAATTTTTGATACAATATGCAGTGCAACCCGAAAAAGGCAGGATGAAGCTGCCGAGCTGTCAAAGCAAAATGATATGATGATTGTCATCGGAGGGCGGCACAGTTCAAACACCGTAAAGCTTAAAGCGGTGTGCAGTGAAAACTGCGAAACACATTTGGTGGAAAGAGCCGACGAGCTCAGGACCATAGATTTTTCCCAAATCGCCGAAATCGGCGTGACGGCAGGGGCGTCAACCCCTTCCGCAATAATTAAGGAGGTACTTTTAGAAATGTCCGAAATCGTAAACGAAACCACAAATATGCAGGTAGAGGAGGTGCCTTCTGAAGCAGCAGTTATAACAGACGATATGGATTTTTCCGAAGCACTTGAAGCTTCTCTGAGCAGCATGAGCACAGACCAGAAAGTCAAGGGCGTTGTTATGGGTATCACACCCACAGAAATCCAGGTTGATATCGGCAGAAAGCATGCCGGCTATGTTCCTATGGATGAGTACAGCGCAGACCCCAATGCAAATGCAGCCAAAGAACTCAAAATCGGTGACGAAATCGATCTTATTATTATGAAGACAAACGATGCCGAAGGAACCGTTATGCTTTCAAAGAGACGTTTTGACGCACAGAATGCCTGGACTGAGATAATTGCCGCTGAAGAAGACGGCAGAATTCTTGAAGGCACGGTTGCAGAAGTTGTTAAAGGCGGCGTAAGAGTTGTATCAAACGGCGTACGCGTATTTGTTCCCGCTTCACATGCAACAGAGCGCAGAGATGAAAATCTTGAAGATCTTCTCAAAACAACAGTTAAGTTCCGCATCATTGAAGTAAATAAGCAGCGCAGAAGAGCAGTCGGTTCAATCCGTTCAGTTCTCAAGGATGCAAAGAAGGAAGCTTCAGAAGCTTTCTGGGCACAGGCAGCTGAAGGTCAGCAGTATACAGGTACTGTTAAGTCAATGACAACATACGGCGCATTCGTTGATATCGGCGGCGTTGACGGTATGGTTCACATTTCAGAAATGTCATGGAAGCGTATCAAGAACCCTGCAGAGATTTTTGAAATCGGTCAGGAAGTTGTTGTTTACATTAAGTCACTCGATGCTGAGAAGAAGAAGATTTCTCTCGGATACAGAAAAGACGAAGACAATCCCTGGGAGATTCTCAAGAAGAACTATCCCGAAGGTTCGGTTGTTGAAGCAGAAGTTGTTGGTATGACAACATTCGGTGCTTTTGCAAGAATTATTCCCGGTATTGACGGCCTTATCCACATTTCACAGATTGCTGACCGTCACATCAGCAAGCCTCAGGATGTTCTTAAGGTTGGCGAAACAGTAACCTGTAAGATTACCGCTATCGATTACGACAAGAAGCGCGTAAGCCTTTCAATCCGTGCTCTCATCGAGCCCGCTGAGGAAGCAGCAGAAGAAGCAGTTGAAGAAGTGGCAGCAGTTGAAGAAGCTCCCGCTGAGGAAGCAGCTGAATAATATTTGATTATATGCCGCCCGCAGTTTTTCTGTGGGCGGTTGTTTTTGGAGTGATACGTATAAAAAAAGAAAAGATTCTCGGTCCTTTTTTCTGCCTGCTTGCAGCGGTTGTATGGGGACTTTCATTTGTTGCGCAAAGTGAAGGTGCACAGATAGGCACGTTTACGTTCAATGCTTTAAGAATGCTTCTGGGTGGAATTGTTCTTATTCCCTTTGCGTTCATCAGTGTTCTGAACGATAAAAAGAAACTGCCCGATACTGAAGCAAAAAAGATTCCTGTAAAGGAAATACTTTTCGGAAGCCTGTGCTGTGCAATTCCTTTCTTTATCGGCTGTAATCTTCAGCAGCACGCTTTTTTTCTCGGACTTGAGGCAGGTAAAGTAGGGTTTATAACCGCACTTTATATGGTGCTTGTTCCCATTGCAGGTATTTTTCTCAAGCAGAAGCTTCGTTTCAACATCTGGATCGGTGTTGTTCTCGGAGTAATCGGATTATACATAATCAGTGTTCCTGCGGGCGGATTTTCAATCGGTTCGGGTGAACTTATAACAATATGCGGTGCCTTTGCTTTTGCGGCGCACATTCTTGTAATTGACCATTTCTGCAAGAAGGTCAACAACATTGCGTTATCCTGCGTTCAATATCTTATTGCAGGTGTTGTGTCTGCAATCTTTATGTTTGTTTTTGAAGACCCGAGTCTTGAAGCAATTAAGGGTGCAGGCGTTGAAATCGCTTACGCAGGTGTTATGAGCTGCGGTGTTGCCTTTACTGCACAGATTTTCGGTCAGAAGTATTCCAATCCCACCGTTGCGGCACTGCTTCTTTGTCTTGAATCGGTTTTTGCCGTGCTTTTCGGCTGGATTCTCCTCAATCAGGCTCTTTCATCAAGAGAGCTTATCGGTTGTGTGATAATGTTCGTTGCAATTCTGTTTACTCAGATTCCCACAGAAATTTTTCTGAAACCTTTTAAGCAAAAAGCAAAATAAAAAGGGGGATTAACGGTGTTTGTCAAAATCGTTTCGTTAATTATGTCTGCCGTTATGGCAGCAGCAAGCTTTGTGTATACTTCTTTTAACAGTGTTATTGATACGGTTTCGGAATTCATTTACGGCTTACCGTATACCACACAGGCAATCAAATATGATTTTTTCAGTGAAATTGATGACGGCGACGTGGTTGCAATCAATGAAGAAAAAGGCTTTATCAGAGATAAGCTTGCAGTTTTTGTAAGTTCCGATATGAAGTTTTCGGATAAGGTCAGCCTTATCGGCACCTGCGGAGGTGTTGTTTCGGGCTGGTGTATGCCTGCGGATCTCTTCGTAATATCATATCCCGTTATGACCTATGAGCAGGCTGTTTCAAGGTGTGAAAAGCTCGAAAGACTCAACGGTGTTGAACTTGCCATTCCCGTAATGGCATCAAAAACCCAACTTAACGTTACACCGTCAGACAGCTTTGATATTGCAAATGAGCCGGATTTTGATTGGAATGAGCTTGTTCCCTCGGGAAGCAATTGGTGGCTTGAGGCTGTTGATGCAAGGCAGGCATGGGATTATTCCGAATATTTTTCAAAAATCAACGTAGGAATTCTCGATTCAGGATTTGAAACAGACCATCCTGAGCTTGCAGGTAAAATTGTTTTTCCCGACAGTAAGCAGGCAGGCAGAAACATACCTGATAATCACGGTACTCACGTTGCAGGTATAGTTTCCGCAAACCACAACGGTCAGGGTGTTGCAGGTATATGCGATAATGCAAACCTTATATGCATTGACTGGATGCCCGATACACTTCAGTTATGGAGCACGGATATTTCAATTTTCTTCGGCTTTTCAACCCTTGTAAAATCGGGTGCAAAGGTAATCAACCTTTCTCTCGGTACATCCGGCTCGAAAACAAGCAACAGTATGGGGCTTTTTGAGGCTGTGTTTGAAACTGCAGCAACCTCGTATATGATGGCGTCTCTTTTATCGAAAGGCTACGATTTTGTGGTTGTTCAGTCAGCAGGTAACGGAGATTTTCTGGGCGACCCTGTTGATGCAAGAAACAACGGCAGATTCTGTGCACTGAACGAAGATAACATATTCGTAGGCTCAAAGAACGTTTCCGCATCCGATATTCTTGACAGAATTTTTGTTGTAGCAAGTGCAACCAACAACGGTGACGGCACCTTCACTCAGTCGAGCTTTACCAACGTTGGCAGAAGTGTTACCCTTGCGGCACCCGGTGAAAACATTTACAGCAGCAGCCTTGACGGCGGCTATGAATATATGTCGGGCACGTCAATGTCCGCACCTGTTGTTACAGGAATTGCTTCACTTGTCTGGTCGGTAAATCCTTCATTTACAGGTCCTCAGATCAAAGAAATACTGTGCTTATCCACAAACAGAGTTGCACAGGTGTTTACCGAATGGGATTATTGGTATGACGTTGAAACCCTCGAATATCCTATGGTAAATGCAAAGCTTGCTGTTGAAGAAGCGATAAGACGAACCGATTCAACCGTAGGTACGGTTACCGGTAGAATCACGGGTGATGCGGCGGAAATTTCGGTTGACGGAGTTTCTCATACGGTATTTTCAGACGGTACATATTCTTTTGTTGCACCTGAAGGTGTGTATATGGCGGAAATCTATTCTGCAGACGGAAGCCTTGCAGGAACAACTGAGATAATTGTTATTGCAGGTCAGACTGCTACTGTTGAAGATTTTATTATTGAAACTGAAGATGTTCCTGAAGGAGAAATGTGATATGGCAGAAATAAAAAAGCATTGGTATAAGGAAATGGCGGTCTATCAGATATGGCCCCGAAGCTTTAAGGATGGCAACGGCGATGGTATAGGTGATATCAAGGGCGTTATGGAAAAGCTTGATTACATCAAAAGCATCGGTGTTGACGCAATCTGGTTTTCACCTCTCTATAAATCACCTCAGCACGACTACGGCTACGATATTGCCGATTATAAGTCAATAGCGCCCGAATACGGCACTCTTGAAGAATTCAAAGAGCTTCTTGATGCGGCGCACAGCAAGGGTCTGAGAGTTATAATGGACCTTGTAATCAATCACACTTCCGATGAACACGAATGGTTCAAGGAAAGTCAGAAGGGTCACGATAATCCTTATCATGACTATTATTTCTGGCGTAAGGGCAAAAAAAGCGGCGGCAAAATGCCTCCCAACAACTGGCTTTCAACCTTTGCAGGTCCCGGTTGGCACTATAATGAAAACCTTGACGAATGGTATCTCACCCTTTTTGCAAAGGAACAGCCTGACCTTAATATGGATAACCCCAAGGTTCGCGAAGAAATCAAGGATATTATCCGTTTCTGGCTTGATATGGGTGTTGACGGCTTCCGTGAGGATGTTATTACTTTCATTTCAAAGAAGGAGGGGCTTCCCAACGGCTTCCCTATTCCCGTTGCCTGCGGTATGGAGCATTACAAATGCGGTCCCCATCTTGACGAATATCTGAAAGAATTCAGAGCAGTTACGGATGAATATGACTGTATGACCGTAGGCGAAGCGCCTATGATGACTCCGAAGCTTGCGCTCCGTTTTATCAAAGAAGGTGCAAATCAGACCCTCAATATGATGTTCAACTTCCAGCATATGGAAGCAGATTCATTTATGGTAAGCTGGGTTCCTATGCCCTTCAGCCTTAAAAAACTTAAGAATGCATATAACAGATGGCAGAATAAGCTTTACGGCATTGCCTGGAATGCCAACTATATTGAAAATCACGACCAGCCCAGAATTATCAGCCGTTACGGCGATGTGAATTACAGAGCAGAAAGCGGTAAAATGCTTGCAACAATGTATATCTGCCAGAGCGGTACACCCTTTATCTATCAAGGTCAGGAAATCGGTATGGTAAACATTAAGATGAACAGTGTTGATGATTACACCGATACCCAGGTAAAGAGCACGTATCAGCTTTTCAAAAAACTCGGTTTTACGGATAAAATGTTCCTTAAGGTTTCAAACCGTGCATCCCGTGATAATGCAAGAACTCCCGTTCAGTGGAGTGCAGAGAAAAATGCGGGCTTTACAACTGCGGATGAAGCCTGGTTTAAGGTTAATCCCAACTATACCGAAATAAATGTTGAAGCGGCAGAAAAGGATGAAAATTCAATTCTCAACTATTACCGTAGGCTTCTTAAATTCCGTAAGGAAAATGAAATATGCATTTACGGTGATTTCAAGCTTCATTATAAGAACAGCCGCAATCTTTTCGTATATGAGCGTAACTACGAGGGTAAGCGTATGCTTGTTATAAACTCGTTTACGGATAAGCCTGTTCATTTTACCGCACCTGCAGGTTTTGATTTGGCAAAGGGCAAGCTGATGCTTTCAAACTATGATGTTGAGCAGGATAAAACCCTCAACACCTTTGAAACGAAGCCCTACGAAACGAGAGTATACCTTTTTGACTAAAAATAAAAAGCCTCACGGAGTAAAAATTCCGTGAGGCAATTTTTTATAATGCTTTTCTGTATTCCTTAGGGGTCTTGCCTGTTATCTTCTTGAAGGTTTTTGCAAAATAATTAACGTCGTAAATTCCGCAGTGCTGGGCAATTGTCTGAATCTGAAGATTGGTTGAAGTAAGAAGATAGGCGGCATTTTTTATTCGTTTTTCTGCAACGTATTCCGTCAGATTCTTGCCTGTTTCCTTTTTGAAAAGCGATGAAAGATAGCTTGCATTTACGTTGAGGAGAGAGGAAAATCTTTTCAGGCTTAAATCTGCTGTCAGGTCAGCGTCTATAATAGTGATAACCTTCTGAACAAGCAGAGAATAATCCTTTGATGAATGTTTTTTAACGAGCTTGCAATATTTGCGGACCATTTCCTTTATAAGCTCGATAGAGTCGTGCTGTGAACGAACGGTTTCGATTCTCTGGGCAAATTCCGTTGATACACTGTCGATATAAAAAGGATGAACAGAACCCATTTCAGCACTTTTTCTGAGAAGAGTATTACTTATAATCAGATAGTTTTTCAGGTTTCTGATAGGGTCATCGGTTCTTTTCTCAAGTGAATTCATTGAAGCGTGGCTGAATATCTGCTCAACAATGTGAGCCTTACCCTGCGACACTGCCTGCATCATTTTTCTTTCCGCATCGTAGCGTTCTTCAAGAAGTTGAATCGAAAGCAATGCATCATCCGACTTTGCTTTGAATGCATGCAAAGAATCCGCAGAGAAGGTTTCGTCGAATTGATCCGTAATTGTTTCCACAGAATAATTTGTACTGCTGCCCCACATAACTTCGGCGAGGCTGTTGAGAAGCGCATAGAGATGGCTTTCGTCATTTATGACAGGAATGTTGCCGTAATATTTTGTTATCTGCGATACGGTTTGTGCGGGAAATGAATTTTGTTCCGCAGCTTCAAGTATCATCGTTCTTGTAATTTCAAAGGCTGTATACGGTCCTGCAATCAGAACGGTATTAAGTGCATCGGGAAGGAGAAATGAAACGTAGGAGCAAAAGAATTTATCTGTTGCTCTGTATACGGTATTGGGCTTCATTCTTTTCCACGGTTCAGAAAATATTTTATTATAATTTTCGTTCAGTTCAAAAAAATTGCGGAGTCCTTTATCTATATTGTCGGGCAAGGGAGAGTTTTCCGAAATCAGGTATGAATCAATGTGCTGATTAGCCAGTACACGGCGGAAAAATGCAAGCTCTGAACTGTAAAACACGGCAATAAACTCCTTTTTATCATAGTTGTGAGATTGCTTAATTCTATTATTGTATAATTTTTGGAAAATTTCAAGAGGAAAATAAAAAAATTACATAAAGCTGCAATAGTGTCTGCAAAAAATGCCTCACGAAACCAATCGTGAGGCAGCTTTCTTTATTGTGCGGTCTGTGCAAATTCCTTTTCTTCCTTCTGACCGATATTATAAATAAATTTCATTGAAAGGAATGCGGTGAGTGAGCCGATTGCAAGCACTACGAAATAAAGCGACATAACGTCTTCACCGAACGTTGCGGGCTGAATGGCGTCGGCACCTTCAATAAAGCCGATGGCTGAAAGACCGAGCGAAACAACCGCCTGACCTATACCCTGAGCAAGTTTTCTGAAGAATGAATAGATTGCATAAAGCGTACCTTCTTCGCTTTTGCCGGTCTGTCTGTAACTGACTTCAATACAGTCGGCTACGATTGCCCAAACGGAAATCTGGAAAACAGCATTACCAAGGTTAAGACCCATAAGGCAAAGCACGTATATAATCATACCCTTTGAATCCGGTGTGATTGGTGCAAAAAGAGAGATTATTCCGGAAACTGCGCCGATAAACATAGCGGTTACGATAACGTTCTTTTTACCGAATTTCTTTGTAAGTTTACCGATAAGCGCCATAAAGATAATCATCGGAGCGTAACTGCCTATCATCGCGATGCCGATTTTGCCCGTATCTTTGAAGAAATACTGGAAAACCATATTGTTGAGAGCCATTGTTGAGTTGAAAAGTGCAACGGAAGCAACTGAAGCGATTGTTGCGCCGACCATAGCTCTGTTGGTGAAGAATGATTTTGCAGATGAAATCATAGCCTTGAAGCCAACTGCATTTTCCGTAGAAGTGTGGTCAACACGCTCTTTGACAAGCTTTGTTGTTCCCCAAAGAACAACAAGGGCAACAGCCGAAAGAACAAGCGCAACAGGAAGCAGGGTTTCACCCTTAAGAATCTGAACTTCTTCGCCTGCGCTGTTGGTTGTATTGCTGTAAACAATGCCGGGAAGAACAATCATAACAATGATAGCGGGAAGGGCTGCACCGATGCTGCGGAAGGTTGAAAGTGAAACCTTTTCCTGAGGGTCATCCGTTATAACCGAATGAAGCGAGCCGTAAGGAACATTTACCATTGTGTAGGCAATAGACCAGAGGCAGTATGCGATAAGGCACCATGCATATTTACCCCATTCGGAAAAATCTTTAACAGGAGCAAAAAGCATAACGTTAAAGATAACAAGAGTGACACCGCCGAGAAGTATCCAGGGCATATACTTGCTCTTTTTGCCTATTCTCTTTGTATCAACAAGGTTACCGATAACGATGTCGTTGATTGCATCAAAGATTTTTGAGATAAGGATAATTACTGCGTAGGCTTCTTCTGATATGCCGATATACTGCATATAGAAAAGTTGCATAAACGTTGATACAAGCTGAAATGAAAAGTTACAGCCCATATCACCCATTGAATAGCCTAATTTGTCGCGCCATCCGAAAGGACGAACGGAACTCTTTGCGTTGTTCATTTTTTCATCTCCCTGCGGTTATTTTGAAGTCTTTAAAATATTATATAACATATTCTGTTGAAACGCAATAGAAAAAATAAGCAATAACCGGTCTTGTAATTTTGTAACTAAGGCACTCTCCATATATGGAGGGTGCTTTTTTTCGCTATTATTATACAATCTTCACCTTGACTTTGAAAAATGAAAATAGTATACTGAATTGTCTTAAAATTAGGAGTGATGAGTATGAGAAGTGTTCCCGAATATTTCGGCTGTATGGTCTTTGACGATAAGGCTATGAAGTCAAGATTGCCCAAAGAAACTTACAAGGCAATGAAAAAGACTATTCAGGACGGAAAGCGCCTTGACATTGCGCTTGCAAACGTTGTTGCAAATGCTATGAAGGATTGGGCTGTTGAAAACGGTGCAACCCATTATACTCATTGGTTCCAGCCTATGACGGGTATCACTGCCGAAAAGCACGACAGCTTTATTTCGCCCAGCGGCGAGGGTGCTGTTATTATGGAGTTTTCGGGTAAGGAGCTTGTAAAGGGCGAATCCGATGCTTCAAGCTTCCCTTCGGGCGGTATCCGTTCGACCTTTGAGGCAAGGGGATATACCGCATGGGACCCCACCTCATATGCGTTTATCAAAGAAGACGTGCTTTGTATTCCTACTGTTTTTTGCTCATACGGCGGCGAAGCGCTCGATATGAAAACTCCCTTGCTCCGTTCAATGGAGGCAATCAGCAAGCAGGCAAAAAGAATTCTCAGTCTTTTCGGTCAGAACGATATCACAAGCGTCAAAACAACCGTCGGCGCAGAGCAGGAATATTTTCTTGTTGATGCCGATATGTATGCAAAGAGAAAAGACCTTATATTTACGGGAAGAACTCTTTTCGGTGCAAAGCCTCCCAAAACACAGGAGCTTGATGACCACTATTTCGGTTCAATCAAATCACGTGTTGCCGCCTATATGAAGGATCTTGATGAAGAACTCTGGAAGCTCGGAATTCTTGCAAAAACAGAGCATAACGAGGCGGCACCTGCTCAGCACGAGCTTGCACCAATATTCACAACAACAAATATTGCAACCGATCATAATCAGCTTACTATGGAGATTATGCAGAAGGTTGCAAAAAGACATAATATGATCTGCCTGCTTCATGAAAAGCCTTTTGAAGGTGTTAACGGCAGCGGCAAACATAACAACTGGTCAATTACCACAAATAAGGGCGCAAATCTTCTTGAACCCGGTGAAACACCTTATGATAACGCACAGTTTCTGCTTTTCCTTTGTGCTGTTATCAAGGCTGTTGACGATTATCAGGATCTGCTCCGTGTTTCTGTTGCCAGTGCAGGCAATGATCACCGTCTGGGTGCAGGCGAAGCACCTCCTGCGGTTATTTCAATGTTCCTCGGTGATGAGCTTGACGAAATCCTTGAATCAATCGTAAACGACAGTGCATACGATGCAAAGGAGAAGGTTCAGCTCAGAGTCGGTGTTCACGTTCTTCCCAGATTTGCAAAGGATGCAACCGACAGAAACAGAACTTCACCTTTTGCATTTACCGGTAATAAGTTTGAATTCAGAATGCTTGGCTCGGCAAAGTCGATAGCAAGTGCAAATATCGTTCTTAACACTGCCGTTGCTGAATCTCTGAAATCCTATGCAGACAGACTTGAAAATGTAAATAGCTTTGAAGATGCACTTCACGAGCTTATCAAAAAGACCATCAAAGATCATAAGCGCATTATATTCAACGGCAACGGTTATGATGACGAGTGGATTAAAGAAGCTGAAAGAAGAGGGCTTTATAATCTGCCCACAACTCCCGACTGCCTTCCCTATATGATTTCCGAAAAGAACGTAAAGCTCTTTGAGGAGCATAAGGTGTTCACAAGAGAAGAGCTTGAAGCACGCCACGAAATATATTTTGAGGGCTACTGCAAAACTCTCAACATTGAAGCGCTCACCGTTCTTGATATGGTTAATAAGGATATCCTTCCTGCAATCAGCAAGTATGTAGGAAAGCTTTGTAAAACAGGTGAAAGAAAGAAGCTCTTTGCGGCAGACTGTTCATATGAGGAAGATATTATCAAAGAGCTTTCGGAACTTTCAGCTTTTATCTACAATAAAACAAATGAGCTTGAAAGGATTCTCGCTTCGGTTAAATCAGCGGCAAATACCGTTGAGGAAGCAAATATGTTCAGGGATTCAATCATTCCTCTTATGAATGAAATAAGAAAAGCTGTTGACGAAGCGGAAAGGGCAATGTCATCCGAGTATTGGCCCTACCCCTCATACGCAGACTTGCTTTTTGGAATAAGATAACAATAAAACAGAGGCTATTCGTACTGAATAGCCTCTGTTTTTATTTATTTGAATCGTTCTGACGGATTTCAACTCGTCTTACTTTACCGCTGAAGGTTTTGGGAAGCTCGTCCACAAACTCAATAATTCTGGGGTATTTGTAAGGCGCAGTGTTAGTCTTGACATATGTCTGAAGCTCCTTGATAAGCTCGGGTGAGCCTTCAAATCCGGGTCGAAGAACAACCGTTGCCTTAACAACGAAGCCTCTTACGGGGTCGGGGACACCCGTAACCGCAACTTCAAGAACAGAAGGATGCTCAAGCATAACACTTTCAATTTCAAAGGGTCCGATTCTGTAGCCTGATGATTTGATAACATCGTCGTTTCTGCCGAAGTAAACAAATCTTCCCTGCTCATCTCTGTATGCAAGGTCGCCTGTGTGGAAGAAGCCGCCTCTGTATGCCTCTGCGGTATCTTCATCGCTGAAATTATAGCTTGCAACAACACCGCAGGGATGTGCCTCAGGTGATTCTGCCTTGATGCAGATTTCGCCGATTGTACCTCTCTGGCAGTGGTTGCCTTCTTCGTCAATTATATGAACCTTAAGGCCGGGTGCGGGGAAACCGATTGCGCCGGGTACGGGCTTTGTCCAGGGATAAAGCGTGCAGATGCTTACGGGAGTTTCGCTCATACCGAAGCCTTCGTGAATTTCAAGACCCGTTGCTTCCTTCCATTTGTTGAAGATATCCGCATTGAGTGCTTCACCTGCGGTACAGCAGTGCGTGATTGATGAAAGGTCATATTTGCTTACATCATTCTGAAGCATAAGGCGGTACATCGTGGGAGGAACGCAGAAGGTGGTGATGCGGTACTTTTCAAGCTTTGAAAGAATATCCGCACCGTCAAACTTGTCAAAATCATAAACGAAGTTTGCAGTTTCGCCCATCCACTGACCGTAGTATTTACCCCAGAGTGATTTTGCCCAGCCAGAATCCGAAACGGTGAAATGCATTCCGCCGTCAACAACTCTGTGCCAGAAAACACCCGTCATAATATGACCGAGGGGATACTTGAAATCGTGTGCAATGATTTTAGGGTAACCGGTTGTGCCCGATGAGAAGTTGATAATCATTGTGTCATCAACCGTTGTGTCGGCATCGCCCGTAGGTCTTGTCCAATTCTCGCTTGCGCTTTCAAAGCCTTCTTCAAAGTCAATCCAGCCCTCAACAGACTTGTGCTTTGTAACAAACTTCTTTTCGATGGTTTCGTATTCGTCTTTTCTGTCGTCGAAATACTCTGTGCAGTTATCGTCACCCGTAATAACAGCATATTTTATCTTAGCCTTGTTACAGCGGTAAACGTAATCTTTGCCCTTGAGCATATTTGAAGCGGGTACCATAATTGCACCGATTTTGTTCAGCGCAAGAGTGATAACCCAGAAAAGATAGCTTCTTTTGAGGATGAGAAGTACGGGGTCGCCCTTCTTTACACCCTGCGACACAAAATAGTTAGCTGCCTTATCTGAAAGACGCTTCATATCGCCGAATGTGAATCGCTTTTCTTCCTGTTCGTTTGAAACATAGAGGAGAGCAAGCTTATCGGGCTTTTCTGTACCGAGCACATCTATTACATCATAAGCAAAATTAAAGTTCTGCTCATATGTAATCTTAAAGTTTTCCTGACAGTCTTTAAGAGAAACAAATGAATCTCTTGATCTGCCTATAAATTTTTCATAAATAGCCATTATTCCGACTCCTGATTTTTTAGTTATCCTTATTTAAGCACAAGTGCAATGAACTGCGCCTGAGTGTCGCCCACGTTTTTGTGAGCATGAGGAATTGTGGAATCGAAATATGCGCTGTCACCCTCATTGAGTTCATAACAGATATCACCGATATAAAGGTGAAGGCTGCCTGAAAGAACATAGTCAAATTCCTGACCTTCGTGCTCGTCCATTACGGGAGGATTGCCCGAAGGGTCGATTGTAACAAGGAAGGGCTCAGCCTTCTTGTTGCGGAAGGTATATGCAAGGTGTGAAAATTCATAGCCGGGGTTTCTGTTAACAACATAACCTCTGCCTTTTTTAACAACTGTGCAGGATGTGAGTCTGGGGGATTCACCGCTGATAATATCAAGGATATCAACGCCGAGGATAAGTGCAATATTGTTAAGTGTGCTTATGGCAAAGTCATACTCACCATGCTCAAAAGCAATGTAGTTTTCCTCGGAAATTTCAAGCTTTTCAGCCATTTCTGCGGATGTAAGACCGCAGGTATCACGCAGGGAAGCAACTCGCAGGCCAATTTCTTTTAATTCAAGCATGTGGGTTTCTCCTAACTGTTTTAATTAATATTTGTAGCCAAGCTCAACCGCTTTGATGTTAAGCTCAATAAGATTCTGCTTTTTGGCAGGAACAAGCTTCTTCATTGTTGTTTCAACGTTTTCGTAGGGCATAACGCCTGCCTTTGCGATAACGTGACCGATCATAATCATATTTGCAAGACCGGGAAGATTTTCATCTGAAGCAAGTTTTGTTGCGGGAATGTAATACACTTCAACGTCATCCCTTTCAACCTTGCGCTCAACAAGTGAACTGTCAACAAAGATTTTTGCGCCGGGAACTGCTGCGCCTTCAAATTTGTCAAGTGAAGGCAGATTCATTGCAACAAGAACGTTGGGGTTTGAAACAATGGGTGAGCCGATTTTTGTATCGCTGAGAATGATTGAGCAGTTACATGTACCGCCTCTCATTTCGGGGCCGTATGAGGGGAGCCAGCTTACTTCACGGTCTTCAAGAAGACCGTCATAAGCAAGGAATTTGCCGGAGAAAAGGATGCCCTGACCGCCGAAGCCTGCAAGAAGTATTTCATGTGTCATAATTATTCGGCCTCCTTTTCTGCTGTATTATCCTTATAAACACCAAGGGGGTAATAAGGAATCATATTTTCTTCAAGCCATTCAAGTGCTTTATCGGGTTTGAGACCCCAGTTTGTGGGACAGGTTGAAAGAACTTCAACAAGAGAGAAGCCTTTACCTTCAAGCTGATTCTGGAAAGCCTTCTTGATTGCCTTCTTTGCGTTCTTTACATTTTTTACATTGTTGACTGCAACTCTTTCAAGGTATGTTGCGCCGTCAACATTTGAAAGAAGCTCGCAAACCTTAACGGGAAGACCTACCTGCTCAGGGTTTCTGCCATAGGGTGAGGTCTGTGTAATCTGGCCGGGCAGGGTAGTGGGAGCCATCTGACCGCCTGTCATACCGTAAATGGCGTTGTTAACAAAAATGATTGTGATGTTTTCACCTCTTGCAGCTGAGTGGACTGTTTCGGCAGTACCGATAGCGGCAAGGTCGCCGTCACCCTGATATGTGAAAACAATGTTTTCGGGGAGTGAACGCTTAACGCCTGTTGCAACTGCGGGAGCTCTGCCGTGAGCTGCTTCAATCATATCGCAGTTAAAATAGTTATATGCAAATACCGAACAGCCTACGGGAGCAACACCTACTGTTCTGCCTTCAATGCCGAGCTCATCAATAACTTCGGCAACAAGGCGGTGAATAATGCCGTGTGTGCAGCCGGGGCAATAATGAAGGGGCACGTCTGCAAGTGCCTTGGGTTTTTCAAAAACTATCATTATTTGTCACCTCCAACTGAATTTGCTTTGTTGATAGAATTAAGTACGTCCTCTGTGGTGGGAATCATACCGCCTACGCGGTTGCAGAGAAGAACGGGCTTTTTGCAACGGATTGAAAGCTCAACGTCTTCAATCATCTGACCCATTGAAAGCTCAACGCTGATAAATGCCTTAACCTTATCTGCGGCGGCATTGAGAACAGCCTTGGGGAAGGGCCAGAGTGTGATGGGTCTTATCATACCAACCTTGATGCCCTGCTCACGTGCCTTGTCAATAGCATTCTGTGAAACACGGGCAGCAACGCCGTATGCTACGATACAGATTTCAGCATCTTCCATTTTATATTCATCATACATAACTTCGTTTGCTTCAATCTGTGCGTAACGCTCGTAACGCTCAAAGTTATATTTTTCAAGCTCTTCGGGCTGAATGAACAGAGAGTTAACAACGTTGTGTTCACGCTCGCACTTTGTGCCGCAAGCTGCCCATGAAGACTTGTCATATTCTTTAACTTCACCCATATCAAGTGAAACGGGCTCCATCATCTGACCCATTGTGCCGTCTGAAAGAAGCATTGCGGGCATTCTGTATTTATCGGCAAGGTCAAAGCCTTTGAATGTAAGGTCAACCATTTCCTGAACCGATGCGGGTGCAAGAACGATGAGCTTGAAGTCGCCGTGGCCTGCACTCTTTGTTGCCTGGAAGTAGTCTGACTGTGAGGGCTGGATACCGCCGAGTCCGGGACCGCCTCTCTGAACGTTGATGATAAGTGCGGGAAGGTCTGAACCTGCAAGGTATGAAATACCTTCGCTCTTAAGTGCAATTCCGGGGCTTGAGCTTGAGGTCATTGCTCTTTTGCCTGCCGCAGCTGCACCGTAAATCATATTGATTGCGGCAACCTCGCTTTCAGCCTGAAGGAAGGTTCCGCCGATAACGGGCATTCTTTTTGCCATATATGCGGCAATTTCAGTCTGAGGGGTAATGGGGTATCCGAAGTAATGACGGCAACCTGCCATTATAGCAGCTTCCGCAAGGGCTTCGTTACCTTTCATCAAAACTTTTTCAGCCATAATTCTTCTCCTTACTTTTCAACAGTGATAACACAGTCGGGGCACATTGTTGCGCAGAATGCACAGCCGATGCAAGCGGACTGGTCTGTGATGCCTGCGGGATGATATCCCTTGGCGTTAATTTCATCTTTAAGCAGTGCCACAATTTTCTTGGGGCAAGCGCCGACGCAAAGACCGCAGCCCTTGCAAAGGTCGGTGTTAAAAGTTACTTTTGCCATAAATCTTCCTCCTGTTTTGCCCACGATTGCTTAACGTAAAGTTTTATCGGGGTGCAGTTGATAACTTTTTCTTTAAGTGTATCGTATAATTCTTCTTTTACAGTGGTCATTCTTATCGGCAGACCTGTTGCGTTTGCAATCTCATCGGCATACGCCGCAGAAGATGTTACGTCTTCTGCTGTTGTTTCGTCACCCAGATTTGAATTGTTGATAATTCCCGTAAATTTCATTCCGCAGGCGGTTTCGATTTCATTCATAACCGCAAGGGTTGAAGCACAGTCACGGGTGAGAGGTCTGTACTTGTTGATAACAAGCAACATTTCGTAATCATTTTCACTGAGAATGGCAGGGGCGTATCTGCCCATTGCAAGTGCGCCTCTGTCATCACCGCCCACATCGATTACGGCTCTGATTGATTTGTCGTCAATAATTGAATATGCTTCCGACGGCATTGCGGGCACGTCAACGTTTGTGTTTGCATATTCAGACGAAATAAGATGTATTCCTCTTGCTTCAAGCTGTTTTTCGCTGTCCTTTGAACGGAAATAGGGGTTTACGATATCAAGGTCGGCAATAACAACCTTGTCGTATTTCACCTTGAGCCTGAGTGCGTAATTGACGGCAATGTTTGTTTTGCCGCTGCCGTAATGACCTGCAAAAAGAGTTATTCTTTTGCTTTCCATAGTGAATTAAAGTACGGTTACCCAGCCGAATTTATCTTCGCAGGTTCCGCCCTGAATACCGGTTACGGTATCGTAAAGTTTCTGGCTGATTTCACCGATGTTGCCGCCGTTGATGGTCATAACGTCATCCTTGTAGCGGAGCTTGCCGACGGGTGAAATAACAGCAGCTGTACCTGTGCCGAAGCATTCCTCAAGTGTGCCGTTCTTCTGTGCTTCAAGAAGCTCTTCAACGGAAATCTTTCTTTCTTCAACGGGAAGACCCCAGCTCTTGCAAAGCTCGATAACAGAGTTTCTTGTGATACCGGGAAGGATACTGCCGTTGAGCATGGGAGTAACGATTGTGCCGTTGATCTTGAAGAAGATGTTCATTGCGCCAACTTCTTCAATATACTTTCTCTCAACACCGTCAAGCCAGAGAACCTGTGAGTAGCCGTCGTCGTGAGCCTTTACCTGTGCTGCAAGGCTGGCTGCGTAGTTACCGCCTGTCTTTGCAAAGCCCATACCGCCCTTAACAGCTCTTACGTAGTCGTCCTCAATCCAGATACCTACGGGAGCAAGACCGCTTGAATAGTAAGCGCCTGAGGGTGAAAGGATAACGATGAAAAGATATGTCTTTGAAGGTGCAACACCAAGGAAATCGTCTGTTGCAATAATGAAGGGACGGATGTAAAGTGAAGTGCCGGGAGCCGAGGGAATCCAATCCTTATCAACTCTTACAATTTCGCTTACAGCCTGAACAAAATCCTCAACGGGAAGCTCGGGAATGCAAAGACGCTTGTTGGTATCGTTTGTTCTTTTTGCGTTCATTTCGGGTCTGAAAAGACGAACTTCGCCGTCAGCACCCTTGTAAGCCTTAAGACCTTCAAACATTTCCTGACCGTAGTGGAAAACCATACAGGCAGGTGAAAGTGTAAGGTTGCCGTAGGGAACGATTCTGGGGTCGTGCCAACCCTGACCCTCGGTGTAGTTCATAATGAACATATGGTCTGTGAAAATTTTGCCGAAGCCGAGATTGTTTTCGTCGGGCTTCTGCTTGGGAGCGGTTGTTCTCTCAATCTTAATGTTTAACATTTATAACACCCTTTCGGTAAATTTAATCTGGTTTTATTTTGAAAGACCCAATTTCTTTGCGAAATCTTCTCTCATTTTGTATTTAAGGATTTTGCCTGCCGCATTTTTGGGGAAGTCCTCAACAAATTCGATGTATCTGGGCACCTTATGTCTTGCCATATGGGATTTGATGTAATCCTTCATTTCATCCTCTGTCATTGAATAGCCTTCCTTGAGGATAACGCAAGCCATAATTTCTTCGCCGTATCTCTTGTCGGGTACGCCGATAACCTGAACGTCCTGAACGTATTCGTGTGTGAAAATGAATTCCTCAATTTCTCTGGGATAAATATTTTCACCGCCGCGGATAATCATATCTTTAAGTCTGCCGGTGATAAGATAATATCCGTCGGGTCTTCTGCAAGCAATATCACCGCTGTGAAGCCATCCGTCTTTGTCAATGGCAGCCTCGGTTGCCTTGGGCATTTTGTAATAACCCTTCATGATATTGTAGCCGCGTGCAACGAATTCGCCGTTTTCTCCGTCGGGTAAATCTTCGCCGGTTTCGGGATCAATGATTTTGCATTCAACATTGGGGAATGCACTGCCGACGGTTTCAGTTCTGTCTTCAAGTGATTCATTGACTTCGCCCATTGTACAGCCGGGAGAAGCTTCCGTTTCGCCGTAAACACTGAGAATTTCAGTCATATTCATTTCTGCTGCGGCGCGCTTCATAAGGTCGGGAGGACAGTTTGCGCCTGCCATAATACCCGTTCTCATATACGAGAAATCTGTTTTTGCAAAATCCTCATGCTGGAACATTGCAATGAACATTGTGGGAACGCCGTTGAAGCAGGTGATGTGTTCTTGATTTATGCAAGCCAACGATGATTTTGCCGAGAAATAGGGCAGGGGGCAAAGGGTGCCGCCGTGAGTCATCATTGACGTCATCGAAAGAACCATGCCGAAGCAGTGGAACATAGGAACCTGAATCATCATACGGTCTGCGGTGGACATATCCATTCTGTCACCGATTGTTTTACCGTTGTTAACGATATTATAGTGAGTCAGCATAACGCCCTTGGGGAATCCTGTTGTACCTGATGTATACTGCATATTTGCAACGTCATGGCAGTCAACAGCCGCCGCTCTGCGGTAGACCTCCTCAATAGGAACACGTACAGACATATCCATTGCTTCTTCCCAGGTGAGGCATCCCTTCTGACGGTAGCCTACCGTGATGATATTGCGAAGGAAGGGGAGCCTTCTGCAATGGAGAGGCTTTCCGGGTACCGCAACTTCAAGCTCGGGACAAAGCTCTGCGATAGACTGAGCATAGTTTGAATCGAGGCAGGACTCAATTGTGACAAGTGTGTGTGTATCGGACTGTCTGAGAAGATACTCGATTTCGTGAATTTTATAGGCTGTATTGACTGTAACGAGAACAGCGCCGATTTTGGTGGTTGCCCAGAAGGTGATGAACCATTGGGGGAGGTTTGTGAGCCACACGGCAACCTTGTCACCGGGCTTTACACCGAGGGCAATAAGGGCTCTTGCGCAGGTGTCAACATCGTCACGGAACTGGGAATATGTTCTTGTGTAATCAAGAGTGGTGTATTTGTATGCAAGCTGATCGGGGAACTTTTCAACCATCGTGTCAAGCACTTGTGAAAATGTTTTGTTGATAAGCTTGTACTTTTCCCAAACAAATTTGCCTGAGCCGCTTCTGTTGGTGCAAAGAAGTTCTTCGCTTTTTTTCTTGTTGTCATAAAGTGCGATTGTGTTGACAAAGTGGGGGAATACGATATCGGCTATGCCGAAATCCTCCATTTTATCGGGCTGACACTCGTATGAAAGGAAGCCGTCATAGTTAACCGAGCCCAGGGCGCGGATCATTGTGCCGATGGGAAGTGTTCCTTCGCCTACGAGTTTATATTTGATATCGCCTTCTTCAACAGCCGAGTCCTTGATATGAACGTGCTTGATGTAAGCACCCAGGTTGGTGATTGTTGTATCGGGCTCTTCACCGAAATCTCTGTAAGGATGATTGATATCCCAGAGTGCCGCAAGGTAGTCGCAGGCAAAAATGTTGAGAAGGTCGCGGAGCCTTGATGTGTCCGAATAAAGACCGACGGTTTCAACGAGAAGCGCTACGTTATCCTGCTCGGCTTTTTCAATAAGTCTGCCGATAAGCGAAATTACCGCCGCATCCTCCGCTTTCTTTTCAGCACCTGTTGCGTATGCGTGAATTCTGACGTAGGGGCATCTGATTCTTGCGGCAATTTCGATTGCCGTTGCGATTTCTTCAAATCCTTCGTCAGCAATTTTTTCATCTGCGATGTTGCAGTATGTGTCAATACAGGGAATTGAAATTGAATTTTCAAGAAGCTTGTGTACGGTTGCCGATGAATTTGCCTTGCTGAAGGGAGCATCGGTGCCTGTAAATCTTTCGTCTGTTATATTGTGTATTTCAATACCGCTGAAGCCGAGGTCGTTGGCGGTGTTTATGAATTCAGCCCAGGAAAGCTCCTGCCAGCCGTTTGTTGAGAAAGAGAGCTTCATACGTTTTCCTCCTCATAAACGATTTTGTTCAAAGCATTTACGTAAGCGATGATGCTTGCACCGATAATGTCTGTTGAAATACCCTTGCCCGAATAAAGCTTGCCGTTTGAACGAAGCTTTACAAGAGCCTCACCCATAGCCTCACGGCCCTCGGTAACAGACTGAATCTGGAAATCATCAAGCTCGTAGTGATGTCCTATAATCTGCTCGATTGTACGGAAAGCGGCATCAACGGGGCCGTCACCCATACCTACGGCTTTAAGTGTTCTGCTGCCTTTTTCAAGAACGATGTTTGCCGTTGAGGAAATAAGGTTTCCCGAATTGAGAACATAACTCTGAACTCTGTACGTGGGAGGTACCTGATGTGCAACGGTAGCAATGAGAGCGTCAAGTTCTTTTGCGCCGACCTGCTTCTTTGCGGAAACGTTTTTGAATGCTTCAAACACTTTTGATGTATCGTCTTCAGAAAGCTCGTAGCCGAGAGTGACTATTGCTTTGCTGACTTTTGCAATATCAGCGGTATCGTCAAGAAGTACGTTTGCCGAAACTGTTGAAGCTGCATTGCCGAGGACTGAGCCGCCGTGAGTTTCGCTTGTCATTCTGAGAATCTGGTTTGCAGAGTGATTGATTGCCATTGAGTTCACACCATAACTTACGTCAAGAGTGTGACCCTTTACCTGCAGTGCCTTCATAACGTGCTCAAGATTGGGGAGCGCTTCGCTTCCGATGCAGGTTTTGATCTGTGTTGCACCTGCACCGATGCAAGCAAATACACAGGCATTTGCCATATCAAGCGCATTGCTGCACTCTGCACAGAGGTTAACCTCCTTTGCGGCGGGAACAGCTTCGCAGATTTCTTCAATAAGCGTTGCAAATTCCGAAGGGAGAAGTGCTCCGGCGGTGTCGCATACGGTAACTGTTTTTGCACCGTTTTCAATTGCAGTTTTTATGGCTTCAAAAAGATAAGCTTTGTCCGCTCTTGTTGCGTCAACGGCGGCAAACTCAACGTCACTGCAGATTGAAGCACAGTGTGCGGTAAGAGTTGCGATAAGCTCAAGCATCTGAGCAGGCTTTTTATGTGAAAAATATTCCATCTGAACTGCCGACACGGGAAGCGAAACGAGAAGTCGGGGCTTCTTTGCACCTGAAATTGATTTCATGGCTCTGTCTGCTTCTTCAACCGTACTGCCGACGGGGCAGGATAGAATGCTGTTCATTAGGAGAGGGCTTATAGTGCGCAATACGAGTGTGTCAATTTTTTCGTCTGTGACGGGTGCAGCTTCAATAACGTCGATGTTGAGCTTATCAAGAAGCTTTGCAATTTCGATTTTCTCCTTGAAGCTGAGGGCGATATCGCCCTTTCGTGCGCACTCTCTGAGCGTGGCGTCTGCGATTGTGATTTTTTTCATACTGAATTCTCCTTTTTTGAACAGCATTTTCCAACGGAATAATGCGTCTTTTGCGTTAGATTAACACTTATGCACTATAAGGTTCATTATATTATATATAAAAGAAAGGACAAAGTCAATTAAAAATCCCCGGTATCGGAGAAATACGGATAAAAATCATATACAGGTACAACAAAAGCAAAAATGTGTGAAATTTATATGTGCAGTTTGCACAAGAAAAAAGAGGGGGATTTGTGTGTTTTATTTAAGCGGATTTTGTTGACTTTTGACGGAAAATGGATTAAATTTATACTTGTTACGGAGGGGTTTTTATGGTACAGGTAGTTGCCGCTTTAATCAGAAACGGAAGAAAATTTATGATATTTCAACGCCCGTCAACAAAAACGAGAGCATATCAGTGGGAGTTTGTGGGCGGCAAAGCAGAAAAGGGTGAAAGCCTTGAAGAAGCACTTATCCGTGAGTGCCGTGAGGAAATCGGTGTCACCGTGAAGGTGGGAGACGTGTTTGCTGAGGTTGACCACGAATACCCGGATATAAGCATACATCTGACTCTTTTTAATGCCGAAATTGTTGAGGGAGAACCTCGTATGCTTGAACATAACGATATAAAATGCATAACTCCCGATGAGATACCACTTTATGATTTTTGCCCGGCAGATGATGAAATTCTGAGAAAAATTATAGCTGAATTCTGAAATCGATTCTGTTTATTGCAAATATCATTTACAAAAAAGCAAACCGTTTCTTTCATCACGAAGGAAACGGTTTTATGTCTTTTATTCGGTTATTTCAACCTTGTCTTTGTATGATTTCCAGCCCATTCTGCCGTACCAGACAACAAACTTTCCGAAGCTGGGCCAATCGCGCATTACATCCGTATCGGTGAGCTTTAATGTGTGAGAAAGCTTACAGAGAGGCTTATATTCGTTGACGTACACATTCTGAAGATAACCGTGAATGTCATAATTCAGCTTTATTTCGGAGCTTTCATCGCAAGGGGTACGGAGAATGTTTTTCTGATATACAAAAAGATTTTCGAAAATATCTTCGGGAATGTCATAGCTTTTCAGATAAGGCAACATTTCTTCAAAGAACAAGTTTTTATCCGAAAGATAATTCAATACAAGATATTCATGGTCATCCCATACAGCATCGCCTGCAGGGTCATAGACGAGCTTTCTGTTGGTTTTGCCCTGTGAAATTTCATCGGCGTGAGATTTTATTTCACGGTAAATTCCCGAAACGAAAAGACCGGGATTGTTTTCAAAGTAATCGATAGTTCCGTCATAGAATTTTTCATACGGAATGTTTTTTTCGTAATGAAGCCATATCGCAAATGCTCTGAGAAGACCGTTGCCGTGGAACGCTTTGGCAAGATAGTAAAACGTTGTAGCCCTTATCCACATTTCGCGGGACATTGACTCTGTTTCGACTATAATATTGTTGTATTCCGGCACGGCAAATGCCTCGGTTATGAAATGGTGACGGATGATTTCGGAACGCACGGTTTTCAGCCCGAAGCGATCAACAAAATCGCTCTGACCCATAATTGAATTGGGGAGGAGAATGCAGCTGTATACCTCGAAAACATAGTGCTGACCGATTTCAAAAAGCTGACCGATACCCCTTATGAAGCTTTCGTAGGTTTCACCGGGCAGACCGAGAATGAGTTCGGAATAAGCCTTCATACCGTTCTGGTTGTAACGGGTGAGGAGATTTTTGAAAAAGTCGAGGGACATATTTTTTCTGCCGATGTTGTGAAGAACCTCGGGCGAAAGACTCTGGAACGAAAGAGTTGCGCCTATGCGGTCAAATTCACATTCCTTGAACTTCTTTACGATTGCAAATACGTTTTCAAAATTTGTTTTTGAATAGTTCATTCGCATACGCTCGGGATATCCTGTGCTTTCTTTTGCGTTGACAAGAGCCTGTGCAATTTCAAGGTCACGGTCAAAAAGACCGAAGTTTGCATCAGCACCCCATACAAATGCGATTTTATGCTCCGACATCCATCTGATTTCCCCGAGAACTCTTTCCATAGGGAAAAGTCTGGTTTTTGACTTGAGTAAGCCCCAGTCACAATATGCACAGTTATGAGGGCAGCCTCTGCTTGTTTCAAGAATGGCGTTGAATGTTATTTCGGGATGATTTTCGATAATGCCGTCAAACCATCCTTCAACGTATGGTGAAGGATAGTCTGCGATTTCGCCGGGAACCGTTCTTTCGGTGCTGATAATTTCAGTACCTTCTCTGTATGAAATGTTAGAAACTGTTGAAAAATCTCCGCTGAGTGCGGCGGTCAGCACATCACGGAAGGTTTCTTCGCCTTCGCCGTGACACAGAATGTCAATGTATGAAAATTCTTCGAGAAAGCTTTTGTTTTCAGGAACGTTATGGCCGCCGAAAACAATAATACAATCGGGCCATTTATCTTTGATTTTTTCTGCAAGAAGTTTGTTATACTCTGTGTTCCAGCAGTAATTTGAGAAGCCTGCAACTGCAGGATTATCCATTCTCGATATGACCTTGTCAATATCTTCACGAAGGAAAATAAATTCCTTGAAGCAATAGTTTTCCTTGACGGTTTCGCTGCGGAATGCATTTGCCGCAAGTACACCTGCCGTGTAAGGCAGGTAAGCCTGCTCTGCACCCGTGCAGGCAGAAACGTCAACCTGTATCAGATATAAATTCTTCATTATAACCTCTTGATAGTATTCTTTTTTCCTGTGTTGAGCTGTGCGTCATCGCGTCTGCCGTACCAGATGCAGATTCGTGCATATTCATCCCAACCGTTAAGCTCAATGCCTTCGGAAATAACAGCTGTATATTCCTTTTCGAGCGGTGCATATTCGCCCGAATAAATACGGCTGAAGTAACCGTAAAAATCATATTCGGAAGTGATTGTCACACTGCTCTCAAAGGGCTGTCTGATAATGCTTTTCTGGTATGAAATAAGTGAGTCGGAAATGCTTTCTTCAATACCGAACAATTTAATGAATTCGGTGAGCTCATCGAAAAATCGGCTGAGTTCTTTTGAAATGCGGAAGAAAAGATACTCCTCAAAGCTCCAGGTGATGATCTCGTTTTCACCGTACGGCACCGAGAACGTACCTCTGCCTTCGCTGACATCCAGGGTAAGCTGTTTAAGATGTGCATATGCACCGCCGCTTACTGAATCGTCGGGCTGATTATCAAGCCATTCTATGAGCTTTTCATAGAAATCTTTGTATGAAATATTTTTTTCATGCCTGAGATATATTGCAACGGCACGGGTAAGACCGAGATTGTGGAATGCCTGGACGCAGATTGAAAAGATAAATGAACGGCGCCAATCATCAATGCTCATTGAGTTTGTTGAAACAATAATGTTCGAAAGCTCGCTTACATCTTCGGCAGCAGGTTTGCAGTGGTACTGACTGAAGGGTGTACGAACTGTTTTAATGCCGTATTTCTCCATATAGGAAGGGTCTGCAAGCAGGGAATTTGGTAAAAGCTCGCAGGGATAAATGCCTATGCAGGTATGCTGACCGCAATCAAGCAGAGTGCATATTCCGTCAGCAAAGGAATGGTAAGTTTCTTCGGGCAAACCGAGAATAAGCTCCGAATAAACGGGTACACCTGCGCTGTTATATTTTATCATCAGATTCTTGAAATGCTCAAGCTCCATATTGCTTCTGCCGATTGCGCTGAGCACCATGGGAGAAAGGCTCTGAAACGAAAGCGTAGGCGACTTGCCGATTCCTTTATTTATAAGCTTGCTGCTTATTTCAAAAACAACGTCATCACGGTTTTTGGTGTAATTTGTTTTGAAAACCTGCGGATATCCGTAGGTATCACGGTACTTTATGATAAGGTCTGCAATCTCGGTATCTCTGGGAAAAAGACCGAAATTCGCATCGGCACAGTAAACGTACTCGACTTTGTTTTTTACCATCCAATCAAGCTCGGCTTTTATTCTCTCGATAGGGAAATGACGGACCTTTGCCTTGAGTGCACCCCAATCGCAGAATGCACAGCGGTTGGGACAGCCGCGGTTTGTTTCCCATATAACGGAGGGTGAAATTCCCGAATCCTCAATGATTGAATCAAAATAACCCGAAAGATAGGGTGATGGGAAATCTTCAATATTGCAGGGAGGTGTTTTTTTGGTATTGACAATTTCATCGTTGCTTCTGTATGAAATATTACTGACTTCTGCAAGTGAACCGTTGCCGATAAAAGCAAGCAAAAGTTCCTTGAAGGGCTTTTCGCCCTCTCCGTGAATAACGATATCGCACCAGGGCATATCGGCAAGGTCTTTGCCGTGAGGGTCAACGTTATGGCCGCCGAATACTACGATGCACCCGGGATGTTTTTCTTTGAGTCTGCGTGCAAATTCGCGGTTGTATTCCATATTCCAGATGTAAGAAGAAAAGCCCACGAGGAAAGGATCCTCCAATGAGTCGATGGCACGGTCAATGTTTTCTCTTATGAAAATGAATCTTCCCAGGTTACAGTTATCAGCAATCCTTTTATCGTTCCACGCATAAGCCGCAAGGCAGCCCGATGCATAGGGAAGATAGGCGGTTTTGACTGATTCGCCGTATACCGCACTGACCTGAACAAGATATATGTTCTTCTTCATTATTTCACCTGAAATATCAATAAAATATTAAAACATTATATCATCGGCAATCTTTTTTGTCAATAAAACGGAAGAACAATGACAGATGCTTGAATTATATAAAATTTTGGGTTATAATCTGTGTTGAAATAAAACCCAAGGAGTTTGTTATGCCTTATCTTTTTGCACACTTCAAAGAAAAACTTACACCCGACGGCGAGCAGGTTTATTTCGGAATAAGCCGTGACGGTTATAACTGGCAGGCGGTTAACGGCGGCAATCCCGTACTGACGGCACAGCTTGGCGAAAAGGGATGCCGTGACATAGAGGTTGTAAGGCTTCACAACGGCGGATTTATGATTGTCACAACCGATTTGTGCATTGTCAATCGGATGGATGAAAACCATAATGTTGATTGGCACAATGTCAACAGAACGGGAAGTAAGTGTCTGAGAATGTGGAAAACTGACAATCTTGTTGATTTTTCCGAGGAAAAGCTGGTTTATTTCGGCAGAGATGATTTCGGCTGTATGTGGGCGCCTGAGGTGTTTTATGATGAAGAAAACGGAGAATATCTGATTCATTGGGGTTCAACCGTTGCCGAAACGGATTATAAGCATATGTCGATTTATTGCAGTAGAACCAAGGATTTTGAAATGTTTTCAATGCCCGAGCTTTACTTCACCAAGGATAATGAGATTCTGGATTCTCATATACAGAAGGTGGGCGATACGTACCATCTTTTTTATAAGAATGCTCACAATCCTTCAATGAATATGCACGCAACCTCAGAGTGTCTTTACGGACCCTTTGAGCACGATAAAGAATTTGAAATATATATGGACGGGGAAGTACATAATCCCGGTTCCTATGAAGGTCCGACGGTTTATACTTTACCTGACGGAAGATGGTGCCTTATGCTGGATTTTTTCGGATGTGAAAAAGAGAAAATGGGCTACGTGCCTTTTGTGTCATCCTCGGCAGGAGATATGAATTTTCAGTGTGTGCCCGAGCAGTTTTCTTTCCCGTACGGCTTCAAACACGGCAGGGTAATTGAAATTACCGATGAAGAATTTGAAAAATTGAACAGCCGAAATAATTTCGGTAAAACTTGATATTACAAGAATTATTTTTGTGAAACGTCATAAATCAAAAATTAGTTTCTGGAAATTGCTTATGCATACAGTAGATAACCACCCCGAAGATTTTGCTTCGGGGTAAATTTTTTGTAACCGTATTGACAACCGATGAATAATGTGATATCATACGCTTAACATTTAGGTTAAATGTTAAGCGACAAAAGGAGATGATTGCTTGGGAATCAATAATACTCTCAAGGCTCTTGCCGATCCCATCCGCCGTGAAATTCTCAATATGCTTAAAAGCGGCAGAATGTCGGCAGGAGATATATCCGAAAAATTTCCCGTCACGGGAGCATCAGTGTCACGTCATCTTTCGGTTCTTAAAGATGCGGATTTAATACGCGACACAAGAGAGGGGAAATATATTTATTACGAGCTTAATGCATCGGTTCTTGAAGAAATTATGCTTTGGATTTCCGATCTGAAAGGAGAGAACAATAATGATTAAAAATAACAAGATTACCTTGGCACTTTCATCAATTGCAGTTCTTATGCCGATTGTTGCAGGTGTGATTCTGTGGGACAAATTGCCCGATACAATGGTAATTCATTGGAACGTTGCGGGAACCGGTAACGGTGTTGCTTCAAAGGCCTTTGCAGTTTTCGGAATACCGCTTATTCTTCTTGTGATTCATTGGATTTGCGTTATTGTAACTGACAGAGATAAGAGAAATAAAAATCAAAATCCGAAGATGCAGAAAATAGTGCTTTGGATTGTTCCCGTAATCACCTGGCTTTTAAGCGGCTCGATGTATTTTACTTCTTTTGAAAAGGAGTCTGACGTTGCAAACGTAATGACTGTGTGTTTTTTGCTTCTGGGTTTGCTTTTTTGCGTTATCGGTAATTATCTTCCCAAATGTAAGCAGAATTTCACCTTGGGAATAAAAATAAAATGGACACTCGAAAACGAAGAAAACTGGAATAAAACCCACCGTCTGGGCGGCATTGTGTGGTTCATATGCGGTCTTATCATGATTGCTGCTGCTTTCCTGCCGTTGAAGTTCGTAATTCCCGTTATGGTTACATCAATAGCTGTTGCGGCAATTGTACCTACGGTTTATTCATATTCAATTTACCGCAAAATGCTTGCAAGCGGAGATTTTATCCCCCAAAAAACCGCACCGTGGGGAGGATACAGCAAAAAGGCAATAGTTATTTCAGCGATAGTTGTTTCCCTGATACTCATTTTTTCGTTTGTATTAATGAGAACGGGAGATGTTGAAATTGTCTGCGGGGATACCGCCGTTGAAATAAATGCCGATTATTGGAGCGATATATCCGTTAAATATGAAGATATTGACAGTATTGTTCTTCGCGATAATGTAAAATCCGGAATGAAAACAAACGGTTTTAATTCTGCAAAACTTTTGCTCGGAACTTTTACAAATGATGAATTCGGAAAATATACAAGATATACCTACGTCAAAAGTAAGCTTTGCATCGTTATTGAGGATGACGGAAATATTCTTGTTCTTGGCGGAGAGAATGATGACAAGACCCGTGAAATATATAACGATATAATCGGGAAAATGAATTGAAAAGGAACAACTCGGAGTTTTAATTCCGAGTTGCTTTTTTGTTGCGGTATGTGATATAATTGTCTAAATTCATTGTGAGGTGACAGGTTTGAAAGAAATGACAACCGAAAAGCTTCGGAAAATTCAGTTAAAAAGAGAAAAAGAAATTCTGAAATGGGAAAAAGAAAAGGCAAGACCCAAAAAGAAAACATATTTTGCTTATCTTGTTCTTATTATTTCGCTTATCTATGCAACCGATGAAATTGCATCGCAGATAGGTACACTTATGAAAACAGAGATTGCCAATGACCTGTTTTCAAATTTCGGTGAAAGCTCCGTAGGTTTGCTTGATATTCTCTCAATTCTCGTTGTGCCGTTTCAGGCACTGGGTCTGCTTTACCGACCTCTTGCCGACCGTTGGGGCAGGCGTAAATTCCTTTTGATAAACACCTTCGGAATGAGCCTTGCAATGCTGGTTATTTTCCTTTCAAATAACCTTTTCCTTTATTTTATTGGTGCCGTGCTGGTTCAGTTTTTCGTGCCTCACGATATGCACGTTGTCTACATTATGGAGTCTTCACCGTCAAAGCACAGAGCAAGGATATATTCATCCATAAAGTTCTTTGCAAATATGGCGGTTATGCTTATCCCGTTTATGAGAAGAACTCTTATGCAGGATGCAACCCAGTGGCGTCTTGTTTACTTTGTGCCTGCGGTTGTTGGTGTTGTTACGGCACTTATTGCTTTGGTTACAGCCAGAGAAACGGACTCATTTATCGATTCACGTCTGCGTTATCTTAAAATGACGGATGAAGAACGCGAAGCCGAAAAAGCACGCAAAAGCTCGGAAAATGCTCAGGGCGGTCTTATCCACGCACTCAAATTTGCGTGGAAGCACAATCAGCTTCGCTGGCTTTATATTACGTCCGCACTTGCAAATCTCGGCTTTATCGGAACAATCAATTACCAGGTTATTATGTCGTACGGTTATGCTCAGAATTACATAGCAAACGGTATGTTTGCTTCGTTGGGTGATGAAGTAATGAACTTCGTCAGCGTAGGTTCCGTAACAACAGCATTGTTTATGTTTCCGGTAGGTTGTGCGGTTTCTCAGGTTATAATGGGCTTCATTTCCGATTCAAAGGGCAGAAAAGCGGCTGCAATCACAACGGCAATCAACTGTCTGCTTGCGTTTATCGGTTTCTCAATAGGCTCAAGAATGGCCTGGAATCCATATCTTGTAGGCTTCCTTTGCGGTGCCTGCATAGGCAGTTACTATTCAACAAACGACGTTCTGATTATGATGATAGGCGAATCATCGCCTACAAACCTTCGTTCATCAACGATGTCAGCACAGTTTATTGTTACTGCCATCGGTGTTGCAATTTCTTATATTATCAGTCTGCCGCTTATTACCATACTCGGCAACAGTGTTACGGGAGTTGTCAGCTTTGCGCTTCTCGTTCCCGGCTTCATTGCCGCATTCTTTGCGCTTGTGCGTAAAACCCACGATACAAAGGGAATTGATATGGATACTGTCACCGGCAGTGAGTGGGATTAAAACCGAACATAAAACAAACCCCGTAAGCTTATCTTCAAGCTTACGGGGTTCTTTTTAATTGAATTTTGTTAACGTTCCTGCGCTGTAACTGAAGGGCTTGAAGCCTGTATCAAGTGCAGGGCTGTTATCGGCAAGAGTAAAATCTCTGCTCTGGGCATCTCTGAACAGAGGGTCAGCGAAAACAGCGTTTTTGTAGTAGCCCCTTGCGGTCATTATCACAAGAGACTTTCTTTCAAAGAAGTTCATTGAATCGCCTGAATAAACATTACCTCCGTGTTTATAATCCCAGTAGAGATTGCTGTCGTCAACAAACCAATCCGGGTCGGTTGTAAGAGCATACATTGTTGCATTGTCGGTAACGAGAATGTTGTTCGAAAGAGTAAGCGAATTATGTTCTTCATTTCTGGTGATTCTGAATGCGCCGTCACCGCCGAAGGCAAATATATTGTTTCTGATAACGTTATCCTTGCCGTAATGCTGATGGAAAGTTTGGGATGAGCAATCATAAACAAGGTTATTTTCAACAAGCATACCGCTTGAACCTTCGTCAAGATATATGCCCCATCCGCCGTAACCATATCTGCCTTCGTCACAGCCCACATTGTAGATAACATTTCCGCTGATAACCGTGTCCGGCTGAATTCCCAGAGTGTAAATCGCTCCCATATCGGAAAGCCAACCGTTACCGATATCATAGATAAGGTTATCACAGATTTTTATGTTATTGGTAGAGTTGGGTGAATATCCCCAGTTCCAGCCGACTGAAATTCCTGTGTACCAGCCGTCATGAATTTCATTATTTGTAAGGTCGCAATCGATTGCATGGGTCAGAAGAATTCCGATTGCATTGTTGAAAATTCTGCCATAGCTACTTATATGACAATCAACTACATCAATGTTACGGGTTGATGCAGGAACAACAAAATCGCCGTGGATAAACACTGCGTTTGCACCGATTTCGTTGAACATGCAGCTCGTAATTTTGCAGTCTGTTGCCGCTTTATCAAACTTTATTGCAGTGTTTGAAATGTTTTCAAAACGGCAATCTGTAAAGTTGATTTCGGATGAAGAGGTGATATTGATTGCAGAAGGAGTTTCAAACGCTGCCTGCGGATGAGTTGCGCCGTACTCAATGTTTTTATATAAGGGGTGTGACTCGTTGAAAACCTTTCCTGAAAATGAGCCGTCTTTTCCGACATAATCCCAGTCGGTATTTTCAAAATTTATACCTTGGAATGAAATGTTCTCCGTACCATCAATGTTCATAAGTTTTTCTGTAATGCCTGCGTAAAGGACGGTGTTATCAACGGTATCGCCGTCTTCGGGAATATAGTAAAGCTTTTCCTCTGTGCGGTCAAGATACCACTCGCCGGGAAGAGAAAGTGCTTCTTTCACATTTTCAAAAACATAATTATCTTCAACCCTTATTGTCATTGCCGTGGGTTTTCTTGTTTCTATTCTGCCCGTTTCAGGGTTAACCGAATTAAGAGGAAGAAGCTCATCGCACCAGAAATGCATAATTCTTACGGAAACATCTTTAACATTTGCAAAGTCAAGAACATCACCGGGTTTTGCATAGAAGACAACAGATTTTGTAAAAAACTGCGCTTCATTTTCAGGTACCGTTGCCTCGTCTGTTTTGGGATCGGCTACCTGTAACAATCCCTCTTTGGGATAATTGGGGCGTGAAAGTCTTTTACTTCCTTTGAAAAGTGAGTGAAAATAATCGTTTTCGTTTTCCATAGGTACATCAGTCACAAAAGCCTTGACACCGTTTATCACGGTTTCATTCCAGCCTGAAATTTCCTTTGCGCCTGTGAACGAAACTTCTTCGTCGGGATATGAACGGTATGTAACGTTGCTAAGGTCTTCCGATGTGAAATTGAGAGGTCCGGTCAGAATATAAGTGCCTTCTCTGAACCATACCGTAACAGTATTATCAGTAACACCGACAAGCTCTTTTGCTTTTTCTTTTGCACCTTCGGGTGTTTTTAAAGGTAATTCCTGCGTGCCGGGGTTTGAATCGTCACCGTTTGGCGCAACGACAATATCAAATTCCCCCATAATGAATTTGCCTTCATCAAATTGGGTCTGAACAATTTCTTCATCGGGTTCTGTGAAAATTCCTTCAATATTCTGAGGAAAAAACACAACATTGAACCAAGTAATCAATGACATAAATACAGCCGTTAATCTTGTGAAAATCATTTCCATATGATCACCGTTATTTCTGAATCAAAGAGCCTCATTATACGTGAGGCTCTTTATGGTTTATTTGAGTTTTCTTGCAAGTTCGTTAAGGAAAAGCTCGTTTTCAAGCTTTTCGGGAGTTGTGTCTTTGCTTATGTGAACGAATTCAATATCCATAATTCTTGCGAAGTCACGCATCATTTCTGCATCTGCATCGTATGAAAGCACGGTGTGATGTGCACCGCCCGCAATAATCCAGCATTTTGCGCCTGTGCAAAGGTCGGGCATTGCGCGCCACATAACTCTTGCAACGGGAAGATTGGGCATAGGAAGAATAGGCTTTACACATTCAATATCCTGGCAAATCATTCTCAGTCTGCCACCCATATCAACAAGGCTGACCACGATTGCACTGCCTGCCTTGCCTTCAAACACAAGTCTTGCAGGGTCGCTCTTTCCGCCGATGCCGAGAGGATGAACTTCAATTCTGGGTTTATCTGCGGCAAGTGTGGGGCATACTTCAAGCATATGAGCGCCGAGTGAGTATTCCGCACCGGGTGCAAGGTTGTAAGTGTAATCCTCCATAAAAGCAGTGCCGCCGCTCATACCTTCGGTCATTGCCTTCATAACTGCGGTCATTGCCGAAACCTTCCAGTCGCCTTCGCCGCCGTAGCCGTAGCCCTGCTCCATAATACGCTGGCTTGCAAGACCGGGAAGCTGCTCCATTCCGTAAAGGTCCTCAAAAGTGTTTGTAAAGGCCTTGCAACCCTGTTCGTCCATCATCTTTTTGATTGCAATTTCTTCTTTTGCCTGATAGCGCACAGCATCAATATTATCTGTCGCAAATTCATATTTTTCAGCATATTCAGCCATAAGTGCGTCAACTTCGGCTTCTGTTACGGCGTTGATATATTCAACCAGTGTGCCTACGGGCCAGGTGTTGACCTCCCAACCGAGAACTTCCTGAACGCCTACCTTATCGCCTTCGGTAACAGCAACGTTTCTCATATTGTCACCGAATCGCATAACCTTAAGCTGCTTTGAGAATGCGGCACCTACTGCGGAACGCATCCACTTGCCAAGCTCGTTGAGAACTCTTTCATCCTGCCAGTAACCCATAATAACCTTACGGGGGGTGCGGAGTCTTGCGGCAATAAAGCCGTGCTCTCTGTCACCGTGTGCGGCCTGGTTAAGGTTCATAAAGTCCATATCTATTTCTTCGTTGGGGATATCTCTGTTGTACTGTGTTGCAAAGTGGCAGTAAGGCTTCTGCAGATTTTTAAGACCGTTGAGCCACATCTTTGAAGGGGAGAAGGTGTGCATCCAGGTAATGATACCTGCACATCTGTCATTGAAGTTTGCTTCTTTTACAACTTCGCTGATTTCTTCCGATGTTTTTGCGGTTACTTTATAGACAACCTTGCAGGGAAGCAGACCGCTTTCGTTCATTTTTTCAGCCATTTCCGCAGCTCTTTCGGCAACGGTGTCAAGAACCTCGGGTCCGTAAAGGAACTGACTTCCCACAACAAACCAAAATTCATAGTTTTCCATGTACATAAAAATCACCCTCTGTTATAATATAGTTCAATATTAACATTTGAATCAGCTTATGTCAAGAAAACTTGACGTTACAAATTCCATCTTGCAAATAACTGTTATTTCTGTTAAAATGGGCTGGTAAAAATATACGTTAAGGATGATTGAAATGTCAAAATGTAAGGTTATTTCTCACAGAGGTGCCAACAGAGAAGCGCCGCAGAATACTCTTCCCGCCTTCGAAAAGTCAATAGAAATAGGTGTTGACGGCTTTGAAACAGATATCCATCTTTCAAAAGACGGAGTGCCTGTTGTGTGTCATAACTATACCATTGACGAAACGTCAAGCGGTCAGGGTGATATCAACGAGCTTACCTATGAGGAACTTCTCAAATACGATTTCGGTGCTTATTTTCACGAGAAGTTTACGGGTACGAAAATTCCCACGCTCGAAGAATTCCTTACCCTTTGCGAGAGTGCTGACATTGAAATAATGAATATCGAAATAAAGCCTCCCCGTGACGGCAATATGGAAATCGTAGCAAAAACGATTGATGCGGTTAAGGCACATAATCTTTTCGATAAGCTTCTTATTTCGAGCTTTGACCATAACGTGCTTATTGAGTGTAAAAACGTTGACCCTCAGTGCAAAACGGGTTATCTCTACGCACCCAATAAAACTCATTTCTACAAGCAGATGCTGTTCGGTTATGTTGAATTTGCTAAGAAAATCAAAGCAGATTATCTTCACCCCCATTTCTTAAGCGTTACAAAAATCTATGTAAAGAGACTTCATAAGCACGGTATAAAGGTTAACGTGTGGACGGTAAACAAGCCCGAAACAGTCAATAAACTCCTCAAAATGGGTGTTGACGGTCTTATTACCGACGTGCCTCAGATGGTAAATGCGCTTGTTGAAAGATTTGAAGGATAATACAGGTGAATTCCCGGCTTTTTTGAGTCGGGAATTTTTTGATTATAATTGTTGAAATAGGAAGATAAATGTGCTATACTCCTATACGGTGGTAACTATGGCTATTTTTAAGACGCAAAGCCCTGCCGAAACCGAAAAAATCGGTGAAATGCTGGGCAAAAATATTAAAGACGGTTCGGTTGTTGCAATGTTCGGCGACCTTGGTGCGGGCAAAACGGCTTTCACCAGAGGCTTTACGAGAGGAATGGGGATTTTCTGCGACGTAAGCAGCCCCACGTTTGCGCTGGTAAACGAATACAGAGGCGATAAGAGAACCCTTTATCATTTTGATATGTACCGTATTTCCGGTTGGGATGACCTTTACTCCACCGGCTATTTTGATTATCTTGATGCAGGCGGATGCCTTATTATTGAATGGAGCGAAAATATTGAGGCAATTCTGCCCGATGACTGTGTCAGAGTCACCATAACAAAAACGGAAAATCCGGATGAAAGAAATATTGAAATAATTGGAGCTGAATTCCTTGAAAATACTGGCGGTTGATTCGTCGGCGAAATCCGCAGGCGTTGCGGTTGCCGAAAACGGCAGATTGATAAGCGAATGCTTTGTCAACAATGCACTGACTCACAGCAGAACTCTTATGCCTATGGTTGAAAATGCACTTTCACAGGTTGATCTTACCCTGAAGGACATTGATGCAATCTGCGTCAATGCAGGTCCCGGTTCATTTACCGGTATCAGAATCGGTGTTGCGGCGGTTAAAGGCCTTGCAATGTGCGATAATATTCCTTGTGCGGGAGTATCAACTCTTGAGTGTATTGCTTATAATTTCGCTGATGAGGAATGCATCGTATGTGCCGCAATGGATGCCAGATGTAATCAGGTTTATACTGCACTTTTCCGCTGTGACGGTGTTAACGTAAGCCGCATATGCGAGGATAAGGCGATGTCTATAGACGAACTCGGTGACGAACTTGCAGATTATGTTGATAAAATATATCTTGCAGGTGACGGTGCGGAGCTTTGCTTCAAGGCTTTCGGAGATAAAATTCCCAACGCAAAGCTTTCAGGTGAAAACCGCCGTTATCAGCGCGCATTCGGCACAGCTCTTGCAGCCGAAAATAAGAATGAATTTATTGATTCCGCTTTGCTTGCACCCGTCTATCTCAGGCTTCCGCAGGCAGAACGTGAACTGAAATTAAGAAAAGGAGAATCATTATGATTGCACTCGGAAGTGACCATGCAGGCTATGAGCTTAAGCAGGTTATCATCAAGCATCTTGAAGAAAGAAAAATCGAATATAAGGATTACGGCACGTATTCAACCGATTCCTGCGACTATGCTGTTTTCGCTGAGAAAACCGCAAGAGCCGTTGCAGACGGCGAATGTGAATTGGGTCTGCTTTTCTGCGGTACGGGCGTAGGTATCTCAATGGCGGCAAACAAGGTGAGAGGAATCCGTGCCTGCTGCTGTTCGGATTTGTTCTCGGCAGAAATGACAAGACTTCACAACAACGCAAATATTCTTTGCCTGGGCGGCAGAGTTGTTACCCCCGAAAAGGCAAAGGAGCTTGTTGATATCTTCCTTGATACTCCCTTCAGCGGTGAGGAACGCCATCAGAGAAGAATTGACCAGATTACAGACCTTGAAAACAGATTTTAATTAATCGGAGGACAGAGATATGGCAAAAGTAATGATAATGGAACATCCCCTTATTCAGCATAAGCTTACGTTTCTCAGAAACGAAAAAACAACCTCAATGGAATTCAGAAGTCTTGTAAGCGAAATTGCAATGCTTATGTGCTATGAAGCAACAAGAGATCTTCCTCTGAAAGAGATTGAAACCAAAACTCCCGTTGCCGTGGCCAAGACAAAGGTTATTGCAGGTAAAAAGCTTGCTTTTGTTCCCATTCTCAGAGCAGGTCTGGGTATGGTTGACGGTGTGCTTGCTCTTGTACCTTCTGCAAGGGTAGGACATATCGGTCTTTACAGAGACCCTGAAACCCTTATGCCTGTTGAATATTACTGCAAGCTTCCTGCCGATATTGAGGAGCGAGAGGTAATTGTTCTCGACCCGATGCTTGCAACCGGAGGTTCTGCGATTGATGCGATTTCGCAGATTAAGAAAAGAAGTCCCAAGGATATAAAATTTATGTGCATTATTGCTGCACCCGAAGGTCTTGAAGCTCTTAAAAACGCACATCCCGATGTTGATATTTATGTGGGCGCCCTTGACGACCACCTTAACGACCACGGATATATTGTTCCCGGTCTCGGCGATGCGGGTGACAGAATTTTCGGCACAAAATAAAATTACAAAAGCCCATCGACATTTTTGCCGACGGGCTTGGTTTTTTGCTATGAAAGGCAGGTTGATTTATGGGTACGGTAATGCGTATTATCAGTATGATTCTTACTTTTTTCTCGCTCATAGGTTCAATTTTCAGCCCCGTTGACGTATACGAGGGCGTTGAATGTGAATTTTCAGATACTTCAAAGGCTTCCTATTCCGAGCTTTATTATGAAGTGGGTGAAAAATCAAACAATACGGAGACCTGGCGTCAGGGAATGGTTTCAGGTAACGGTCTGCAGGGTGTTATCACAAGCGGTTCACCTTACAGCGACACACTTATCTACCAGAACATCCATTTCATTATGCCCAATAAAAATGTGCGCTACTGTCCCGATACGTCTGCAGAGCTTGAACAGGTAAAGCAGAACATTACGGCAGGCGAGGATATCGTTGATAACGCAAGCTATGACGATGTTTATGCCTATCATCCCGGTGCTTCTCTGCGTATAAAGCAGAATAAACTCTGGTGTATGGGATATGCAAGATACACCGATTATGAAACCGCACAGGCAGGCGTGAAATATACTGATATCGGCGGCACCTGGGAAAGAACAACCTTTACCTCGCAGGCAGACGGCATAACGATAACCAAAATCGGTTCATCGTCAAACGCAAGCAAGGTTGATATAACTCTTTCGTTGGATAATATCAGTGCTTTTGCAAATTACGGCAACGGCAGTGAGGTTGACCTTAAATACAAAAAACTTGCAGGCGGTGACTGTGATTATCTGGCTTTGGTTGCACACTATCCGGATTATGAAAACAGCGAGCTTAAAGACGGAGGTTATGCAACCGTTATCCGTATTATTGCCGAAGGCGGAAGCAAAACACTCAAAGATGGTAAAACCGTAAAAGATGCTCAGTATTGCGGCGAAACCAATCCTCAGATTAAAATTGAAGATGCGGATAACGTTTATCTTATTGCCGTGTCTGACAGAACGTACGATATGGGTGCATATGAAGATTTTGCAGACACGGAAGAATATGCACTTGTTGATTCACTTGCCGATTATACCGAAACGGTTGCGGAAAAGTATACTTCGGCAGGTTCGTTTGATTACGGTAAAGCTCTCAAAGCACATACCGATATCTTTACTCCGCAGTATAATGCCGTAACGTTTTCACTCGGTGATTCGGACAGCACTAAAGCAAATGAACAGCTTGTGCTTGACCAATACGGCAAATCAAAAATCAATTCAGACCTTGCCGAAAGAGCTTATTATTCGGGCAGATACGCTTACCTTTGCTGTGCAGGTTACTCAACCTCACGCCTTTACGGAATGTGGACAGGCGAGTGGGCACCCGGCTGGGGAAGTAAATATACCATGGACGCAAACGTTAATCTTCAGACGTCTTCGATGAATACGGGCAATATGGAGAGCGCTTATATCGGTTATGCAAGCTTCATTCTCCGTCAGGCGCCCGATTGGGAAGAAAACGCACTTGCAACCCATGGCTTCACCGATGCGCTTCAGGCACCCGTCAATACAGACGGCGATAAGGCTGTAATTACTGAAACCTGTTATCCGTATCCCTTCAGATACTGGAACGCAGGAACAAGCTGGATGCTTCAGCCTCTTTATGAAACCCTTATGTGCTACGGCGACGTTCAGATTCCGCTGAACGGCGAATTTGATTTGAATAACCTTAAATCGGTGCTTTCGGCAACTGCAGATGACCTTACGGATTCGCAGGTTGCAGAGCTTGGAAGTAAGGGATATCTTGATTTAAGAACGGAAATTCTTCTTCCCATGCTCACAAAATCCGCAAATTATTGGGCACAGCTTATGACACCCGAATACTATACCGATAAGGACGGCAAGCTTTGTTACGAAAAAGGTAAAACGGAGCTTAAAGACGACGAAACATATACCATCCTTCCCAGTTACTCGCCCGAGAATAATCCTTCGAATTATCCCAGCCCTTCAGCAGCAAATACCGCCATTGATATTGCGGCTTGCAGAAACAACCTTGAAATGCTTATAAATATCATTAAGAGTATTGAGCCGGAGGCAGATGTTTCACATTGGGAATATCTTATGAGTAAGCTGCCTGTTTATATGTACGATGAAACAGGCGCACTGAAGGAGTGGGCAACAGCGGATTTTGAAGAAAATAACCTTCACCGTCACCTGAGTCATCTTTACTGTGTATGGCCTTTGTTTGAAACGCAGGATGACCCCGAACTTACCGCTGCCTGCATTCAGGCTATTGCCAACAGAGCCAGTGAAAATGAAGCGAGCCATGCACTTGTTCACAGAGCGCTTATTGCCGCAAGGCTTAAAGACAGTGCAAGCGTTACCGATGCACTTGCAAACCTTATGAATCATTGGATTTATTATGATTCGCTTATGACCAATCACGATTATGACCGCAACAGCTGTTACTGCACCGATTTTGCAATAGGTTATCTGGGAATTATTAATGAAAGCCTGCTTTATTCAAATACGGGTGAGATTGAAATTCTCCCTGCATTACCCGAATCGGGCTTCGAAAGCGGTAAAATTACAGGTCTAAAAGCAAGAACGCTTGCAACGATTGATGAAATAAAGTGGAATCTTGAAGACGGTACGGCAAGTGTGACGATCACCTCGGATGTTGAGCAGACCGTCACCGTTTCCTGCGGTATATCCGATAAAACAGAAACCGTGTCTTTTGAAGCAGGTGAAACCGTAACGGTAACGTTCTGATTTCGCGGAAAGGTGTGATAATCTTGAACGGCGAAATGCAAAAAACAAAGTTCTCAAAAAACGATATATTCATTTTCGTGCTTATGGGATGCACGGCAATTCTGATTACGGCAGCAGGAATATACTTCAAGCAGGATTTTCTGAATATCCTTCCGCTGTATATTTCTTTGATAATCGCTATGCTTCAATCAAGGGTGAACCGTTATGCCAGCCTTATGGGCAGTATAAACTCCTTGCTTTACGGTGCGGTTTACGTGTATTACAGCCTCTACGGTTCCGCTTTTTCGGCAATTCTTTTTTCGTGCCCCATTCAGCTTTTAACGTTTATCAGATGGAATAAAAACAAGTGGAAGCATTCAACAAAGCTGCGCAAACTCAGCACGAAACAGCGTCTGCTCATTCTGGCGGGATTTGTTGCCGCACTGATTGCGATGTGGATAATTCTTCCGCTTATCGGTTCTCAGTATGTTTTTCTTGACAGCCTGACGAATATGCTGGGAATTCTTATCTATTTCCTCACGATGTTTGCCTACGTTGAATATACCTTTCTTATGATTGTCAACGGAATTATAGGCATAGCACTCTATGTTACAATGCTTCCCGAAACGCCTGAAATGACGACCTATCTTATTTTTTCGGTTTATTCCTTCATATGTATTGTCTTTGCGTTTTTTAAGGCGAGAAAGCTTTATGACAGCCAGCAGGCAGAGGTGAAAAATGAAAATTGAACTTATAGGAAATCTGAAAACCGTAATGTCAAATCCCCACAGCCATCACGGATATTTTGCGTGGCCTACCATTGCAAAACTGCAGGACGGCAGATTGGCGGTAGGTGCGTCGGGCTTCAGAATTGAGCACGTGTGTCCTTTCGGCAAATCGGTTATCTCATACAGCAGTGACGGGGGAGAAACCTACACCTTACCCGCACCTGTTATTGATACACCTCTTGATGACAGGGATGCAGGTATATGTACTTTCGGAGAGAAAGGTGTGATTTTCACAACCTTCAATAATTCTGCGCAGATGCAAAGGGGATACAATAAGGATAATGCTTACGTTCAGAATTATATTGATACGATAACTGCCGAGGATGAAGAAAAATATCTGGGAGCCCTTTTCAGAATCAGTAATGACTGCGGAATCACTTTCGGAAAAATATATCATTCACCCGTAACGTCACCCCACGGACCCATTCAGCTAAGAAACGGAAAAATTATGTGGGCAGGAACAAGATTTGATAATATTTTCGGAGGCATTGAGGTGCGTCTGCTTGATACCGAAAGCGGAGAAACCGAGCTTTTAGGCAAAATAACGTCGTCGGACAAGAATGTTGTTCTCAATGAGCCTCATATGGTTGAACTGCCGGACGGCAGGCTTATATGTCATATCAGAGGTGAAAATTCAGAGCTTTTTGACGGAGGCGATGAAATACTTTTCACTGTTTTTCAGAGTGTTTCCGACGATGGAGGAAAAACCTGGTCCGAGCCCGAAATGCTTCTTGATAAAACAGGCGGAGCACCGCCGCATTTGCTTCTGCTTAAATCGGGTCTGCTGATTTCTGCATACGGCAGAAGGAAACCGCCTTACGGTATTATGATTATGGTGAGTGAGGACGGCGGCGAAACCTGGCAGACGGATATTCCGATTTGCAATAATCTTGCAACGGACGATCTGGGATATCCTTCAACGGTTGAACTTGATGACGGCACGCTTGTCACCGTTTTTTATGCGGCTGAAAGTGAAGGTTCGCCTTGTAATGTTTATCAGCAGAAGTGGAAAATAAAATAGATAAAAGAAAGAACCGTTTCACTGCGAAACGGTTCTTGTCATTTTATGAGTTTTTATTCACCGAGGAAGTATCTGCCGTATGCATCTGCTGCTTTGAGTGCGGCGCATACCTTTTCGGGTGTTACTTCGAAAGGCATATTGTGAAGAGTGTCGCCCTCTGCGCAGGCTGCTGTTGCAACTGCCATAAGCTTTTCATCCGTAACATCGGTAATACCAAGTTCTTTGAAGGTTACGGGAAGACCGAGTTCAATGCAGAAACTGATAATTCTTTCAAGCTCGTCGCCGTCAACGTTTTCGAGAACAAGCTGTGTAAGAGTACCGAAAGCAACCTTTTCACCGTGATACATATGGTGACATTCGGGGAGAACCGTAAGGCCGTTGTGAATTGCGTGTGCGCCTGCAAGACCGCCGCTTTCAAAGCCGATACCGCTGAGAAGTGTGTTTGCTTCAATTACTTTTTCAACAGCCTCGGTGCAAGCACCGGCTTCAAGAGCAATCTTTGCCTTTACGCCTTCGTCCATAAGCGTATCAAAGCAGAGCTTTGCAAGTGCCATTGCGGCACAGGTTACCTTGCCGCCTGCACAGGTGCCTGCATCCTTTGCCGTAACTGCTCTTGCTTCAAAATAGGTTGCAAGTGCATCGCCCATACCCGAAACAGTGAGGCGGGCAGGTGAAGCGGCAATGATATCAGTATCCATAAGAACCATATTGGGGTTTGCAGGGAGGAAAAGATATTCTTCAAACACACCGTCATCAGTGTAAATAACGGAAAGTGCACTGCAGGGTGCATCTGTTGATGCTATTGTGGGGCAGATAAGAACGGGTGTTTTGCAGTAATATGCAACAGCCTTTGACGTGTCAAGGATTTTGCCGCCGCCGATACCGATAACAAGATCACAGCCCTTTTCTTCCATAATACCGATAAGTCTGTTGATTTCATTCTTTGAGCATTCGCCGTTGAAATAGTCAAAAACAAGCTCGAATTCCTGACCTGCAAAGCTGCTTTCAACGGTTGCGCCGATTCTCTTGTAACCTGATTCGGTTATGAGAACGAGGGCTTTTTTGCCGTAACCCTTTGCATAGTCATAAAGCTTTTTCATTTCGCCTGCGCCCTGAACGTATTTGCCGGGGCTGATAAGAATTTTTGCCATAGTTTTACTCCTTAAGTTATGTTTTTATTCTTGATCCGTTTTGTCGGATTCATTGTCGTTAAGCTCGTTTAACTGCGTAATTATACTGCGTCTTCTCTCTGCAAGCTCACGGTACATACGCTCTTTCTTTTCGCCCGAAAGGTCATAGAAGAATTTGGGGATAAGACCGAATATGCAGGTGACGGTGGGCAGTAAGGTGCACATCATAAAGAGCAGATATTCGTTTTTTTGACTGATTGCCGTAGCCTGCACCTTCGACGTAACCGATTTTACTTAATATAAATGCTTTGATTGAAGCACCTACCGTACCGACAAGTTTTTTCGCAAGGTCTTTTGCAACGCCTGTCATACCTTCTGTACGGTAGCCGTTTTTCCACTCGTATTCCGCTTTGCAGCTTTGTCTGTAAAAAATTTGTTGCCGTGATTATTGTTTGTTTCTGTGCTTTTCGATGGTTTCGGTAACTTTTTTATCGTTGTAGAAGAAGAAAATAAACAGTGAAAGCAGGCTGAATATGCCGGCGAATACACCCGTAAGCTTAACGCCTTCAAGCCCGACCGATTCACCCGAGGCGGCTCCGATTGCAAGTATGCTTGAAACCCCCATCATAGCTATTGCCGAAGCAATTTTTTCTATAAAGGTTTTTACTGCGGAGAAGATTCCTTCACGGTTAACTCCGTTTACAAGGCAGTCACACTGAATTATATCCGAAATAACCGATTGGGGAAGAATGTTGATTGCCGCAAAGGGGAATGAAACTATTACGCCCATCGCAAGACCAATAAAAAGCTCGTTGCCGGGTGCAAGCGCCGCAATTCTGTCACCGAAATAAATAAGACCGAAAACAACAGTGAAAACTACACTTGCGATGATGAGAGGAACTTTTTTGTTATATTTGCGGCTGATTTTTATGATAAGCGGGAAAAGACAGATGGCAACGGCAATAGCGGCAAGCATAACAAGGAATGACTGAGATTCCGGAACGTTCAGAAGCATTGTTATATAGTAGAGCATTGCGGTCTGGAAAAATGCCATCGATACGCCGCTGAATAAATCACCGAGGCTGAAAATTACAAAGTTCTTGTTTTTAAAAACCAAAGAAAACGATTTGAGCATTGACTCTTTGGGCTTGGTGTTTTCAAGAACGTAATCCTTTTCATTGAATGCATATGCGCTCAGAAGAAGGCAGATTATGCCGATAAGTGCAAAGAAGGTGAATACGGTACGCCATGCCCAGAGAGGGGAAAGACCTGCGTTTTTAAGCATATCAACAAACAGTGTTGCTGCATACATAAATGAGCTTGAACCCATAAAGAACACTGTGCTTATGCCGTAATATCCTACTCTGACTTTGGCATCGGGGATTATTTCCGGAACAAGAGCGTTTCTCGGAATAAAGAAAAGCGTGTAGGCAGTGTAATATGTAATCAGAAAGAAGCCGACCCAAACCGCATTTGCAACCGAGCCTTGAGAGAAGGGGGCGTAGAATATAAGCAGAACCGAAAGAGCATAGGGGAGTGCGGCATAGCGCAGGAAGGGCATTCTTCTTCCATCTTTATGTGTGCACTTATCCGAAAGCGATGCAACCAGAGGATCGGTAACGGCATCGACTATTTTGCCCAGTGCGGTTATAAGTGCCATAATCGTAATGAAACCGAGAAGCTTGTTCTGAGGCAGAAGAACGGGAAGACCGCTTTTAGCGGTGGGCTGGAAGAAATAAAGAAGGTAGTTGCTTATCATACCTGTAAACAAGCCTTTTGCGATATCTGCAAGGCAATAGCGGTACATTTTTCTTTTTGGCAATGTTGCGGACATTTTTATCAACCTTTCTTTGGGTGTTCGGATAAATTATAACACAAATGTAACATATTACAATACGTAAAGGTGCTTTTTCGGAAAAAATCAGGTGCTGCAAAACTGCCTGTGAAACGGTGTTGAATTTCATTTTGTTGTTTGACAAGCTTGACAGTTAAATTTATAATAGAAGAAAAACGCAAGGGTGGTGTTCGTATGAGATATATTGCCGATCACGATTTTCATATTCATTCAACCGTTTCGCTTTGCTGTCACGACGGTAATCAGACACCCGAAGCGATTCTTGATTATGCAGAAAAAAACAGATTCAAAAAAATTTGTCTTACAAATCATTTCTGGGATGAAAGGGTAAAAAGCGAAGCGGAATGGTGCGATGAGCATAATTTTGAGGCAGTGTCATCTGTTTTGCCTTTGCCGTCTTCTGAAAATGTTGAATTTCTCTTCGGATGTGAAACCGATATGGATTTCAATAACGTTATCGGTGTCAGCAAAGAAAGGCTTGACGTGTTCGATTTTGTTATTGTTGCAACAACTCATCTTCATCTCAGCGGCAATACGGTGAAAAAACAAATATTAACACCCGAAGAAGCAGCTTTTTACTGGCTTGATAAGTTTGAAAGCTTGCTCAGCAAAGATTTGCCGTTTAAGAAAATCGGGATTGCTCACCTTACAACAGGGCATATTCTGAAGGGGAGAACTGATGAAGTGCTGCAGCTTCTTTCGGATTCATCTCTTTATGATTTATTCAAGGAATGTTCGTACAAGGGCGCAGGTATAGAGCTGAATGTAAAAACGATGAATATGACGCAACAGCAAAAAGAGATTTTTCTCAGACCTTATTTTATTGCCAAGGAATGCGGATGCAAATTCTATCTGGGAAGCGATTCACACAAAGCAAGTGCGCTTGACTGTGCAAAAGAAAACTTTGAGGATGTTATTACACAGCTCGATCTTACGGAAGAATATAAGTTTAAGATATAAGAAAAGGGGTTCTGCAAGTGTGATTACCTTGCAGAACCCCAAAGTTTTATTCAAAATCAAATCAGTTTAACCGAGTGAACCTGTAAGCTCATCCATGGCATCAAGAATTGCTCCTGCCGCACAGGGACCGAGTGAATTTGTTTCCTCATAATGATTTCTGCCTGCTTCATCAACCGTGGTGTTGAAATAGGGGAACCATTCGTGAAGATAGAAATCGTTTTCGGGTATGATATAACCCAGCTCATCATTGCACAGACCCATCACGAAATTATGTTTGCAGCGAGACATTTCCGAAAGAGATTTGTAATCTGCCTGCGTGCCGTTTGCAGATTCTTCCGCAGTTAAGAAATTTCCGCTTTCAAGCTCGGGCGAAAGCTCGCCGGGTATCATATAAATACCTATCTGTTTGTTACCCAGCTCCATATATGAAACCTCGGATATAATAAAGATATTGTTATCTTCATCCTTTGCGACGTCGTTATTGAGAACACAGAGAAAACGTACAAGCGTCAAAGCGGTATTGTCGCATTTCAGTTCGATTGCTTCGGTTTTTACGTTGATTGCAGGCTCAATGGCAGTTTCGTTATTTATGCTCATAACGACCTCGCCGACATCCTTGCCGAATTCCTTCACGTATTCAAGACCAAGCTCAAAATTGCGCAGAACGTCGTCAAGCTTTTCGCAGGTTATAAGTCCTCCGATAGCCCCATTTATGAAAACAACGTTTGCACCGCCTGTCTGTTCGACAATTTCTTTTTCCATATAAGCAGGGAAATCCGCACTTACAACGGTGGTTCTTGCTCCGAGACATTCGGCGTGGCACGCAAAATTAACTATAAACGTGTCGTCACTGCCGTCAGAAGGGTCAAATCGGATTCTTGTCAGCGTTGCGTCATAGTCGTCGGGGTTTCTTGTATCAATCAGAAGCCCTTCTGATTCTGCTGTTCCGAAATAAAGGCTGCCGTCTTTTCTTGCCGCATACGCATCAATAATAGCCTTTGCCGTCTTTTCTTTAAGAGAGTTCATAAATTCCTCGTCTTTACCGTCGGAGAGGAAGTTTTTACCCCAAAGTCCCTGCGTGTCAATGGCGGAATGAGTATGCGTTGCACATATGTTAATTGATTTGAGATTGGGAATTTTACCGCTTTCAATAACGAGCCTTCTGATATCGTTGATATCCTTGCGGCTTATACCTACACAGTCAATTGCACAGATGACGACTCCGCCTCTGCCGCTGTTATCGTCAAGGTAAACCGCCTTGGCATACATATCGTCAAGAACCGACTGCGCGGGATTGTTTGTGTTATAGCCTGCGATGTAGTACGTTCCTTCCTCAACGTTGTCGGGAGTAAGAACCTCTTTTGCAAAACCGACGGTCCATTTTTCGCCGCTGTAAGAAAACGTTTCATCGCCCGTAAGCATATATTCCGACGTTTCGTCAACGGTTGTGTACGTTGAATTGGGAATAAAGAGAATTATCAGAGAAAGCAGACCCGATATAATTCCTCTGACCAAATCCGGGAGGCGGAGAAAACGAAGTATTTCCATTTTTAATTAACCTCCTCCAGAAGAGTGAAGACTGCTTTTGAAAATGCGGTTGCGCTTTTTGAACCCGTTGAAACGGTTTCTTCATAATGGCCTTCTTCGTTTGAAGCAGAATAATCGTTATCGGGTACAATGTAACCTACCGCATCGTTGCAAAGACCGAAAACAAGAACTTCATCGTTTTCACCGAAACGGGTTGCAATGCCTTCGTAAGGATATTCGGTGCCGTTATATGCTTCTTCAGCCGAATAAAATCCGCCGTAAATAATTTCGGGCATTACTTCGCCGGGCGCCTCAACAATTTTTACGTTCTTGCCGATTTCAACGTAGCCGATTTCGCTTGTAAGATATACCTTGCCGTCTTCTTTGAAGGCCTTTACGTTGCAAAGACCGGCGCGCTCAGCAAGAAGGAAAATAAAGTTGTTGACTTCAAAATCAACCTGAGCGTGCTTTACGTTGAGTATGGGTTCAACAGCTTCGCCTTTTTCGGCAAGCTCGTAAAGGATATCTGCAACAATTTTGCTGTACTCTTTTGTTTTTTCAAACGAGGTAAGCTCCGCAGGTATTCCTTTATCGGTACCCATATCAGCGTGGATTGCACCGCCGATTGCACCTTGAACAAATATGAAATCCGCATTCTTTTCGGTTATAACTTCATTTTCAACGTAATACGGATAATCGCCTGAAATTTCGGTGTTGCCCCAACCCAGATTAACGGGGTGAGCGCCGAAATTGGCTATGTAAATTTCTTTTTTACCCTCTGCATTGGGAACAAAACGGAAAAGATGTATTTTTTCATCGATTGAATAAGGGTCTCTGCCGTCGTAAAACATTTCAGGGCAGGTTTTTGAAGAATAGTAAAGAGTGCCTTCGGTACGGTTGTTGTATGCCTCTCTTATAGCATCGGCTGTTTTCTGAATGACCGCATCGATATATTCCTGATTTCTGCCGGTTTTGGGTATGTTTCCCCACAGACCCTGAGTGTCAACGGCGCTGTGGTTATGGGTTGAGCCGACGTCAATGCTTATCAGCTTGCCGTTGCCTGTTATATCGCTGAGTTTTTCGCGGATATCCTTGATATCGGCATTCATAAAGCCGACGGCGTCAATCCACGCAAATGCCGCCGCACCTCTTCCGCTGTTATCGTCAAGCACAACTGCTCTTACGTACAAATCGTCAATAACACCTGTTGCCTCCTGTGCGGGAAACTTGAGGTATCCGCCGAGGAAATATCTTGTTTCGTCGATATCTTCGGGGGTAAGAACCCTGCGTGCGTAGCCCGCCGACCAATATTCCGATACAGCTTCGTCAATGAATTCTGAATTTCCTTCAAGAAAATTTTCTGAGATTTCTGCAACGGGTCTTTCGTCATAACCTGTTTTTGTAAGGCTTTGGAAAACTGCACCGAGAAGTGTAGGTAATCCCAGAAGCACCGCCATAATCGCTGAAATCCATCTGATAACTACTGCCATTTTTATATCTCCTTTAATTTATTTTATGCAGATTTTTAAGCTCTGCACGTATATCCGTATCGTTTGAAAGCTTTGCAGGCATTGCCTCGTATTTTTCGGCAAGCATAAGCAACTCATCAAAAACCGTTTCATCTTTTGTTTTTACGTATTCAAAAACCTTGTTCAGAATATCGCACATAACAAAATACTTTTTCGACCATTTTGAAATTTCGCGGCAAAGCGGTAAATCACGGCAAAGATACTCTCTGCACCTGTTCATTTTTTTAAGATAATTCTCTGCAATAACAAAGGCTTTTTCTCTGTCACCCGATTTATATGCAGCTTCAATTTCATCAAACACCGCATACATACGCCGTGAATTTATATCTTTAAGGCACGACGTATACAGGTGATCTGCAAAAGCAATAAAGTGTTCGGCATTTTCTTTTCCGACAACCTGTTTTATTGCACCTTCCCAGGATTTCTGCGGATTATAATTTTCGCTGTCCCAAAGATAATCGGCGAACGTGATCAAGGGGATTTTTGAGCACTCCGCATATTCCATACAGTTTGAAATGATGCCCTCCGAATACTTATATAAATCCGTGTCGCGGTTTATAATCGGTGAAATATGCATTTCGTTAAACATCGAACAGTCGTTTACGGGATAATTGTCCCAATAAAGGGGCTTGTGATATGTGTTTTCAATGAATCTGACCGCTTCGGGACTTGTCAGCTCACGGGAGCAGATATCTCTGCCTGTCCAGAAAAGAGAAACAAGTGAGGGTATGTTTCTGCCGAGCTTTGAAATGTAGTATTCGTTACCTTTGCCGTGGTACAGTGTAGGACAAACGGTGAGGCGCACCGATGAATCGATTTCTTTCAAAGCAGAATAGTATCTGTTGATAAGCTCAATATGTGCATTGACCGTTTCATCGAAAACCTTTTTGTCTTCGTCAAAGGCAAGCTCGTCGTCAATATCATCAAGAAGCAGACCGAAACATCGAATTCCGATTGAGTAAAGCTGCTTTGTCTTACTCATAAGTGTATCAAACTCGGTATTATCGGAATATTTCATCGAAAGACCGGGGGCAATGCACCAGAAGAAATCTGCGTAGTATTCTTCGGCACAGTCAACAAGCTCCTTCAGCCTTGCAAGCTCATCCTCGGGATAATTCTCACGCCACCTTTCACGGTGGTATAAATCGTCCTTCGGTGCGTAATAAACAGTGTTCATTCTGTTTTTTGCCGTGATTTCCATAACGGATTTTCGGCTTGCATGACTCCAGGGTGTGCCGTAAAAGCCCTCAATGCAGCCTCTTACCCTGAAGCGGGGTGAGCATATATATTCTCCGTCGGAAACAGTGCCCTCATCAATGCGTTTTCCCAAATCGCAGAGTGCGTAAAATGCACCTTTTTCGCACGAGCAACGAATTTTTATTTCTTTGCCCGAAACAGAAAGAATATATTTCTCATCGGTAACCCTGTGCGTTTTTTCACAGTACGTTATCAGCTGTGAATTTTCATAGACAATGTCAATATTAAAGTCATCGGCAATGTTTCCGAAAAGCTTTTCAAAAGCAGTTGACGGATTTAATCTGTTACTCATAATTAAACCCTCCTTACTAACAATGATACAACAATTTATTCCGAAATACAATTATCAAATCGGTACATATTATGCCTTGATTTTTGTGCGTTTTAATGATAAACTTTTATCGGAAAAGGGGTTGTTTGAATGAAGGTAAGACCGTATCAGGCAAAAGATAAAGAAAACGTGCGTTTCGTGTGCCTTAACAGTGAAGGTCCGTGCAAAAGCTCAAAGAGAGGAATAAATTTCGGGCTTGCGGTTTACTGCGATTATTACATAGAGAAAGAGCCCGAAAACTGTTTTGTGGCAGCCGATGAAAACGACAAAGCAATCGGTTACGTTATCTGCACGGAAGATTTTGATGTTTTCAAAAAAAGATTTATTGAAGAATACTATCCGAAAATATACAAATGGGAATTCAGACGCAGAAAATCTGCTTTGAATTCCATTGTTCCGCACGAAAAATACAAAGAAGAATATCCCGCACATCTTCATATTGACGTTCTTCCCGAATATCAGCGTATGGGTCTGGGTCACAAAATGACGGATGCGCTTCTTGAACATCTCCGACAAAAAGGTGTTGAAGGAATTATGCTTACCACCTGGATTAAGAACGAAAAGGGCAGGGGATTTTATGACAAATACGGTTTCACCTTGCTTGAAGAAACGAAAAACTGTGCCGTTTACGGGCTGAAACTCAGATAAAAAAGACCGACAAATCTCAGCGGAGGTTTGTCGGTTTTACATTTATATTCTCTTTTCAACAGCAGATCGAATGCTCCAATCATTATTCTCAAGGATTCTCTCTGCCTCATCCTGCGTACATCCGAGAATTTCGGTAACAATACCAATCATTCTTCTGCGGAGCTTCTTGTTGGTGGGTCTGAGATTAATCATCATATTTTCATAAACACAGCCGCATTTTACCATAGACGAGGTTGAAATCATATTAAGAATAATCTTCTGTGCCGTTCCCGCTTTCATACGGGTTGAGCCGGTGATAACCTCCGGACCCGTATCGGCACAGATGTCGATATCTGCAATCCTGCCCAGCTCGGAATCGGGGTTGTTTGTGATCGAGAATGCTTTTGCGCCTGTGCTTTTTGCATATTCTGTTGCCGATATAACGTAGGCGGCGGAACCCGAAGCGGAAATTCCGATTAATATATCTTTATTGCAGAAATCTCTGCTTTTCAAATCTTCGATGCCTGCAACGGGATTATCCTCTGCATTTTCAGCGGCTTTGAACATACATTTTTCACCGCCTGCAATGATTCCGTTGAAAAGGTCATAAGGTACTCCGAAGGTGGGCGGACATTCAGCCGCGTCACATACTGCCAGTCTGCCCGAGGTACCGCTTCCCATACAGAATATTCTGCCGCCCGATTTTATTGCATCAGCAACCGCATCGCAGACCTCGGCAATATCGGGCAAAGCGGCCTCAACCGCAGCGGTAACCTTGGCGTTTTCTTTATTAATTATTCCGAGCATTTCGACGGTTGACATTTTGTCAATGCCGTACGTATCGGGATTCCTCATTTCGGTTTTTAACATTTTTCGGCTCTCCTTGCAAGCAATATTGCACCGTTTACAACGGGCTCATCAAGAAACGTGGGTAAGGCATCGTCTTTTGTGTATTTCATCAGAAAAGGAAGGAGTATTTCTTTTTGACTGCATAATCCGCCGCAGATAACGATTTTTCCGTTTGAATTCTTTATTGCGGCGTTAATGATTTTTGCCGCTTCATATGCGTTTCGGTCAATGATATCCGAAGCTGATGTATCGCCGAGACTGTATGCTTCGAAAACTACGGGAGCAAAAGAGGCGATGTATGATGCGCCGCCGCCGTATATTTCCGCAACCGATTCTTCAAGGCTTTTACCGAGCTTGTTTTCAACCAGCTTGAGAATCGTTTCGCTTCCGCCTCTGCCGTCAATAAATTCAAATGCGGAGTTGAGTGCATCCGAGCCGAGATGAAAGCCGCTTCCGCCTTTATCAATCAGGTAACCGCGGCCGCCTGTACGGTAAAACTTTTCATCCGATTGTGTGTAGGCAACAATTCCCGTTCCCATTATCACTGCAGTGCCGTCTTCACCCTTCAGTGCGGCTTCAAGTGCAATTTCAATATCGCTTCCGCAGCCGTACGAAGCAAAGCCGAATCCGGAAAGAAGGCTGTTGATTCGCTTCTGATTTTCTTGGGCTTTTGCACCTGCAATGCCTGCGAAAACAGATATTTCCGAAAAATCAATTTTATTGCATATCTGCTTGATTCCGCTATTAAGGGTGAGGAGTGTATTTTCAATACCTGTACTTACGGGGTTTGAGGCACCCGAAAACAACCTTGCGATTTCTTTCCCCGATGTGTCAGTAAGCAGAAATTCGGTTTTTGTTCCTCCGCCGTCAATGCCGAGAAAATATTTTACAATATTGCAATTCATATTATTTTCACCTTGATGATTTATGCTTTTGCATATTCCGAAAGCAACGAATGGTCGTTCATAGGCTTACAGCAGATTTCCGTTCTTATCGATGACCATTTGCGCTCGATTTCCTCGGCTGTATCGTTATTAATATCAACAACGTTATCAGGGTCATCCGAGCCCATCATAAACCATTCGCTCGTTTTTCCTTCGGCACAATGGCCTTTATAAGTCCACGTCTGCCAGTTAACTGAATGCTCGTTGAAAAGCTTAAGTATGTATTCCCAGGTTGCGGTTCCGCGGCAGGGTGAAAATTCACCTGCAAGCACAGGTACGTTGAAGTTTTTGCTTTCGTGGTGCAGAATAACTTCTTTAAAACTCTCATTTGAATCGTCATAGAGGTGATACTGATACATCACGTTTTCCCACCCGCGTTCTGAGGGGTGGGGTATATCGTCGGGAGTCCAGATGGCCTCGAGAGTTATGATGTGCTCGGGATCTTTTGCTCTGACCGCATCGTAAAGCATGGAATAAACGTCGTGATATTTACTGTTAACCTTGTCCTCGCCTTCATAATCGCACATCGGCTCATTCATCAGGTCGTAGGCGGCAACCGTGCCGTTACCTGCAAAATGAGCGGCGATTTCGCTCCATAAATCACAGGCAAGCGAACGGAAAAAGGCACCTTCTTCGGTTTCGTCATAAAGTCTGCAGTGATTAACGCGGCAGCAGTGGTGAGCAATGCTCTGATGACCGGGTACACCGTGCATATCGAGAATAACGTACATTCCTCTTTTTTCGCATTCCTCAACAATTCGGTCAAGACGTGAAAAATCAATTTCGCCGTTTTCCTTGCGTTTCCAGGTGCCTGAATCATCCGTCTGGAAATTACGGTACCAGAACGGTACGCGCAAACAGGTAAACCCCAGCGACTGAAGATAGTCGAGGTCGTAGTCGGTGATATAGTTATCCTCGCGGATTTTAATGAGTCGGTCAGCTTCTTCTTTGCCGAAACGATTTTCAAGTGTTGTAACGATATCCCATTGTGCTTCTCCGCCTTTGAAGAAGCCCTGCCATAATTCATCGAGCAGCCATCCGCCCAGATTTGTTCCGCGCAAAAACACTTGCTTCCCTTCCGCATTGATAATTTTTTTACCCTCACAGTGCAGCATACTGAGACTCATATTGCACACTTCCTTTTCGATATAAATTTTCGGATTATTGTGTTTTTATCGTTGACTTCGTCCTTTTCCACCTTCCCGATAAAAAGAAGATGATGCCGATAACCATAGGCATAAAGCCTGCCAACGCATCGCCGTACCAGAAACCCTGACAGCCCATTCCGACTGCAAAGCCAAGCAGAGCGGAGATGCCTATACGGCTTATCATACCATCAATGACAGCAACGGCAAAATTCAGTTTGGCATTGCCTGAGCCGTTCATAAGCGAAAAACTTACGGAACGGGTGGCGGAACCGTATATATTGAGAATTGCGGGAAGAACAACTATGGACGCCACGGCAAGCACTTCCTCATCACCGGTGAACATTCTGAAGATGGACTCGGAGAAGAAAAACAGTGCTGCGGCAAGAACTGTTGAAATAAGAATACTGCAGTATAAAACCACCTTCAGAATTTTAGGTATACGGTCATATTTTTTTGCACCGAGATTCTGACCTACCATAGTGCTGCCTGCGGTGGTGAATGACTGAGAAACAATGCCGATCATCATATTGATTTTGTTGTAAAGCCCCGATAGTGCCGAGAAAACAACACCGTAAAGATTAATCCACGACGTAAGAACGATTTTTGAAAGGTTAATTGCCGCAGATTGTATTGCCATAGGCACACCGAGGGCAACCAAGCTTTCTGAATGCCTGATGGTCTATTCTGAAAGAGGCAGGCTTGAAATCAAAACCGAAGCTTTCTTTGTTTATGTTCAGATACGTTAACGCAATGATAAAACTTAATCCCTGTGAAATTACCGTTGCCAATGCCGCACCGAAAACCTCCATATTCAGCCCTGCTACAAACCACAGGTCGAGTACCATATTGACTACTGCGGCAATGGCAATGAATACGAATGGTCGACGGCTGTCACCCATACCGCGAAGAATTGCGCTTATGATGTTATATCCGTAAATGAAGAACAGACCGAAAATGCAGGTAACGGTATAGTCCATTGTATAAGCGTAGGACTCAACCGGAGTGTTGAGCAAATCAAGCATTGAGCTGCGGATGAAATAACAAACCACGGAAATAACAACCGATATACCCAGCAGGAAGGTGAACATGGTGCCTATTGTCTTTCGGACGGCATCGGTACGTTTTGCACCAACGTCCTGTGAAATGAGCACCTGACCTGCGGATGAAAAGCCCATTGCTACGAAGGTCAGCAGATGCAGAACGTCGCCTCCGATAGAAACGGCTGACATACCGTCGCCTCCGATATACTGCCCAACAACGATCATATCAACGATGTTATATATGGCCTGAAGTGCGTTTGAAATGAATAACGGGAATGCGAATTTAAGCAGCAGCCCGGTGACACTGCCGTTTGTCAGGTCAGTGACCATATTTGATTTTTGTTCAGACATACGTTTTCCTCTTTTTTTTAACTAATGTGCTAATTATATCACAAATATTGCAAAAAACAACTTCAAATACCAATAAATAATCATTGCGGTTTTTATTAAGCGACAGGTTTACTGTTGCTTTTTTGCTTATCCGAGTGATATAATGAATTAAGAGTCAGATGAATGTCGGAACCGTATTCCCGTTGGTTATCCCTTTACACGGCACAGATATCAAAGTATCAGGATAAAAGAGGTCTCTTTATGAAAGATATAGTAAAAATCGACCCGTTCCTTTACGGGTATTTTCTTGATGAAACACTTGAACACGGCGAGAGAGTGGGTCTTGCCCTGCTTTATGCCGCAAAGAATATTGAGCTTAGATTTTCCCGTCGTCTGCTTCCCGAAACGGCATTTGAAACAAAATACGGCAGTTCGGGATACAGCCCTTCAGAGGGGCTTTGGTTTAATACCGATAATATTATGAGGCTTGCCGATGAATTCCCTGAACATAAAGAAACGCTTCACCGATATGTTGAAGAGATAAATATGTTCCGAAGCAAAGCAAAACTGCTTAATTGCGGAGTTACCGACAATCTTAATCGTTCAGGTGCTGAATGGGGAGGCGGTTGGGGAGGTCATTCCAACCCGGATTACGGCAGAATAATCAATTTCGGAACAGACCATATCCGTTCAATTATTGCCGAAAACCGCGATAAATATCCCGACGAAGCTTGGTTTTACCGTTCGTGCTCCTGTGCACTCGATGCAATTGACATTGTCGGTGAAAGATATCGTTTAGCCGCTGTTGAAAAGGCTGAAAGCTGTGAAAACGATGACGACAAGGCATTTCTTATGCGTATGGCAAAAGCATTTGAAACGGTTCCGAAAAAGCCCGCTTACGATTTCACTTCGGCAATGTGCTCTTTTATGCTCATCTTTGCCCTTGACGGCAGCGATTCGCCCGGCAGATTTGACCAATATATGTATCCGTCATACTTGAAAACCGAGAATAAGGAAGAAATAACCGACCTGCTTGACAGGCTGTGGGATTATTTTTACGAACACCGTTCGTGGAATCTCTGCATTTCGGGAAGTGATGAAAAATTTAATGACGAAAGCAACGGTCTTACATATGATATTCTCGCTATGGTGAGAAAAAAAGGTTACAATACTCCCAACCTGACCTGCCGTGTTCACAAAAACACTCCTCATAAGCTCTGGAGCGAAATTGCCGACACCCTTGCAATCGGAACGGGGCTTCCTGCACTTTACAATGATGATGTTGTGTGTACCGCACTTGAAAAGATAGGTATTCCTCCTGAGGACAGCCACGATTACTGTATGAATGGCTGTAACCAGATTGATATTTTCGGCAAGAGTCATATGGGTCTTGAAGACGGTGAGGTTATTTTTGCCAAATGCCTTGAATTTGCTTTGCACAACGGTGTTGATGCAATGACGGGTGAATTAATTTCAATCAGAACAGGCGACCCGACAGATTTTGAAACTTACGAAAGATTTGAGCGCGCTTTTATGGAGCAGCTTGAGTTCGTAACCTATAATTCTTGCAGCAGCGCAAACTCGTATCAGCATCTTCGCGGTGTGTTTGAACCCCATCCTCTCCGTTCTTGTCTTATCGAGGGATGCCTTGAAAACGGTCGTGATTACAGAAACGGCGGTCCGATTTACAATCACGGACAGATTTTGGCTGAAGGTATCGCTGACACGGGCGACAGTCTTTATGCTGTTAAAAAACTTGTTTTTGACGAAAAGAAATATACGATGTCGGAGCTGATAGCTGCACTCAATGCTAACTTCGAGGGATACGAACAGCTTCACTGCGATTTCAAGAATTGTGAAAAATTCGGCAATGATATTGAAAGCGTTGACATAATAACCGCAAGAGCACTTAACCGTTTCTTTACCGTTCTCAAGCGTAACAACACATACAGAGGCGGAGTGTTTACCGGCGGCTGCAGTACCTTCAATCGTGCGGCAAGCTACGGCAGTCAGACGGCGGCACTGCCCAACGGAAAGCTGAAAGGAGAGCCGCTTCTTGCAGACAGCATTGCCGCAACCCCCGGGCGCGACACAAACGGGCCGACAGCGCAAATCAAATCCGTTTTAAGATTCAACCATACCGATGCCTGCAGCGGATTTGTTTTTCAGAATAAGTTTGATAAGAAACTGTTTGACGGTGAGAAGGGTAAAGCCTCTTTTGTTGCACTTGCAAAGGCATACTTTGCAGGCGGCGGACAGCAGTATACCGTTACAGTTGTTTCACCCGAAGATCTTCTTGATGCAAAAGAGCATCCCGAGAACTACCGCAATCTTATTGTCCGTGTGGGAGGCTACAGCGATTATTTCGTGAATCTCGATGCCGAGCTTCAGGATAATGTCATCGAAAGAACATTTTCGAATGTGTAACTGTATAATTAAACAAGCCGCTTCACCGATGCGTTGCATTGATGAAGCGGCTTGCCGTTTATATGATGTCTGTCAACAAATCGGAATTCGTCGGGTTGCCAAGCTGCAATCTTTCATTCCTTAATATCATGCCTTTGCTGTCCGTGAAAACAATTTGAATATTTTTATCATTAAAAATATATCCGCAGCCTGCAAAATAAACAGGCTTTTTCTTTTTGATTGTGCTGCCGATTACAACGGGGCAAATGCTGCCGTTGGTGTTCCATTTGCTGTTTTCGGGATAATAAATATTAAGCTCGTGTGCGTGACCGCAAATCATAATTTCAGGCTTCACGTTTTCTCTGAGAAGCTTTGACCATTCAGCGAAAATATCCTGCTCAATGTCGAACGGGGGATGATATCTGTGAACAAAAGCGTTGTGGGAAATAACAATTTTGTGTTTAACTCCCTCTGCTTCATATTCATTTTCTTTTTCTTCGATTATCTTTTTAAGGAAACCGATCTGACGCTCTCTGAAAACGTGGCAGGCAACAGTGTGGCCGTATTCAGGGTGATCGTCGTTTTTGTCTTCGCCGCAGTCAAGCAGAATTCCCCAGATGTTACCGAGCCGAAAGCTGTAATAAGTGTTGCCAAGACAGGTGGGCGTATAGTCTGCAAATTTCTCAGCAAAATTACCTCTTAAATCGTGGTTGCCTCTTGAAAAAACGGATGGTTTTTCACCCTTTGTCAATCCGGAGCAAATTTTATATATGTTCATAAAATTTGACGGTTTACTGCTATCCTCAATAACATCACCGTTCAAAATCAAAAAGTCTATATCACCGAAAGCTTCAGCGGCTTTTATCGGTTCTTCCACATTGTTGTGAGCATCTGCAATATGATATGCTCTGATGTTTTTTTCGGGAACAGGATGAAATTTATATGTTTTTTCAAGCACGTTTTTTGTTTTCGAAAAATACGCTTTTCTTATGATTATGGGGCGAATACAAACGGTATATTCTTTTGCCTTGTCAAGTTCATCTGCAGGCACTTCAACCTTGTGAATTTTATTTCTTGAACACATAATGCCGTTTGACTCGTCATAATAACATTTATCGCCAACCTTAACAAAGAAAAAACAATTTTTTTTGCACGGCACCATAATCTGATAATATTTGCCAACCGCAAAAATCGCAGGGTCATACTTTAAATACTTGTCCATACAAAAATCTCCTGTTTCAAATTTTTGTTTCACCGCTCCACTCATAAAATCGGTTTTACCGATGGCTGTTACCGAGCAGAAAAATACAGATTTTTATGATTTAACAAACGGAGTTTTTTCGTCCCATTCATAGTGTGCAATTTCTCCGCATTGACCTTCATCTGTTCTGAAATGTCTGCAGATAAGCCATTCTCCGTTTCCGAAAGAAAACAGTCCTGTGCTTCCGAGCGGAAAATACCAGCCGTGTATTCCTGTTTTTTTGTCGCATAATCCTTTTTCGGAAAGTGTGAGCATTTCTGCTTTTTCATTTGTTCCGTTCAGCATTTCTTTTTTCGGCGGGATCGACATATCAACGCAGAACAGAGTGTAATTCGGAAAAATCTCTTTGAATCCCTCATATACGGCCATAAACATTGAGTTCGTATATTTGTCATATTCAAGATTCTGAACGCCCCATTCCGTGTTTCCCGTATAAACAAAAAATTTATGAAGGGGTTTTTCGAAGCCGGATTTATGCATATTATTCTGCGAAAGGGGGAGAGAGTATGCTTTCCACTCCGACATATCATAGCAGAGGATAACCTGATAATCGTTATCGTTTCGTTTTACATCATTGTAAATTCCGTAAGCGACATAAAGATACATACCGTCATCGGGCGGTTTACCCGGAAGCGGAGCAAAGGTTATTCCGTCAATACCGCTGCACCCGTATTTGTGATTAATGCCGTTAAAATCCGTCCATTTGTAATCGCTGACAACTTCGGGCAGATATACTGCAGTCATTATGCCGCTGCTGTCTGCATTCATATCGGGCTTTGTGATTTTATCAACATCAAATCTTGCAATGTAAAACGCATCGTCAAAGGTACGCTCAGAACCGATGGCGTTCAGTATATCTCTGCCGATTATATCGTTTTTGTATTCAAGCGAGCCGTAAACACAGCCGTCGCTTTCATTGAATGCAATGCAACCGAGATGACCTGCAAGGCCGTCAAGAGTGCCGATTATTTTGCCGTCAAGCGTCGCTTTTATCAGCTTTGTTGTGAAAGAGTAATAAATATATCCTTTTTTTCGGTCAACAGCTATCCCTTGAATATGGCAGTTGCCCCATGCACCTGTAAGGATAGGTGTGAAATTTCGGCTTTTCTCCAACAAAATCACCTCTTCGATCAGTTTTTGCTTTATAACTTCGATTGATTTGATTTTGCGAATCGGAATATACTTTATCAAACATTAATCATAATGTAGGGCGGCTTGCCCGCAAGCCGCCGCAAAATCGTTGAAAATCAACGGCAGGATGCAGGCATCCCATCCTACAATTTCAACCAAACAAATTATAACACACTCATCCCGAATAAATCAACCTGCAAACATTACGTTAATCTGCATTTCCATATGTTGTAAAAAAACCTGCACTTTCCGAAAATGCACATACCGTTACAACAAGGGAATCAGAAAAACCACCTCAATCGATGCTGATGTAAGCATCGGAAGGAGGCGGTTCTGTGTTTTTGTGAGGATAGCTTAAAAGACGGTTTTAACTGTTGCATTTTTGCTTGTTTGAGTGATATAATGACTTTCGAGGCTGGTGAGTTTGAAATGAACGGAACTGTATTTAACATACAAAAATTCTGCATACACGATGGTGACGGTATCCGAACCTGTGTTTTTCTGAAAGGCTGTCCTCTCAGATGTATCTGGTGCCATAATCCCGAAAGCGTTGAGAAATCATCCGTACTTTCGTTTAATAAAGATAAATGCACGTTATGCGGCAGGTGTCTTTCTGTTTGTCCTGCCCGTTCCGTAGAAGCCGACTCTATCGAGCTTGACCGCAATAAGTGCCTGAATTGCGGTGAATGCACAAAGCTTTGCCTGAACGGAGCTAATGAATTAATCGGCAAAGAAATGTCTGCATCCGAAATTATGACCGAAGTTCTGAAAGACAAAATATTCTATGACAATTCAGGCGGCGGAATCACCGTTACAGGCGGCGAACCGTCATATCAACCCGATTTTACTCTGGAACTTCTTTCGCTTGCAAAAGATGCAGAAATCTCTTTCGCAATTGAAACCTGCGGTGCAGGTTCTCGTGAATTCTACAAAAAAGCCGCTGATCTCGGCACAACCTTTCTTTATGACGTAAAATGCATTGACCCCGTACGCCACCGCAGGCTTACGGGATCGGACAATGCACATATTATTTCAAATCTCAATTATCTTATGGAAAGAGGTGCGGATACAATTATCAGACTGCCTCTGATTCCCGGTTGCAACGACAGCAATGAGGATATTGCGTTGCTTTCTTCATTCCTGAACAAACACAAAGCGTTATACAGGTATGCGGAAATTATGCCGTATCACGCTCTCGGTACAGAAAAATCAAGAAAAATCGGAAAAGCTTCCGACTTTGCCCGTGAAAGTGCGACCAATGACGAAATATCACGATGGTGTTCATTATTCGCTTCTCACGGGACTGATGTTAAGGTGTCAAAATAAAAACATATTTTACCGCTGAGACAGCAGAACGGTTTGCCGTTTACACTTCAAACAACGTTCTTGCAATGACGGCATCCTTAAGTCTGTCTTCCAGATTACAGAAATAATCCGAATATCCGCCTACTCTGACGATAAGATCCCTGTAGCTTTCGGGGTCTTTTCGTGCTTTCAGGAGAGTTTCCCGGTTTGT